>NZ_NAJR01000005.1:0-408457 GCF_002196695.1 Shewanella sp. Shew256 | reverse complement strand
GTCAGGGGAGCCACTAACGCAAGACAAGTTAAAGTCGATAGTAATATCGCATCATCTACTCCCCTGTAGTTCAGTCGGTAGAACGGCGGACTGTTAATCCGTATGTCACTGGTTCAAGTCCAGTCAGGGGAGCCACTTTCAAGATGATATCTCAAGTCGATAGCAATATCGCACCTTCTACTCCCCTGTAGTTCAGTCGGTAGAACGGCGGACTGTTAATCCGTATGTCACTGGTTCAAGTCCAGTCAGGGGAGCCACTTTCTTGCGAGTCCATCCAATCTTCTAAGCTCCAATAACTCGTCATCTAGGCGTGTGTTTTCATTTCTGTTTTACGCCAAATACGGTTACACTGTAAGCAGTTTGTTAACCAAAATTCCGAGTATCATCACGCAGATAGGGATATTGACTGAGCACTCTCTTAATATTCTGTCCGCAAATACTTCACCACATTGAGAGCGGATTTTTATGGCGATGTCTAAATCATATCCCATCTTTTTATTGCTGATTTTTTTAGGGCTGTTTGGTTGGATTTATCACAACGAAAATAATCAGCTCCAAGTGCAGCAACAGCAAGAGCTCAATAACTTTAAACAGTACATGGGTAACTTTACCCAATGGCAGGGCAATGGCGCCGAGCTTTACCAAAGTATTGCCAGCCATTATCCGCTGCAATTTTTCCAATATGTCGATGATACCGACGGACAACTCAATTTTACTCAGGGCGATCTCAACTCCCAGAGCCCTCACCCGCTAGCCGGATTGTTTGCCTTAGATTTATCCCATACGCAAAAACTGGCTGCGGGGCGTTTACAGGTTAAGTTGAGTGCCGATCAAGCGATTGAAAATGCCATCACCAGTACCCAGCAATTGGGGATGGTATTGGTGCTGACCTATATCCTGTTGATGGTTGTTTTTATTTTGCTTATCAACAAATTAAAATCAGCTATCCGTTATGCGGCAGAGTATATCTCCCATATTCCTGACATGAATTTTTCCGCCATTGAATCTTCGAAGCTGAACGGTGAAATGACGCCAGTGAAATTAGCCTTAGAAGACTGCCGAACTCAGCTCAAATCTAAACTGGATTTACTGACCCAAGAAAATCAAAAATTACATAAAGCCGCCTATCAAGATCCTGTGACTGGTTTTGGCAGTCGCCCACCTTTTACCACTAAATTAGAAAGCATCAGTAACCGCAGCATCCCACAACTCGGGCTGTTAGCCATGGTCAAAGCGACTGAACTTTCCCATGTGAACCAATTACAAGGCCGCTCCGCCGGTGATGATTATCTTGCGAGTGTTGCCAATTGTATTCGTAAGGCTTGTTCAAAATATCCCGATTCTGAGTGTTACCGTGTCTCCAGTGCCGATTTTGCGATTTTTTTACCTGACTTAGTGTTAAAAGACGGTCCTAAGTTTTTAGAACAACTTAAAGTGTTCCTCGATGAATACCAACAAATGACCAGAGCCGAATCGGTGGCGCACATTGGTTTAGTGCCTTATCAACAGGGGACCGATCCCGTTAATTTGCTCTCATTGGCGGACACCGCCGTCAGCATAGCGCAAACCCTTGGCCCCAATAGTTTCCATATTCAAGAGAAACTCAACGGTGACGAGCAGTTTGGGGATGACCGTTGGAAAGTGGCAATCAACGACTTAATCACCCGCCAAGCGTTGAAATTTTTTCAACAGCCGATTCAGCCTTGCCGCAATGATGTCGAGGTCTATCGCGAACTACTCGCACGTTTTTACAACAACGAAGGCAAGTTTTTACCTACCACCACCGTCATCGCCATGGCCGAGCGCCACGGCATGAGCACCGAATTAGATAAATTAGTGGTGATCAGCACATTAAGAATGCTTAAAGAAAATCCAACCATTAGCGGCAACTTTGGCGTCAATATCAGCGCCTTTTCGGCCCATCAAGAACTGTTTGTCGGCTGGTTAAGGGATGTATTGAGCAAGCATAAATACATCGCTTCTCGCCTAGTGTTTGAGATCAACGAATCCGGCATGCAGGCTAATTTAGGGGCAAGCTATAAGTTTGTTCGAGAAGTCCATAGTGTCGGTTCACGGGTCTCAATTGAGCGCTTTGGAATGAGCTTTACCTCCTTCAAATTCTTCAGTGAAGTGCGCCCAGACTACATTAAGCTCGATGGCAGCTACACCTCATCAATCGATGAAGACAGCAATAATAAGTTCTTCGTGCGGATGATGGTGGATGTGGCACGACGCATCGGCATTCGAGTTATCGCCACCAGTGTCGAGCGCCAAGAGGAAAAACTGACCCTCGAAAAACTCCTCGTCGATGGTTTGCAGGGCTATTATATTGCCCAGCCACAGGCCATTACCTTAACTGACCAAATTTAAGCCAGCGCAGGGTTAATGGAGCGCGCAAATTTACAGTAAAGATAGTTAACCCTGCATTCTATATGTTGTTTATGCAAACGGAAAAGTCGATAATACGGCCAAGATCCGTTTAGACAAGTATTGAGATGAGTGAATATCTCCTGTTGTTGATCAGCACCGTACTGGTCAACAATTTCGTATTAGTGAAATTCTTAGGTTTATGTCCTTTTATGGGGGTCTCCAGTAAATTGGAGTCCGCTATTGGCATGTCCATGGCGACCACCTTCGTGTTGACCTTGGCATCCATTCTCAGTTACCTCGTCAACCAATATCTATTATTGCCTTTTGACCTCAGCTACTTGCGTACCATGAGCTTTATTCTGGTCATTGCTGTGGTGGTGCAATTTACTGAGATGGTGGTGCAAAAAACCAGTGCCTCCCTACACCGAGCGCTCGGGATCTATCTGCCATTGATCACCACTAACTGTGCCGTACTGGGTGTGGCCCTGTTAAACGTGAACGAGAAACACGATTTTATTCAGTCAGCTATCTATGGCTTTGGGGCTGCGGTAGGTTTTTCCTTAGTGTTAATTCTGTTTTCCGCGATGCGCGAACGTTTAGCGGCCGCCGATGTGCCCATGCCGTTTAAGGGCGGCGCGATTGCCATGATCACCGCAGGCTTAATGTCTTTAGCCTTTATGGGATTCACAGGATTGGTTAAATAGATGTCCACCATGTTTATTGCCGTTATCTTACTGACCCTATTGGCATTGTTCTTTGGGGTATTACTCGGATTTGCTGCCTTAAAATTTAAGGTTGAAGGCAATCCCATTGTCGATGAACTCGAAGCGATTCTGCCACAAACCCAATGCGGTCAATGTGGTTATCCCGGTTGCCGCCCCTACGCAGAAGCCATTGCCAATGGCGATAAAGTCAACAAGTGTCCTCCCGGCGGCACTGCGACCATGGAAAAGCTCGCCAACTTAATGGGGGTCGAGCCAGAGCCGCTCAATGCCGAGGCTCAGTCCCAAGTCAAAAAAGTCGCCTACATTCGCGAAGATGAGTGTATCGGCTGCACTAAGTGTATTCAGGCCTGTCCTGTCGATGCCATTATTGGCGCGGGCAAACTCATGCATACCGTGCTCACGGCTGACTGCACTGGATGCGATCTCTGTGTCGAGCCCTGCCCCGTTGACTGTATCGATATGATCCCTGTGAGCCAAAATCTGAAAAACTGGAACTGGCGCTTAAATGCCATTCCCGTGACTCTTATTCAAGAGACCCCGCACGAAGAAAAGAGAGGATAAGCGGTGCTGACTTTATTAGATCAATTAGATAAAGGAACCCTTTGGCGCTCACCCGGTGGCATTCATCCACCTGAAGTCAAATTCCTCTCCAACACCACGCCAATTAGCCAACTGCCATTAGCGCAGGAATACTTAATACCTGTGCCACAGGTCGGTGAGAACTGCACTCTTGCGGTCAAAGTGGGTGACAAAGTATTAAAAGGCGCGCCATTAACTCAAGGCACCTCGATTTGGCATTTACCCGTGCATGCGCCAACCTCTGGCACTGTGGTTGCCATTGAGCCAAGAGCCAGTAACCACGCCTCGGCCTTGCCGGTCAATACCTGCGTGATTGCCGCCGATGGTGAAGACCGCTGGTGCGAGTTAACGCCAGGCTCAATTGAGCTCAGCAATCATGAGATGATTGCCAAAATCCATGGTGCAGGCATTGCCGGTATGGGGGGCGCCGCCTTCCCAAGCCATATCAAGCTTAATCCCGTCAGTGAAATCGAATTAGTGATTATCAACGGCGTGGAGTGTGAACCTTATATCAGCGCCGACGATCGCTTAATGCGCGAATACAGCCAAGACATTCTGGCGGGTATTGGGATTATCCATCGCCTCCTAGCGCCCAAGCGCATTGTGATAGCGATTGAAGACAACAAGCCCGAAGCGATTAAAGCTATGCAACAGGCGGTGATTCAATCCACGCTCCCAGCGGGCAGCACCCGGGTAACAGCTATCCCAACTAAGTATCCTTCTGGCGGTGAAAAGCAGCTTATTCAGATCATCACGGGGCGTGAAGTGCCCTCAGGTTCCATCCCCGCTAAGCTTGGCATTGTCGTGCATAACGTGGGAACCGCGTTTGCGATTCACCAAGCCGTGACCCAAGGTAAACCACTGATTGAACGTGTGGTGACAGTTACTGGCCAAAATGTGGGTAAGCCCGGCAACTATTGGTTACCCATAGGTACGCCCGTTGAGCATGTGCTCAAACACACTGAATTTAACGCCGAAGCCGAACAAAAAGTGATTATTGGCGGCCCTATGATGGGCCATGCGTTACCAACCATCCAAGTGCCGATTTTAAAAGGCACAAACTGTATTTTGGTGCCCAGCAGTCAAGAGATTGGAACAACACCAGAGGAAAAGGCCTGTATTCGCTGCGGCGAATGTGCCAATGCCTGCCCTGCACTCCTGCTACCACAACAACTGTTTTGGCATGCAAAAGCGGAAGAGTATGACAAGGCGGCCAGCTACAACCTTAAAGACTGTATCGAATGCGGTTGCTGTAGTTATGTGTGCCCCAGTGATATTCCACTGGTGGAATATTACCGCATCGCTAAATCGGCGCTAAAACAAGCCGCCGATGAAAAACATCAAGCCGAGCGCGCCAAACAGCGCTTCGAGGCACGTATTCAACGCCTCGAGGAAGAAAAACTCGCCCGCGAAGCCAAGGCTAAAGAAGCCGCTGCGCGTCGCCAAGCGACAATGACCTCAACGGATAAGAATGCCGTCGCCGAAGCCATGGCGCGGATTGCGGCCAAAAAAGCGGCTGCGGCAGAAACCTCAGCGGATAACGCTCCGGTTGAGATCGTTGCGGCTGATGCAAGCAGCACTGAGGCGCCTAAGGGTAAGGCGGCCGTTGCCGCAGCGATTGCTCGAGCCAAGGCCAAGAAAGCCGCCGCTGCGGCTCAAGGGGCCGATGATGCAGAATCGTCTCAACAAGCCGTCTCTTCTGAGCAAACAGCTTCTTCTAAACCAAGCGAGCCAACTGAACAAACCGAGTCTTTATCGCAAAAAGATAAAGTCGCCGCAGCCATCGCTCGCGCCAAAGCGAAAAAAGCCGCATTAAAAGCCGACTCAGATGCCAATGGCGACACTGACATCGCGACAGACAACACAGATAAGCCAGCAACTGAAACGACGGCTAACGCGGAAGTGGATGACAAAAAAGCCAAGGTTGCTGCTGCCGTTGCCCGTGCTAAAGCCAAAAAAGCCGCCGCGCAGCAGGCTGAATCGAGCGAGGTTACCGAGGTTCAGTCCAAGCTAGCCGCAGACGCTAAGCCAGAATCAGAGTCAAGCTCTATTCCAAGCGCGCCACTCAGTCCCGAAGATGAGAAAAAGGCCAAAGTAGCTGCTGCGGTTGCTCGTGCGAAAGCCAAAAAAGCCGCCGCGCAGCAGGCTGAGTCGACAGAGGTTAAAGAGGTTCTGCCCGAGCATGCAGCAGACGCTAAGTCAGATTCAGGCACTGAATCTGACACAGTGCCAAGCGCAGCTCTCAGTCCCGAAGATGAGAAAAAGGCCAAAGTCGCTGCAGCCGTTGCCCATGCTAAAGCCAAAAAAGCCGCCGCGCAGCAAGTTGAATCGAGTGAGGTTACCGAAGTTCAGCCTGAGTTAACAGCAGGCGCTAAGCCTGAATTGACCAATGAGTCAGACTCTGAATCAGGCTCTCAATTAGGCGATGAATCAAGCTCAGTCGCTAAACCAAGCGCACCACTCAGTCCCGAAGCTGAGAAAAAGGCCAAGGTCGCTGCAGCCGTTGCTCGTGCGAAAGCCAAAAAAGCGGCCAGAGAAGCGAATGCGATCAGCGATGCAAATGAATAGCACTGCAGGTTTAAAAGCTCTGTGCATTAAAATTATTAGCTTAAAAATCAGTGACTCAAGATTAGATAAAAGGGATCACAATGGCGTTTAAAATAGCCTCATCACCCCATGTTACCCGTAATTTGCATACTTCAACGGTTATGCAAAGGGTCATTTTATGCTTGTTACCCGGCCTTGTGGTGCAATGCGCCTTTTTCGGCTGGGGCACGCTTATTCAAGTGTTACTGGCGATTATCGTTGCCCTGAGCTGTGAAGCCGCGGTGATGAAACTGCGTAATCGCAGCATCAAAGCGAGTTTAAGCGATAACAGCGCCATGTTAACGGCGATCTTAATCGGGGTTGCGATCCCGCCGCTGGCGCCTTGGTGGATGATTGTCATGGGCACTGCCTTTGCGATTGTTATCGTTAAGCACCTCTACGGAGGCTTAGGCCATAACCTGTTCAACCCCGCGATGGCCGCCTATGTGTTGCTGCTGGTTTCTTTCCCGGTGCAGATGACCAGTTGGATTGCACCAAGTACGGTTGCGCTTAATACCCCAAGTGTGATTGATAGCTTGCAATTGATCTTCAATGTCGGCGCCCATGGTGGCATGGAGCAATTCCGTCTCGGCATCGATGGGATCAGTATGGCGACACCGCTCGATACCCTCAAAACCGATCTGTCCTTAGGGCTGACTACTACTGAGAGTATGGCCAAAAGCATATTCGATGGCGGCACTGGCGTAGGTTGGTTTTGGGTCAATTTAGCTTATCTTGCTGGCGGTTTAGTGCTGCTTAAATTAAAAGCCATCCGTTGGCACATCAGCACAGGCGTGTTGGTGGGATTATTTGTAGCATCGAGCATCGGCTATTTATTATCCCCCGATACTCAGGCAAGCCCGCTGTTCCATTTATTCTCGGGCGCGACCATGCTCGCCGCCTTCTTTATCGCCACCGATCCCGTCACCGCGGCGACCAGTCCACGCGGCCGTTTAATTTTCGGCGCATTAATTGGTGTCTTGGTCTATGTCATTCGTACCCAAGGTGGCTACCCCGATGCATTCGCCTTTGCCGTGCTGCTCGCAAACCTGTGCGCACCATTTATTGACTACTATGTGCGTCCGCGCACCTATGGCCACTCTGCGGGCTAGGCCTGTGACATAAAAGAATCAAGCGAGCTTGAACAAAGATTCTTGAGGAATAAAAGTGAATAATCCAATGATTAAAAATGGTTTGCTGCTTGCCCTGTTTGCCCTGCTCTGCACGGGCTTAGTAGCAGTGGTCAATCAACAGACCTTAGATAAAATTAAGCAGCAAGAGCAGCAGGAATTGATGCGCGTGTTGCATCAGTTGATCCCCGATGAGATCCATGACAATGAGCTGACCGAGCAATGTACCCTGTTGCAGGATAAAGAGGCGCTCGGCACCGACGATGCCATGCCAGCCTATATCGCCACTGCTGCAGGTAAGCCCGTTGCTATCGCCCTCGAAGCCATTGCCCCCGATGGTTACAACGGTAATATTAAGCTGATTGTGGGTATCAATACCCAAGGTGAAGTGTTAGGTGTACGCACACTTGCCCACCAAGAAACCCCGGGCCTTGGGGATAAAATCGATTTACGTAAATCCGATTGGGTCACCAAGTTTGTCGGAAAAGTGCTGACATCCGAAGATGATAAGCAATGGCAAGTGCAAAAAGACGGGGGTGACTTTGACCAATTCACTGGCGCGACAATCACACCACGCGCCTATGTGAAAGCGGTTAAACGCGCCGTATGGTACTTTACTCAGCATCAAGCAGAGATTTTCAGCCAACCACTGAATTGTGAGGCCAACCATGACTAATTATCGCGAAATTGCCTGGCAAGGACTGTGGAAAAACAACCCAGGTCTAGTGCAATTGTTGGGACTGTGCCCACTGTTAGCCGTCACGGCCACCCTCACCAATGCCCTCGGGCTTGGGGTCGCCACTATGTTGGTACTGATTGGTTCAAACATTTTAGTCTCGTTGGTACGTGACTATGTGCCCAAGGAAATCCGTATCCCCGTGTTTGTGATGATCATTGCGGCGCTGGTGACGGCAGTACAGCTGCTTATCAACGCCTACGCCTATGGCCTGTATTTGTCCTTAGGGATCTTCTTACCGCTGATTGTGACTAACTGCATTATCATTGGCCGCGCCGAAGCGTTTGCCTCCCGTAATAATGCCTTTAGCGCCGCCTTCGATGGACTGATGATGGGGCTTGGCTTTACCTTAGTCTTAGCGGTACTTGGCGCAACGCGGGAAATTCTCGGCCAAGGCACCCTATTTGATGGCGCCGACCAACTGCTCGGCCCATGGGCAAAAACCTTAACGATACAAGTATGGCAAGTCGATACGCCCTTCTTGCTGGCGATGTTACCGCCCGGCGCCTTTATTCTGATGGGCCTACTTATCGCCCTGAAAAACGTTATCGATAAAAAGCTTAAAGAGCGTCAACCCGAAGCGGCAGTGCAGCCAAGCGTAACACGGGCACGGATCACCAAAGTGAGTTAAGCCCTTATTGAGATAACAGCTTAAGTAGTGGGTTTAGCGTTAAACCCACTACTTACAAGGACCACTATGAATCAAGAAAAACGCATCCAAATCCTCACCCGCCTTCGCGAAAACAATCCCAAACCCGAAACCGAGCTGAATTTCTCTAGTCCCTTTGAATTACTGGTGGCAGTGACTTTATCGGCGCAGGCGACCGATGTGAGCGTGAATAAGGCAACCGATAAACTATTTCCAGTCGCCAATACCGCCCACAGTATTTATGCCTTAGGCGTGGATGGATTAAAGGAATATATCAAGACGATTGGCCTGTATAACAACAAGGCCATCAATGTGATTAAAGCCTGTGAGATCTTGATTGAAAAATACAACGGCGAAGTCCCAGAGGACAGAGAAGCGCTAGAGTCGCTTCCTGGTGTTGGTCGTAAAACCGCTAACGTGGTGCTCAATACCGCCTTTGGCTGGCCGACCATCGCCGTCGACACCCATATCTTTCGCATGGCAAACCGCACTAAATTCGCCCCCGGTAAAAATGTGGTCGAAGTCGAGGAGCGCATGTTAAAGGTTGTTCCCGCCGAATTTAAAGTCGATGTGCACCACTGGTTTATTCTGCATGGACGCTATACCTGTCTGGCCCGCAAACCCCGCTGTGGCAGCTGCATTATTGAGGACCTTTGCGAATTTAAAGAAAAGGTCTACCCCGAAGAATAAAAAGCCACAAGGCTGTTGTTCATGAGCGGATAGCGGACATCATATGGTCCGCTTCTTAATGCTGTAAATTACTCTAGTAAATTTAATTACTTACCAAGTTTTTGCTGTAAGAAATCGATGAAAACCCGAACTTTTGCGGGCAATAGTCTGGTTTCAGTCAATGCGTAAACAGGTAAACTCGCACCGGTCCATCCTGGTAATAATCCGACTAATTTCCCTTGGGCTAATTCTTCTATTACCGAGGTTTGCGGCAATAGAATAATGCCGTGATTTAACGTTGCTAAGCGTTTCATCATGCCCACGTTGTTGGCCCGATAGCGACCGCCAAATTCAGCCCGAATGTCTTGTTTGCCATTTCTCAAATCCCAGTGACTTGTCTTTGGAAATGCTATGCCGTCATGCCCGATGAGTTCCGATGGATGTTTTGGCTGACCGCATCGTTTAAGGTAAGCAGGTGACGCAAACAATTGGCTGGTAAAACTGGTAATTTTTCTGGCAATTAGTGTTGAATCCGGTGGTTGCCCCATACGGATGGCTAAGTCTATATGCTCTGAAATCAGGTCTGCATTACGCGGCGTCATATCAAATTCGACGTTAATGCCCGGGTAAATAGCACCGAATTCTTCAAGCAAGGGCGCGATGTAGATGATGGCAAAGTCGACAGGAACGGACGCTCTGATTGTCCCTGTGGGGTGTTCAAGCATTTCACCAAGTTGTTCGTGGGCTAAATTGGCTTCATCGACAATACGTTTACAGCGCTGGAAGTAAAGTAATCCGGCTTCTGTCAGATCCACTTTTCTGGTGGTGCGATGCAATAAGCGCAATCCAACTTCTTTTTCTAAATGACTTATTCTGCGGGAAAGCGTTGAGCTCGGCATGTCTAAAGCATCCGCCGCCTTGCGAAAACTCATCACTTTGCACACTTCCACGAATAACGCCATGTCTCTCAATATGTCCAACTAGATTGCTCCATTAATGCATCAATCAATTCCATTTTAACTTATTTATCCCAAATATCTATTGATTAATAATTGTACGCAACCAAGAGGTGGCATTAAAACAGAGGCACATTAGCGTGAAAATTAATAAACAGTTCAGTGCAATCCGTATGGGCGATGTTCGTACTGAGTTGAAAGGCAAGCAAGTCGTCATTGTCGGTGGTACCGGAGGTTTAGGGCGTGCACTTGCGCAAAACATGGCTAAACATGGCGCTGATGTTCTGGTCTTAGGAAGAACATTTCGCGATCAAGCCCACCAAGGTATTCGCTTTTTGCAAGCGGACTTAAGTTCGATGCGGGAAGCTGAGCGTGTAGCAGCCCTTATCCCTGCCGAAACACTGGATATGTTGATTTTTACCACCGGAATTTTTGCTGCACCTAAACGGCAAGAAACTGCGGAAGGGCTGGAGATGGACATGGCGACCAGTTACCTCAATCGGCTGGTCATGTTTGATAACTTCATGCCGCGTTTAGGCACGCAGACTCACCAAAAACCCCGGGTATTTGTGATGGGGTATCCAGGTTCAGGTAGTCCAGGCGTGCTGAACGATTTGAATGCAGAGCAAAGCTACAAAACCATGCAAGTGCATATGAACACGGTCGCCGGCAATGAAATGCTGGTCCTTGATAATCATCATCGCTTCCAAAATTTTTCGATATTTGGCCTGAATCCAGGTTTAGTTAAAACCGATATCCGCAGTAATTTCCTCGGTGGGAACCGGGTGATTTTCAATCTGCTGGAAACGCTGATCGGTTGGTTTACCCCGACACCGGAGCAATACGCCCAAGGCATTACGCCGTTACTGATTGCGCCTGAATTAGACCAATACTCCGGCACTTTATTTAACCATAAATCTCAGGCACTGCTGCCGACCAAAGGCATCAATGCGGACGACCATATGCAGGCTTATTTACGTCAGTCTCGCGGCTTAGTCGCAAAGGCATTGGCTTAATTATCCAGTTAACGAATAGCAGAGGTTATTACGATGAAATCCATTTTTGATTCGATCACTTTAGGTAAAAACACCCTACAAAACGCGCTTGTTATGGCGCCAATGACCCGTTCAAGGGCCCATCAGGATGGTACTCCCGGTGCATTAGCAGCCGACTATTACAGTCAACGCGCAAGTCTGGGGTTAATTGTCACCGAAGGCATACAGCCATCAGACGACGGGCAAGGCTATATCTTTACGCCAGGGATTTACACCCAAGCCCATATCGACGGCTGGAAGCAGGTTACGAAAGCGGTGCATGAAAAAGGCGGACGTATTTTTTTCCAGCTGATGCATGCTGGCCGCATGTCTCATCCAGACAATACACCGCATCACCGGGCTGGTTTGGCCCCTTCAGCCATAGCGCCAGGTACGCAAATGTTTACCTTGAAAGGCATGCTGGACATTCCGGTGCCCGAGGCCATGACTCAGGTGCAAATTAAGCAAGCCATTGGCGAATTCAGACATGCCGGACGCAGTGCCATTGAAGCGGGCGCCGATGGTGTCGAAATTCACGGTGCGAACGCTTACCTCATCCAACAGTTTTTTGCCCCAAGCGCAAATACCCGTACGGATGAATATGGTGGTTCTATCGAAAACAGAGCCCGCTTTGCTATCGAAATTGCTAAAGCTGTCGCCGAAGAAATCGGTGCAGAAAGAACCGCGATCCGCTTGTCGCCGGGCACAAAATTGTGGGGCATTGATGAAGGCGCTGAGGGACCAGCCTTATACCGCTATTTGGTTGCAGAGTTGAACAAGCTGCAATTGGTTTATTTGCACGTGATGCATCAAGGTGATGACGAGCTTCTGCGCGATATCCGTGATGGTTGGGATGGCATTTTGATCGTTAACAAACCAGGCCGTGCCCGCGAAAACATCGGTGAAGATATTCGCAGTGGAATAGCCGATTTAGAGGCTTATGGTCAGATGGTGCTGGCTAATCCTGATTTTGTCGAACGTCTGAAACAGGACATTCCGTTTAATACGGCGGATCGCAATACTTTCTTTGGTGGCTCAGCACAAGGTTATACCGATTATCCGCTGGCCAAGGTTGCAGGCTGAACTACCATGCAAATAGTAACCACACAACAGGTCAGCCACGGCTCACATTTTCGGGCACAGGTTCTGCGTGGCTATCAGCAAAAAATTAACCCGTTTATTGCGGTTGATCACGCCTGGATGAGTGGACCCACATTTCCTCCTCATTCACATGCAGGTTTTTCAGCGGTCTCCTATGTGTTTCTCGATTCTGAAAGCGGAATTGATAACAGCGACTCAACCGGGGTGAAGAACCTAATCAAACCAGGAGGATTGCACTGGGCCGCGGCAGGCTCAGGGATTGTTCATGAGGAAGTTCCGGCCGAGCCCGGCAAAACCGTGCATTCGTTACAAATATTTATTGCCTTGCCAGAGGCTAAGCGGTTGATGCAGCCAACGTCTTTGACGTTGGAAGCGGAAGATGTTGTCAGCGTTAAGATTCCAGAAGGAAAAGTCCGTATTCCGGTGGGTGAATTTAATGGCGTGCAATCTCCTTTAAATACACCCACGGATGTGACCTTACTGGATATTACCTTAAACGCCGGAGCCTCGATCAATTTGCAGGTAAAAGCCAACCACAACGCTTTTTTGCTGCCAGTTTCGGGGGCGTTTACTGTAGACCAGCAAACGTTCTCTTTTCAGCAGCACAAAGTACCGGTCTTCTCGTCACAAGAAAATGAGCAGACCATCACAGTGACCGCGTCCGATGCCGGTGCGAAGGTCATGTTTTTTAGTGGCAAACCACTTTAATTAATGAGGATACCAAGATGAGTTTCAGTAGATTTACTGGCGAGAACGCAACGCTGCTCTTGATTGACCATCAGGTTGGCACTATGGGCTGGGTAAAATCTATCCCAATTGACGAAATGAAGCGTAATGCCCTTATGCTGGCGAAAACCGCCAAGATACTAAAAATGCCCGTTGTATTGACCTCCAGCATGGAGGAATACGCGCAAGGACCGTTAATGCAGGAATTAAAAGATGTCCTGCCGGAAGAGTTTGAAAACAGAATTCAACGCTTAGGTATCGTTAACGCGATGGACGACGGAAACTTCGCGAAAGCGACCAAAGCACAGGGGCGCAAACGTATCATCATTGCCGGAGTGACAAATGATGTCTGTACTGTCTACCCTGCTCTGAGCTTGGTTTCAGAAGGCTATGAAGTCCAGGTCGTAGCGGATGCGGGCGGCTCTCCGAGTAAGATGGGCGATGACATGGCTTTACGGCGAATGGAACAGGCAGGCGTTGTATTAACCAGTACCAATCAAGTCATTGCCGAGCTTGCCGGCAGTTGGAGTACACCCGAAGGGATGCGAATCGTGCAGGAAGTTGTGATGCCCTCTCTTCAAGGTGCTTAGCTAACAAGTAGCAGTCTTAGTTGCAATAATTAAGACTGCTATATAAATGGCGGAGACTTCTTTGAGCTAGATGCGGATAGAGGTTTGTCTGAGCCACAATGGTCATCATACGACAAACGGAGTTTGTATAGGTCCGCTTTTGGCACTTAGCAGTCCTTTCAAAACATCGAAATATTCTACCATCCACTACCGCAGCGAGAACTTTGGCTGGCCAACCATCGCCGTCGACATCCATATCTTTCGCCTCGCAAACCGTACTAAATTCGCCCCCGGTAAAAACGTGGTCGAAGTCGAGGAACGCATGTTAAAAGTTGTTCCCGCCGAATTTAAGGTCGATGTGCACCACTGGTTTATTCTGCATGGCCGCTATACCTGTCTGGCCCGCAAACCCCGCTGTGGCAGCTGCATCATTGAAGATTTGTGCGAGTTTAAGGAAAAGGTCTATCCCGAAGAGT
The DNA here is from genome assembly GCF_002196695.1 of Shewanella sp. Shew256. Classification (NCBI taxonomy): domain Bacteria; kingdom Pseudomonadati; phylum Pseudomonadota; class Gammaproteobacteria; order Alteromonadales; family Shewanellaceae; genus Shewanella; species Shewanella sp. Shew256. Next base: position 394,151 of record NZ_NAJR01000005.1, on the reverse strand, counting down.
AAGGGCGCTACAAGGCTGTGGTTAAGCGCTTTAGTTAACGAAATGAGCAAGCAACAAGGGCTTTCACGCTAGAGAATACTTTCAGGCTAGTTAAGATTTTGCTGAAAGCCCTTTTGATATTAGCCCTGTGGTGCAGATTAATCGGCTTGAGCGGCTTTTTGCTGCAATAGGGCGAGCAATTCTTCATATTTGGGTCCCTGGCCAAACTGGGGTAGCGCTACCGCAAACACCACCAGCGCAAAGGCAATATAAATCGCGTACGGATGGCTCCAAAATCCTGCCAGCAACGTAAGCGTGCCTAAGATAAGCAACATAATCACCCCAACACGTACCCGCTGCGCCATTTGCATTTTTTGTTTCGCGGCAGCGATTAACGCGAGTTCTGCTTGAGTAAATGCCATATCCAATCCTTTGCAGTAAACCTATCCGATAAAAATAACCCTCAGGCACAGTTTGCACCTGAGGGCGGTTTTACTGCAACAATTTGCTAACGGTATTACTGAACTAACACAGCCTCGGGTACGGACCATTGGCTAACCAACCATTCACCCTGCCAATTTTGAATCGATACCCACAGGCTATCCGTTGCCGCTAACTTAGCGCCGGTTATCGCATGCACATGCTGGCCATGTTTGCTGCCATGCAACACACCATTTTCACCTTTTTGCAGGGCTTCTAATGGCAAAGCCTCTGGGCCGATATTGGCATAACCTTGGCGAATATGGGCGACATCACCCTGTTCAAAGATCAACATAAAATCTTTTACGTAATCATCATGGTGTTTGTAAGGCGCCTTTAAATCTAAAGGCATTGGCGCGATTTTAAATTCACCAAGCTGCTGGCTCGGCCAAGCGGGTGGAAGGCTTGGGCTAAGCGACTGATAGAGAAACACTAAGGGTAAAATCAAAATCAAGCCACTGAGCTTATATTTATGCTTTAACCAAAATACCGATGATGCCATTAGCGAGCCTCCCCTATCATATCTGCGGCTAAGTCTTTGGTTTCGGCCTGTTTAAAGGCGCGGACATGGCGCAATCCCCACATCATAAAACCAGTGATCGACATCCCAGAAAGCACCAGCCCAAAGAAGAACCAAATCAATTTAGTCCAAATACCAGCTAAGGTGCCGTAATGCAGCGGATCAGCAATATGCATTAAGGTTTGCATACCTGTCATGGTTTCTGGCGAGGTAGCACTGGCGATTTCGCCGGTCCACGGGTTAATGCTGAGACTATAGGAATATTGATCGTAAAAAATATGATCGCCACTGCCGCTTAAATGGTACATATCCCGTTGATGCTCAGGTAGCATCACATAGCTTGGTTGAAAATCGGGGAAACGCTGCTTGGCTAAACTTAAAGCCTCAGTAAAAGAGACATTAGCGCTTGGCAGTTGCGTATCACCAGCTTGCATCAAAGGCACTTGCTCGGCGGCAATCATAGGCGCATGGGATTCAATATCGATATCGGCATGCCAGAAGATGGCTTGGACTAAATACCACAGCCCTGTGAGGCTCATAATCGCGATAAACCAAATCGACCAGACGCCGGAGAGTTTATGCAGATCCGACAATAGAGTCTTCTTGCCTTGGGTGAGTCTAAGTTTTGGGGCAAAAAAACTGCGCCAAAAACGTTTATAAACGATGAGTCCCGTTACCAATGAGGCAAGCATCAAGAGGGCCATAGAGCACACAAGGTAATACCCCACGCTATAGCCGCTCTGCCAAGGGAATAACAGCCAACCATGTAATGAGCGCATAAAACCGATAAAGGTTAGTCCTTCATTGATCTGCTGGATCTCGCCCGTATATTGATTCACATAGGCGATGGCATAGGGTTTATCGGCATCGGTAAAGGTAATGGCATTGACTAAATAAGGTTCGAGGGTCATTGCCCCCATCACTTGCGCATTTGGATACGCCTTTTCGACCACCAGCATCAACTCGTCGACGGGTTTTGCGGGTAATTCGTTAGGATTAGTCGCACGAGCCGCAGGGTTGGTCAGCCAAGTCAACTCATGACTCAACACGGCCACAGTGCCCGTTAAACAGATAAAACTGAATAAAATCCAGATGGGCAATGACACCCAACCGTGTAACATAAACCAGAAGCGATTACTTATTTTCGCCATGGGGGATTGTTTCCTACCTCTTTTAGAATCCCAACAGTGTAAAGGTAATGCGAATTGTTATCAATACAGCATATTGATAATACGATAGGTTTATAAGATTTGTCACAAATTAGGCCGAGTTGCGCAATAGCTCGCAACTCGAATGCGGTCAATAATGCTTAAAGATCCCATCGATTAGACAAAACCAGAGAGTGATTTCACTATGCATAAGGTATTCGTTACCCTCGTTTTTTTAACGTCTAGCTTCATTGTTCAAGCCAATACCATCAGTGTTGAGCAAGTCTCTGAGCAAGTACAGCTTTTAAAAGGCATCGATTACGGCACCAATATTGGCCTGATATTGACGCAGGATGGTTTGGTGCTTATCGATCCTATGCCTGGGAATGAACACTTAAGTGCTCTGGATGATGTGATTCAATCCCTCTATGCCAAACCCGCTAAATTCATCTTAAATACCCATGAACACGTCGATCATACCGGTGGTAATCAATATTTTATTCAACAAGGCGCGCACCTAGTGCCAACGCAAAACACTGTTCCATTGCAAAAAGTTCCGTCACAAAAAGTATCTTCACAAAAAGTTCCATCACAAAATACAGCCCCGATGCAGAACACGGTGGCAGCGAAAAATACTGTGCCATTGCAATCCGTGATACCCGATATATTGGCCACCCAAGTTTCTTCCCATTCATCTGCCGACTGGATTTATTTTCATCCACAGAGCAACAGCCTGTTTGTCGGCGATATTGTCGATAACAGCTGGCACCCGACTTTTTATACGGGTGGTATTAGTGGATTTAATGCCGCCATCAACCATATTTTAGCCATAGGTAATGAGGACAGCCTTATCGTGCCCGGGCATGGTAAGCCAAGTAGTAAGGCATCCCTGCGCCGCTTTCAGCAAAACACTAATGACTGGGTTCAACAAATCGAGTCGCTAATTGACTCAGGCAAAAGTGTGGAACAGATAACCCAACATCCACAGATCGCAGAGCTGGTTGCGCGCTTTAATCAGGAGAGCAAATCCCCTTTTCTGCCGCCAAAAGCCTTGAGGAAATTTATCGAACGTACCATTGCCGTGATAGAAAAAGAACGTCAAACAACGGGAAAATAACGGATAAATACTATTTTAAGGACGAAAGTTGATAGCCAGAGTTTACAAAGCTAATGCTCCAACGGCTTAGCGGGCCGGGCAATACTACTCGCAACTCAATAGCCCTCAATCCCAAATACATCAACCTACGCTTGAGGAGATTAACTAAGGATAAAAACCGAAACAAAAACAGTCTAACATACTGTTATTATGAAATTTTATTAATTATCTTGTCTGTCGCTTCAGGGGAATAATTCTTTAGTCAAAACAGAAGTTCCGCTACAATACCCATCTTTGTTTTAGAGAGTCCTTGCGAGTATGTCCTATCCACAGCCCTTAGCCGATGCGCCTCAGTCCCATACGCATATGCACCGTCAATTGGCTGAGCCACAACCTAGGATTTGCCTTCGCACACTCGCAGAGCAACTTAAACTTGAGCAAGTGACCATTATTGGCAATGCCTCTGGCGAGTGGCAGCCCGCGGCCGAAGGCCTCACCTTTATCTTTAATGGCACACAATGGTCGCAGCAGAATGCTCCCCAAGGTCAAGTGGTCAATATTGCCAATGGCGGCTTTGCTGAGTCGCAGTATGCCTTTGAAGTTCAAGGTCATCCGCAAGCTGTGCAACTGGCGAAAGCATTGACACAAGTCGCCACCGATCTCACCGCATCCCTTGGTTGTTGGCCATCTTCAGGCTTAACGACAGTTGTACTCATGCTGCAATTGGCAAATCACGTACAGGTTCAGCGGATGTCGCTGTTGCCGAGCTTACAGCGCAGTATTGAACTACCAGAGACACGCCATTTACCCTGCATGGTGCATAACTGGCTAGGGGAAAGAAGAATCGCCAAGACGCTGCTGTGTGAACGCTTAGATTGGGCCGAGTTTACTCTAATGCCTTGGGAGCCAATGTCTAAGGACTGTGAAACAAATGAAGCGAGAGAAACCGATAGCGGTAAGAATAAACAAACTTTATGCGAGGAGCCCTTTAAACAGCTGGAATTACTCAGACAATCCAACCTCGCCCCAAGTGTAAGGGAGGAGACTAAACAAACGCTACGTCAGCACTTAGCCAAGCTTGCACACACACCTTATGAGATTTGGCAACAATGTGCCGATCACAGCAAGCTTAAAGCGAGCGAGCCTTTGTTCTTTAATCATCTTCCCGAAAGCCAAGCGAGCCCTTGGTACCTGATGGATTATCACGCCTCGCAATATCTCGATGCCATTCGCCACCAGCTCGCCTATTGCCAGCAGCAACTCACAGACTAACGCATCAGATTTATCCGGTTTTCCCTAACGCCATGCCTAATGGCTCAAAGTAGGCAATCAAGGCATTGAAGATACGTTGTCTATGTGGCTCATCGGGATACGCCCCTTCCTTTGCCAGCGCTGAATAGCGCGTGCCAGAGACTAAATAGGGATTTTGGATCCCTTGATGGGATTCAATACAGGCCTCAAAGGCCCTCGCCATCATTTCCGTCGGTTTAGCAAAATACTGCGCCCCATAACGCTTATCTAAGGCAATTGCGCGGCGCACGTAATCACTTGGCTCCAAATTGTCCTCGGAGAGCAAGGTAACACGAAAGATCTCAGCTAAACGGTGATTAAGGGGATGCTCGATAAGCGGCTGATCCGCAAGCCAGAGATCGCTGGCGCACTTAAAACGCCCTGTGGCGCGCGAAAACGCCTTAGGGGCAACATAGTGGTCAAACGCATGCCAAAACTCATGGGCCAGCGCCCCAGCACCCGCATTTTTCGCTAATGCCAATTCTCGCGCCCCTGGCGCATAGTGTGCCTGCACACCCTTTTGCCCACCATGGCCAAAGGCAAGGCTTAAGGTTTGCCTTAACCCTAAGGTCAACGGCGGTAAATTGAGGATAAAGGCAAGATCTGCCAGCGAATCAAATACCAAATTCGCGGCAATTAATGACTCCTCGCGCGTGACCCAACGTCCCACACGTACATGGCTAAAACCAAAGGTTTGCTTCACATCGAGGAAAGTCATTTGCTCCCCAAAGCGATAATCGGGCCCATGACGATGGTATTGCTGATGGATTAGCACGCGATCCCTGAAAACGGCAAGTGAAAGGTCGAGGTCAGTTATTCTAAGTGAAACAAAACAGCATTTATAGCCCAGCCCCTCAACGATACAAGGCGCTTTAATACTCACATACCTAATGGCACAGACACAAAATCCATTTTGAGTATTTATTCTCGAATTTGCATAAATAAAAATATAACCCTCGGGAATTTTCTAACAAATATGCAAGTCAATGAATAGTCATTCAAAAATGGATGTGAGTGGTTTATTTATCATCAGTCTGGAGGGAAATCGCGGGGGCTGTTGTTTAAGCTAATTGGGGCCTGGCTTATGGGGACTGGGCTAATTGGAGCTAGGCTAACCAAAAGCGGAAATACGCAGGCAGTTGACCTGTCCAACGTTTAAAGGAACGCCTGAAATTACTGGCATCACTAAAGGATAGAGAATTGGCAATCGTGTGCGCATCTTGCTCGGGTTCGGCTAAAAAATACAGCGCTCGGATCAAACGCGTTTCGTCGGCAAGTTGCCCGTAACTTAAGCCCATCTCCGTCAGGCGGCGTTTTAAGGTTGCGGGGCTCATCTCCAGCGATTGTGCCATCTCTGGCAAGGAAAGAGTGCTGCGCATCAGTTTAAGGCGGATCCCACCCGCCAACCCAAGGCGAAACTCGTGCGCTAACAACGCTTGGCGAGCCGCCTGGGTCATATTCGGCGCCGGAGCGATATCTGGCGCTGACATTATGTTTGGCGCCTGATCCAGCCTATTCTGTTGAGATACGATAGGTTGTGACGCTGTGGCTTGAGTTCCTATAGTTTGCGACGCTATGGCTTGAGATGCTAAGGCTAGAGAGTCCCCCACAGAATGACTAGCGCCATGATGAATCACACCATCATCGATGACACCATTATGAATGAGATTGTCATCCCACTCTTCCCCATTAGATATGGCATAGGCCGCGCTCTGGCGCGCAAATAATGAGGGTTGGCGTAACTGGGCTTTGGTCATTGAAATTCGGCAAAGGGGCGCATCAAAGCTTAAGTCCGTGCCAAAGTATTTATAGTAATGGGCCAAATTATCCGGCGCGCGGTAGGGAAAACACAGACTACCGCGCCAAGCTTGCCCAAGCAGCTGCTTACAGGCTGCGGTGAGCGACGACAGACTCAGCTCAATCAAAAATTGCCGATGGCGCTGCATACCTAAGTCGAGACTCACGAGATAATGCCACTCATGCTCGCCTTGGCAGCACCAAGTTTGCAGCCAGGGCTGAGTGAGCCAATGATACTTATGCCAAACGCGGCTTAATGCCTGTAAATCCTGCGCGCAAAACATGGCCGCCGTCAGCGCGCCGCTTTGGGATGGCAACCAACGTTGACCCAATAAAAAACTTAAATCGCCACTTGGCCACAGGGAGAGCGCATTATCCAGCAGTCGTGATAATTGTTTGGGGCTAATAAGGTGATCGGGTTTACGAATATCCGCGATAAAAATCCCCGTCCCGCGCAGTAACTTATCAGTATCCAATTCACGCTGCTTAAACAACATTACTAAACTTGCCACCAGCAATTGGCTATCGATACATTTATCCTGCCATGTGGCGAGCGCGCGCATCAGTTAAGCCCGCTTTCAGTCGAGGTGCTGCGCGAATGAAACGGCTGAGTGATAGGCGCCGCTGAGGCGCGTTTCGCTTTTTTCTGTGATATTTTTTGATTCAATAATTGCAACAGTGTTGCAGCCTCAGCCTTTGGATTATTCTGCTTGTCCTGCCTATCCAATGCTTTGGGAGAGGGTAGCGTCCAAACCACTGAAACAGAGCAGCCCAACTCCCTCACCCCTTGCTGTACCTGCTCTGCCATCACACTCACTAAAGGCGGAATGGCGCCGCTCATCAGAATGATAAAGCGATCGCCAGCATAACGGCAGACTAAATCCTGACTTCTTAGGCTCGCGCTTAGCCACAATGCCAACTGGGACAACAGCCTATCGCCCTCTTCGACGCCGTTTGATTCGTTGTATTGATGAAAATTATCGACATCAAGCATAATCAGACCAAATGATTGATTTTGCGATATTTGTCTAATGAGATGCTGTTCGAATGCCTTGGCATCATTGAGCAGGGTCAAGCCGTCGGTTAACTGATGTTCGCGATGAAATTGCTCCCGAGTTTGTAGCTGGCGATTGACGACGGTCTGCTCATCTCGCCATAACCATAAACCGTAGGTCAGCACCAGCAGCCCGACAGGCGTGGGCATCTTTTCAAACCAGTTATATACAGGAATGGTTTTGACGATAAAAATCTCGTCCAGTAAATCCAAATAACAACCCAAACAATAGCTTGAGAGGCCCGCAATCAACAGATTTGTCACTCTACCCGAGGGGCGCACCGAGACCATCACCATCAGCCAGCACATGCCGAGCACAAATAAGGCGCCCTCGGTGACCACATCAAACCAATCGACCGCCGTTACGGTTTTGGCCGTGGTGCTCTGCCAAAGCAGTAAAGGCACCATAAAGATGATCAGCAGACTCACGCCATAGACGCTGGCGAGCCGTAATGATTTTGCAGGAGTTTCCAAAATACACACCTTGTTTAATAAAGCCCTAAAAGGAGAATTAAGCCTTGTTACTATGGGGACGCAAGTTAGCGGGCTTTTATGACAACTCGGTGACGTCACTTGTCGCGACGTTACGATAGAAAATACATGATTCAAATATAAGTAATTAAATTTAAAGCTAAAAAACACCTTCCAACCTCACAACACGCAATGCTACTGCGGCAAATTAGCTCAGGCAGTTTTCAGCTGGATCGAGAAAAGTGCCATCTTCGCTTAATTTGAGTCCCTGTGAACTCAATCTACGCCGTATTCGCGGACCAAAAAGCATCGCATCCCGCCCTAAAGTAACGAGCCAAAATCTAAATAAACACTCTCTAACCCATTCTAAAATTGGGTTATTTTCACTTCTAATGGGATTAAACGATTCAATCATGCGAGCGCCCCATAACAGCCAACGCCTTCTTATATGACGTTAATTCTGTAAGCGTCATTTTGGCTCAGCCTTAGCTCAAAATCGCCATATCACTCGGTAAAAGCGGGCCAAACCGTACGGCTCAACGATCCCGTCACAAATCTGACATTTTGCTCCCCTAACTTGGCCGCCATTACAAATCAGCCTTCCCACAAGGCTTGCAATAACACTCAACTGAAACGGAACTCAAGATGCAATCTCCAATCGCTCGACAATTAGGTTCTCTGCTGCCACAACAAGCGCATCCTGTCGCTAGGGTCCACAAACGTCTCACGTCGCGTCTCTCAGCCTTAAGCTTAGCCCTGGTGATCGCAGGCTTGAGTCACAATGCTCTGGCCATAGGCAAACTTGAGGGGCAAATTCGCGATAACAGCAGCCAACAACCCCTTGCAGGTGCGACCGTCACCTTAAAAGAGATCAACCTTAGCCAGCAGGCTGGCCGTGATGGGCGTTTCTTTTTTGTCGGCGTGCAGGATGGCGATTACACCTTAGTGGTCAACTACCTCGGTGCGATGCCGACCGAGCATAGGATCAGCATTCGCGATAAACAAACCACACTGCAAGACATCAACTTAAATAGCCAAGATGTCGAGCATATCCGCGTGGTCGGCCAACAAGGCGCATTAAGTAAATCCATGAACCGCCAACGCGGCGCCGATAACGTGCTGAGCGTGGTCAGCGCCGATGTGCTGGGGAATTTCCCCGACAGCAATATCAGTGAATCGCTGCAGCGGGTGCCAGGGCTGTCTATCGAGCGGGATCAGGGCGAAGGTCGCTTTGTACGCGTGCGCGGTATGGCGCCTGACTATAACTCAGTATCGATGAACGGCACGCGCTTGCCCTCACCCGAAAGCGATCGCCGTGCGGTTGCCCTCGATGTGGTGCCATCGGATCTACTGCAATCGGTAGAAGTGAGTAAAACCTTAACACCGGATATGGATGCCGATGCGCTGGGCGGCGCCATTGAGGTTAAAAGTCTGTCGGCCTTCGATCGCGATGACACTTATCTCAACCTCAACGCCGAGGCGAGCCAAGATACCTTAACCGATAATACCAATCCTAAACTCGCCGCCAGCTACAGCGATATCTTTGCCGACAAGCTAGGGGTAGCCATAGGTGCCAGTTGGTATAACCGCGACTTTGGCTCAGATAACGTCGAAACCGGTGGCAAATGGGAATTTGCCGGGGATAACGGCTTTGAGGATGCGGCGCTCGAATCCATCGATGAGCGGGATTATGAAATCAATCGTGAGCGTTTAGGCATAGGGGTGAACTTCGATTATCGCCCGAGCGATGATACCGATCTGTATCTGCGCACCCTTTACAGTGAGTTTGATGATACCGAAACCCGCAACAGCGCTAAAACCAAGTGGAAATCGCCGCAGCAAGCCAATGCCCTCGGGCAAGGCAAAACTACCCGCTCGCTAAAATCACGCACCGAGAACCAAAACATCACCTCCTTTGTGCTAGGCGGTCAAACCCGCTTCGAACGCTGGACCTTTGACTATCAAGCGAGCCACAGCACCGCTAGCGCCGACAAACCGAGGGATATCGCCGGCGCTGACTTTGTCGCCAAGATTGATAACACGGGCTTTAGCAATACTAAACAGCCACAAATTATCGCCCCCGAAGATTACTTTCAAAACACTAACTTTGAATTAGATGAAATTGAAATCGCCGCCTCCAAGGCCGAAGACACCATCAACAGTGGCCAACTGGATCTTACCCGCCAGTTAACCATTGCGGATTACAGCGTCGAGCTAAAAACCGGCGTCAAGCTGAGCCGCCGTGATAAATCCAATCGCGAAGATATTTGGATCTACAGCGACTTAGGCGATCAAGGCGTGAGTGATGAAGACTTGTTATTGAGTCAATATGCGGCCAATGAGCTTGACTATGACCTCGGCCGCTTTGGCAGCGGCATCAATGCTGCGCCACTCTGGCAGCTAATCGACAGCCTCGATGCCGACAGCAATCGCGATGATATCGAGTCCACCATTAACGACTTTGATATCAGCGAAGATATCAACGCCGCCTACCTGATGGGCCACATCGATATCGAGAAACTGCGTATCCTTACGGGGCTGCGTTTCGAGCAAAATCAATGGGACTCTAGTGGCTACGGTTACGATGGCGCCAAGGGCGAGTTTATCGATATCAAGCATTCGCGCGATGAGGATCATTGGCTGCCTGCACTGCACCTCACTTACCGCTATAGCGACAATACCGTGCTGCGCGCCGCTTGGACCAACACCTTAGTGCGCCCAACATTCGGCCAATTGGCGCCGGGATATTTGCTCGAAGAGGATGATGGCGATATCGATTTAACCTTTGGCAATCCACAACTTAAGTCGCTCGAATCGATGAACTTTGACTTAAGCCTCGAGCACTATTTTGGCAATATCGGCTTAATTTCGGCGGGGCTGTTTTATAAAGATATCGACAACTTTATCTATCAGGCGGATTTAGCTGGTCGTGGCGATTATTTCGATGCCCATAGCGCCGTCACCTTTGTTAATGGCGACAGTGCCGACATCTACGGCGTCGAGCTCAGCTATGTGCAAGAGTTTAACTTTTTACCCGAGCCCTTTAATGCGCTGGTGCTCAACTCTAACCTCACTTACACAGATTCCAGCGCCAAGATCAGTTGGCTGGAGGATGGCCAATTACTGAGCCGTGATATTCCGATGCCAAGCCAATCGGATCTCACCGCTAACCTGTCCTTTGGCTATGAAAATAGCTACGCCAGTGTCTGGTTATCGGCGGCCTATAAATCCGAATATTTACAGGAAGTCACTGAACTCAGTGATGAGCGCTACGATCTCTATCAAGACAATCACTTGCAGTGGGACTTTGTCGCCAAGGCCCATTTAACCAGCAATTTAACCTTGTATTTCAAAGGGGTGAACCTGACCGACGAGCCCTACTACAGCTACACGGGTGACAGCAGCTATAACGCCCAATACGAAGCCTATGGCCGCACTTTCCAGTTAGGCGTGCAGTACACCAACTATTAATCACCCATTGAAAAGAACGAAGATATGACAACACCATTTACCCAAATTAGTGCCATAGCTGTGACCTTAGGCCTTATCAGTGCGCCCTTGAGCGCATTCGCTCAACCCGTCTCAGCCCAAGCTTATAAAGGCAGCCAGGCCCAAGCCTTACTGTTTAACAACGATAACAACGCAGTAATCCCTGCCGCCGATTGGCTGTGGGTGAGTGAAAAGCAAGGTTTGATGCGACAAAGCATGCCAAGCGCAGATAAAACGACCCTGCCCGCAGCTAAAACCTTAGTCAAAGGCGAGTTTGAATTGTTAGCCTTTAGCGATCCCTATGCCTTAACGCTGGATCGCCGCGCCGATCGCATTCGTCCTATCATGGTCAAACAGATAGAAGGCAAAGTCGCGACTAATGTATTGCCACTGCTGCCGATGGCATCGTTTGAAATCAATTGGATCTGCATTCAGCCAAGGCCGCAGGATGGCAATATCTATGCGTGGTTTGGCGGCGAAGACGGTTATAGCGAACAATGGCTGTTAGGCGATGCCGGACACTTTATGCCGAAAAAGCTGCGCAGTCAGGCAATTCCCGTCAACAGCACTAGCTGCGCCATCGATGGCGACAAACTGTTAGTGAGTGAGCCCGAAGCCGGTGTCTGGCAATTTGATGCCAGCCCCTTCGCCGACAATAGCGCTAAGTTGGTTCTCGCCGCCCTCAATAATGATATCGCGGGCATGCAAGTCATCGATGGCAAGTTATTGTTAAGCGATAAAAAAGGCGCCATTACCTTAGATCAACAGGCTATTGCGAACTACGACTTAGGGAAGGTACAGGGATTCAGTGGTTATCTAAGCGGAACCAGCACCAACAAGGCAATCCAGTTTGCCCTCTATGATGATAAAACCGATCAGTACTTATTTAGCCAAGCAGTCTTACCTAAAGACCTGAGTCAATCAAATAACGAGTCCAGCGATAATATTATCGAAATCCCTGCTTGGGTTGAAAGCGCGCCATCCGATCGACCCGGCGATACCATGGACGATCCGGCGATTTGGGTGCATCCAACTCAACCGGAAAAAAGCCTAGTGCTTGGCACCAACAAACGTTGGGGACTATTGAGCTTTAATATGCGTGGCGAGCAGGTTCAAGCCCTGCCGTCGGGGCGTATCAATAACGTCGATCTACGCCAGCAAGTGATGCTGGGCGGTAAAAAACGCGATATCGCGGTGGCGACCTTAAGGGATAACGACAGCCTCGCCTTCTATGAAATCGACGCTGAAGGGAAGCTCAACGAGTATCCCAATCAAGCCACGAATATGCTGGATATTTATGGCATGTGCCTGTATCAAGATACCGATAGCCTGTATGTGTTCGCCAATGAAAAGTCCGGCCGTATCGCCCAATACCGCGTCGATTGGCAGGCAAATGGCCCAAGTATTAAACTGGTGCGTGATATTCATACTCCAAGCCAAGTCGAAGGTTGTGTGGTCGATGAAGCTCAGCACGCGCTGTTTATTGGTGAAGAAGACAAAGGCATTTGGCGCTTTAATGCCAAAGCTAATGGCAGCACTCAAGGCAAACTCATCATTAAAGCCGAGGGCGACTTAGTCCCTGATGTCGAAGGGATTTCACTCTACCAAGGCGCGACTATTCACGGTAAAAAGCAGGATCTGCTGGTGGTGTCCAGCCAAGGCGATAACAGTTACTTGCTGTATCAGACGCAGCCGCCCTACGCCCAATTAGGCAAATTCCGCATTGGAATGAACCTTAACGGGATGGAAAATGGCCGTGAAACCAGTATCGATGCGAGCAGTGAAACCGATGGCTTAGCCGTGACTCACTTAAGCGTCGGCACGGGAGCTTGGCAACAGGGAATGTTGGTGGTACAGGATGGGCACAATCATTTACCCGATAATAATCAATCTTTTAAATGGCTGCCTTGGCGCAGTATTGTCGAGAAGTTATCGCTTAACTGAGTATTTCGCCAACTGAAATCGGCATGATCTGGCGAGACAAATGATAACCGAGCCTGAGTGGCTCGGTTTGTTTTTGCCTTGAACCTTTATGCTTGAAACTCGCATCTTGAGGCTGAAATCGCTATACTCCGCGCCCAAATATGTGGCCAATAACTAGCTCGATATTGCAATCCTTTGCGGTTGTCAGCTTTTTAAGCCGTTATTAACGACTTTTTCCTAGGACATACCCTTGATCTCTACCGCAAATATCACCATGCAATTCGGCCCAGAGCCATTATTTGAAAATATCTCGGCAAAATTTGGCAACGGCAACCGTTATGGTTTGATTGGCGCAAACGGCTGCGGCAAATCGACTTTTATGAAGATCTTAAGTGGCGCCCTCGCCCCAACCTCAGGCAACGTGTCTATCACGCCGGGTTTAAAGGTCGGCACCCTAAGCCAAGATCAATTCGCCTTCGAACAATACACGGTTATCGATGCGGTGATCATGGGCGATACCCAGCTGTGGAAAATCAAGCAAGAGCGTGACGCGATTTATGCCAAACCCGATATGACCGAAGAAGACGGCATGCGTGTGGGCGATCTCGAGAGTGAATTTGCCGAAATGGACGGCTACAGCGCCGAAAGCCGCGCGGGCGAAATTCTGATTGAAGCTGGTATCGAAGAGTCCTTCCACTATGGCCCTATGTCACAGGTCGCCCCCGGTTGGAAACTGCGTGTACTGTTAGCCCAAGCCCTGTTCGCTAACCCCGATATTCTGCTGCTCGACGAGCCCACCAACAACTTGGATATTCACACCATCAGTTGGCTCGAAACTGAGCTGAATAAGCGCAAATGCACCATGATCATCATTTCCCACGACAGACACTTCTTAAATGCTGTCTGTACCCATATGGCGGATATCGATTACGGTGAACTGCGGATTTATCCCGGTAACTACGAATACTTCCTCGAGCAATCGGCCCTGCAGCGCGAACAACTGCTGTCGAGCAACGCCAAGAAGAGCGCCGAGATTGAAGAACTACAGGACTTCGTTAACCGCTTTGGGGCTAACGCTTCTAAGGCAAAACTCGCCAGCTCACGCGCTAAGCGCATGGACAAAATTAAGCTGGATGAGGTCAAATCCTCCAGCCGTATCGCGCCATCGATTCGCTTCGCGCCAGGCAAAAAGATGCACCGTCAGGCATTGGTGCTTGAGAACCTCGCCCACGGTTTTGATGGCGAATTGTTATTCGAAGGCGGCGATTTAATCCTCGAAGCCGGTGCAAAGCTTGCGATTATCGGCGAGAACGGCGTAGGTAAAACAACTTTATTACGCTGTTTAGTCAATGAGTTAATTCATAATCAAGGCGTGATTAAGTGGTCCGAAAACGCTTCTATTGGTTACTGCCCACAGGACAGCACCAGCGACTTCGATAATGATTTGACTATTATTGAATGGATGGACCAATGGCGTCAGCCAAAACACAACGATTTGATGGTGCGAGCCATGTTAGGTCGTTTGCTGTTTACCGAAGATGATGCCAACAAAAAAGCGAAAAACTGCTCCGGAGGGGAGAAAAACCGTTTAATTTTCGGTAAGTTAATGATGCAAGATATCAACGTCATCATTATGGACGAACCGACCAACCATATGGATATGGAAGCGATTGAATCCTTAAATAATGCCCTCAAAGATTTTGAAGGCACATTGATTTTCGTTAGCCACGACCGCGAATTCGTGTCCTCGTTAGCGACCCGCATTATCGATATTCGGGATAGAAAATTGGTGAACTTCCAAGGGACATTTGATGAGTATCTGGCAAACCTTGCCAGTGCATAAACCTGCTGCTGTGCGATAAGCCTTTTTTAAAAGGCTTTATCCATTAGCCTATAAGGTTGCCCTATCAAATAGCCCAATAGAGTTACCCAATAAAGTTGCCTAATAAAAAGACGCTTCACTCTACTCGAGATAAGCGTCTTTTTTATATCCCACTCGCATATCACCCTTTATAACACCCAGTGACTGACGGCCTTCACTCCGTCTTCGCTTCTACCAAAGCCGCAAGTTGCAGTAATGATTCCTGCCAGCCTAAGTAACACATCTCCTCTGGGATCACGGCAGGAATGCCCTCCTGAGTGATCTGCAAACTGGTACCGCAGGAAACCTCGGTTAACGCGATAGTCACCTGCATCACGCCGGGTAAATGTTCATCATCAAACTGGTCGGTATGTCTAATCAATTTGTTGGGGATAAGCTCGGTATAGACCACCTTAAAGGAGTGACTGTGTCCGGTCGCAAATTGGGTAAAGCTCATGGAATACCCTGACCCAACGGCTAATTCAAACTCATGAATCGTTCCCACAAAGCCGCAAGGTGGTAACCAACGCTCTAGGGCCGCTTTATCGGTAAACGCCTTGTAGACTAACGCCGCTGTCGCGCGTAGCACTCTATGTAACTTCACTGTACCTGTGTTATTGGGCATATCCTTATCCTTCCAGTTGCTTATAGGCCAATAATGTTCTTAAAGATAGCGCAAGAATCCCATTCGCTATCACCTGCGCGAGAATATTAATTGTCCCCTCAGCTTGAAATGGTTGGCTCAATGCGACGATGCTTAAACTGCATTAAGTGCAATGACTTCGCATCAGAGTCCGACTGCTGCAGAGCGATATCTAGCCGTTCTGCGGCAAGAGTGAATGCCAGATTTGTGCTGTGAGAGGTTTCCGTTATTTGCCCTTTATATTGAGCGATTAAACTCAAAAGTCCCGACTCATTCACCACATTTTTAGGCAACGGCGTTTTAAAGCTCGCCTCATCGCTAAACACGACGACCGAATGGAGCCCTTCGACTAACCCTAAGCAATGGGCAACCGCCAAACAATGTTTATAGTTCTGATGGAGAGGATTTTTAAAGCGGGTTTGTTTGGTAAAGATTTTTTGCGTCCACTGGGCTTGCTTCTCGCCGCCAAATATCCAGCCGGAGTAATTTTTAACTTCAAGGACGAACACGCCGAAATGGGTCAGTAAAACTAAATCCACCTCTGTCAAAGCAGGCGTACCTTCAGTTATCTCATCCATGGGCAAAATTAAATTGCGATAAAGTCGGTAGTCCTCATCTTTGAGTCCCTGTTTCAGTAACTTAGCGACTCGCTTTTCCCCCTGTTGACCTAATCTTTCAGCTCTGTATTGCCTAAGTGACGGACGAAATAACAAGGTCGCTATCGCAAACAGCAGCAAAAGAATTGGAATGACCAAAATAATCGACAGCGACTCGAACATTGAAGAGATGGGAGACATTGTGCTTGGCGCAGACGTAGGTTTCGCTGTTACCACGGCAGGTATTGTATTGGGTTTCTGTTTAGGCGCGTCGTGGCGAACCGTAGTGGGTGTTGCAGGCGGCCTTAGCGTGGATTTAACACCGTTGGCGACGGGCTGCTGGCAATGCTCGTCAAATCTTGCTTTAAGATCTTGGTAGCGCGGCGTAGTGGGATGCCAATCTTGCATCTCACTTTGGATAAGAATACAGATGGCCTCAGAGTCTTGTTTCACCAACGCCCATGCCGTTGAGCAAGATAAGCCGATACTCAGAGCGCTCATCCACAAGATTAACGTTCGAAAAACCATGGGATAAGCCCACTTATCCTTTACGCGTCCCTTCACTCTGTCTGTACTCCTGTACGGTTTTGTTAATGCCCATGGCCGTTATAGAACACTTGTTGGCATGTGTTTTTATCTTACAAGATTTAGCCAGTGCTACATTTGACTGAAATGTATCATATCGGTCTCTCGCAGCATAAAAATCGAGTGAAATCACAGCTCAAACACCGCATTTTCTCAACCTTGGTTTACACTCTTAGGGTATCGAATAAGCAGAAAATCCCACTAATTGTGCCGACTAATACTTATGAGGTATTGCATACGCGCCAGCAGTGCACCAGCTTATCCTATAAATTCTGATGGTGGTGATAGCCTATGAGTCTTGAAGAATCCTTAGAACAACTAAAACGTCAGTACTTACATGCACTACCCGATAAGAAGAAACAAATTATCACCCTGTGGATCTCGCTAAGGAAAAACTGGCAGAGCCATATGCTGTCGGCGGTCTACCGTGAAGTCCATAACTTAAAAGGCTCCTGCGAAACTTTTGGCTTGACCGACACCAAAGAGATTGTCGATAAGCTTGAGCTGCTGTTAAAGAATTTACTCGATTCGCCCGCCCCAGCGCTGAATGTGATCAAAAGCTTAGATACCCTCTTCCACCAACTGCTGCAAAATAACCTCCGTGGTGAGCCAGCGGCCCCCGTGGTCGAAGCGCAAATGCAGCACAGTCCCTATAAACCGACTAAAGCACGGCACGAGTATCGAATTGCGATTATTGAGGATGACAATAATGTCGGGGCGATGATAACAAAGCAGCTGCATGAGTTTGGCTTTAATGTGCAGCACTTTTTAAATTTCACCGACTTCCTCGAAATTCAAAATACCTCGCCCTTCGATTTGATTTTATTAGATCTCATCTTGCCCGATTATACCGAAGAAGCCTTATTTACCGCGGCGACCGAGTTTGAGAAGCACAATACCCGTGTATTTGTTCTCTCTTCCCGCGGTGATTTTGAGATGCGACTGCTAGCGATCCGTGCCAATGTCAGTGAGTATTTTGTCAAACCCGCCGAAACCACCCTGCTGGTACGCAAGATCCATCAGTGGCTCAAAATGTCAGAAAAACAGCCGCTTAAAATTTTGCTGGTGGACGATCAGCAATCCATGGTCGATTATTTTTCCAGCCTGCTTCGCAGTCATGGGCTGATGGTCAAAGGCATGACCAAACCCGAGCAAGTGCTGCCAACCCTAGAGCAATTTGAGCCAGATCTGTTTATTTTCGATTTGTATATGCCCGATGTGAATGGTTTAGAGCTGGCGAAAATGATCCGCCAATTAGATAAATACAGCTCAAGCCCTATCCTAGTGCTCAGCTCCGACGACACTATGCAAAACAAAGTCAGCATCATTCAGGCGGGTTCCGACGATTTAATCTCAAAACAAACCGCGCCGAGTTTATTTGTGACACAAGTGATTTCCCGCGCCCAGCGTGGCCATGATATTCGAAGCTCCGCCAGCCGCGATAGCTTAACGGGCCTGCTCAATCACACCCAGATCCTCGTTGCTGCCCGCCGCTGTTTTAACCTCGCCAAACGCATCAACTCCTCGGTGTGCATTGCTATGCTGGACTTAGATCACTTTAAACAAGTGAATGATACCTATGGGCATTCTGGCGGCGACAAAGTGCTGTTGGCCTTTGCTCATCTGTTGCAGCAATCCCTGCGCCCCGTGGATTTTATGGGTCGTTACGGCGGCGAAGAATTTATGTTGGTCTTGCCCGATCTCCCCGCGCCCTTAGCCATTGCCAAGCTTAATGCTATTCGCGAGAGCTTTAGCCATATTGTGTTTGTCGAAGAAGGCGCCGAATTTAAAGTCACCTTAAGCGGGGGCTTAGCCTTTTCGACCGAATGCAGCGAGTTTCAAGACTGTTTATTGCTGGCGGATAAAAATCTGTATGAGGCAAAACGTACCGGACGCAATCGTTTAATCACTACCTTAAAATAAGCCCTAACTCTCGCGATATGCTCTGGCGATAATTTCACCATGCCCGAGCTTTAAAAAGTCCCCCGTCGCGGGGCGTTGCATGAGTAACTAAACGAATGCGCACAAATAAGATTGTTGTGTGGAATGATAAGGTAGCGCGTAATTTGCCATTGTTTGCGATTGATAAGACCAAGGTGAATCGACGCGCTAAGCCTGCACTAAACATGCGTTGTCAGTGCTTTAGTCTCGCTTAAGCGAGGCTAAATAATTGAGCATCTTATCCGCCAGTTGCGGCAGTTCGACGACATGATGGATAACGCCGCGTTTGATCGCTTCCCTTGGCATGCCAAACACCACACAGCTCTGCTCTCCCTGCGCAAAGGTTTTACCGCCCTGTTCATCGATTAACGCCATCCCATCGGCGCCATCTTTGCCCATGCCAGTTAGGATCGCCGCAGTGGTATTGGCTCCCGCACACTCGGCAACCGAGTTAAATAGCACATCGACCGACGGCCTATGGCCACTCACCTTGTCGCCCTGGGTCAAGCGGGTCTTAAAACTGCCGCCGACCTTAATCACTTCTAAGTGTTGATCCCCCGGCGCAATATACACATAACAGGGCAGCAAACGTTCACCATCTTCGGCCTGTTTGACATTCAAACGGGTGAGTTTATTTAGCCGCTCAGCAAAAGTGCGAGTAAAGCCCGGTGGCATATGTTGGGTGATCACAATCGGTGGCATTACCGCCGGAAACTGCTGTAACAGCGATAAAATCGCTTCGGTACCACCAGTGGAGGCGCCAATTGCCACCAATTGCGTGTTGATTACTCGGTTACTCAGCACGGGTTTATGGCTAGGTTGTACCACGACGGCAGGAGCTGCTCGTTGGGTTTTCAGTTTCGCGTGGGCGGCCGATTTAATTTTCTCTAAAATTAAATCTTGGTATTCATTAAAATCCTGGGGCGAATCTAATTTCGGCTTGGGGATAAAATCCACCGCTCCGAGGGCGAGCGCGTTAAATGTAGCGTCGGCGCCTTCTTCAGTTAAGGATGAAATCATCACCACCGCCGTGGGCCTGGCCTTCATTAATCGGTCTAAAAAGGTCAAGCCATCCACTTTAGGCATTTCAATATCTAAAGTGATCACATCGGGGCGATGCTGATTAACCATATCCTTGGCCATATAGGCATCGGCGGCCATGCCCACGAGGGAAAGTTCGCTATCGGCTTCGATCATCTTGCCCAATAAGTTACGGATCAATGCCGAATCATCAACCACCAGTACTTTTATCGTCATGTCTTAGTCACCAAAAAGTTCCACATCTCCGCCACTCGGCAAATTCCTGATCCTTAGGCGATACTCACTTTCCCTGTCCATAATGGTGCTATTATGCATTGTTCTGATTTTTCTAACTTTTACTAAACCTGTCGCCGGAAAAAAATACACTTTTCGAGGATAATAATCGAGTAAGTCTGCGGCCAAAATGGGGATTTGTTCCATCTGCAAATATTCGAGTACAAACTCCGCATTGCGCTCACCGATATTATGGGCGGTGATCCCATTGAGCATATTTCCGCCCCCGAACACTTTAGCGACCAAGGCACGGCGCCGCGCACCCAGTTTGAGCAACTCATTGATCAGTAACTCCATGGCGTACACACCATAACGGGCTGAATCGGTTAAGATCCCCGAGCTGTTGCCATTATCACTCGGTAATAAAAAATGATTCATTCCACCAATTTTTAAATCGGGATCGGAGAGGCAAACGGACACACATGAGCCTAGCACTGTGACTATCATGGTTTGGTCGCGGGTGGCGAAAAACTCCCCCGGCAAAATTTTGACCGCATCACAGCCAAAATGATGGTCATAATAGCGATTCGGCTCGATAACGGGGTATTCAATATTCGGCTTTGGCACTCATCAAGCTCCCTTTACCGCCTTGTAGGTTGTCTGGCCCACTGGCTTAATGATCTGGGGGAACATATTAAAGTTCTCCGAATGGCCTGCGATGTAGAGTCCATCATCGGCAAGGGAAAGCATCATGTGTTTAAGAATGCTTTCCTGCGTAGTTTTATCGAAATAAATCATCACGTTTCGACAAAAAATCACATCGATTGGCGTCTTGATTGACCAAAACTCATCGACTAAGTTGAGCCGAGTAAACTGCAGCATCTGTTTGAGCTCTGGCACCACGCGCACATTGCCTTGTTGTGCCCCGCGCCCCCGCTGAAAAAACGCCTTCTTGCGCTCGGCACTTACCGCCTCGATACGCTCGATAGGATAAATACCCAGCTGCGCCTTTTTCAGTACGCCGCTGTCGATATCCGAAGCAATGATTTCGATGGGCGTGTTGAAGCGGCCAAAATGCTCGGCCACCACCATAGCAATGGAGTAAGGCTCTTCCCCCGTGCTACTGGCCGCACACCAGATCCTTTTGGTATGCGGATGTGCCTGTAAATATTGTTTTAAGATCTCAAAATGATGGGGCTCGCGAAAGAACGCCGTCTGATTAGTGGTCAGTGCATTAATAAACTCCTGATGTTCACTCTCGTGTGCCTGCAAATACTCAAAATACGCAGTAAATCCCGCTAACTTGAGCGCCCTTATCCGCCGGACTAAACGGCTATACACCATGGCGTCTTTACTGTCGGCTAACTTAATGCCGGCAAATTGGTACAGCCGGGTTTTCACCGTATTAAAGTGCGCCGCCGTAAAAACAAACTCTTTCCCTAGAGGTTGATGTTCGCTCAATCAAAAATCTTCCCATTCATCTTGGTCGGCTTTATTGACCTTTGGCGCCATCGCCTTAGGTTTAACGGGCATGCGAGTCACAGTCGATGGCGGTTTAACCGCTAACTTCTTGTGGCTCGCCACGGGTTTGGGCGCAGCTGTGGTGTCTTCGTCCACGGTAAAGTTGGCCACACTGTCCGCTAACTGCTGCGCCTGCGATTGCATGCTTTCGGCTGCGGCGGCGGCTTCTTCCACTAAGGCCGCGTTTTGCTGCGTCATTTCATCCATTTGCACCACGGCTTTACTGATCTCATCGATACCGATCGCCTGCTCATTCGAGGCTGAGGCAATTTCGGCCATGATGTCGTTCACCCGTTTAATAGCGATGACGATTTCTTTCATGGTGTCGCCGGATTTGCCGACTAAGCTGTTACCGCTTTCGATTTTGGTCACAGAGTCGGAGATCAAGGCTTTAATGTCCTTAGCTGCGTTGGCCGAACGTTGGGCTAAACTTCTCACCTCTGAGGCCACCACCGCAAATCCACGACCTTGCTCACCGGCTCTGGCCGCTTCGACCGCCGCATTAAGCGCTAAGATATTGGTTTGGAAGGCTATGCCATCAATAACACCGATAATATCGGCAATCTTGCGTGCCGATTCGTTAATCGATGCCATGGTTTGCACCACTTGCTGGATAAGTTCGCCCCCATCGACGGCGACATCGGCGGCCTTAGAGGCAAGTGCATTGGCCTGGCTGGCGTTGTCGGCATTTAGCTTCACTGTGCCTGTCAGTTCTTCCATACTCGCCGAAGTTTGTTCAAGACTCGATGCTTGCTCCTCAGTGCGGCTCGACAAATCAGCATTGCCCTGAGCGATTTCGGAAGAGGCGGTATTGATGGTATCGGCGGCCTTTTGAATGTCTCTTATCATGTAAGATAGCTTTTCAGCGGTTTGATTTGAATAGTTTTTCAAATCATTAAAGGTGCCTTCGTAATCGTTATAGATACGCGTGGTTAAATCGCCTTCGGCGAGCGCCATCAACACCCGCGCCACATCCTGTAGACCGCGATCCGAGGTCTCAATCAAGGCATTGAGGCTGTTCGCCAGCATTAAAAAGAAGCCCTGCTTACCTTGCGTCTCAGCCCGTTGGGAGAAATCCCCCGCCGCCGCCGCATTGACGATGCGCGAGATTTCCTGCTCGATTTGCACTTCGACCGTGCGGTCGAGCCATTCGACAACAGAACCTAACCGCTCGCCCGTTTTGGAAATAATCGGGCTTGCAGTTAAGCGGAAGTGACAACTGGCCACTTTGATTTGCGATTCATATTTACGGTCGAGCTTGTCTAACAGACTCGCTTGATGGGCTGGATTCTTATGGAAAATATCCATAGAGCTGCCAAGAATTTTATCGACGGAGAAATGCGGCAGCGCTTGCCTGATCTCACTCTCAGATTGGCGCAGCATCGATTCCACCGAACGGTTCATATAGATGATGGTGCGGTTGGCATCGGCGATCATCACATTGGTACTGGTATTATTCAGCGCTTCTAAAATGCGCTGCGTCGCCCGCTCGGACTCTATGCTCTCCGTTCTATCAATCCACTCAACCCCCGTACCTAAGTGTTTATTTTCACGGGTGATAATGGGCGTCAGGATCAGCTTAAAAGTCCGTTTCCCAATGGTGATTTGCGCCGTATGGGATTGGGTAAGACGCTCGAGCATATTGCGTTGATGGGCAGGATTTTTATGGAAAATATCGATATTACTGCCCACCACCTTGGCCACAGAGAACTGCGGCAGCTCTTTGCGAATGTCCGCCTCAGCCTCAGATAACATATTCAATACCGCTTTATTGGCGTAGATAATATTGCGGTTGCTGTCGGCGATCATAAAGCTGTTGCCGCTGTTATCTAATAATTGGAAATAGCGCTGCAGCTCTTCTTCCTTTTGCTGGCGCGCCTCTTCATTTCCAAACACATTGAAAATACCCATTATGATTACTCCTGATCAGACAGACTATTTGCATCAATTAGACCCAGCTCATCACTGCTGATCAGAGCCTGTATATTTACCAAAATGATCATCTTGTCTTCTACCGTTGCCAGCCCCTTGAGGTAACGGCTATCGAAGGCCACCCCAAATTCGGGGGCGGGTAGAATTTCTTCGGCGGCGAGTTTAATCACATCCGACACCGCATCGACGACAATCCCGACGATACGGTCAAACACATTCAACATAATGACGATGGTGAACTCGTTGTAGGTCGCACTGCCCACGGCAAACTTCATCCTTAAATCGACAATAGGTACGATATCGCCCCTAAGATTCAGTACGCCCTTGATAAAACCCGGCGCATTGGCGATTTTGGTGACGGGTTCATACCCACGGATCTCCTTCACCGACATAATGTCGAGCGCATAATGCTCTTCACCCAGCACAAAACTTAAAAACTCGACCTCATCGTGGACGCTGTACTCCTGCTTACTCACCGTGTTTGTGCGGTTATCCATTGCGACATCCTTAGTTAATTTTTGATATGCAGTGCAAGTGATTCAACATCGAGGATCAAGGCCACGCTGCCATCGCCCATAATGGTCGCTCCCGATACACCGGGGATCCGCCGATAGTGCTTTTCAAGGCTCTTGATCACCACTTGTTGCTGCCCGACGAGAGCATCGACACACAGACCAAAGCGTTTATTATTGCTTTCGAGCAAGACCACTATGCCGGCCTCTGGCGTTTTAGCTTGGGGTTCGATTTCCATTAATTGATAGAGGTTTAGCAGGGGTAAATATTCTTCCCGCACCTTGAGTAACCGCTCTTTAGCCAAAAATTTAAGCTGCTCGGTTTGCGGTTGTATCGATTCGATAATGTGTACTAAAGGTAAGATATAAATTTGATTGCCTACGCTGACACTCATGCCATCGACAATGGCTAAGGTAAGGGGAAGTTGGATTTCGAAGGTCGCGCCCTGACCCGCAACGGAATCAATATCGATGCGACCACCTAAGGCCTCAATATTCTTGCGTACCACATCCATACCCACGCCGCGCCCCGAGACATCGGTAACCTCAGCCGCCGTTGAGAACCCTGCGGCAAAGATCAATTGCCAAACTTGTTTGTCCGTCATGTTCTCGGGCAGTGCCATGCCATTTTCCCGGGCCTTTTGTAAAATGCGCTCGCGGTTTAACCCGCCGCCATCATCGTGGACGGCGATCACTATACTGCCACCGCGCTGACTGGCTTTAAGGGACAAGACACCGGCTTCACTTTTGCCTGCTGCAAGCCTTTTTTCTGGTTTTTCAATACCATGGTCAAGACTGTTACGAACGAGGTGAGTGAGCGGGTCGACTAACTTTTCAATCATCCCCTTATCAATTTCAGTGTTGCCGCCCTCAATCACCAGACTGACATTTTTGCCAAGCTGATCCGATAAATCCCGCACCAGTCGATGAAAACGGTTAAATACGAACGACACGGGTAACATGCGTACCGACATCACGGCTTCCTGCATTTCCCGGGTATTGCGTTCTAACTCATTAAGCGCGGTTTTTAGCCGCTCACCTAACTCGCCGCCCAGCTCATTACCGATAAGGGTGAGCATGGATTGGGTGATCACCAATTCACCCGCAAGATTAACTAGAGTATCTATCTTGGAGGTTTCTACCCTCAAAGTAGCATCTTGACTGGCGGCACTGGCTTTTTTCGCTGCAGGTTGACTACTGCTGCTAGATCCTGACCCTATGGTTGAAGTAGAAGATTGCGACGGCATTGCCTCGGCTTTAGCTGCCGATTTAGCGGGCTGTGTACTGGCTTCTTGTGCAGGCTTTTGGGCTCGAGTCGATTGCAGCTTTGAAGTGTCCGCTTCAGCTCGTGGCGCGGACGCCTGATTAGTGATGGGCTTCTCTTTGACCGATGTTGACGTTAAGGCATCAATTTCAGTGGCGAATGTTTCGGGCGTTAATGATTCAAAAAAGCCGAAACCTAATTCATCATCCAGCGCATCGTCGCTAACAGCAGCAACCTGATTGGCAGCCAGATCAGCAGCCGCCTGTTCTTGCGGTGTCAAACTCAGCTCAACTGCAGTAGGTGCGTGAATATCCTCGGCGCGGATGTCCTTTGCGGTATAGGCCTCGTCAAAAAAGCCGAAATGTTCCGTTTCATCGACTAACCCAAGCTCCACTTCATCCTCAAAAAAACCGAAGCTATCGTCTACTGATTGAGTCGCTACACTTGGCTTAACCGCAGCTTGTAAGGGGTTATCTTCGCTCTGGTTATTGGTATTGGGATTTGCGGCACTCAAACCATTTGCCGCATTGGCGGTTTGAGTGGAAAAGGGTTCGCCATTTAAGGCCGCCACCAGCTGGTTTTTGGCAAATTCCACCTGCTGCCAATCTATGGGTTCCTCTTCCCGATAGAGGTTTAAAATATGTGAAAGGGTATCGACGGTACGAAGCAAAAGATCAATGACAGAAGAGGAAAGCTCAAACGTGCCCTTTCGGGTTTTATCGAGCAAATTTTCCATTACGTGGGTCACGCTGGTGAGCGCAGTAAAACCAAAGATGCCACTGCCCCCTTTAATCGAATGGGCAGCACGGAAAATGGTATTTAATTCTTCGGGATCGGGGGCGTCTAAATCTAATGCAAGGAGCAATTGCTCCATATTTTCAAGATGTTCGTGGCTTTCTTCAAAAAAAACCTGATGGAACTCTGCCATATTAATGGACATAGCACACCCCGACCTAGGTTAGCCCAGCACTTTGGCTGTGATAGCTAATAGCTTCTGCGGGTCAAAGGGCTTGACCATCCATCCCGTAGCGCCTGCGGCTCGACCTTGCGCCTTCATGTCTTCACCGGCTTCGGTGGTAAGCATGACGATGGGCGTACGCATAAACGCCGACATGGCTCTGAGGGATTTTATGAGCGTCAAACCGTCCATACGGGGCATATTTTGATCCGTCAAAATAAAATCGAATCGTTGTCCGCCACATAAATCCAGGGCTTCACGACCATCTTTTGCGAGCACGACTTGATAATTTGCCGACTTTAACGTCGCCTCAACCATCTGTCTGATCGCGGCCGAGTCATCAACAATTAATATTTTTTTGCTCATTTACCATTCCATCATGACTTTAGTTTTATTTCCTGGAGCTACTAACTCATAGCTCTTAGAGAGGGATTTAACCAATAAAAGACCACGACCCGAAATTTGAAACCAATCTGCGATTTCCTCCTGCTCCTTCGGCACATACCCATCACCACTGTCGGATACAGTGATCCTGAGTTCACTGAGTTGTGCATGCCATTCCAGCTCAACCTTGACCCAATCTTCAGCCTTAAGCTTGTCTATGCTGCTTTCACGTATACTGTGGTATAACTCAAAACGTTCAGGATCATTTTTAAGACGAGAGTCTAACTTGAGTACACCATGGTCAACTGCGTTAGTAACTAACTCAGAAACAACAGTAAATACCCTCTGACTAAACGTAGTAGAAAACCCAAAAATATTCAAAAACTGATTCAGTGAATTTAAATAGTCGGCATTTAATAACATGGCGCCCATCATTTTAATGGCCCAAGTAAACTCCCCTTTCATACAAATTTGACTCGATTTATGTTCTCGTTCTCGATACCAGTTATGTAATAACTCGAAATCGAGTACACACACCGCAATATCATCGGTGATCTCGTGTTCAAAAATGGTTTTGAGTTTTGTTCTTAGGTGTTCAGTTAAATCGCGACCATAAAAACTCAACAACGAAATCACGCTGTCCATACCAAAAAATGTGCCGCCTTTACTCTGTTGCTCAATTAATCCGTCACTGAGTAAACAGATCCGTCCCGTCCGCGGAATGGGAAACGAAGCAATATTCGCGATAAACGCACTGGGCGACAAAATGCCGAGAGCCATATTTTTAGAGCGGTATTTCTGTATGTGCTCATGCTCGGCATAAGCCGAATCGCTCTCCAATTCATCTTGATAAAGCAATGCGTCCGGCATGCCGCCATTCCAGAGGTTGATTTGATTTTTAAAGAAATCTATCTCTAAGACCACGGCCGCCACAAAACGATCGCCGGGGCTGTCTTCATACACATTGGCATTAAGTTCATAAATCAAACTGACGAGATTAAAGCCTTTCGCCACCATGGCCCTGAAGGTATTGGCCACCCTTAAAATCGGCATAGCCGCACTTAATCCATGGCCGGTAGAATCCGCAATAATTAAGAAGAAGTTTCCGTTGGGCCCAACGGTATTAAGAATAATATCGCCGCTAAAATTAGCACTTGCTTGAGTAAAGGATTTGACGAAATCAAAACTGACATTGCGAATATTGACAAGATGCTCAAATAAATGTCTTGCCATTTGTTCTTCGCGAGCCTTTTGATAGAGCATTTTTTCTAATATTGAGCGTTGTTGCTTAACTTGTTTCTCTAAGGAAAAATGCGCTAATAACCCTTCAACTTTATGCCAGAACAGTTCTAAATTAATCGGTTTAATAATAAAATCTAAGGCCCCTAAACGAAAGCAGGATATTATTTTTTGATATTCGTTATCCGCGCTGATAACGATTACGGGCACGGGCGATTCTCGGTATCGCAGTCTTTCTAATAACGTCATGGCGGTACCATCGGGCAAATAATAGTCTAATAAAATAAGTTCGATATTTTGCTGATTAATTTCTTCGCTTGCTTCTTCCAGATTACAGCAAGTAATCACCCCCCAACCTTTACTGTGAATAAACGCCGTAATAATTTGGTTTGTGACTAAGTCATCATCAATGACCAGAATATAACGTTGGCTTTTAGGCACTTACACATCCCGTTCAACAAGATACAAACGTCCCATATTGGCAATCGTAATAATTTCTTCCGCTTGCCCATGCAGTCCCCGAATCGCCGTGCTGATCTGGCGCTCAAGTGCCTTACGATGCAGCAACACCATCATCCCCAGTGCCGAGCTATCAATGTAGAGCACGCGGCTAAAATCCAGCACTAAGTGCTTAATGTCCTCTTCGAGAAAGGCCTTTTGATAATCGCTGGTGAATTTTTTATGATGATAAAAATCAAAACGTTCTGGCAAAGAGATATAAAAAATATTAGCCATCACAATCTTCCCTGTTTAGAAAAGCTCAATCTCACCACAACTGATTTGACTTGCGGATACTGGATTATGGGTGTTGGTACGCCGACCACTGATCTGCGAAACTAGACCATCACACTGCTCATCGAATTCTTCAGGCGACATTGCCGTGACCCGATTTAAGGATTCACGCAAGTGCTGCAAACTCTGATTGGTATAAATCAAACTTTGCGAGGTGATATCGCTAAATTGTAAGCCACGAATCGTGTCGGCAATGGCACTCTCTAATTCGTGGGCGGAGGCGTCGATGCGGTCAATGACCACAGCGTCTTTTTCTGCTTTTACAATGATTTGTTCTAGCGCCGTATCGAGATCTTTTTTCGCCTCGATAATGTAAGACATATCCTGAGCGGCGACTTTACTCACTTGATGGGTTAACTGTTCAATTTGTACTTGAATTGTATGTAGCTGTTTTTGAATGCTTTCACTAAAACCAGCGCTGCGATTAGAGAGGGCGCGCACCTCATCGGCCACCACGGCAAAGCCCCTACCCGCATCCCCCGCGCGGGCGGCCTCAATTGCCGCGTTCAATGCCAGTAAATTGGTTTGCGAAGAGATTTGGTCGATATCCTTCAAGGCCTTCATCGCCTGCGGCATGGCTTCATAAATCACATTCACTTTCTCGAGCAAATCGATATTAGAAGCTGACATCTCAATGGTCGATTGAATAAAACGCTCCAGCGTGGTCGAGGTGTTATTGGCAAATAGCTTCATCTGCTCAGAATGGAAAATCTCTTCATCATCAGTGCTATGCACCAGTGCTGAAATAAACTCGCTTTGCTCGTGCATTAACTTACCTAGGCCATCGAAGGCGCCGCCCAATAGCTCGACTGCATCCGACTGCACCGACAGCACATCATCGATACTCTGCTCACAGGTTTTTAATGACACAGACACTTCTTGATACAGCGTCAGTTGATCTTGCCAATCGGCGCGAGTACCAGATGTGGCATAGGCATGGGAGATGGGTTGAGACACTGAAGATTGTCGATAAAACTGCCAAGCGAGCATAATGGTCACGGCAACTAAGGTACTCAGCATAAAACTGACTAGGCTGCCGATGAAATATCCTATTACTGCAGCAAACACTGCAACAATGCCATCCTTGTATGTCATAGAGACTTCGCAATTATTGATCTGTGATTAAAAAGTAGTTTCATATTCAGGGGTTTTCAAACAACTAATCGACTTTTTTCACTAAAATCAGAACGGCATGCGCAAAATGGATACGCTATACAGGCATTCGGTCTGCAGTCAGGCGAATGACTGATTAATGTAGAGACTTGTCTAGTGGATACATAAACTTAGCTGTGCAGCCACCACAGGCTAGGTTACACTGGCGATGTCTTCGACTGGGATGGGATCATTTATGAGTCAACGTACATTACACTCCTTATTTAAACCCACATCCGTAGCGATTATTGGCGCCTCCAATAGCGAGAAACGTGCCGGTAATGTGCTGATGAAAAACCTGCTCTCGAGCGGATTTTCAGGCCCCATCATGCCCGTAACGCCAAAATACCGCGCGGTAATGGGGGTGCTTGCCTATCCCAATATTGAAGCCTTGCCGATAAAGCCCGATTTAGCGGTCATCTGTACCCGCGCCAGCCGCGTGCCTGCCATCGTCGAAACTCTGGCCCAATTCGGCTGTAAAGTGGCG
The DNA here is from genome assembly GCF_002196695.1 of Shewanella sp. Shew256. NCBI lineage: Bacteria > Pseudomonadati > Pseudomonadota > Gammaproteobacteria > Alteromonadales > Shewanellaceae > Shewanella > Shewanella sp. Shew256. Next base: position 363,783 of record NZ_NAJR01000005.1, on the reverse strand, counting down.
ATTATTATGGCCTCCGGCATGGCACAGGAAGTCAATGAAGAAGGTGTCAGCCTACTCGACTTAGCCATGCAACATGCTAAACGCTATGGCATGCGCATTCTTGGCCCCAATAGTTTGGGGATGTTGTTGCCGCCGCTAGGGCTCAATGCCAGTTTGGCCCATGCCAGCGCCCTGCCCGGTAAAATTGCCTTTGTATCGCAATCTGCCGCCATTTGTACCACAGTGCTGGATTGGGCGAACAACAAAGGCATTGGTTTCTCATCCTTTATCTCCCTTGGGGATGCCACCGATATTAACTTCGATGAGTTACTCGATTTCCTCGGCCGCGATAGCCGTACCAGCGCCATCATGTTGTATATCGATTCGGTCAATGAAAAGCGCCATTTCCTCTCCGCCGCCCGTGCCGCTTCCCGCAATAAGCCCATATTAGTGATTAAATCTGGCCGCAGCGCCGAAGGAGTACGTGCCGCCAAATTACATACAGGTGGAATTGGCGGCAACGATGCCGTGTACGAAGCCGCCTTTAGGCGCGCGGGTATGTTGCGGGTGAATGATTTAATTGAACTTTTTGCCGCGGTAGAAAGCCTTGCCCACTCTAATCCATTGCAGGGCGAACGATTAGGCATTATCAGTAATGGTGGCGGCCCTGCGGTGTTGGCCGTTGATGAACTGATCCTACGCGGTGGCAAACTGGCGGAATTATCCCAAGACACCATAGCCAAACTCGATGCCGTACTGCCCAATACTTGGTCGAAACAAAACCCCGTCGATATTATCGGCGATGCCAACGCCAGCCGTTACGCCAGCGCACTTAATATCTTGATGGATTGTGAAGAATTAGACGCCATCTTAGTGCTGCACTCGCCCTCCGCCCTTGGCGAAAGTGTCGAGATTGCCGATGCCTTAATTAAAGTGATCCACGCACATCCGAAGAAAAACCGCTTAAATATCCTCACCAACTGGAGCGGTGAAGACTCGGCCTACCAGGCCCGCAAACGCTTTACCAAGGGCGGCATCTCTACCTATCGCACCCCCGAAGGTGCGGTAGGTGCCTTTATGCATATGGTGGAATATCGCCGTAACCAAAAACTGCTGCAGGAAGTGCCGCAGTCGATCCCCGACAATATTCCAACCGATAGCCAAACGGCGCGAAAACTGCTGCAAGCAGCGCAGGCCAAGGGCAAAGCGGTGCTCGAAACCCACGAAGCCAGCCCGATTTTGCGCGCCTATGGCCTCAATACTATCGACACTTGGTTTGTCAAAGATGCCGATGAGGCCGTCGCCATCGCCAACGAGGCGGGTTATCCCCTCGCGCTCAAGGTGCAATCACCGAATATTTTGCATAAATCCGATGTCCACGGCGTCATGCTTAACCTCACCTCGGCAGAAGATATTCGCCATGCCGCCAATGCTATTACCCAGCGGGTGCATCAGGCCAATCCCGACGCAATTATCGAGGGCATGATAGTGCAGAAGATGGCCTTGACCGCCGGCGCGCAGGAAATTCGGGTCGCCGTGATAAGTGATCCCGTGTTCGGTCCTGCCATCTGTTTAGGTGAAGGCGGCTCGGAGTGGGATCCGACTCAAGATGCTGCGGTCGCCTTGCCGCCACTCAATATGGCGCTGGCCCGCTACATGGTGATCCAAGCCTTAAAGACCCATAAGTTAAAGGATAGGCATTTACCGCTGGGGCTGGATATGAACGCCCTATGCGTGATGCTGACGCAAATTTCCCACATCATCATCGACTGCCCAGAGATAGCATCGTTAGATCTTAACCCTGTGCTGGCGGCAGGGGAAAACATCACCCTGCTCGATGTGAATATCCGTCTGCACGATGCCAATACCGATAACACCTCACGCCTTGCCATCATGCCTTATCCCAAGGAATTAGAGGAATTTGCCGAGCTTAAAAATGGCCTTAAAGTCATGCTGCGCCCCATTCTGCCCGAGGATGAACCCAAGCATTTAGCCTTTGATAATTCCCTCTCCGATGAAGATAGATACAAACGCTACTTTGGTGTGCGATCTAAGATGACCCACGAGGAAATGGCGGTGCTGACCCAAATCGACTACGCCCGCGAAATGGCGTTTATCGCCACCGCCAAAGGGCCGGACGGTGATGACATTACCTTAGGTGCAGTCAGGGCCTCCATCGATCCCGACAATACCGAAGCCGAATTTGCCATGGCGGTGCGAGGCGATCACCAAGGTATTGGGCTGGGTAAATTACTGCTCGAAAAATTGATTAAATACTATCAAGCCAACGACACCCCAGTGCTGACGGGCTTTACCATGTTTGAAAACCGTAATATGGCAAGCCTTGCCAAGAGCTTAGGCTTTAAAGTCACCTTCGATATGGAGGAGCATTTGATCAAAATGCATATGGATCTTAAGGCGCCCATCGCCAATAGCAGTCAATAGCGCGAAGCAAGCTTCGGTTCGCTGAACACAATAAAAAAACGCCGCACTCAAAAGATGCGGCGTTTTTTATTTTTCATGCAGTGAGCGCTTAGCTGAACCCACTAAACCCCGATTTACTGCTCATCTTAATGTTTTGATTTTTTATGCACGCCTTTAAGCAGAAACACTAAGGGCACGGCGGATAACGTCACCCACATCATTAACCTAAAGTCCTGCAAATAGGCCAAGGTAGCCGCCTGACGATTCACTTCGGCATTGAGTAAGGCCATGCCCTGCGTCGTCGATAAATCTACCGCATGAACATCCACTGCATGTTGCAGCGCAAAACTAAAGGGATGAATGTAATCGGCAAACACCGCATGATTCATCTGTGTGTGCTGGGCAAGATAGGTGATCACCACGGAGATCCCTATGCTGCTGCCGATATTTCGCATCAGGCTAAAGAGTGCAGTCCCCTCATTACGGTATTTCGCCGCTAAGGTTGCAAAGGTAATGGTCGAGAGTGGTACAAAGATAAACCCTAAGCCAAGGCCCTGGATAATCCCAGTGCGCACTATGTCCCAGCCGGTAATATTGGTGTTAAAACCCGTCATCTCCCATAGGGACAAAATAGTGAGCATCAAACCTAAGAATATTTGGTAGCGCACATCCACTTTCCCGGCGAGTTTACCCACAGTCATCATGGCGATCATAGTGCCGACGCCCCTTGGCGCCAGCAGGTAACCCACATCAATCACAGGATAACCTAACAGGTTCTGCATAAACGGCGGCAGTAAGGCCATGGTCGCCAGCAGAATAATCCCAATAATAAAGATGAAGATAAGCCCCACACTGAAGTTTCGGTCCTTAAACAGCCCGGGCTCAATAAAGGGATGTTTATGGGTAAAGATATGGGCCACAAACAAATAAAACGCCATGCCAGCAATAATGGCTTCGATAACAATTTCGCGACTAGAAAACCAATCGAGGGATTCTCCCCTGTCGAGCAACATTTGCAGGGCGCCAATGGCCAGACTCAACATGGCAAAACCGAGTAAATCGAACTTACGACTATGGTCCAGCGGCGTTTCTTTCACATAGGCGGCAAGACCAAACCAGGCCAATAATCCAAAAGGCAGGTTGATATAGAACACCCAGCGCCAGTTGTAATACTCAGTTAACCAACCACCGAGGGATGGCCCCAAAATCGGCCCGACCATCACCCCCACTCCCCAAAGGGCCATGGCCGAACCATGGCGCTCTGGCGGATAACTGTCGAGTAATACCGATTGGGATAAAGGTACTAAGCTGGCACCAAACACCCCTTGCAATAAGCGAAATAACACAATTTGCTCAAGGTTTTGCGCAGCGCCGCAGAGCATGGAGGCAATCGTAAAGCCAACCACGGCCCACATAAATACCCGTTTACGCCCAAGCCTGGCGGTTAAAAATCCCGTCAGCGGCATAAAAATCACCGCGGCCACAATATAGGAGGTTAACACCCAAGAGATCTGATCCTGAGTCGCCCCCATGCTGCCCTGCATATGGGGCAAGGCCACGTTGGCAATCGTAGTATCGAGCGCCTGCATAATGGTCGCCAGCATTACCGAAAGCGTGATAAACCCAAGGTGTTGCTCAGACTTAGGTTTAGTATCGGTGTGTAAAACATCGCTCGAATTCACGCCCTTAGATTGGGCATGGTCTTGCCCTGCTATCACTTGCTGACTCACAGACTAAAACCCAACAACTGGCGTTGATATTCAGTATCGATATCCACCACGGCGCTTAATCCAGCACGCAGCGGCGCCTCGGGTAACACAGTATCAATGGCAATTCGCACCGGAACCCGCTGGGCGATTTTCACCCAGTTGCCCGTGGCATTTTGCGCGGGGATCAGCGAGAACTCAGCGCCCGTTGCCGGACTTAAACTCTCGACCGTACCTTGCCAGCGATTGTCGGGAAAGGTATCGATATGAATATTGACCTTTTGTCCGGGTTTGACGTGGGTTAAATCGGTTTCGGTGAAGTTCGCCTCAATCCATAGGGCATGATCGGCCACCAGCGCTAAAGCGATGGCGCCAACATTCACATATTGTCCCAACTTAGGCAGTTGGCTAACGACGCCAGATACTGGGGCTTTAATCTCCACGCGACTTAAATCAAGCTTGGCTTCATTTAATTGGGCTAAAGCTTCTAAATAGCTGGGATGTTGTTCAATCGGAAAATCGGGGCTACCGCCTAAGCTTTCGGCAATGCGGTGTAAATCTTTTTGAAGGGTCTGAATATTCTGCCGCGCAATATCGGTATTTTGTCTTGCATCCTCAAGCTGAGATTCGGACACAAAGTGTTTACCGATTAAATTCTCCTGCCGCTTTTGCTCTTTCTCGGCAAAGGCTAACTTGGTTTCAGCTAGGGTAATTTCGGCTTGTTTCTCATGGTAACTCGCCTTGAGTACTGCTAAATCGGTTTTGACCTGCGCCAGTTTGGCACTCGCCTTATCGACCATCACCTTAAACATGGCATCGTCGAGGCGAAACAACACTTGCCCCTTCTCAACCCGTTGGTTTTCCACCACATACAAGTTGTCCACATTCCCAGCCACTTGAGCACTCACGGGGACTTTATCCGCCTTCACATAGGCGTTATCGGTTTCCATGTAGCGGCCGCCATGCAGATAAACCGCACCTATGGCCAAAACAGATAACAGGGGAACCACAATCAGCAACACGCTGCGTTTTTTACGCATATTATCTTGAGGGGCTTGAGGGTTTGCGTCACTCATTACAACAACTCCAACTTCACTCACGTTCTATCACAGGGATGGGTTATCAGCTTTGATTAGGCTGAAAAATTTTTATGAATTTGCGACAACAAGCGGATCACCGTTTGTGACTCGGCTTCATCAAATCCCTTAAAGGCTTGGGCGTACACTATGGTTACGGCGCGTTCAATTTCGGCCAAATGGGGCGCAGCCGCTTCAGTCAAAAATAACTGAAAAGCGCGTCTGTCCTTGGCATCGGGTCTACGTTCAACCAGCGCCGCATCACACAGCACATCAATTAATCTCGCGGCCGTGATAGGTTTAATCTCGAGGCGATCCGCCAGTTCAATCTGTTTAAGACCTTCATTACGGGCGATATGCAATAAGGCTCTCGCCTGAGAAAGTGTCAGTGAGCAGTCTGCAGTAGGCCTATAGGTTTCTTGGAATACGCGGCGCATCATGCGGGTAATGTCACTTAAGAGTGCGCCTAGGGTATTTGATGATGATTTCATAAGCCATCCATATAGTAAGCATTGCTTATTATATGAATGGTATGCGATGTAAAGCAATTGCCCATTTAGGCAACATAGGTAACAAAATGCAAATGCTGCGGGAGGATCCTGATAACTAATTGATAAGAGTTGAGATTAATTTTTATTCATTGATTGATACAGGGTCATTAGCGAAAGTGCCTTTGTGCGAAAGTGTCTTTGAGCGAAAGAGCCTTAGAGCAAAAGTGCCTTAACCGAATAGTCAACATGGCACAGACTTGCACCTCGGCTCATATGTTTATTGCACCTAAGCTCGCGCGCTATCCACAAGCTTATAGGTTTACATTCGAGCGACCTGTCAGCTGAAAAAACTAGCCAAACTATCTCGATAAGTAAGCCTTATCACGAAACTGTTTGCCAAGCCATCACACTAAACTATCTTGCCCAATTTGCTAGCCGCGCACGCAGTTACGGCCATCGGATTTGGCTTCATATAAGGCTTTATCCGCTCGGCTAAATAAGGTTTCGGCATCATCCCCTTTTTGCAACGAGGCTAAGCCGATAGACACAGTAATCGCGCCCAGTGAGAGTTTTTTATCTTTGCCTATGGCTAAACGCCGCTCTGAGATACGCTCCCTTAAGGTTTCGGCCACTTGGAGCGCATCGTGGAAATGGGTGTTAGGCAACACCACCACAAACTCCTCGCCGCCATAGCGGGCGACAAAGTCATCCCCCCGCACACATTGTTTGAGGGCGAGCGCGACATAGGCTAAAACCTTATCCCCCACTTGATGACCATAGGTGTCGTTAAACAATTTAAAGCGGTCAATATCGATGAGTAACAGGCTGCAACGGGTTTGTTGTTCTTCGGCGCGATGAATATGATCTTGAATGGCAATCTCGTAGGCGCGGCGGTTATGCAGTGAGGTCAATTGATCTGTCATGGCCGCTAAACTTAGGTTCTCCATCTCGGATTTTAAGTTCTGCACCTCTTGACCCATGGCCGTTAAGCTTTGCTCCATGTTCTGGTTGTTGATTAATAGATTTTGCATTTCATCTATCACCCCACCCACTAATTGGTTCAAGGTGCAGACATCGGGGGTTGATTGCAATTGCAGTCCAAAGTCCACCAAGGTACTTGAAAAGGCCTCCGTCCCTTGGGTTAACTGAGAAATTTTACTGATCAGTGAGTTGATCAATATTTGAGTTTCAATTTGGACATTCTCAATCACTTCTGGGGATTTTTCTTGAATAAAATTCTTGTACAGGCTGGTATTCACCTCTTTGGTAAACACCACTTTGTTTGCCAGAAAGCCATCAATGGCGCGATTTAAGTCGAGGTTTGACTGGGCAAAATACTCATACCAAACCGTGTAGTTTTCGGGGGTCACGGGAATATCAAGCGCAGACATTTGTGGTACGGCTAATCGCAGGATTTGCGCCGCCGAATCGAGCTCTTTGTTTGCTGCAGAAGAAGACATGAATCGCGCACCCAATGGTTGTTATGTTTTTGTGTCATTTAAGTTAACTCAACTACTTCAATTTGGATACTGGGCACAATGATTATTATGATGGCGCGCAAAAAACAAAGGAGGATGTCGCCATCCTCCTTCATCTATTCACAAGCCTACTGAACTTAACCGCGGCAGCGGGCAAAAATATCTAACTTAGGCTGATACACTTGGGTCTGTACGTTCATTAATCCTAACAAACTGTCGAACAGATTGTCGTGGGAGAAGCCGCCCTTCTCTGCCTCTTTGGCCAAACACGCCATATTTAAATGGTTGTCTTGGCTGAAATCCTCCGACACCCAGGCCAGCATAGGAATACTGGTTTGTTCAATCGGCGCGATGCTGTACGGCGCACCATGCAGATACATGCCTTTCTCACCCAGAGATTCGCCGTGGTCCGACACATAGAACATGGCGGTATCAAACTTAGCTTGTTGCTGTTTAAGCTTATTCACCACTTCACTGATGATGTAATCGGTATACAAAATCGTGTTGTCATAGGTGTTCATCAGCTCTTCGGCGCTGCAGTTTTGAATATCACTGCGTGGGCAATCCGGCGTAAATTTACGGTGCTCTGGCGGATAACGCAGGAAGTACGTCGGCCCATGGCTGCCGATCACATGCAGGGCAATCACAGTGTCTTTCTGCTCCGCATTGGCTAAGGCTTCATCGAGTTTATTGAGCAGCACTTGATCGAAACAATATTGGCCCGAGCAGAGTTCAGGATCGCTATTAAGGTCGATGGTGATGTTTTCAACCTGATCGCACACCCCTTTACAACCCGAGTCATTATCAAACCACTGCACTTTAATCCCGCCGTGATTCAGTACATCCATAGCCGTGTCTTGGGCATAGGCGCGGCGAGAATCGTAATCCTCACGTCCCATACGCGAGAACATGCAAGGCAGCGAGACCGCAGTGGCCGTACCGCAGGAATGGGTGTCTTTGAAGGCGATTAAGCCTTGTCCCTCTGTGTGAGCATTGGTCGGTCTATCATATCCATAGTATTGATAGTTCATCGAACGAGCGGTCTCACCCACCACCAGCACTAACAGGTTAGGTTTACCGTTGACATTGGTCGTCACATTTTTTGCATCCAAGCCCAGTTGCTGATATTCCATCGGCGTTTGCAAATAGTGCACGTTAATGTATTTAGAAGCTGCACCAATAAAATAGGTCGGCACGATATAGCGCTTGATCTCATCATTATTGCGACCAAAGGCGGCGTAATCTTGGAAATAGAAGAAGGCGATAATCCCGAGTCCCGCGAGCATCGCCAGCATAAACAAGACTTTATGTAGCAGTTCTTTAAAAAATGGCTTGTATTGGATATCGGCTTTATAAATTAAATAGGCGGGTAAAATCCCCGTGAGCAGCATGTTGAGAATGGAAGCAAAGTTCACATACATCAAGGCTTCAGCGCTGTTGGTTTGAAAGGTGTTTTCAATCATGCCGTAGTCGAAGACGACATTGTATTTGAGTGCGGCAAAAAACACGCTCGAGGAAAGCAGCGTAAGAATGATGAAAAAGGGTTTTACCAGGTACTTCACTGTAAACAGTGAAAACACAAAACTCAGTGCAAAGGTTAAAAACAGCGGCATAGTGGCGATAAAGATCGGATCCACATCAGGTTGTTTTTCAATGCCTTTTTTGATGACTTCAAAGAGAGGGATATTAAAAACGCAAACGTAAAATAATGCGGTGAGGAAGGTGAAGCGATTCACTGTTAGGGTTTTAAATCTCGTCAGCACTGGTAATGGTCTCTCAAATAAATAGTGGGCCGAAGCTAACTTAGTTTTCTTAAGGTAATCTTATGCCTAAAAATGAATGTCATCTTAGCAACTGACCTTGGCTCACTCAATAAAATTATTAATATTATTAACAAGTTAAAATACGGATTAAAAAAACGGCCGAACCTGAATGAATTCGACCGTTTTTTGCTCCCCAACCTATAGGGACTTGCTCGGTGCTAATCGCGACACTTTTTGTGTGAAAAGGTCCCGATTATTTTAACTGCTGTAATAAGTAGGCAAACGCCATTGAATTTAGGTCCGCAGCTTGATTATTATCTGCAGCCCCAGCATGCCCACCTTCGATATTTTCATAGTAAAGTACATCGATACCCATGTCCTTCATCTTGGCCACCATCTTACGCGCGTGTCCTGGGTGAACCCTGTCATCACGGGTTGAGGTGGTGAAGAACACCTTTGGATAATGCGTATCCTTGTGCAAATTATGGTATGGCGAATAGGTTTTAATGTAAGCCCATTCCTCTGGAACATCGGGATTACCGTATTCCCCCATCCAACTTGCGCCGGCGAGTAACTTATTGAAGCGGTACATGTCGAGTAACGGCACTTGGCAGACCACGGCATTGTAGAGATCGGGACGACGGGTAAAGGCGGCGCCCATCAGCAAACCACCATTACTGCCACCTTGAATACCTAAATGCTTGCTCGAAGTGATCTTACGGGCAATGAGATCCTCAGCAATGGCTTCAAAGTCCTCGTAGGCCTTATGACGATTTTCCTTAAGCGCCGCTTGATGCCACGCAGGCCCATACTCGCCGCCACCACGGATATTCGCCAGCACATACACACCGCCCTGCTCTAACCAGTTTTTACCAATGGTTGCTGAATAGGCTGGGCGCAGTGACACTTCAAAACCACCATAACCATAAAGCAGTGTTGGATTGCTGCCATCGAGCTTAAGATCTTTTGCCATCACCACAAAATACGGCACTTTGGTGCCATCCTTTGAGGTCGCAAAATACTGCTCGGTGGTAAATTTATCCGCCGCAAATTGCTGAGGCATACCTTTCATCTTTTGCGGTTTTAGCGCCTTAGCATTGACGGTATACAAGCTCGATGGCTCAAGGAAGCTTGTGTAATTGACAAAGAAATCATCACTGTCGCGCTCCATATCCATCACGGTAAGCGCACCGTTGGCCTCAAAGGGTACCGGCGTGCTTTGCCATGCGCCTTTCGCGTCTTGCTCATAGCGAACCAGTTTGCTTTTCACGTTATCGAGCCAATTAACAAAAATCGCGCTCTTACTGAACGTTAACTGGGCGATTGATGCGGTCGGCGTTGGGCTGACAAATTCAGTAAAGGCGTCTTTTTGGGCAATCAAATCCGCCACATTGGCGTACACTACTGCGCCTTGGCTGAATGTCGCCGCAGGGGTTGCTAAGTCACTCTTAAGCTCAATAAACAGCTTGCCTTGGAAATAACCTTTAATCTCGGCATCCTGTGGGAGTGGCAGCTTTATGAGTTTGCCGTCTAGGTAAACATATTGAGTAGCGGTGTAAAAGGTATGCGCCTCTGTGACTAGGCTCAGTGGGGTTTTGTCGTCAAACATCACCCAACCCGATACCGCGACCGAGGTTTTGTCGCCACTGAAAATGGTTTTAGCTTGCTCAAGCGGCGTACCACGTTGCCATAACTTCACCACGCGGGGATAACCCGAGTCCGTCATGCTTTGGCCATCGCCAAAGTCGGTACCGACAAAGGCCTGATCGGTATTAATCCAACTAAGGCTAGATTTCGCTTCTTTTAAGAAGAAAGGTTTGTCTTTCGCAGGCACAAAGTCTTTGGTGGTTAAATCAAATTCACGCACTTCGACCGCATCGGCGCCGCCACGGGACAAGGACACAAAGCAGCGCTGATTCTGTGGATACTGGCAATCAATGCCTTTGAATACCCAGTTCACCGCTTCGGTTTTGCCTAAGGCATCGACATCGAGCACGGTTTCCCACTTTGGATCCGCCTTGGCGTATTCTTCCATCGTGGTGCGACGGTAAATCCCCCGCACATGTGTATCATCCTTCCAAAAGTTATACAGCTTATCGCCAATATGGGTGGCGTAAGGAATACGCTCTTTGTCATTGAGGATAGCGAGGCTGTTGGCAACTAAGGTATCGAAGCCTTTGAAGGCTTTAATTTCAGCGGCTGAAGTGGCATTTTGGGCCTTAACCCACTCCATTGGCTTTGCGCCTTCAACCTCTTCAAGCCAAAGGTATTTGTCTTCTTCGGCGTGGAGTTGACCACTCATAGTGAGTACCCCTGCGATGCACCAAGGCAGTAATTTACGATTCATGTTATTCCTTTTTAAACAGAGCCCTTAAACATAGTCCTTGAACAGAGCCCTTAGATTGAGTCCATCTTGATTTCTGCCCTACATTACCTTAATTGACCTCCAGTTCAACCTTTAATACAACAAGAATGTAACAAAAGGTAAGATATTGTAATCACGGATGATTAATCGAGAATGAATCGAAAATATTCGAGATGTTATGCGGGCGTGTTGACGTTTCGAGATTAGATTTTGTTCGTTCAGGCAAACACGTGCTCGCGAAACGAGAAATGATGTGTAGTCTACTCAAATGACGAGCGGCTCTTATGACAGAAAGTAAGAACAAGGGCTTGCCAGACGAACCCTTCGGGCAGCATTTGGCTGGCGTTTCTGCCGCGTTATCGTCCGTTTATGTAGAATAACTACACTGCACGGACTTTGCCTTGCATAAAAGCCAGCCAAATTGCTGCAAAAATAACCCTGAAACGTCAACACGCCCGCCAAAAAAAGCGCCCATTAGGGCGCTGTAATCAATACTGAATCGCGAGTAAACGCTGCCATTAAAACTCTTGATTCATCCGCGTCAGCAGACTCAGCAGTAAGCTTCGCTCCTCTGCAGTCATCTTAGCCGTGAGATCGGTCGTTAATTGCAAATGCAGTGCATCATGCTCGAGGAACAGCGCCTGACCTTTCTCGGTAAGCTCAACCAGAATCGAGCGTCTGTCACTCTCATGGGGACGGCGCATCACCCACTGGGACTCGACCATTTTATCGATTTGTACGGTGAGCGTGCCTGTGGTCACACCGATTTTGTCGGCCAGTTCCTTCATTCGCATCGCGCCGTGCACACCCAACAACTCTATCGTGTGTACCTGCGACAAGCTAAAACCCTTATCGCGCACAATAGCATGCTCCCACGATGATAATTTTTCATAAAACTCAATAATCACATGGTTCAAGGCCTGATCCGTAGAATGGGCGGACGCGGCTGATAAAGCATCATGCGGGTGTGCAACTGTCATTAGGCTTCCTTAGCCACACACTCACGTTGACGGCAAGTATGCAGCTCAATGGTAATATGGGATAACTCAGGGAACTTAGTCAGTAACTGATTAAAATAACTGGCTTCTTTCGGTGAGTGAGACACAATGGACACCATAATAGCATGGTGATCGGCACTCACGCGCCAAATATGTAAATCGGCGACTTGATGATCCGGTACCGCCTCTATGGTCTCACGCACTTTGCGCTGTAGCGAGGCCTTTACCCCACCGTCCAACAGAATTGGACTGGTCTGTTGGATAAGGCCCCATGACCAGCGGCTGATAATAATCGCACCAACAATCCCCATAATAGGATCGAGCCAAGTTAAGCCCATATATTTACCGAACAACAGCGCCGCAATTGCCAGCACTGAGGTTAACGCATCGGCTAAAACGTGGAAATAGGCGGCCCTCAGGTTGTGATCATGGCCCGAGTGCCCGTGTGAATGCCCATGGGAATGACCCTGTGCGTGGCTGTGTGAATGGTCGTCATGGTCATGGTCATGGTCATGGTCATGGTCATGGTCATGGTCATGGTCATGGTCATGGTCATGGTCATGGTCATGGTCATGGTCATGGTCATGGTCATGGTCATGGTCAGCAGCATGATGATCGTGCCCATGGCAGCAATGATTATCTTGATGCTCTTTATGATCATCATCGTCGTGATCATGGTCGTGTGAGTGACTGTGTGAATGTCCATGCGAGTGGCCGTGTGAATGCCCGTGTGAATGTCCATGGTCGTGGGAATGGTGATCTTTCAATAGGAACACACTCAATACGTTCACGCTTAAGCCAATCAGGGCGACAAAAATCGCTTCATTAAAGTGAATATCCTCAGGGTTAATCAAGCGCATGCCCGACTCAATTAACATCACTAAGGCCACTAAGCCTAAGGCGATGGCGCTGGTGTAACCGCCAAGCACACTCACCTTTCCTGTACCAAAGGCAAAGGCCGGATCATTAGCATGCTTACGGGCATAGGAATAGGCAAACAGGGTAATCATAAAGGCGGCGGCGTGGGTACCCATATGCCAACCATCGGCCAGCAAGGCCATAGAGCCATAAATTGTCCCCGCCACAATCTCGGCCACCATGGTAATCACGGTCAGATACAACACATAGCGAGTATTTTTTTCGCCCGCCGTATTTTGGTTAGAAAATCCATGGGAATGCTGCCACTGCGCGACAGAATGCCCAAGCCCGGTACGCTGCATCGGCTTCTCGGTTGAAGATGTTGTTTTCATTATTTTTTCCTAAGCGATTTCCCTAACTTGCATAAATGAGTGAGCGTAAATTCATGCAGCAAGAGCAAACACGCTGTGGTGATTGATGACTTCTGCCGTCAGTTTAGTTTGAAAATCAAAATATATAAATATCAAAATAATCATTTTTCAAACTATTTGCATAAGTGTTGCAACGAATCACAAAATTTAAACGCAGCAAAGTACCAACCCACATTCACAATGGGTCGTAAGACAAGGCATAAACTCGAAACGGGGAAGCGATAAAAACGATAAGGCATAAAACACAAAGGCGCTTAAATCAATCGACTTAAGCGCCTCTGCATGGGAAGGGATTTGAAGGCAATATCAGAACATGGATACAAAGAATGCACTGAAAAATAAAGCAATTACAACTGTTGTACCTAGCGCCATTTTTAGTTCGGTGTTCATATTCACTCTCCTAGTTGGTATAACCCCATTATTATCAAGGCTGAGATAAATGCCTATATTGAGATAGTTATTTTGTGAGCAAGAGCTAAATAATCGTGCACTTTTCACACCGAGCAGCCAAGCAAAGTGATGTAACTCACAAAGCGAGAGCTTCCCTAGCGCACGTAATTATCGAAATCAAGACCGGGCAATCCATTTATTCGATTAACATTCCGGCATGACTTACGGCAAATTTTGATATACTGCCGCCGTAATTCATTGACCGAGATAATCCTATGTCACAACTGTTACACACCATGCTTCGCGTCGGTAACTTAGAACGCAGTATCGCTTTTTACACTCAAGTGCTGGGCATGAAGCTGCTCCGCACCTCAGAAAACCCAGAGTACAAATATTCCCTCGCCTTCGTGGGTTTCGGTGAAGAATCAACGGGCCAGGCCGTCATCGAGTTGACCTACAACTGGGGAACGGAAAAATACGATCTCGGCACGGCCTTTGGTCATATTGCCATCGGTGATGAAGACATTTATGCCCGCTGCGAAGCCATTGCCGCTGCGGGTGGTAAAGTGACTCGCGCACCCGGCCCTGTTGCTGGTGGCACCACTGAAATCGCCTTTGTGGAAGACCCAGACGGTTATAAGATTGAATTTATTCAAATGAAATCGGCGACCCAAGGTTTAGGTTAAGCCTATTACCTTCCCGCCTGATATAAAACGGCGTTTGCATACCCTGCAAACGCCGTTTTCTTTACTCATGAATAAATGCCAATACTAGGGATTACCGCTTGCCCTCGGCGGCCATGGCGATACGGCTGCTGCGCTTCTTCTGCCAAATGGGCAAACGCCACGCGAGCAACAAACTAAAGCCAAGGATATACAGACTCGGTTCAATAATTTCGGATTTTACCGACCAATAAAAATGAATCGGCGCCAGTATCGCCACCGCATACACCCCATTGTGCAGCGTTTGCCAACGGCGGCCCATTTTACGCATCAAGGCCTTAAAGGACGTCAGTGCTAGCGCAGTAACAATTACATAGGCCAGTGCACCGACTAAAATATAAGGCCGTTTCGCCACTTCACTGAAGAATAACTCCCAGGCAAACAGCAGATCTAAACTAAAAAACGCCACTATATGCAAGGTCGCATAGGCAAACACGTACAAGCCAACTAAGCGGCGTGTCTGCATCAACCAGCCTAATTTTAATCCCTTAGCAAGGGGGGAAATCAGGAGTGTGGCCGCCAACGCATTTAAAGCGCCAATGCCAGTAAAGTGGATAATATGCTGCACGGGATCGCCGCCCGCACGGCCAGACAGCACAGTAAAAACTAGCCAAGCAATCGGGATAAGCCCAATCAAATGAAAGACCAGCTTTATCCACAAAAGCTGTTTTGGCGTGACTCTTAACGCCGTGATATTGAACATAGGACTCCTACTCTTTTGACTCTTTCAAGGCACTAGCCAGTATGCCACTAGATATTGCCACTTGTTCGTTAGGCGCAATCAATGGCGCCTAAACAACAACCGCCAAGTGAGTTAATAAAACTGCCTCAGATCCATGCCCTCATATAACGAGGCGACAAACTCGCCATAACCATTAAAGGGCTGCGTATCTATGCGTTTTGCCGAGAACAAGCCGCCCTCGCCGATGCGCCGCTCGCTCGCCTGTGACCAACGGGGATGATCCACAGCAGGATTCACATTGGCATAAAAGCCATATTCATGGGGCGCTAGTTGATTCCAACTGGTGGGCGGCTGCTTGTCCATCACCCGAATGCGGACGATGGATTTAATGCTCTTAAAACCGTATTTCCAAGGCACCACTAAGCGGATCGGCGCGCCGTTTTGCGGCGGCAGGGTTTTACCATAGAGCCCTACCGACATCAGCGTCAGCTCATTCATCGCCTCGGCAATGGTTAAGCCTTCCACATAGGGATAATGAATGCCGCCGCCCATTAAACGGCTCTTTTGCCCCGGCATTTGCTCGGGATCGAAGGCAGTTTCAAAGGCAACATACTTGCCTTTACTGGTCACGCCGACTTTCTTCAATAAAGCGGCGAGCGGAAAGCCTACCCAAGGGATCACCATGGACCAAGCTTCGACGCAGCGCAGGCGGTAAATACGTTCTTCCAGGGGAAACAGCTTAGTCAGATCTTGATAATCGAGGGTCATGGGGCGCTCCACTTCGCCTTCGATACGTAATTGCCAAGGGTCGACCTTAAACTGCTGGGCGTTATCAGACGGATCCTGTTTGCTGGTGCCAAACTCGTAAAAGTTATTGTGAGTGGTGACCTTGTCGACAGGCGTTAGCACTTCGTCCTTACCAAAGCGCGCATTGGCCTCGAAGGTCAATGGCGTGGTGATAAAGCTGGTTTTGGGTTGTTCGCCAAACAGATCGAATAATCCCGCCTGCACATAACCCGGAATGCTAGCCCCAATCGCGCCAAGGCCCATGGCTTTGACTATATGACGGCGCGCCTTAAACACCGACTCGGGTGTAACTTGATTATCTTGAATATGCCAGCGCGCTTTTTTCAAAATACCCGGTGTAAAACGTGATTGATTAGCCAATGGACACCTCTGCAAAAATAAATGTTATGTACCGGCGCTGACTCACACTCTGCGCTCGCCCAAAAAGCCTCAGGTACATTTACCTGTGTTGATAAGCTGTAGGGATATAGACACAGATAACAGCAAAAAAATTTCATCCCTCACAGTATCTCAACTTAAGCGACTAAGTCTTGCTCATTTGAGTCATCGCCTAAACAGATTGTTAATTAAAGCACTTGAAGCCTTTTTTGGGGCATGCGACCCTAGGCGCCACAGCTAAAGGAGTGCTAATAAGATGCCATTTTCTCAATCTTTTTCCCTCGCCCAGATCATCGGTCTTCTCGCCGTGGCCTTTTTAGGACTGTTAATCGGTGCCCTACTCAATCAACGTCTCACCCGCTCACGCTGGCAACAGTTTAAAGACGAATTAGAGCAAGAAATGCGGCAAGTAAACGAAGACGCCGAGCTCTCCCTCGCCCAGCAGCAAGTTTTAGTCGACGACAAAGATAACCAACTGCGCCAATGCCAACAGCGCTTAGAGCAAAAGATAGAACAACTGGGTAAAGCCGAAGCCATGGCCGAGCGCCTGCCGAGTGTTGAGCAGCAACTTGCCGACAGCCATCGCCGCCAACTCGAGCTCCAACTGGCCTTATCCAAATCCAATGCGATGCAACAAACGATTCAAGCCAAGGCCGATGCCCAGCAATCCGCCATGCAGGAGAAAATCGCCACCTTAGAAATGGCCGAAGTGCGCCTACAAACCCAATTTGAAAACCTTGCCAACCGTATTTTCGAAGAGCGCAGCGAAAGCTTTAAGCACCAAAACGCCAACCAGTTAGAAGGCGTGCTCGGGCCATTAAAGCAGCAGTTAGAAGGCTTTAGGCAGCAAATTCGCGAATCCTACAATCATGAACAGTCGGAGCGCAGCGCCCTTAAACATCAGTTAGAACACCTGCGCGAGCTCAATTTAAAAATGAGCCAGGATGCCATTAACCTGACCAAAGCCTTAAAGGGCGATAACAAGCAGCAAGGCAACTGGGGCGAAGTGATTTTAGACCGCGTGCTGCAAGAAAGCGGTCTGCGCGAAGGTCACGAATACCACACCCAGCAAGATCTGAAAGACGACAGCGGCAAACGCTTTAAGCCAGACGTGATCGTGCATTTGCCTGAAAATAAAGACGTGGTTATCGATGCCAAGATGTCGCTCATCAGCTACGAGCGCTATTTTAATAGCGAAGATCCGCTGGTGCGTGAACAGGCCATCAATGAACACGTTTTATCGATCCGCAATCATATTAAGGGATTGAGTCAAAAGGATTATCAGCGTTTACACGGGCTAAAAAGCTTAGATTATGTGCTGATGTTTATCCCGATTGAACCCGCGTTCTTACTGGCCCTAGAGCACGACCCAAGCCTTGTTAACTTTGCCCTTGAGCAAAATATTATGCTGGTCAGTCCAACCAACCTCTTGGTTGCCCTGCGAACAATCAATAATATCTGGCGTTACGAGTATCAAAACCAGCACGCCCAAACCATTGCTAAACAGGCGGGTCGGATCTACGACAAACTCTGTGGCTACCTCGACGATATGGAAAAACTCGGTCGCGCTCTGGATAACGCCGAGAAAACCTATCACAGTGCCATGAACAAATTGTCATCGGGCAAAGGCAATTTAGTGCGTCAAGCGCATTTAATGCAGCAACTAGGTGTTGATACCAGCAAGCAACTCGATAAGATGTTACTTGAGAAGGCGCTTAACGAAGCCTTAGACGAGAGCGATGCGCTGGACGGCGGTGATAATCAAACTAATCGCGATACGCTTTTGCCCCATACTGAGGATGCCATCGCACTCGAACAATAACGATAAACACGCAGTTTAAAAGCCAATAACTCATAATCCTGAATCGATAGGGAAAAGTCGATTGTAACCTTGATGCCCGGAGGCAAGTTCTGCATGTGCAACCCATTGACAAAGATGGTGTTATCCAGCGCAATTATCATCGCAGGGGCATTTAATGCCTCTGCGGCTTTCGCGTTAACTTCTACCCAGAAGACCTTTCTTGAGGCTGAAAAAGCCCTAAAGAAACAAGACTATGCCACCTACAAGCCCCTGCGAGCTAAGTTAGGCGATTATCCGCTGGCGATTTATCTCGACCATGATATCGACATTGGCAAGCTTAACGATTTACGCGGCAACGACGCTAAGGCCATGATAGATAAGTATCAAACCACGCCTATGTATCAGCGCCTGCGTTCAAAATATTTATTAAATGCCGGCGGCCAAAAGCGTTGGAACGACTTTTTGAGCCTCGCCCAAGACGCGCCGACCGATGTCAGGCTGCAGTGTTATTTCTATGAGGCCAAACTCGCCAAGGGCGAAACCCAAACCGCCTACACGGCGGCGCAGTCACTTTGGGTCTATGGCGATTCCCGTCCCAAGGAATGCGATCCCCTCTTCAATGCCTGGACCAAAGCCGGTAAGCGCACTCAGGATGTGATTTGGGCGCGGATGTTACTGAGTTTCGATGAGGGCCAAACCAGCCTGCTGAGTTACCTATCGCAAAAAATCACCGTGCACAGCGCCGAGGCAAAACGCTTAGTGGCGGTATATAAAGATCCCAATAGCCTGCGCCATACCGAAAAATTTAAGGATAAAAATCCTATCGTTGGCGATATCGTCGCCGCAGGTTTAAAACGCCTTGCCCGTAAGGATCTCGACCAAGCCATCAATTTATATACTCGGTATCAAAAAGCGAAACGCTTTACCCCAGCGCAGGACCAACAGCTGCAAAAGTACTTGGTACGCCGCGTGTTGATTGAGCAGGATGATAATTTTAGAGACTGGGCCGATAACCTGCTGCCCGAGATGAAGAGCGATGATATGTTCGAGCGCCGCTTACGCTGGGCGATCCGCGAGCAGGACAGCACCCATATCGCGCGCTACTTAGATTTATTATCGCCTGAAAGCGTAGCCAAAGAGCGCTGGCAGTATTGGTTGTATCGCACCAACGCGAAACACGCCCCCGAAAGCGCCACTAAGGCATTAGCGGCGGTCAGTAATGAGCGAAACTTTTACGGTTTTGCCGCATCGCAGTTATTGAATAAGCCCGTGTCCTTAAATCAAAGCCCTGAGCCTGTGGTGGATGGGACCAGTCAAAAACTCGAAGACGATTTAGGCTTTGTGCGCGTATTGGAGCTGATGGCGCTCGACCGTTACTTCGATGCCCGCTATGAATGGGTTGCCCTGCTAAAACGCAGCAATAATGAGATGCGCGCCCGCTATGGTCGTTATGCTCACGATCAAGGCTGGTATGACTTTGGCGTGGAGGCCAGTATCCAAGGCAAGCTATGGGATGATATTCCCCTGCGCTTCCCGATGGCGCATCAGTCAGGCTTCGAACACGCCAGTAAAAAGCACAAGGTCAATATTGATGAAATCCGTGCCATTAGCCGCCGTGAAAGTGCGTTTTTCCTCTATGCGACCTCGGGTGTCGGTGCCCGCGGTTTAATGCAGATTATGCCCGCCACCGCCAAGGCGACAGCCAAGAAACACGGGGCTAAGTACAGCGATCCTAAGGATCTCTATAGCGCCGAGCTTAACTTAAACTTAGGCAGCGCCTATTACGCGCAATTGTTGAAGGATTTCAATCAAAACCGCGTGTTAGCAACCGCCGCCTATAACGCTGGCCCCTCGCGGGTTCGCCGCTGGTTAGCGGAGTCGAATGGAAAGCTCGATGCCATGAGTTTTATTGAGTCCATTCCCTTCACCGAAACCCGTGAATATGTGCAAGCCGTATTAAGTTATCGGTTGATTTACGAGGCGCAAAAACAAAAGCCACAGCCTTTGTTTAACGAGGCTGAGCTCAAGTTCCATTACTAAGCCGCATGGCGAAAATGGGATAGTAATCGAACAGTAATCAAGGTGGCATTGGCCACCTTGATAATTTTTGGCCACATCAAGATGCCGTTTTACCCCAAGGTTTAACCGTATGAGTGTTTAATCGGCAAACGCGCTCAAGCGAGGTAAACTTGTTTGCACTCTTGGCCACTAAATGCGAATAATTAGCGATTAGTCATTTAACACGCCAGTCTCGATGCTCAATCTCAGCGGTTTATCCTTAAGTTGCGAATATCAGCCCTTTGTCTGTCCCCATACCCAACGCATTCATGGCTATGAAGCACTCGCCCGTTTTTACCTCGAGCAGGGTCAAACCATCGCCCCGAATCTAGTGTTTGAGCAATTACACGAAGCCAGCGAACAACTGGCGGCGGTCGAGTTTCAGGCAAAAGCCTTTCAGCTCAAACACGCCCCTCAGGCGCAGAGTTTATTTGTAAATGTGGACCCCCACGCGGTGGATGGCGCGCATACCCCAAAGTTACTCGACCTACTATCGCAGCATCCGCAATTGACGGTAGAAATTATTGAAAACACTTGCGTGAGTGATGCCGAGCTTGCTAATCGCCTGTTCCATCAATTTAAAGCGGCCAATATTCAAGTGGCACTCGATGATATCGGCGCCCCCCACTCCATGCTCTCCATCGATTTGATGATGAATGTGGATTACCTCAAGTTTGACCGCTACTGGCTTAAACTAATCGACGCGCCCCATGGTATCGCCCTGCTCGGCGCCCTGATTGAATTTGGCAAACGCACAGGTAAACAATGCATCCTCGAAGGCATAGAAACCGAAGCACAGCTCCAGCTAGCCCGCGAGCTAAATATCGATCTAGTACAGGGATTTCTATTCAAACCTTGGTTTATCCACCCCGAGCAAAGTGAAAGGTTAATTTGTTAGGGAAGGATGCAGTCACATACTGGTATGGAAGAATTCATCATGTTCGTGGCCATTGATAAGTCTGATATTCTTCAAATTTAATGTCACCTAGCACAGATATGGATTGTCATCGTTTCCCCTGTGACACGCCGCCTATTTATTTAACAAGAAGTGTCCCAATAGGCTCGACGGCGGTATCTGCTGTACATGGATGTACGAATGCCGCGTTCACATGGATGTGAAAGAGCGGCCATGTCGCCAACGGTCACAGTTGCAACAATGCCAATCTTAACGACCATTGAACTGTTCATTTGGCGAATAGCTTTTGCCCCAAAATGAGTTAGACAATAGTTAAGTTCATAACGTTGAAGGTGTTATCCAAAGCGTCTCGAAGAAGTGAAAAGCATACTTGTATTCACAAAATTCATATTATTGTACATACCTGTGTTACCCTCCTACAAAAGGCAGAAAATAAGGTTAATTTTGCGAGAAAAATAATGATATGTTCACGTAAAAATAAAGTGATATGCCTGATTTGGTTCCTAGTGAAACTACTATCACGAATTAAATAGCCGATACTGAAGTGAAGCCTCTAGATATGCTTTTTCAAAAGTTTCACTTTCAAAAGTAAACGGTACAAAGCAGTGCTTAATGCTGTGATAAGCGGGCTGTCTTAATTTATCTTGGAGCATAAAAATTTGCACCACCACCTTAACAACAAGCTCATCGATGGAAATATTCCCATCACTATTACTGAGCTGAATATATTGATATAACTGCCACAACTCTACATGTACCTTACTCGTTGAAATTAGTTGTGAGTCTATTTTTACAGGAGTAGTTAATGCCAGATAAACAAAGACAAAATCAATGAATGACTCTAAATCTTTGTAGCAGTGTCTCAATAGAAAACTTCTTAAAAGCGCCAGAATTGGTGTTGGCTGTATAACCATATCAAATTGATTAATAGATAAGCCAAGCATTTTAAGAAAAAGTTCTACAGTTTCTACAGTTTCTCTATCTGCTGCAAACACTTTATCAAAAATCACTTTAAAATCAGTATTTAAATAGTCAGTTTCGTTCAGGGTCTTTGAGTGAAACGCTAGAGTTTCGGCAAGCAAGCTTAAAGTCATATTAGGTATTTGAAAGCCAAGTGACGCAGCCTTTGAAATCAGTGAAAATTTCTCTTCGTTTGATAGATGAGATTTATTGTGCAACATCTCAATGACGTTAAAGATGTTTGCACTGGTAACTTGTTCCTTATTAGTCACATTAACTAGATGGAGTAAGTTTAAGTCATCAACTATGAATAATGCGTCATTGCTATTTATGAACCCACGATAAGATTCTACAAGGTTACTGTTGTCATCCGAAAATAGAATCATTTTCGATTTAAATTTATTTAACGTATCTAAGATATTTTTTGCCAGCCCACTGTATATAGCGCCTGCAACTGGATGACTATTTTGGGCAAAACTTTTGAATGTTGAGTTTAGTAAACAAAACTCAGAAACCGTTTCTAGGAATGGCTTCAACAGTTGCAACTCATGTAATATCAAAATCGATGTATCTTCAATAATTACGGTTCGCCCAGATGTAAACTCTAGGTCAAAAATTTGCATATCTAATTGTGGTGCATGTTTGATCTTGAACTCTAAATGCTGGTTAGCACTATTCAAAGAGAGCATCCAACTAGTAAAAATATCATGAGTATCACCCAGAAACCTCTCAAGCAAAACAAAAGGTGCAGGTAAACTACCGTTTCTAATCTTTAGCTTGTTTTGCTCCCACTTAGCTAACTGCTCATCGGTTATACCAGCCATCTTGTGAAGCGAAGCTATCAATGAATCTGCGCCACCTTCTACATCCACATGCCCATGTTTTAAAATGGGTGAATCTGGGAAATTATTTACATAGTTTTTCAGTCTTTCCTGAAACTCTGCTATTTCATCTTTATCTTCAGTATTTGCAGAGGTAAGAAAGAAGATTAAAAAACGTCCCTCTTCTTCCACATCATTTTGGTTAACTAATTTACCAAACTTTCTAATTGCCGCAGCCGTTTTTACTGCTCTATTTGCATTAGAAGATAATATTGAAATGAGATTAGCTAAAACTGAAATCTTATGCTCGCGCTCTGTAGATGCCTCTAAAATGTCAAATAGAGCACTTTCTACTTCATCAATTAATCCCATTTGTAGGCATATATTGGCGTAATAATGGCGATGTTCAAGAGAGAATGGGTTCTCATCTATTGCCCTTTTTATAACATCATGAGCTAAGCCCAGTCGCCCAATGTTATGGTAACAAACAGTTTGTATAATCGCCCAATATGGATCGTAAACATCTCTGTCTATGTGTTTTTTGGCTATAGAAAGTGCTAACTCATGCTGGGAAGTAGCTATATAAGCTTGAGCTAATCTCAAATAATCTTTTTCGAATAGTTCATGAGACAACAATATGCGATCTGCAAGCTCACAAAGGCGGTGGGCTTGTTCAATTTCTGTAGGATTTAAATATCGAAATAGCTGCTCTGCTATTTCAACTGGCTTATTTAGGCGTTGGAAATCCTCGTAGAGCTGATCACAATATTGATGCCTACAGTCAGGGTTTTGATTAGAGTTTTGAATAAAAGAGTTGATGGCTAATATAGCTTCACCGTTCTCAAACCCTTTAACCAAATCTATGTACTTTCTAGCCAGATCTTCATCCAATTGCTTTTGAGCTAATTCTGAACCTACACAAAACAGTAGTGCTGAATTTTGTGGCTTATCATCTAATATTCGCGATTCTCCATTGCGCAAATATTCAAGTGCATCTCTTGATTTTCCGAGGTGATAATACGATAAAGTTAGTAAGCCATAATCGCTACCATCATACTCGACGCTTTGAGACTCAAGTAAATAAATCGTTTTCTCGTAAAGCCCTTTGTTAAAAGCGAGTGTGGCATAGTATTTTACTATATCAACACTATGTGGTCTTTGCTTTAAAATTTCTTCAAAGTGATAAAATAACTCATCTAGTTTATTAAAATAACCAAAAATCAACGCACTAATCTCTACCAGAATAGTTATATCACTGGGGTATCCTGTTTTTTTTGCAAAACCCCACGCCTTTTCTGCATGAAAGAGTGCCTTTTTTAATAACTGAATATCAAAAGTAGTTTGGCCCTGAATAGGTAACACTTCACTATATATAAAACTTCCAGACGTCGCTTTGAAGTATGCCCTCCTAGCGGCGAACGTATGATAGGAATATCTATCACGGTCCTTGTCTAAAAGGTCTTCGCTATTGCTATTTAACAGTTGGTCAAGCTCTTCATATTTTTTGGTTAAAGTAAGAACTAATAACTGTCCGACTATCCTGTTCGGGTGCTTTGCTTTTAAAATATTTAGTGCTTCGTCAGCTTTACCTATTAACGCCAAACATTTGCATTTAGTCATTGCATTGCCATAATCATCATCATTCAATGAGTCAGCTATCTCTTGAAGTTCATTTTGTTCTGGAATTTCAGGAAGCTTAAATTTTGACTCTAAGAAACCTAATTTATATCGGTCTTTATCTGAATATTGCAATGCATCTTCAAAATACTTTTTCGCTTCTTTAAACTTCGTTTGTAATGACAGAAATGCGCCTTTTTGATAAAGAAATTCAGCTTTCTCATGCGAGGTGATTTCAGAAAACTCTCTTTCCAACTCAGCTAATAAATCGTTGGCGCTATCCAACTGGTTGCTATTTAAGTAGTCGCTGCATAACTTTAGCTTTGTTGGAGTCTCGCCGTCAGGGTTAACAATCCAAGGTTCATCACCTTGTTTTTCAGCCGCTTTTAGAAGAATAGGTTTTTCAGAAATAGCACTTGTAATATACTCTATAGACTTTGCGACATCTTGAGTATGAGGTTGTATTTCTTTTTTTAGCTCTGCAATTTTAAACTTTTCATTTATCCGCTGCTCATAGTAACCAAAAACTTCTAAACTTGGTGTCAACAAGTTCGTTTTAGGTACTTTTATCGATATAGATTCTTGAGTTTCTAATTTATCTTTATTGTCAAAAAACCATTTATCTTCAAGCCATAGATAATATATTGGGCAGTTCCATAGTTCGTCTTCATTATCCTTAAGATCGACCACAGCAACCATGACTAAAGGCTCTTGTCTGAGGTAATATTGAAGTGCCTTTACCTTAAAGCTATAAGATATAAAGTCACCATCAGAACTGTACTGAGGATCCGTTGTTCCCTTTAATTGTAAGTAAAAACTATATGAAACCGCACTTGAGCTCGATTTTAACTGCATAAGGTAGTCAATGCCGAAATCTGAATCTCCATCAAGCTCTTTCTCTATCCAAGTTTTAGGCAATTTGATACCCATCGCTCTTCCCGCAAGCCTTCCTATTTCTTGGCTTCTACCTTCTCTCGGTAAATCACTCATGACAAACTTCCGATTCCATACAGCGTTAAATACTATGTCATTAATTTAACACAACGTCATCAAGGTGAAACTTGATTTTCTAATTAGGTAAACAATTAGCATCACTCGTTTAGATATGTGGTTATGACGTAAATTTGTAACGTAACTCGCACAAACTTATTTTCAGGCTAGGTACTACTCACTTACGGTAAATCATTTATGTCCCAAAGCTGTTCTGTCTTTCTTTAAAACCCACAGGCGACACTGATGCAAGCAAGGTGAGCCATGGCGATTAGCGAGACGACCGTCCGCCCCACGGACGGGGCGGTCGAGCATCCACGGAAGGACTTGCTGCGCGTCGTTGAGCAAATGCCATGGCTCACCTATAAAACCGGATCAGAAATAACTTAGAAATCTAATAAATCCTTCACCGCTTTACCTACTCTATTAACGCTTTTCAGCCTCAAATCATACGGTGTGAAGATAATGGAATGCCTTGGCTCACCTCTCTGTTGACGGTAAGAATCACACTAAGCCGATTGATTTCACAGTAAAAGCGACTGGCTAAGCGCGACATATTCCGCCATAGTGGTAGAGCGAATGACCTTATCCATGCACAAGGAGTCTCCCGTGGCACATTCTGGTTTAAGCCAACTATTACAACAACTTGAACAAGTATTATTAGGCAAGCCACGGCAAATTCGCTTAGCCCTCGCCTGTATTCTCGCCCGTGGGCACCTATTAATTGAAGATTTACCCGGCATGGGTAAAACCAGCCTGTCCCATGCCCTCGCCCAAAGCCTAGGCCTTAGCTATCAACGTATTCAATTTACCAGTGATATGCTGCCCGCCGATATTCTCGGGGTATCGATTTTTGATAAACACCAAGCGCAATTTGTGTTTCATCCGGGGCCGATTTTTAAACAGATGGTGCTGGCCGATGAGATTAACCGCGCCAGCCCTAAGACTCAGAGCGCCCTGCTCGAGGCCATGGCCGAGCAGCAAATTTCTGTCGATGGCATCACCCACAGATTACCTAATCCGTTTTTTGTGATTGCCACGCAAAACCCCACGGAGCAATCGGGCACCTTTCCGCTGCCCGAATCCCAACTCGACCGCTTTATGATGCGGATTTCTATCGGTTATCCTAGCCATGATGCGGAGCTGGCGATGCTGAAAAGCGAGCAAACGCCGCAAACCCTCGATAATTTACCCCAATGTTTAACCCCGCTGGCGTTAACCCAGTTGCAAGAACAATGCGACAAGGTCGCGGCGTCCGATGCGCTGCTCAATTATGTCTTGGCATTAGTGCATGAGTCGCGCAACCAAACCGATGCCGTCGGCTTATCGCCCCGCGCGACCAAAGCCCTATTGCAGGCAGCTAAAGCATGGGCATTTTTAGAGGGAAGACACTATTTAGTCCCCGAAGATGTGCAAGCGGTGTTTTGCAGCGTGGCCGAACATCGACTGCGCACCAGCAGCCAATTGCAGGGGGAAGCGCTCTCGGAGCGGATCCTCGCCAGCGTCAATCCCATCATGTAATGCCTTGCTAATCATATCGATAAGGATGCTCAGACTATGATGAGGACAGGATGAAACGAGTATTGACGGCTTTCTGGCAACGCTGGTTGGCAAGGCGCATGCCGCCCAGTTCCGAGTTTGTCCTAAGCCATCGCAGCATCTTTATTCTGCCCAGTGGCTTTGGTTTAGTCTGGCTTGCTCTGGTACTGCTGCTGTATCTGTTTGGCACTAACTATCAAAACAACCTAGTGATTGGCCTGAGTATTTTGCTACTCAGTCTATTTAATACCTGCATCCTCTACAGCTATAAAAATCTCGCAGGTTTGCGCCTTCGCGCGCTCACGGCGCCGGAGGTATATGCGGGCGAAACTATCACCTTTCCGGTCCTGCTCACCTCAAGTCACAGCAGCCACAATATCAGCCTAAATTATCCGAATAATTTAGCTTACTTACTCAAACAGGTCGGCGCCGATGAGGTGCAAGCCCTAGTCTCGTTTGCCCATGATCGCCGCGGCCTAGTATCGCCTGGCCGACTTAAGATTGAATCCTTTTATCCCTTAGGGCTTTGCCGCGCTTGGTCCCATATTGATCTCGATAATGCGCACATTGTCTACGCCCATCCGATTGAAAGCCCTTTGCAGCTAAAAGCGGCCACCGAATCCGGTGAGGACGAACGGTTAGAACGAGCCGGAAAATACATTGCCGGAATCGATGAATACAAAGGGCTTAAGCCCCACGTGCTCGGAGAATCCCTCAAACAAGTGGCATGGAAACAATGGGCCCAAGGACGCGGCATGTTAACCAAGGAGTTCGAGCAGCCTCAGGGCGATCCTGTATGGTTAACCTTAGTCCCCGATCCCGCGCAGCTTGAACAGCAATTAGGTCAGCTCAGTTGGCAAGTCAACCATTTGAGTCAGCAGGAGCAATATTTTGGTCTGTGGCTACAACGTGTCGGGGCGGAAGATCTGATCCTCACACCCGATACGGGCAATGCCCATCGCATCGCCTGCCAAAGGGCGCTCGCACTCTACGGGCAAGATATCAGCACGCTGGATAAAACCGATAAATTGACAAATAACCAAGGCGTTAGCCATAAGCACCCGCTTCCTCCCCATGGGCAAGGCGTTCATGCTGCAAAAATGGAGCCGCGGCGATGACAACGCAAACTTCGACGCATCAAAAGGTGAATCCATCTAAACTGACGACCTATCATGCCAATGGGCCGCAGACGGGGGACAATATCAGCCGCCAAACGCTACTTTGGCTGCTGCTCACCAATATTGCGGTACTCAGCCCCTTATTCGATAAAACGACGCCTTGGACCCTTGGGATCTGCGCTATTTGCCTGGTGTGGCGAGTCGGTATCTATGTTGGCAAAGTGGCAAAACCACCACGCTACTTAGTCACTAGCCTTGCCATTGGCGCCGCGATTACCCTCGCGTTGGTATCGGGTGAGATTGGGCTATTAAACGCCTTAGTCAACCTGCTGATTTTAGGTTACGCCTTAAAATACATTGAGATGCGTAGCGTTCGAGATGTGCGCGCCGTGGTGATTGTGGGCTACTTTTTAATTGCGCTGACCTTTATCGACCATCAATCCATGCTCAATACCGTGCATTTAATTGGTGTCACTATCATCAATACCTGCGTACTGGTGACCCTGTATCAAAGCAAACACAACTGGCAACACACAGCTTGGATTGGCGCTAAATTATTGCTGCAGAGTGTGCCACTGGCGCTACTGCTATTTTTGGTGTTGCCGCGCTTTGCCCCGCTCTGGCTAGTCCCGAATATGAAGGAAGCCCAAACCGGGCTCTCGGATACCCTTTCCGTGAGCGATATCAGCAAACTCACTCGCTCCTCCGCACTGGCCTTTAGGGTAAGCTTTACCGAAGCGAGACCCATCCAAGCCGAACTCTATTGGCGCGCGCTAGTGCTGGAAGATTACGACGGCCAAACCTGGCGCCAAGATGTCGGCATCAAACAAATTCAAAAGGATGCGCTGTTTTTTCCGCCCTCAAGGCCAGATCCCGCACGGCAACTCCCCACAGCGATGACGGATGACACAGGCAGCAATGTGCCGCAGCGATACGACTATCAAGTGATTGTTGAACCCAGCCACCAGCCTTGGTTATTCGGGCTGGATGTGGCCTATAGCCAAGATGAAAAGGTCATTAACCTACCCGATTATCGACTCTATTCCCTACGTAATGTCGATCAGCGCATGGGCTACAGTGCACGTTCGTTTCCTAAGGCCCAAATGGATCTCAAGCTAAGTGCCAAACAGCGGCAAACAAACCTGAAACTGCCCGAGGGCACTAACCCCAAAACCCTAGCGCTCGCCACCGAGTTTAAGGCCAACTATCCCGAGCCAAAGCAGCGTCTGCTCGCCATGATGGGCTATTTTAATCGCGAACCGTTTTTCTATACCCTCACCCCGCCGCCCATTGGCCCGCAGCAAGTTGATGATTTTCTGTTTGAAAATAAAGCCGGATTTTGCGCCCATTACGCCTCCGCCTTTATCTTTATGGCGCGGGCCACCGGCTTACCCGCGCGTATGGTCACGGGTTATCAAGGGGGTGAATACAACCCGCAGGCCGATTACCTGAGTGTGTATCAATATATGGCCCACGCTTGGGCAGAAGTCTGGCTCGAAAATGAAGGTTGGGTACGATTCGATCCAACGGCCATGGTCGCCCCTAACCGAATTGAACAAGGCTTCGATGCCGAGTTCTCCCCCGAGCAAAGCTACCTGCAAGAAAGCCCTTTTAGCAGTTTGCGCTTTAAATCTATGCCTTGGCTCAACGAGTTAAGGCAGCGCTTTGCCAGTCTCGATTATTACTGGAGTCTCTGGGTGCTCGGTTTCAATCAGGAACGGCAAAACAAAGTGTTAAGCGGCATTTTAGGGGATGTCACTAAAACCAAGGTGGCGGTGTTTATGAGTGTGTGTATTAGCCTTATCGGCCTCTATATCGCCTACAGTGTGGGGCTGTTTCGCTTTAAACGGGAGCAGGACCCCATCAGCGCCAAGTACCAACGTATCTGCCAGCGCCTCAGTAAATTTGGCATCACTCGCCCTGCTCACTTAGGCCCGAATGCGTTTGCCGCGCAGCTTATTGACATGCATCAGCAGCAATCTCCAGAGTTTTGCCGTGAGTTTGACACCCTGACCCAAAGCTATGTCGCGCTGAAATACCAACAGCTTGCGGACGGTGACTATCAAACGGCGCTAAAGCGCTTTAATGCTGCCGCTAAAGCCCTTAACTGGCGACTATTTGGCCCGAGTAAACAGTTAAAATAGGCGGGATAAACCGCAGGCGGACAAGATTGTTGAATCTTATAAATCAGTCACATAGAATTGCCAAGCCACTTTGCTATGCATAACAGCAATCCCAAATCGTGAGTCGAATATGCTGAAGTTAATCCAATCCAATCAAATGGAAGTGCTCTGTGCCCATCTTGCCGCGTATTTGCGCCAGCCACTACCCGGCGCTGCGTTATTGCAAAGTGAGCATATTTTGGTACAAAGCCCCGGGATGTCGACTTGGTTACGCCTTGAAATTGCAAAACAAAATGGTATTGCCGCCGCACTGGAGTTCCCGCTACCTTCCAGCTTTATTTGGCAACTCTGCCACGATTTACTCCCCAATGTCCCCAAGGAAAACGCCTTCACTAAGGCGGCAATGACCTGGAAGCTGATGCAGCTACTGCCACGGCTTCTGGATGAACCTTCCTTTGGGCCACTGCGCCATTATTTGGGCCATAGCTTAGACAAGGTGGAATCGAGCGCGGCTGACCTCAATAGCAACCATCAGCTTGACGCCATAAGCGCCGATGATATTAAGCTTTACCAACTTTGCGGCCGTATCGCCGATATCTTCGACCAATATTTGGTTTACCGCCCCGACTGGATTGCAGCATGGGAAGCCAATGAACCGCTCCAATCGCTCAAATTGAATGAGGAGCAGAGCTGGCAACCCATCCTCTGGCGCGCACTGATTGCCTACAACCGCGATGAGCTGCGTCAAAGCCACTACCACAGGGCCAATCTGCATCAGGATTTAATTGCCGCATTGGGCGATAGCGCCAATTCACTCGCAAAATTGCCGCAGCGTTTATTTGTGTTTGGGATCTCCTCCATGGCGCCCCAAACTATCGATGTGCTCCACCAGCTCGCGAGCCGCATCGATGTGATTATCTTAAGCCTTAGCCCCTGTCAGCATTATTGGGGCGACATTATCGACCCACGCTATCGGGCGCGTATGGCATTGCAATATGCCGGAAAACGCCAATTAGCCGAGCAATGGGAAGATAAACTCGAAGTCGGCAATCCCCTGCTCGCCAACAATGGCAAGATGGGCCGTGAATTACTCGACATGCTGCTCGAATTGCCCCCAGAACACTGTGACTTTGGGGACGATGTGTACTGCGAGCCCTGCGGTGATCCTAACGATCCCCACTCCAACGCTAGCATGCTGGCAGGGGTGCAATACGATATCTTAGAAATGCAGACACTCGATCGCGTACTCGGGCCGGATGCTGAGCTATATCAAGAGGTCGCGAATCGTCGAGTATTAACAGCCGACGATGATTCAATTCAAATCAAGAGTTGCCACAGCCCGCTTAGGGAAGTCGAAACCCTGCACGATCATTTACTCGATCTGCTCGATAGCGACAACCAACTCACGCCCAAAGACATAGTGGTAATGATGCCGGATGTCGCCGCCTACGCGCCCTATATCGATGCGGTGTTTGCTGCCAAACAGGGACTGGAATATATCCCCTACGCCATTGCCGACCGCGGCGCGGCGCAGGAATCGCCACTCATTAATAGCTTTTTGAATTTACTCAATATTAATCAGAGCCGCTTCGGACTGACGGATATTTTAAGCATTCTCGAAGTCCCAGCCATTTTGCGACGTTTTCAGCTCGAGGAAGACGAGCTGCCACTCATTCGGCGTTGGTTAGATGAAGCCGGTGTGCGTTGGGGCCGCGATGAACAGAGCCGCCTTAAGCAGGGCGTGCCCGCCTTCGAGCAAAACTCCTGGGCCTTTGGCATAAAACGCTTAATCTTAGGCTATGCCTTACGGGACGATGCGCCGCTATATCAATCATCCCCGCAGGGAATGCACTACTTAACCGTTGCTGGGGTGGAGGGCCAATCGGCGCAGGCCCTTGGCAAACTGTTGAATTTTATTGAAGTCCTCGATGAAACCACCCAAGTATTAGCCAAGGCGCAAGCGCCCTCATTGCGATTACTCGAACTCACCGAGCTGTTAAATGCCTTTTACGCCCCCGATGAGGACGAGCGTGAGCAGTTGCAGGAAATTCGCGATGCGATTGCCGCCTTAGAACAAGAGCTGCTTGCCGCAAGCCCTGCCGATATGGGGGCACAGGCCAACGACTTAGATTTAAGCATCGAAGTGCTGGCACTCTGGTTTAATCAACGCTTAACCGAGTCACGTGTCGGCCAGCGATACCTCGCGGGCAGCGTGAATTTTTGTACCTTAATGCCGATGCGCTCGATTCCCTTCAAGGTCGTGTGCCTGCTGGGTATGAATGATGGTGTCTATCCTAGGGTGCAACATCCTGTGGGCTTTGATCTGATGGCGCATTTTGGTGCGCGCAAAGGCGATCGTTCCCGCAGATTAGATGATAGATACCTGTTTTTAGAAGCGTTACTCTCGGCTCGAGAGCAGCTGTATATCAGCTATATTGGCCGTAGTGAACGGGATAACTCGGAGCGTATTCCATCGATGCTGGTCTCCGAGCTGATTGAATATTGTCAGTTGTGTTATCTGCCTGAATCCCTTGCGGCAGAAGCAGCTAATGTCAGTAACGAAGATGCTCAGCAGGCACTACTGGATGCTATTGTGAGCCATCAGCCGCTGCAACCTTTTGATCCTAAACTGTATCAAGCAGCACTGGCGCAAACGCCCGCCTCTAACGGGATAAAACAGAGTTATAGTCAGCAGTGGTGTCCGCCCGCCTCTAACGGGATAAAACAGAGTTATAGTCAGCAGTGGTGTCCGCCCGATAGCCACAGTCAGTTGCAGCATGGTCGATTTATTGAGCCAGATACCCAGATAGTGCTCGAAGATGAGGCACTAGGTGACAGTGTTCAGGATATTGAGCCCCTTGGCGAAGCAGAGCATGTCGATATCTCGGCCTTTATTCGCTTCTTTCGCAATCCCGCGCAGTATTTCTTTAATCGTACCCTGAAAGTCGATTTAAACCTGAATATTCAAGCAGATGATAACGATGAGCCCTTTAGCCTTAATGCGTTAGAGCGCTATTTATTACAGGCTCAGCTCCTTGGTGATGCGCTTGAGCAAGGGCAAAACGAACCCAGTACTGAACTGTTACAACGCCTTAAGGCCAGTGGTAATTTGCCAATGCAGCCCTTTGATGATCTGCTGCTGCGCCAATACAGCCATGATATCGCGCCGCTGATCGGTAGAACCCTGTTTATGCGCGGCGATGTTGCTCCCCGCCATGCCGATATTCGGCTCAGCTTTGAGTTACCCCACGCTCAGA
Organism: Shewanella sp. Shew256; assembly: GCF_002196695.1. Classification (NCBI taxonomy): domain Bacteria; kingdom Pseudomonadati; phylum Pseudomonadota; class Gammaproteobacteria; order Alteromonadales; family Shewanellaceae; genus Shewanella; species Shewanella sp. Shew256. The sequence goes on along the minus strand of NZ_NAJR01000005.1, from coordinate 330,035 downwards.
GCGTAGGGACTCAGGTAAAAACTAAACGCGTGCTCCTCGAAGGCCGTATCGATGACATCAGCCCTAAGGGATTGGTGACTTGCCGCCCCGGCAGTGCCCATGGGCGGGACATTTTAGCCCTGTATTTACGTCATTTATGTTTGATGGCCGCAGGAGTGACTCAACCTAGCTACCTGCAACCTAGCTATCTGCTGGATATGGGGCATTTTCATGCCCTCGCGCCCATTACGCCAGCGCTTGCCCATGCGCAGCTTGCCAACTTATTACAGCATTTTTATCAGGGCCAAATTCATCCCCTGTGTTTTATGCCAAGAACCTCCCTCGCCTATGCCAGCGCTGAGGCGCATGAAGCAGAAGACTCGCACACAAGCACAGACCCGCACAAAGCACGGCTCGAAGCGGCACAGAGCGAATGGCTGGACGAGCAAGGTGAACTTGGCGAGGGTACAGATCCCCATTATCAGCGGCTGTTTCATTTTCCCGATGACTTTACCGAGGCACATTTTGGCAAACTCGCCGATGACATCTATCGGCCAATGCTTAGCCTGTATCACAAGGATACCCTCGCCCAACTCGAGGAATTTGCCCTGAATGAAGCCCCAACCGCCAGTTCAGAGGGAGCACTCTGATGACCAAGATATCACCCGCTTTGCCGTTAGATCCGCTTACCCTGCCATTTGGTGGCAGTCGCTTAATCGAGGCCAGTGCGGGCACGGGGAAAACCTATACCATTTCCGGTCTGTATCTCAGATTACTGCTTGGGGATGGCTTAAGCGAACCGCTCAATTGTGAACAAATTCTGGTCGTGACCTTTACCAATGCCGCCACTGAGGAGCTGAGGGACAGGATTCGCCGCCGCATTCAGGTGGCCTTTAAGTGTTTCTTAGGATTAGAGATTAACGATCCTTTTGTGCAGGCGCTGTACGATAAGACCCCTGAAGCCGAGCGCGCTATCGCCCTGAGACGCTTCGATTTGGCGCTCAAATCCCTCGACGAAGCGGCAATTTTTACGATTCATGGATTTTGTCAACGAATTTTGGCCGATCTCGCCTTCGAATCATCATTGTTGTTCGAGTCGGATTTCACCTTAGACGACAGCGAGTTTTTACACCATGCGGTGCGGGACTTTTGGCGTGAGGCCTGCTATCCGCTGCCGGAGTATTTAGCCCAGATCATTGCCAGCGAATTTGGCGATCCCGACGGATTAGTCAAGCAGCTAAGGGCCTTGCTCGGTGCCAGTGAGGCCAAACCGCTTAAACCTGTGCAGCCCTTTGCTCGTTTGGCAGAGTCCTTAAGCCAGAGTGTGCAGCGCTTTAAACTCGCCTGGCCGCGTGGCCGCGACGCGCTGTTAGAGTTACTGCATAGCCTGCCGCTTAACGGTCAACGTTTTGGTAAGGCGAGCGACAATTACCCTAAACTCGCGGAAATGTTCGACCAACTGGACAACTTCTTAGCCTTTGGTCACGGCTTGCCGCCGCTTAAAGTGCTCGAGGCTCTGTCGTTATCCGAGCTTAAGCTGAATAAAGGCGGCGTGCTCCCAAGTGCGAGCGAGGCGCCACTGCTTGATCATATGGAGCAGTTAGCCGCGCTGATTAACGCGATAAAACCCGCATTTCTCTATAGCGCCAAACAAGGGATCAGCGAGCGTTTTGCCAAGCAAAAACAGCAGAAAAATGTGCTGACACCCGATGACTTGCTCACCACCTTGGCAGCGGCGATGCTGGCCAATCCCGACACTTTGCCTAAGGCGGTGGCGAGTCGCTTCCCCGTGGCCTTAATCGATGAGTTCCAAGATACGGACCCACTGCAATTTGCTATTTTCTCAGGGATTTATCAAACCCGTTTGGGGATTGACGCTCAAGGTTTGGAGACTGCCGAACCTAAGGACCGCACGAATAGCAAATTAAGCCTGCTGATGATTGGCGACCCAAAACAGGCGATTTATGCTTTCCGCGGCGCCGATATTTACACTTATATCGAGGCGCGCAGACAGACCCAGGCACACTATTTCCTCGATACTAACTATCGCTCGAGCCGCAATCTGGTGGTCGGCGTGAATCATTTATTTGCCCAGCATTCGGATCCTTTTATCAGCCAATCGATTCCCTTCGATCCAGTAAAGACGCCAGCCAGTGCGGCGGCCAAACAACTCGTTGAGCATGCGCCCAATAGTGCCGCACTGCGGTTAAAACTCTTGAGTGAAGGCGAAACTGGGCTCAATAAGGCCAGTGCTCGGCAAACCTTGGCCGAAGACACCGCCGCCGAAATAACCCGTTTGCTGACGCAGGCCGCCAATGGTCAATGCCGTACGCCCAAAGGGCCATTAATTGCTAAAGATATCGCCATCTTAGTGCGCGATAGAAACGAAGCGGCCGTGATGAAAACCGCGCTGAGCAAGCGCCAGATTGGCGCCGTCTTTTTAAGTCGCGACAGCGTATTTGAAACCGTCGAAGCGCGGGAAATGGCGCTCATTCTGCGCGCCTTGGCCAGTCCCAAGGACGAGCGTGCCCTGCGTAGCGCCCTTGCGACCGCCCTGCTTGGTTATCGCGCCGAGCAAATCCATGCCTTTAACCAAGATGAAGAGCAGCGCCAAAAACTGCTAGAGCAGTTTTTTGAGCTGCACCAGATCTGGCAAAAACGCGGCATTATGCCAGCGCTGCTCAGCCTAGCCAATGCGACCCAGATGGTTGCACGGCTGCTGCATTCTCCCGATGCGACAAGCATTGACCAAGCGGAGCAAGATGCAGCCGCTCATCTTGAGGCAAGCAATGGCGAACGTCGACTCACGGATTTTCGCCACTTAGCCGAGCTGTTACAGCAAAAGGCGACCGAAATTGATGGGATCAGTGCCCTGCTCAACTGGTATGAGCAACAACTGATTGATAACACAGGGACAGATGAGCAGCAGCTGCGCCTTGAAAGCGAACAAAACTTAGTGCAAATCGTCACCATCCATAAGAGTAAGGGGCTGGAATACCCAGTGTGCTTTGTGCCCTTTGTCAGCCTTGCGCGGGACAATCGCCGCCGCCCGACACCCATGCTCTACCACAGAACCAATGCCGATGGCGCGCAGGAGCTGGTGTGGGATTTAGAAGGCTCGGATGAAGGTTGGGAACAGGCAAAGCAGGAAACCTTAGCCGAAGATCTGCGTCTGCTCTATGTGGCGCTCACCCGCCCCGTGTACCTGTGTTATTTGTACATCGCCAACCATAGCCGCATGTTAAAGGCGGGGCTTAAAAGCCAGCTGCATGAAACCGCCATCGGTTATCTGCTTGGGATCACTGACACTGATTGTGATTTTTCACGCCTACAAAATGCCGCCAAGGCGCTGGTCGCAGGTCTCGAGTCGAGTCCGCCTGCGATCAGCATTGAAGTGGTGGCCGACGACATTGAGACTAACAAGCTGCATACGGGAGGAAGTGATTCTCATACCTTGAGTGCCCGTAAGGTCAGCCGTCAGTATCGTACTCCATGGCGCGTTGGCAGTTATTCTGGCTTAGTTAAAAATACGCCCCACGCTAAAGCCACTCCCGGCGCCGATGATGAAGTGAATGCCGTATTGGGCACCGATACCGCAAATAGCGCTATTGATCCCTTGTGGCCAGATTCCTTATGGCAAGATGCTTTGTGGCAAGAAGCAGATCCACAGCAAGCACAACCTCTGCTCAATCGCTTTAGTTTTGAGCGCGGCGCCAACGCGGGTAGTTTTATGCACTTAGTGCTTGAGTTAATTGATTTTACTCAACCTGAAATCGACTTACCGCGAGAGCTACCTAAGGCCATGTTGCAATACGGCATTGCCCCCGAATGGCAGCCCATATTAGAGGATTGGTACCTTGAGGTATTGCAAGCACCACTGGCATTAATGGCGCAGGATAATCAGCTTATCAATCCCGAGCTGTGTTTAGCCGCGCTCGCGCCGCAGCACACCTTAGTCGAGATGGAGTTTTACCTGCCCCTGAATCGCTTAAAAGATACTGAGCTTAACCAACTCCTAGGGCAATTTGGCTACGACACCGAGCTGCAGTTTGACGAATTACAGGGCATGCTTAAGGGGTTTATCGACTTAACCTTTGAATATCAAGGCAAGTTTTATATTGCCGACTATAAGTCGAACCATCTGGGGGATAATATTCAGGCCTATCATCATAGTGCGCTGAAACAGGCGATTGGCGATCATAGGTATGATTTGCAATATATTCTCTACTCCCTTGCGCTGCACCGCTATTTAGCGATGCGCTTGCCCAATTATGATTACGATACCCATATCGGCGGCTGTTATTATTTGTTTTTACGGGGAATGTCGGTGCAATATCCAGGCTTTGGTATTTATTACGATAAACCGCCCAAGGCGCTTATTTTGGCCTTAGATGCGTTGTTTCAGCGCAGCCTAGAGACAAGCTCAGTGAATCAACAGGATACGGGAGCAATGGCATGAACCACAGCACCGAACTGACGCCCCCAAAAGTATCACCCCAATGGGCTGACGCTGGCGCACTCAGACTCAAGGCGCCGCTCACAGAACTGCTCAAATACTGGGAACAGGAGCGGCTGATCACCCCGCTCGACCGCCATTTTGCCCTCGAGATGGCCAGGCTTCACCCCCATGACGCCCAAGAGCCGCTGTTTATGCTGCTGTGCGCCCTGTTAAGCCAACAGCTCTCGGCCCAACATACCTGCCTAGTGCTCGAACATATAGTGCCAGCCAATCCGATGGCAGAGCCGGTTAATCACTGCCAAATCCGTTTGAGCCTGCCAGAGCTGATTGCAAGGCTGCAAAATTTTGAAGCCGTTGGCGAACCTCGCAGCAATAAGCCACTGATTTTTGATGGCGGCCGACTCTATCTTGAGCGTTATCATCATTTCGAAACCGAGGTGGCCAGTGCCCTGACGAGGCTATCTTTAAGTCAGCCCGCCAACTGCAATGATAAAGATTCAGACGCGCCGCTACGCAGGCAGCTCGATTACTTATTTCCAAACGCAGTATCTTCCCATGCAACGTCAACCCTTGAACCTCATATCGACTGGCAAAAGGTGGCGACGGCAACGGCGCTCGGTAAAAAGCTTGCAGTGATCACCGGCGGCCCAGGCACAGGCAAAACCACCACAGTAACTAAATTACTGTTGTTACAGCAATTAGACTCACCAAAACAGATAAGACTCGTCGCCCCGACAGGCAAGGCCGCCGCCCGATTAAGCGAATCGATTAAGGCCTCGAAAGCAAGACTCGAGCAGGAACTCAAACAGGCTCAAGCGACAAATGAACAAGAACAAAGTCACGAAACTCAAGCGCTGTTAGCCGCGCTTAAGCAAGTGCCGGAAGAGGCATCAACCTTACATCGTCTGCTGGGGGTAATTCCCAATTCGGCGCAGTTTCGTCACCATCAGGGCAATCCCCTGCGACTAGATCTCTTGATTGTCGATGAAGCCTCAATGGTCGATTTGCCTATGATGTATAAGCTGCTCACGGCCCTCCCCGAACAGGCGGGTTTGATACTGCTTGGGGATCAGGACCAACTCGCCTCGGTTGAAGCTGGCGCCGTGCTAGCCGATATTTGCGCAGGGCTAAAATACGAGTCGAAGCAACACTCTGAATGGCGAATGCGTTATAGCCAAGCCCAGGCCGAACAATTGAGCAAGCTCACCGGCTTTGATCTGCGCGCCTATATTCACCGCGAGCCAAAGATTGGCGACAGTTTGTGTATGTTGACCCACAGCCACAGATTTAAGGGCGATGCGGGCATTGGCCTATTAGCCAGTGCGGTGAATCGCTCCGATCTGGCGGGGATTTTGACCGTATGGCAACGGGGACTGGCCGAGCTTACTTGGCTAGAACACGGTATGGATCTGAGCCAGACCCAAGCCAAAATCAGCGAGCCTGCAAACAACAGCGGCCTTCATGCCCTGCTAACACAGGCCTGTGAGCAATACGCTGAGTATTTACGTCCGCTGCAAATTTCAGATCCAAGCAGTGTGCCAAGCGCCATCGAAGCCATTGCCCGCTTTAACCAGTATCGCATCCTGTGTGCCATGCGCAGTGGCGATTATGGTGTCGAAGGTATCAATCAAGCTGTGACTAAAGCGCTGTCTCAGGCCAAGCTGATCCATCCCCAGCAAGAGTTTTACCTCGGCAGGCCGATTATTATCCAAAGCAACGACTATAACTTAGGTTTGTTTAACGGTGATATTGGCTTGATTTTGCAGGATGAAAACAGGCCAGAGCGCCTGATGGCCCACTTTATTAAAGCCGACGGCAAACTGCTTAAAGTGCTCCCGGCAAGGCTGCCTAGCCATGAAACCTGCTACGCCATGACGGTACATAAAAGTCAGGGCAGTGAATTTAATCGCGTCGCCCTCGTACTTCCGCCAAATCCGAGCCTAGTACAGTGGCAATTGCTCACCAAGGAGCTAGTCTACACTGCGATTACCCGTGCAAAACAACACTTTAGCTGTTTAGGCACACAGCAAGTCTTCGAGCGTGCAAGCCAACAAGCTACCCAGCGGGCCTCAGGTTTAGCCGATAGGCTCTGGCGCGATAAAGCGATGACAGATTAATAGTTAACTTATTGAGTAACATTAAGAATCAACAAGTAAAAGGATCTTAAGATTGACGGAACAAGCCATGATCAAATTGCATCAGCTGCAAGATGTCATCAATTTATTTGATGGCATTAAAGCTGAGGCGCAATTACCCGCACAATGCTACGAATGCTCACGTTATATTCGTTGGTCAGAATTTGAGGCAATGCAAGTATACGAGCTTGATTTTGAACCTTATTTAACCGTTGCAGCAAACTGTGATATGCGTTTTTTTACCCTGTATCAGAGTCAGCACCGCTTATACCTTGCCCACTGCAATTATGCGGGTCACGCGCCGCGATGGGAGGCTCGCCCCATCACCTTGTCGCAACTAACGGATACCGCGTTAATGACGAGGCTGATGCAAAACCACGCCTATCAGTTAGGGCTCAATATCAACCTCGATTTGGATTATCCAGTCTAATCGTACTTTGTTGGGCTGAAATGCATTGTAATAGACTGATTATCATCAAAGTCTTTGGTCACTGATAAAGGAAGCAAGGTTTGAAGGCGCAAGTAAAAGATAACTATCAAATCACAGTGGCGACCTTTGATAAATATGCCAAACAGTATCAGGACAAATATCTGGAATTTGCCCAATACACCCAAACCTATGATTGCCTCCTGAGCTATCTCACCGCAGACAGTCGCCTACTCGATATCAGTTGTGGGCCGGGCAGTATCAGTCGATATCTGGTCGCGAAGGAAGCTAAATTAACGGTTTTTGGTATCGACCTCGCCCCGCAAATGATTACGCTCGCGAAACAAAATGTCCCCTCAGGTCACTTTGAGATCATGGACTGCCGTCATCTTCATAAGCTTATTGACCGAAACATGCCGCCGTTTGATCTTATCGCCTGCGGCTTTGCACTGCCTTACTTATCCCAAACGGATCTGGTCGCGTTTTTTGCACATCTTCGCGCCCTGATTGCGCCGCAGGGCATAGTGTATCTGAGCACCATGGAAGGTGAAGATAGCCGTTCTGGTTTACAAACTGGTAGCACTGGCGACAGTGTCTATGTGCATTACCATCAATATGATTTTATTGAACAACAACTTGCCGCCAATGGTTTTCAGATACGAGATGTCAAGCGCCAGCTCTTTCCAACAGCTGAGGGAACAACAGCTACAACGGATCTCTTTATTCTGGCGCAGGCAGGTACCTAGCTTAAGCAGACCTTAGCCGAATAAACACGTAGCCCATTGCAATCATTAATGATTCACTCACAACCGCCCTATTAGCCGATAAGACCAATCAATATTGCGTTAATCATCTATCGATAAAAATGCTTTACCTTTGTGTTGAACCGCAGCCCTTTACTGCACAAAATAACATCACTTAATCAGCCCCAAAGCGTAAGAACCTATCCAATCAAGGCACAGTTTGTTTCTCTTTGTCGATCATGGGTAGATTTTTTGCTTATAAACTCGGCAAATAGGAGCATGACAGACTAGGCTTTTGTTGAAAGCCAATTCGGAGCGACTAAATAGCACACTAAACAATCAGCTAAAAATATAATGAATATCAGATGGATATAAAGAACATCATACTATATGTTAATAAGAGGTTAATTCGACGACGCGTCTAAACCTCACTCCTACATATAGGTTTGATGAACCTGTGGTGTATAAGCAGATAGCACAGTGTCGTTGTGATGCTTTCTTGTTAATAACCAAATGATTAATAAAGGAATGACATTATGTTTTGGTGGAAAGTTAAATCAAATAACAGGGATGCGAACAGCCATTCATCAGGTTTTACAGCAGCCGAAACGCTTGAGAATGAACTGGCGGCGATTCGTGCCTACACCGCCTATATTTGTTTCACACCTAAGGGTGAAATCATTGAAGCCAATGATATTTTCTTGGATGTAATGGGTTACAGTGCCAACGAAATCCTTGGTAAACACCATAGAATGTTTTGTACGACGCAATACTCGGGCTCGCTGGAATATCAAAAGTTTTGGCAGGAACTTGCTGCAGGCAATGCGTTTACGGGGACATTCCAACGTTTAAAGAAAAACCACATCCCAGTTTATGTCGAGGCCAGTTATTTCCCCGTAAAAAACAGTGCGGGTGACGTCGTGAAAATCATCAAAATCGCCAATGATGTTACGGCGTCACAACTTAACCTCATTGCTAAGAATGCCATTCTCGATGCCCTCGATCGCTCCCAAGCCGTTATTGAGTTTTTACCCGATGGCACAGTGATCACCGCGAATCAAAACTTCTTGGATATCATGCATTACCGTTTAGATGAAATCCAAGGTAAGCACCATAAGATGTTCTGCGACAACGAGTTTTACCGTATTAGACCCGACTTTTGGAAACGACTTGCCGCAGGCGAACATTTCACCGGACGCTTTAAACGCATCGATGCACATAACAATGTGATTTGGCTTGAAGCCACCTACAATCCGATCCGTGATGCATCAAACAAAGTGTATAAGATCGTAAAGTTTGCTTCGGATATCTCCCATAGGGTCAATACCGCCCTGCAAGCGGTGGACATGGCGGCGGCGACGTCAGAGCAAACCTCACAAATCACCACAAATGCAGTGCAAGTACTGAACGAAGCCGTCTGTACTTCGCATCAAATTGCCGAGCAAGTTAAAAACGCCTCGAATATTGGTGGTGAGCTACTCGTACAATCAAAAAATATCAACGACATAGTGATCACCATCCGTGGCATTGCAGAACAAACCAATTTACTCGCCCTTAATGCGGCGATTGAGGCGGCAAGAGCGGGCGATTTGGGTCGAGGTTTTGCCGTCGTAGCCGATGAGGTCAGGAAGTTAGCCTCACGCACCTCCACGGCGACCAGCGAAATCGCGAATGTGGTTCAGCAAAATACCGACCTTATCAAAAACATCGATCATCAACTGAGCAACATCACCAATGTGGCATTGCATGGGGAAGACAGTATCAATCATGTCGCCGCCGGTCTTGCCGATGTCGGTAATGGTGTCAGCCAATTTGTCGCTATGGTTGAACAGCTAAGGCCCTAATCAACGGTAATGAACCTTAGAGTACACTTAATTAACAATAGGTTAGCACCAGTGAATAGCAGTATTCTTTTGCTGTTGATGGATAAAACCGTGCGAACTCGCGCCATGACTCTGTTACAATGCCAACGTATGAATGTCCTCTGCGACTTACGTTGATATGTGTGGAGCCTATGTCTAAAACGCCAACCTATTCGCCCGCCAATACTGTGGTCGTACTCGATTTTGAAACTTCTGGGCTTTCGCCCAATCAAGGGGCACGTGCCATTGAAATTGGCGCAGTATTAATTGAGCAAGGGCAAATTACCGCGCGCTTTTCTGAATTAATGAATCCAGGATTTCGGATAAACAGTTTTATTGAAGATTACACAGGGATCAGCAATCAGATGCTCGCCCATGCGGCGCCCTGTGCAGAAGTCATGGTCCGCTTTGCTGAGTTTATCGGTAAACATCATTTAGTTGCCCACAATGCCACCTTCGATCAACGCTTTCTCGATGCCGAATTTTCCCAGATCGGCCATCAATATCCCGGCCAATTTGGTTGCTCGTTACTGCTGGCGAGGCGCTTATATCCTGAGGCCATTAATCATCAACTCGCGACCTTAGTTCGCCACAAACAGCTACCGACTAACGGTACTTATCACCGCGCCTTGGCAGATGCGGAAATGACCGGACATTTATGGCTGCGCATGCTGGCCGATCTTAAACAAGGGTATGCGATTACTGAGCCGCCCTTTAGCCTGATGCAGAAAATTATGGCTAAGACAAAGGCCGAGGTGCCTAAGTTTTTGCGCCAGTACGCCAGAGGTTAGTCCTATTTTAGGTCCTCCACCAGGCAAGTTGAGTATATCGAACCAATAAAAAAGCCGAGTGTTATCAATACACTCGGCTTAATGATTCAATCAAACTAGATACGACTTAAGTAAGCGGCGTACAGTCAATCCCGCAGGAGCTACGTACCACTAACGTCGTTGGGATCAACTGCGGGCTCACCGCTTGACCACGAATAAGCTTGAGTAGGCTTTCCACTAAAATCTCCCCCGCTAACTGGGTATTTTGCTTAATGGTGGTTAGTGGCGGATTGGCAAAGCTCGCCACGGGAATATCATCGTACCCGACGACTGCAACTTGCTCGGGCACTAAGATCCCCTTCTCTTTTAAGGCGCGGATCGCACCTATGGCGATTAAATCACTGGCTGCAAAAATCGCGTCGAAATTCAATCCTTTATCGAGCAACTCCAAAGTAGCATAGTAACCCGCCCCCTCAGTGCTGATAGCCGAAATCTGCCGACGAGGATCGACAGTCAGCCCAGCGGTTTGCAGTGCTTTGACATGGCCTAAATATCTGTCCCTAAATTCAGGGCAATGACTCGATGCCCCGCCCAGAAAGGCAAAATCCTTACGGCCGAGGGAAATTAAATGCTCAGTGGCAATTAAGCCGCCTTGGTGATTATCACACCCGATGGATAACACGGATTTATTGTTATGCTCGGCGCCCCAAATCACAAAATGGGTGTTCTGTGCCAGCAACTTTTCGAGCTTTTGCTCGTAATCCATGTAGTCGCCGTACCCCAGCAAGATAATGCCATCGGCTTTATTGCTATCTTCATAGTCGGCATGCCAATCACTGGAAAGTTGTTGAAATGACACGAGTAAATCATAACCTTGCTGCGCCGTCGCCCGCGTGATTGAGCCTAACATCGACAGAAAAAAGGGGTTGATCAGTGAATCATCATTGGTGGGATCTTCACACAACAACAGGGCTAAGGTGTGGCTATTTTGGGTGCGTAGATTACTGGCGTTTTTATCGACTTTGTAGTTGAGTTCTTTCGCAATTGCTTGGATCCGTTGACGGGTTTCTAAATTGACTAACGGACTATTTCTCAAGGCTCGGGAAACCGTAGACTGGGATACACCAGCACGATAAGCAATATCAATCGAGGTCGCTTTCGATGCCATAGCAAGGTCACCATAATTATTATTTTGAGGCGATACTAAAACAGTTCGAATGACTTGTATAGCCGAAGGGTTTACAACTGACTAACAAGTTAGCAGGGATGAAAACCTTGATGAAAATGGCTGCAAAGCTTGTACAACAAACGCCCTCACCCATGCTAACAAAGCAGTGTCGATACAACTAAGGCTTATACCGACACCCAACAGCGCTAAACAAAAGTTAAATTCCTAACTCATCGAGCAAATCATCGGCATTCGTACTGGCGATGGCGGGTTTATCCGTCATACGGCTCCAGGGTGATGCGGTATCTGGGTGCGAAGACGCATTAGCGCCAAGACCATGTTGTTCGAGCAAGCTGTCAGGGTCGAACTCTTCGTCGTATTCAAACTCATCGAGTTTTATAAACTCGGTCTTATCCATGGCAAATTCGAGGTAGAAAATATGATTATTTTCAGTCTTAAAGGACACGCGTCTGGCGACAGCATCGTCTAAGTTTGCATCGATAGAAATCGTCAGCTCTTTGTTTATGGTTAACATTTTAGGCTGACTTTGGCTAATGGAGGTTTGCAGCTCCTTGGAAACCTTATTAATAAAGTCGCCCAAGATTTGGTTCATCAACTCGCCCATCACGTTCCCCACTTCATCGGACGTGTGGGAAAAGGCGAGCTCTTCCTCTGGCATGCCCATATTGAGCATATAGCGGCGATAGATTTCGATGGCCGCAGGGGCAGAAAAGTTGATTACCACTAACCCTGAAAAGCCGCCATCAAAAATCGAAAAACAGCCTAGGTCGGGTTTTAAGCGGGTGCGAGTAATGCTTTGCACCATGCCCGCGTGGCTCACATGGCTGGCACTGGTGCTCGATAACACATGGGCGACCGAGTGGCATAACTTCAGTAAAATATCATCCGAAGTCACAATAGTGTTTGTTGTCATAATCCATTCTCAAACTAAACCGATGATTAATCTTGCGCGTAAAAGCATAAAAAATCAAAACCAAAACAATTAATTAGCAGTCTGGTTCTGAAATATTAAGTATATCTAAAGGCTAACTACTTGAATTTCATAAAATACGCGATTCAGTCTAACGTCTTATTCGCCTTGGTGATACACGGATTAGCGATAAAAGCATCAATCAGTCACAGTGCTAAACAATATTCTGCTTAAGATCAAAGAATCCCAATATTCTTAACGTGTTTACCCGAAATTTAACGCACGATGATTCATTTAGAAGGGATTCGCAGGTATATTGATGTCCACTCTTTTTGCGCCTAAAGGACCCCACATGATCACATTCTTGCGCCGATTCACTATTCTCCAACGACTGATGATGATGTTAGTGATGGCGGCTATAGGTACTGTGTGTTTTGCGAGTTTTTCCATTAAAGAGCAATACAGCAATCTTATTGAGCAAAAGTGGCAACAGATTGATGGCCAGCTCGGCAGCCTCCTCAGTGTAATCGATATTCATCGCCAAGATGCCCTAAGCGGCAAGCTGTCAGAAGCAGAAGCGCAACAAGCGGCGGCAAACCTGATTGACCAAACCCGTTACGCCGGTGTCGGCTACTTTATTGTGATCGATGATAATAATCAGATCCTCGCCCATGGCGAACGCAGCGATCTTATTGGCACATCGGCGCTCAATTTTAAGCTGCAAAATGGCACGAATCCCCTTGCCACTATGTTGCCGCTAGCCCGCCAAAACGGCAAAACCATGCTCGAATATCCAATTGCAAATCCCGTGTCGAAGAACATTGAAGATAAGCTGGTCGAAGCCCGTTATTATCCCGAATGGGGCTGGACGCTCATCACTGGTGCCTACTTAAGCGACGTGAAACAAAGTCTTAAAGCCGTGATCATCGATTATCTGATTATCATGTTTTTAATTTCTGTGCCAATTTTCGCGTTTTTCCTGGTGCTGAATCATTCCATTACCTCACCGTTAAACGACGCTATCGATGCGCTTGAGGATATCGCCCAAGGCGAAGGCGACCTAAGCCAACGTTTAAGCACCCAAGGCAAGGATGAAGTGGCGCACCTAGCCCACGCCTTTAACCTGTTTGCCCAGAAAATTGGCGACATGGTGGGTCATTTACAGCCATTGGGCCAGTCCCTCGATAACGATGCCAAGCAGTTAATGCTGGCCGTTGAAGAGTCGAACCAAAGCGCAGAGCATATCCACCGTGAAACCGGTAGCGTAGCCACCGCCGTGAATCAAATGCTTTCAACCACCCATGAGATGGCGAGCAACACCCAGCAGGCTGCCGATGCAGCCAACAGTGTGAAGAATCAGGCGCAGCAAAGCCAAGCGGTAATCGATGATACGGTGCGTGATACCGAAAAACTGGTGCAAGAGCTAAGGGCATCAGAAGTGATCACCCAAAAACTCGGACAATCCTCGGCGCAAATTGGCAGTATCCTCGATGTCATTCGCTCTATTGCCGAACAAACGAACCTGTTAGCCCTCAATGCAGCCATCGAAGCCGCCCGCGCGGGGAGCCATGGCCGCGGGTTTGCCGTGGTCGCCGATGAAGTGCGCGCACTGGCCAATCGCACCCAAGACTCTACCAACGAGATCCAAAAAATCATCTCGGATATTCAAATGGGCGTGAACTCTGTGATGAAGAGCAATAGCCAAACACAGACTCAATCCGATGAATTGCAAGCCAAAGCCCGTGAAGCGGGTAATGCCATGGCGGCGATTTTGCAGCTTATCGCCCATATCAGCGATATGAACACCCAGCTCGCCAGTGCGACCGAGGAGCAATCGCTAGTGACGGAGGAAATCAACCGCAATATCTGTAATATTTCGGAATTAACCGAAGTCTCAGTCAAAGCTAATGAAGGTAACAGCCGCGCGGCGCAGTCATTGCAGGATATTAGCCAAGATATGTCACATACCTTAGGCCAATTCAAAATCTAGTTCGCCGGATAAGATAATCAGAGCAACCACCATCAAAGAGGACGTATTAGAACGTCCTCTTTTAGTTTAAAATACTTCACTCAACTAGGTTAGATGCAATCTAGACGGGTATCCATGCTATAAACTAGGATATGACTTTACCCTATTGCCGATTGAGGAACGCCCATGCGCATGACCTTAGCCGTTCACCCGCGGCAGTATACCATCCACAGTTTTAGCCCGAATGCTCAACTACCTAGCGAAGTCTTTGCCGAAGAAGTGTACTTTATCGGCCGAACCGAGGAAGGGCTGACAGTCGTGGTATCGAGTGAACTTGAGGTCGACAGTTTAGAGCAAGAACCCCATTGGTGCTGTTTTGAAGTCTTAGGCCCGCTGGGATTTTCGATGACAGGCATTTTATCGAAAATATCCGGTACCTTAGCCGATGTGCAGATCAGTATCTTTGCCCTTTCCACCTTCGATACCGACTATATTTTGGTCAAGAAAAATTGTCTCCAAAGCGCCGTTGCCGCCTTAAAAAAGGCGGGTTACAAGATTATTGAGTCGAACGAAGCGCCATAATATTGCTAAAGAGTTAAACCACTATGTACGAAAAATCTGTCACTATCACCGCAAAACATGGTATTCATACCCGCCCAGCCGCCCTGTTAGTGAAAGAAGCGAAAACCTTCAACTGCGATGTGTTAGTTGAATGCAATGGCAAACAGGCCAGTGCCAAAAGCTTATTTAAATTGCAAACATTAGGCCTGTATCATGGCGTCACAGTCAAAGTGTTTGCCGAAGGTGAGCAGGCACAGGAAGCGGTCGAGAAAGTCTCGGAACTGCTCATCACTTTAAGTTAAACGGCATCTTAGCCAGCTTGATAGGAACGAATATGTCGATTACGGGGATCATAGTGTCATCGGGGATTGCCTTCGGACAGGCGCTCCACCTTACCCAGGCCGAACACCACCTCGATTATCGTCCTATTCCCCTATCACGGATCCCGCAGCAACAGAGTAAATTTGTCAAAGCCCTACAGGCGCTGCAACAACAACTCAGCCACAGCCAAACTAAGCTCGACCCACAAAGCGAAAACTATCAGTTAATTGAAGCCGATTTGTTACTGCTTGAAGATGAAGAGCTTATCGACCAAGTGAAGGAAGCGATCCGCACCCTGCAGTTATCAGCCAGTGTGGCGGTCGAGCGGATCTTCGCCCATCAGGCGAATGAGCTTGAATCCTTAGACGATCCCTATCTTGCCAATCGTGCCCAAGATGTGCGATGCCTAGGCCAGCGATTAGTCACTGCTATTAACGGACGCTTAGATCAAGGCTTAGCCCAGTTAACTGAGCCTACGATCCTTTTAGCGCAAGATCTCACTCCCGCGGAGTTTGCGTTATTACCCAAGGAGCAGATCAGCGGCATAGTGCTTAAAACCGGCGGCTTGACCAGCCATACGGCGATTTTAGCCCGCGCGGCGGGGATCCCCGCTATTCTTAGCTGCCAGTTCGATGCCGAGTTTATTCCCAATGGCACGCCACTGGTGCTCGATGCCCTCAGTGGCGAGCTTTTTGTTAATCCTGCGCCCGAGCAGCAGGCACGCTTAACCGTCACATTGCACCATGAGCAGGCCCGACGTGCCGCTCTGCAAGCGTACCGAGATGTGCCCGCCAAGACGCAAGATGGCCACCTCGTAGGCCTGATGGCCAACGTGGGCAACTTGAACGATATCACCCATGTTGGCGATGTGGGTGCCGATGGCATTGGTCTGTTTCGCACCGAGTTTATGTTGATGCACACCAGTACACTGCCGGATGAAAAAGCGCAATACAATCTGTACTGTGAAGCCTTGCATGCGTTAGGCGGTAAAACCTTTACGATCAGAACATTAGATATTGGTGCCGATAAAGAGCTGCCCTGCCTCTGCCAGGAAGTTGAAGACAATCCCGCCCTGGGCCTTCGCGGTGTCAGATACACCTTGGCGCATCCAGAGTTGTTTAAGACTCAACTCAGGGCGATTTTGCGGGCGGCTAATCACGGTCCCATTCGACTCATGTTTCCCATGGTGAATCAGGTTGAAGAACTCGATCAGATTTTTACCCTCATTGCCGAATGCCAAGATGCCCTCGAAGAGGAAGAAAAAGGCTTCGGTGAACTCAGTTACGGGATAGTGGTCGAAACGCCCGCCGCCGTGATGAATCTTGCCTCCATGCTGCCACGCTTAGATTTTGTGAGCATAGGCACCAATGACTTAACCCAATATGCCATGGCGGCGGATCGCACGAATCCGCAACTGACGCGGGATTACCCTTCCCTGTCACCGGCGATTTTAGGGCTCATCAAGATGACCGTCGACCAAGCCAAAGCTGCTGGAGTCAAAGTGTCACTCTGTGGCGAACTTGCCAGCTCGCCGCTGATGGTCCCGCTCCTTATCGGCATGGGACTCGATGAACTCAGCGTAAACTTAAGTGCATTGCTGGAGGTGAAGGCCGCAGTTTGCCAAGGGCAATTGACGAAATTTTCTGCGTTAGCGCACACCGCCATGCAACAGAATAGAATTTCAGAACTACAGCAGTGTATAACAAGCTATAAATAATACATTTTATTGGTTATGCTGCTTTACAGACTAAAAAGATAACAACAAAAACAAGCGAAGGGGCACAGGATAATGGGATTTTTAAGCCGAATAAGGCGATTGGTATCAGGGCAACCACAACTGGCTGGCGGCATTATGGTTTACGCCCCTGTGAACGGGGAAATTGTGGCCATTGAAAAGGTCCCCGATGTGGTATTTGCAGAGAAAATTGTGGGTGATGGTATCGCCATTGCGCCAAAGGGAGACACGATTGTCGCCCCAATCGACGGCACCATAGGTAAAATTTTTGAGACTAATCATGCTTTTAGTATCGAATCGCCACAGGGATTAGAGCTTTTCGTGCACTTTGGCGTCGGTACCGTAGAGTTAAGGGGCCGAGGTTTTAGCCGTTTAGCGGAGGAAGGCCAAGAGGTCAAAGTGGGCGATCCCATTCTGTCTTTCGATATTGATTACCTGAAAGATCAAGTAGATAGCCTACTCACTCCCGTTGTGCTGGCCAATATGGAAGATGTGAAATACTTAGATAAAGCCCAAGGTAGCGTCACCGCAGGTAAAGACGCGATTTTTACTGTTCAGCTTTAACGGTTATCCGCTTTACCGCCCGCTTACGAACGATCACTGGCAGAGCCCCTTGCCTGCCAGTCGCTCTCCCAAACAACGCACAGCTCTCCACCACTGACATCAGGGTTTGCTCAACTGTTTTCGCCAGCGCCGATTCGCGGCATCAATAAGCCGTGATCAGGATAGACTCGTCATCTTCTGTCAGCGGTAATTGCCCCAGTTGCATCAGCTTACCTCTTAACTCAGCAAGTTCTGCAGTAAAAAGCGTCGCACTTGCTTGGTTTAAGTTATGCGTTTCGGCTGCGGGAAATGTATCCTTCACAATCCGCAGCGCCGCAATGTCTTTATAGGGGATGGTCTTGCGGACAAACACAAAATCTCGAGTCTCTATTTGGCTAATCACTCGATGGGCGGCTTCATAATCCAGCGAAAAATCAGCATCTCCCACTAAGCGCAGTTGCAGATAAACCCGATGCGCGGCCAATATACTCAAACATTCTCGCCACTTAGTATTATTCATCTTCATCCTTGAAACACCCTCCTGCTTGCAGCACTTTGGATTGGTAATCTTTTTTTGTGCTCAACACTCTGCTGAATCCTGCGTGAAACGTATTAGTCTTTGGCAGATTGACGAGTGAGCGGCCGCTCCTCAAGATGTGCCACAATAAACACCAAAAACCGAAACAGTGATTTAATTCTAAGATCGTAATTGTTATCGGGTTTTGCCGATGCGAGCTTTTGTAAGGATTTGATTTTTGAGTAGGCATTCTCCACCAGCTCGGCATTCTCTTTGCCCACATACTTAGCAAACTCGGCAAATTCACCGATAAATTTCAGTGTCACTTTACGACGATTCAGGCTGGTCAGCGCTAAACCTTCTTTGATTTTTGCCTCAAAGAGTGAGCACTCAAGCCCTTGAATTATCGCCTGTTGCGGTAAACCACTGCTCAAGGCATCGGCGAGAAAGCCTAAATTAGCCTTTAATTCGAAGCTGATGGCCTGCTTACCCGCCGTCGATTGTTGCCAGCGGCTGCGCTCTTTATCAAAAATGTCGTATAACTCTTTCCAAATACTCATGCCCTATCCCTGCTGCAAGATGTCTGGCGCTGCTGACTTGGCCAAGACACGATTTTATTTAGGCAAATTTATCATAGGGTTAAAAATGCTAACACTGTTACTAGGGCGTGCTGACGTTTCCGGGTTATTTTTGCAGCAATTTGACTGACTTTTATGCAAGGCAACGTCCGTGCAGTGTAGTTATTCTACATAAACGGACGATAACGCAGCAGAAACGTCAGCCAAATGCTGCCCGAAGGGTTCGTCTGGCAAGCCCTTGCTCTTACTTTCTGTCATAAGAGCCGCTCGTCATTTTAGTAGAATAACTACACTTCATTCCTCGTTTCGCAAGCACGTGCTTGCCAGAACGAACAAAATCTAATCTCGAAACGTCAACACGCCCTAAGACATTTAGTAAAAAAATGGCCCGAACATGTCGGGCCATAGTGGTCATAGTCGAGAACGCTCGCGCTCAAGAGATCGGTAAAACCTTATTACTTACCTTATTGCTTAGCTTTGTTCTTTTCGGCCGATTGCTGGCGCAGTGCTTCTTTCTTTTGACGGCGAGCTTCAATCACTTGATTCACATCGCTACCAATGTGTGCTTCGTTACGTGATTTCGCTAAGTTTACTTGGCGCTCACGTTCAACGAAGCGCTTGCGCTGCTCGTCTGAAATCTTATCGATACAATGTGGGCAGCTAACGCCTTGCACATAGGCAGGGCTTAATTTTTCGGCTTCAGTGATCGGCATACGACAAGCATTACATTGATCGTATTGGCCTTTCTTTAAATCATGGTCAACGGCGACGCGGTTATCGAAGACGAAACATTCGCCTTCCCACAGGCTTTCCTCCTGTTTCACCTCTTCGAGGTACTTAAGGATGCCACCTTCGAGGTGATAGACTTCTTCAAAGCCCTGCTCTTTTAAATAAGCGGTCGATTTTTCGCAGCGGATACCACCAGTACAGAACATCGCGACTTTCTTATGTTTGGCAGGATCGAGGTTCTGCTTCACATACTCAGGGAATTCTCTGAAGGTTTCGGTCACTGGGTTAATGGCATTTTTAAAGGTGCCAATTTGCACTTCATAGTCGTTACGGGTATCCACTAGGATGACTTCTGGATCGGAAATCAGTGCGTTCCAGTCCTGTGGTTTTACATAGGTGCCCACCACTTTAAGCGGATCGATACCTTCAACGCCCATGGTGACGATTTCTTTTTTCAGCTTCACCTTAGTGCGGTAGAAAGGCATTTCATCGTCAAAGGATAACTTGTAAACGATGTTTTCGAGGCCATTTTGGTTATTCAGCCAAGCCAGCAGTGCATCGATGGCGGCTTGAGAGCCAGCCACAGTGCCATTAATACCTTCATTTGCCAGCAATAATGTGCCTTTAATCTCGGCCTGCTCCATCATGGACAGGAGTGGCTCACGCAGCGACTCAAAATGCGGTAATGAAACAAACTTATATAAAGCACAAACAACAACGTTAGACATAACACCCTCAACTGCTGGCTGGAACTTAATTTCCAGTGCACTAACTAATAACCAACCTAAGCCTAGGCTGGGTCGCAAAAATCGGCCGAAATTCTACCTGAGTCACAGTCAGATAAACACAGACAAAAACCAAGGTCATTGTTTATTTACAAGCCAAACGGTGGAAAAATCAGTAATAAACGCAGTATTTCTGTTTTAAAGTCACTACTATTGCCGACTTTTAAGCCGCTGCAGTGGCGACATCGCTTTTATGATTGCTTTAAGGAACACGACTATGCCCTTACCTATACTCTACAGTTTTCGCCGTTGTCCTTATGCCATGCGCGCTCGCCTTGGTCTATTGCTCGGCCAGTGCCAGGTAGAAGTGCGGGAAATCACCCTTAAAGCAAAACCCACAGAAATGTTAGCCATCTCCCCCAAGGGCACAGTGCCGGTATTACAGCTCCCTACGGGTGAGGTTATTGCCGAGAGCTTAGAGATTATGCGCTGGGCACTGACAAATACGCATTCACAAGCCGCACAGCCGTTACTCGGAGAAACCGCGTCAGCGCAAAATTTGATTGCTGAGCTTATCGCGCAGAATGATGTTGAATTTAAACCTTGGCTGGATAAGTACAAGTATGCCGACCGTTATCCTGAATACACCCAAGCGGATTATTTCCACAAGGCCAGCACTTTTCTTGAACGACTCGAAGCACAGCTTCAGCAACATCCTTACCTAATCGGCCCCACGTTAAGCCTAGCTGATTTTGCGATTGTGCCTTTTATCCGCCAATTTACGGCGGTGGATAGCAAACGTGATCTGACAGTGGCGTTTCCACGCCTAATGAGCTGGTTAACGGCGCTAACCAGCAGTGAAATATTTCTACAAGCAATGGAAAAATATGTGATCTGGCAAGCTGGCAATCCGCCGACTTACTTGTTAGGAACGTCTATAAGTGAATAAGAATTAACGTTTATTTTTGATATACATAATAGCAATCGGTAAAATGTTCGAGTAAAGTACGTAGCACTTAGGTAAAGTAACTCAACCGTTTTTAACATTTTATGCTAAATCATCACGATGAATGACAGGGATCAGGTACTTGGAAAATACGGATATTAACATCATTGCGATGCTCATAGGGCTAACCCTACTACATTGCGTCTTTGCGCGTAGGGTATTTAAGAGTCAAGCTAACCTTAGCACCAATAAAAAATGCCTCTGGTGCCTACTGAGTTTATTTTTAGGACCCATAGGCTACTATGCCTACCACGGTTTAATCCCCTTAGATAAACTGCCAAATGACTAAGTTAATTTAAGCTCACCGATGTTTTCTAAGGGTGTTGAATGAGCCATAAAAAAGCGCGAACAATATCGCGCTTTTTTATTAGGTTTACTTCTATAAATGACTGTGCAATAACACATCATCCTCGGGATCTTTTTTGATCACCGGCGCCTGTCCCTCGGCTAACGCTTGTTTGTAACTTTGGTTCATTTTCAGCGCCAGATATAAATCGGGTCGGATCAAGATACCACCTTCACCGGACTGCATTCCCGCTTGTTCAAACCAACCGAGCATCTGCCGTTTACGACCGGCTAACACTAAGCGTATGCCGCGCTTCTTCAGTAGTTGATGTAAATCCGCAAGCATGGCCATCACACTCAAATCTAAGTGAGTAAAACACGGCACGGCATCGATGATAATGCAATCCACTGGCTCTGGCTCTCGGATAAACTTCTCCAATAAGCGGCGCTTAAAGTAAGTGGCGTTAAAGTAGGTTAACGGCGAATTGAAGCGGTAGATAAACACGCCGGGTACAGATTTGGCTTTGCCAGAATCATCCACACTGCGAATCACCCCTTTTTGGTCCAGCCCGAGCACTTGATCGGTTGGGCGCATCACGGTCGCTAAAAATTGGAATAAGCCCAGCAATACCGCCAAGGTAATGCCTGGAATAACCCCAATAAACAGCACCGAGAATAAGGTAGTACAGGCGAGTAAAAAGGCGGAGCGGTCCCGCACGCGCAGGTTCCACAGCGCCTTTAAATCAATCAAGGAAATCGAAGCAATCACCAATACCACGCCGAGCGCAGAACTGGGAATATATTTCAGTGGCGCGGTAAAAAATAGCGCGACTAATGCAATTAAGACCGCTGCGATGATGGACACCAACTGACTCTTACCGCCGTTTGCATCGTTAACCGCAGTGCGCGAATCGGCGCCACTGACGGCAAAACCTTGGGATAACGCGGAGGCGATATTGGCAATCCCAAGGGCACGAAACTCTTTATCCGCATCGATATCGTAGCCATTTTTCGCCGCAAAACTGCGCGCCGTCAGCATCATGCTCACAAAGCTCACCATGGCTAAGTTGAGTGCGGGCACCACCAGTTCACGGGCAATACCGATATCGAACACAGGCGCTTGAAACGATGGCAAGCCCGCGCTCACCTCACCCACCACATTGATATCTAAGCTGGTTAAATTAAAGGCCCAGACTAAAAACGCCGCCATCGCCATCGCACACATAGAGGCTGGCCACTGAGGACGATATCGTTTCACTAAGGCATAGGTTGCTAAGGTCACCACTCCCATCAGCAAGGTAGGCAAGTGGGTTCGAGTTAAATAGGAAGGCGCGCCGGATAAGCGCTCAATTAAATAACGCTCATCGAAGGTAAAACCAAAAATTTTTGAGAATTGGCCAACGATAATGGTGATCGCCACACCATTGAGTAGCCCCATCAGAATAGGTTTGGAGAGAAAGTCTGCTAATACCCCAAGGCGAAAACGGCTGGCGATTAAGCACCAAAAGCCCGTCATCGCCGTCATGGTCATCACCAGTTGCCAGTGCTTCATGCTATCGCCAGCAGCAAGCGGCGTCACCACGGCGGCAATCACGGCGCAGGTGGCGGCATCGGGGCCAACAATCAATTGTCTAGATGTGCCAAACAGTGCATATACCAACATAGGCAGCACGCAGGAGTATAAACCCACGGCGGCATTGACCCCGGTCAATTGGGCGTAGGCGATAGCAACGGGTAAAGCAACCGCCGCAACGGATAATCCCGCCCTCACATCATCCCTGAGCCATTGCTTCTCATACTGCAGCATCTGCGCCAAACCGGGCATTAACGATACTAAACTGGGAAACTTCACGCAGTAACCTCCATATACTCACTCCCAAGTTAATCACTAACTTGCGGTGGCTAAGTATAACTAAGCCTCAATGGGATCCCAAAAGGCCGTTACCTAAAAAAGCCACCAATAGTATGTTGGTTATGGCATAAAGCCAATCCTTACGCGAGTCAGTATCCCAGAATATTTAAGCTTTTAGCGCAATTAGCACTCTTTAACGCAGGATCATAGATAAGGACACCAACAATAAACTGCCCATAAACCAGTTAAAATGACGTCGACGTTTATCCGTATTCAGCTTTTTACTGATAGCGGCGCCCACAAATACCCAAGTGAAGGACGCGGGAAATCCCACCAGATTAAACACCAGCACGCCCAATACCGCACTGAGCCAAAAACCATCGCCCCCTAAAGTAAACGCACTGCAAAGGGTAATGGTCGACATCCAAGATTTAGGATTAATCCACTGAAACAGCGCCGCCTCCATCACACTCATCGGCTTACGCCCTTCATCCAAATGCGCCGCCTTAACGGGAGAGGTCACTAATCGATAGGCAAGATGCAGTAAATACACTAATGCCGCGTACTTTAGCACTTGGTGCAACACTGGAAACGCCTCGAACAAAGCCCCAAGCCCCAGTAATACCGACAGATGCAGAGAAGTCGAGCCTAAGCGGATCCCCGCGATATGTGGAATGGTGCGCATCACCCCGAAATGAGCGCCGGAGCTGGCGAGTAAAATATTATTCGGACCGGGAGTCATGGTCATGGTTGCACAAAAGAGTGCCGCTGAGGCCATTAAAGTCCAGAGTTGTGGGTCATTGACAAGTTGAATATCCATAAACACCTCAAATTGTACGCATACAATATTTGACAATAAACGATACAATAAATAATATAGGTAGATTAACGGAGATCAATGGATTTATTGTCATGGGTACAATTTGGACACCGGATCTAGAGGCATTTACTGGACCTAAATATCAACGTCTCGTCAGTGCCATTGAGCAAGGCATTTTGCGTAAAGTCCTGCCCCATGGCACAAAACTCCCACCACAACGGCGTTTAGCCGATGCACTTGGGGTGACCATAGGTACTGTTACCCGGGCCTACGCCCTTGCGGAGCAGCGCGGCTATGTGGAAGCACGTGTCGGTGATGGGACTTATGTCAACGCCTCTCCCGTGCCAGAGCTCAGTAACTTGCAGCTCAATATGGCGACGTGTCAGCAGCCGCTGACGGATCAAATTAGTACCCTGAGTGATTGCCTAAGCCAACTGGCTAAGGATCCGGCTAAATTGAGTCAACTCCTTGGCTATCGCGCCAGCCCCTTAGACCAGCATCAACAGATATTTCACCACTGGCTTTTACAACGCGGGATTGAACAGCAACCCGAGCAATTGATTTTTACCCATGGTGGCCAACAGGCCATTTTTGCCTGCCTAAATGCCTTCCTCACCAAGGGCGAGGTACTACTGCACGAGCAGTACAGCTATCCCGGAGTGCGAATTTGCGCAAAACAATTAGGTATCAATAGCATTGGCGTGCCGTTAACCTCTGACGGGGTCGACCTCGCTAGATTCGAAGCCTTAGTGCAAATCCACCAACCTAAGCTGGTGTATTTAACCCTTAACAATCAAAACCCCACTTGTATTCAATACAGTGAGCAACAGAGAGAAAAACTGTTATCACTCGCGGAGCAGTACCAGTTTTATATCATTGAAGATGATGTGAATTATTGCCTCCCAGAAGAATGGCGCCCTCCGCTGTGGCAGTTAGCACAGACGCTGAATGTGCCGAGGGTCATTTACATTTCAAGCCTGTCTAAGCTGTTTTCAGGGGGCTTAAGGCAAGGTTTTATTCTCGTGCCCGACCCGCTCATCGCCCCATTGCGCCTCGCCATCCACAGCCAATGTTGGATGGTGTCGCCGCTCAATGTGGAGCTCGCCTGTCAGCTAATCAAGCGCGGGCAAATCACCGCCAATCGCGATGCCATTATTCGCGAGCGTCAGCAGCAGTGCATGGCATTGGGCGACAGGCTGGGGTTAACTCAACGCTGGCGTGGTTTAAATGGCTGGGTTCAGTTGCCCGAAGACATTAAAGCCCATCATCTAGTGACCGCCTTAGCCGCCAAAGGCGTGCTGATCCGTAATGGGGATGACTTTAACTGCCATGATAACTTTATCCGTTTAAGTTTAGGCGGTGCCGAAAACGATACCCAATTCCAGCTTGCGCTCGAATGTATCGAATCCACCTTTAACGCCCTCAAGCAAAACGCCTATTCAGTCGTTTAACGTTGCATTTTTATCGCGAGAAAGAAGCAAAAAGAAACGCCAGAGTAATGCTCTGGCGTTTTAAACTTGGTTAATCACAAGCATTTTAGGTGTCGAGATGTAACGTTATAGCACCTTGAACACAAGCTGTGGCTATTGCACCTTAATCTGATACACGCTGATTGTGCCACTGACTTCATTGCCGATAATCAGCAGAGGCTGACCATTTGGACTCTTCTCGGCACTCACAAACTTCATGCCTTCTGGCCCTAAATCTCCCGCCAAACTGGCATCGCCTTTCACTTCGCCTGTATCTGTATCTATGCTGAAATCCGCCTCAAAATCACGATTTACCACATAATCCACAAAATGCACGTCAAAGGGATTGGTCACATCGTAAATCATAAAACCAGAGGTACGCTCAAGCCCGATAAAGGCATAGAGTTTCTGGCCAATTTTGCCTAGGGCTAAGGCTTCAGGCTCGGGTCCTTTATCATCACTGCGACTATCGCCTTTGTTTTCTTCGTTGTTATTATTGAAGTTATTGCCTAATAAGGCTGCGGTGATCCGCTCAAAATCGCTGCCACTGTCAAACACCTGTTGACCATCGGCCGTCCAGATTGAGAAGGAGCGCGCGCCGAAGCTCACGATTTTGTCATAATCGCCGTCGTTATCCTCATCCCCCATACTCTTAGTCACTTTTAAACGGGCTAATTGGGTCTTATCTTTCGCGGCGGCAAATTGTGGATGATTAGGATCTAAGGTTAAGTCACCGGCACGGGCTTCCTCCGAAAACCCCGCATAGTCGCGGGAATCTCCTTCGTTTGCGGTAACAATAAAATCAGCATTATTCCAACGGTAACTCGCTACGGTATCGGGTTGATACATGCCATACACGCCCGTATAGGCCTGAAGGTTGATCATATCGTCCTTGTCACTTGCATCAATTTTATTCACATCAAGACCGTAATCCTTCAGTCCCAAAGGTAAAATCTTCGCCACTTTGGCATTGGCGATATCAATCACGGCGATGGCATTGTTCTCCTGCAGGCTCACAAAGGCACGGCTGTTATCGGGGCTGACACTGATATACTCAGGCTCTAAGTCCTGCGCGACAGTAGCCATAGGGCCATTGATTTTAATGTCCTTGGTGATTTCATTATAGCGAGCATTACCCTGATTAAACTCGGTGAATGTCACGAGCGTTGCCGTCGCTGCGGGTTTGCCATCCGCAATGGCAATAATCGCTACGCTCCCCTCAGGATTGATACTATAGTCTTGATTTGGTTCACCTTCGTTGGCAACGAGTACCGTTTTGCCATCATGGCTAAAGACCACGTTATCCGGTAATGCACCGACTTATACCGCGCTGAGATACTGCGGCGTGTCATTGCCATTAAGTTGATAGAAAGCCACATAACCATTGGCTTGAGTCTTATTGCCCGCCGCATCGCCGCGCTCAATAGCCGCCGCTAACAAGTTACCAGAAATACTGACGCTGTTAACGCTGCCCATAAAACTTAAGCCCACATCTTTAGCAACATCCAGCTCGCCGAGCTTATCAAGATTATTCAAGGCTAATGGCGCAGTTGCCGTGGTCACATTACCAAGTAAGTGCGCATCGATAATGTCGACTTTACCGCTTCTCGCATTAACCACAAAAATACGCTGAGAAGCACTGTGATATTCGACAATCTCAGCTGCACTCAGGCCATAAACGCCCGTTTGATGGCGGCCAATCAGCTCTGCTGTAACTCCCGCAGCTTGGGGTTGGCAAATAAATTGTGTTTGCGCCGTATCGATTTCAGTTTCTTCCAACTCGCCATTACGATTCGCATCAAGCCCGGTATCGATACGTTGACCACCGGCAGGACAGTTCGCATCCCCTATGGCGAGTGCGGTCACGTTAACTAATGAATTTAAGCCATTATCCCCCTGCTCACCATTGGTACCGTCATCACCATTACAGGCACCAAGGAGTAAACTTGCCAGTATCGCACCGGCCAGCGGCAGTCGTTTTGTGTTCATTGCATCATTCCTGAATGTGTTGTTATTAGTCGTAGGGTTAAGCTAAAGCCCATTAAACTAATCCGCATTCAAGACGGTTAGATGACATACAGATGACACTGGAGTGACAATCTCAGTCGAATGAATGACGCTAAGGCATGCCTGAGCACATCAATGTAATACAAGGACAGTAAAGCGATTTTGGTTACAATTTAAGTGTAAAGATATCGTCATCGAGATTGGTTTATTTGCCTGAGCGTTTTACTATGTTATGGCTTAATATCCTTATACTCGATGACAAGACCTCTCATTCAGTTCAACTGTTGGTTGAGTCTACGCTGGTCACTCATTTCTTCCCTATACACCTCCAATGCTCATGGCGAAATTAGGCTATGTTAATTGAGGCAAAATGAGTCGCCATTAGGCAAAATTGTTACCCTACAATTTCGGTTTTCCAGTGACATAACACTTAATATCGCCTTCTTTCGCCACCCGAGGTAACTGTGGACCCACAACCGTCAAGCTATCCGACTAAACCGAGCAATATTCCCCATTTGGCCCTGCTGATCCCTATGCTCGCCGCTATTGTTGCGATCACGCCGCTCGCGATCGACATGTATTTGCCCGCCATGGCAACCCTCGCCCATAGTTTTCATACCGATATCACCTTAGTGCAGCAATCCTTGAGTGTTTACTTGGGCGGCTATGCCCTGGGTATGCTGTGCTTTGGCCCACTTGCAGACCGTATTGGTCGTCGCCCTATGGTGATAATGGGTCTCTCGGGCTTTATGTTAGTCAGCCTGTTATTGGGCTTAGCCGAGCAGATTGAAGTGTTTTTAGGACTGCGCTTTTTACAAGCCTTTATCGGCGCTGCGGCCACTGTGGTCGTCCCTGGGTATATCAAAGAAGTCTATGGTGAAAACACGGCTAAGGGTATGTCTTATGTCAGTTTAATCATGATGTTAGCACCATTATTAGCACCCAGCATCGGTAGCCTTATCCTCGAGCTTGGCGAATGGCATTTGATCTTCTTTATCCAATCGGCCTATGCCATGTTGTTGCTGTTGTTGGTCATTACGTTGCTCAGAATGCCGAGCGATAAAGATCAGAGTAGCCGCAGTCAAAAATCCTTTTTAGGGGCTTATGCTACTGTGTTTTCACGTCCCGGCGTCAAAATGAACATTGCCAGTGGCGTGCTTACCTCTTTTGCGTTTTTTTGTTATTTAACCGCGTCGCCCTTTGTCTATATGGAGGTTTTTTCCCTAGATAAATCCTTATTCGCCCTGCTCTTTAGTACCAATGTGGGCGCGCTGATGCTGGCAAATATTATCAATACCCGAATTGTGGGCCGTTATGGCTCGTTGAGGATGCTGCACGTGTCGACCTTCTTCGGCGCGCTGGCGGCGGTAGGTTTACTGGGAGTGAACTTACTGGGACTCAGTTATCATTTCACCGTATTGATGTTGATCCCGCTGATGGGGAGCCTTGGCATCATGTCGGTCAACGCCGATGCTATTGTGCTGATGAAATTCAAGCAGGAAACGGGCACTGCAACGGCAGTGATTGGCACTCTAAGATTCGGTTTTGGCGCCCTTGCTGGGCCATTACTCGCGCTGTTTTACAATGGCACCGCAGTGCCCTTCTCGGCATTAATGCTGACAGCAGTGTTGTTGGTGGGATTCTGTCAATTTAACCGACCGACTCACCAAGCCAAGCCGAAGGAGTAATCTGCATCTTTATGCCACGTAAACAATGCAATTGTGGTATTCATCGCTTTTGTGGTTGATTTGTAAAAGATTAAGTGTTTTCTAAGTAAACGGCACTCAGGTTATATATAGAACCTTGAGTGCCGTTTTTCATTGTAAATCTGCTAACCCATTCTAATGAAAGAGATTAAATAAAATCACCATAAATAAAAACTCCCGTTTCATAAGCGTTTATCGCGTCTAAACATGAAATTGTTTCAAGTTGGTTATTTTTTACATAAAAGCCTTGAAATGTGTTCTTTTTTGAATATGATGAAATTCTGTTCATTGCAACAGCTGCTGCATCCAAAGTGATGAGCGCTTGAAATCGATGGTTTCAAGCTCAGCAATCGGAGTCTGAATTACCCTTCAGGCTTATTTTTAGAGCGATTACCGTCGCTGTAACAAGATACTGTTTACCGTAACGGTACTATGCAATAGGAGTTTCACATGGAGAAGTTATCCGGCGCCAGCATGATTGTGCGCTCCCTTATTGATGAAGGTGTAAAGCACATATTTGGTTATCCTGGCGGCTCAGTGTTAGATATCTACGACGCCCTGCACCTTATCCCCGGTATTGAACATATTCTGGTTCGCCACGAACAAGCCGCCGTGCATATGGCCGATGGTTATGCCCGCGCCACGGGTAAAGTCGGCGTGGTACTCGTGACCTCAGGTCCAGGTGCCACCAATGCCATTACTGGCATCGCCACCGCCTATATGGATTCAATTCCATTAGTAGTGTTATCCGGCCAAGTACCCAGCAATCTTATCGGTAACGATGCGTTCCAAGAATGTGACATGATTGGGATTTCACGCCCAGTCGTCAAACACAGCTTTTTAGTACAAGATCCTACTCAAATACCTGAGATCATTAAAAAAGCCTTTTATATTGCTTCCACGGGTCGCCCCGGCCCCGTCGTTGTCGACTTGCCAAAGGATTGTCTCAATCCTGCATTGCTACACGATTATATTTACCCCGAGAGCATTAAAATGCGCTCCTATAATCCAACGACATCGGGCCACAAAGGCCAAATTCGCCGTGGATTACAGGCATTACTGGCGGCGAAAAAACCCGTGCTTTATGTGGGTGGCGGCGCCATTATCTCCAGCAGTGAAAAACAGATCTTAGCCCTAGCGGAAAAGTTAAATATCCCCGTTGTCAGCACCTTAATGGGCCTTGGCGCCTTCCCAGGCACACATAAAAACAGCTTAGGCATGCTGGGGATGCACGGTCGCTATGAAGCCAACATGACCATGCATAACTGCGATCTGATCTTCGGGATTGGCGTGCGTTTCGATGACAGAACCACCAACAACATCGAGAAATACTGCCCAAATGCCACTATTTTGCATATCGATATCGACCCTTCATCGATTTCAAAAACCGTCCGAGTGGATATCCCCATCGTTGGCTCGGCCGATATCGTATTAGACAGCATGTTAGCCCTGCTGGAGGAGTCGAAGGAGAGCAACGATAGCGAGGCAATTAATCAATGGTGGCAAGAAATCACAGTATGGCGTAACCGCAATTGCTTGGCATACGATAAGGAAAGCAACCGGATCAAACCACAGCAAGTGATTGAAACTCTTTATAAACTCACTAATGGCGAGGCCTATGTTGCCTCGGATGTGGGCCAGCATCAAATGTTTGCCGCGCTCTATTATCCCTTTGATAAACCTCGCCATTGGATTAACTCCGGCGGCCTTGGCACCATGGGCTTTGGTTTACCCGCTGCCATGGGAGTCAAAATGGCAATGCCTGACGAAACCGTTGTGTGCGTCACGGGCGATGGTTCGATTCAAATGAATATTCAAGAGCTTTCAACCGCTCTGCAATACGATACGCCGGTTAAAATTATCAACTTAAACAACCGTTTCCTCGGCATGGTGAAACAGTGGCAGGATATGATCTACTCGGGTCGCCATTCCCATTCCTATATGGATTCGGTACCCAACTTTGCCAAAATTGCCGAAGCCTATGGCCATGTTGGCATGACGATTAGCGATCCCGCTGAGCTTGAGTCTAAGATGGCCGAAGCCCTCGCCATGAAAGACAGACTGGTATTTATCGACATTATGGTGGATGAGACTGAGCACGTGTATCCCATGCTTATCCGCGGCGGCGCGATGAATGAAATGTGGTTAAGCAAAACGGAGAAATGCTAATGCGTCGAATTATATCTGTATTACTCGAAAACCAATCCGGCGCATTATCTCGTGTTGTCGGTCTGTTTTCCCAACGCGGTTACAACATCGAAAGTTTAACTGTGGCACCAACCGATGATAACACCTTATCGCGCCTCAATATTACCGTAGTGGCCGACGAAAAGGTGCTAGAGCAAATCGAGAAACAACTGCACAAGTTAGTCGATGTGCTCAAGGTGTCGAATGTCACCGAATCGGCTTATATTGAGCGGGAGTTGGCACTGGTTAAAGTCCGCGCTCAAGGGGAATTACGGGAAG
The DNA here is from genome assembly GCF_002196695.1 of Shewanella sp. Shew256. Lineage (NCBI taxonomy): Bacteria > Pseudomonadati > Pseudomonadota > Gammaproteobacteria > Alteromonadales > Shewanellaceae > Shewanella > Shewanella sp. Shew256. Next base: position 298,272 of record NZ_NAJR01000005.1, on the reverse strand, counting down.
AAATTAAGCGTACCGCCGATATCTTCCGTGGGCAGATTGTCGATGTCACTGCCAATCTCTACACCATTCAATTGGTGGGCACGACCGAAAAACTCGATGCCTTTATTCACTCCATGGGTGAAGTAACCAAAGTGGTTGAAGTGTCGCGCTCTGGCGTTGTGGGCTTGGCCCGCGGCGAGAAAGCGATGAGAGCCTAATAGAAGTGAAATGCCCATTAACGCATGCGAGCTTGCCATCGCAATGCTTTGAAATAGCCAACATGGGATTTTAATTGGTGAGATAACAATAAGGGGAGCATTAAGCTCCCCTTCTTTATCCGCGCAATTCAGGATTAGGACTGACCATCTAATAGGCGCGAGGTGGTGATTTCAATCTTGCGTGGTTTTAACGCTTCAGGGATTTCACGCACTAAATCAATGTTCAATAAACCATTCTCTAAACTGGCACCCAATACAGTCACATAATCGGCCAGTTGGAAGGTACGCTCAAACCCGCGCTCGGCAATACCTTGGTATAGGTATTTACGCTCGGTTTGGCTCTCGGCCTTATTGCCTTTAACCAGTAATTTCTCACCTTCGCTACTGATCTCAAGCTCTTCCATCGAGAACCCGGCCACGGCCATTGTAATGCGATAACGATTTTCGCCAAGGAGTTCAATGTTATATGGAGGATAACCTGAGTTGCCATTATTCGCGGCAGCGTGTTCTGCCATTTGGGCTAAACGATCAAAACCAATAGCACTACGGTAAAGAGGAGTTAAATCATAAGTACGCATATTCATATCCTTGTCTTAAGCAATATGGGAAAGTGGCGAACGTTTTTCAATTGAAAACGTATTTGTCTCGCCTAAATTAACTTCTGTCCTAGCGGCACAGAATCGATTGGGATCCTCATCGAGCGATCCTGCAATAGATATAAGGATAGGAAAGCGTATTTCAAGGCAGTTTTTTAAAATTTTTTAAAAGCTAAATAAAAAGAGCAGGTTATTAGCATTAAAAACCTTGTATCTGGCGTGGTTAGTCGAATATCGCCAATAAAAAAGGAGCCCTTAGGCTCCCTTCTTCGGTCTCACACTCAGATTAACGAGTACGTGGACACAGTTCTTCAGCACTGAAGAAGTAAGCAATTTCACGTGCAGCAGATTCTAAAGCGTCAGAACCGTGAGCAGCGTTTTCGTCGATGCTTTCAGCGAAATCAGCACGGATAGTACCTGGAGCCGCTTGAGCTGGGTTAGTTGCACCTAAAATTTCGCGGTGAGCTAAAACAGCGTTTTCGCCTTCTAAAACTTGAACCATGATTGGGCCAGAAGTCATGAAAGCAACCAGAGCACCGAAGAAGCCACGCTCGCTATGCTCAGCATAGAAACCTTCAGCTTGTTCTTTAGTCAGGTGTAACATTTTAGCTGCAACGATCTTCAGACCAGCAGTTTCAAAACGGTTGTAGATTGCACCGATGTGGTTTTTAGCAACAGCATCAGGCTTAATGATAGAAAATGTGCGTTCGATCGCCATAACAAGCTTCCTTTGTCAGCAAGTTTGAAAAAATTCGCGCGGATTATACGAAATTTAAAAACCAAATCCTATCTTTAAAGCAAATAAGTCTGAGATATTGCGCACATTGGCTGGATTTGTAACCGGATTGTTCACACAAAAACGCCAGTCCATGTTTTCCACCGGACTGGCGAAAGGATAACAACACAACTAAATTGGCATATTTGCCAAAGACTCAGGGGTTATTTTCTATTTTTTGCCCAAATACCCGCCCACGCAATCAAGGCAACTAAAATGATTGCAGGGGCTAAATCGAGTAGATGGTGGAATAAACCGACGCCGCCATGACCAGGATGAGCCCATGCCAAGGCGGGTAACAGTGTGAATAACATAGCAAACAAAAGTTTCATGTGAACATCCTTGCGTAGCGGAAATAACATTAAGCGGTTAATCACTTAACTGATACATAACAAGGTACGTCATTCACTTAAAATGAATTTGATACTGATCAAACTCCTACAAAAATCCCATTTTAGGAGAGATGAAACGTGATCAATCTCACGTGACATCTTTTTCACTTGGACAAGATGCCCAAGTAGGCAAGATTACTTCTCTTCAATCCAGCATTGCTGAATGGCTTCCAATATCCGCTCATTACAATGCTTAGGATCGTCGTCAAAATCATCGAGAGCCAACACCCACTCGTATAACTGAGTAAAATGCAGCTTGTGGGGGTCAACCTCGGAATGCTTTTCTAGCAATTCTAAGGCGATATCTAGTGAATCAATCCATTTTAACGACATCCTCTCCCCCTTGTGCCATCTGCAGCTAAACGTTGCTCTCCTGAGTGTAGCCTAATCGCGGCTTAACTCTACGCTTGTGTGGGCTTTTTTGCCTTGAGGGCATTCTTTTCAACAAACTCAATAATGGCACCGGCGACATCTTTTGCGGTTGCCCCTTCTATCCCTTCAAGGCCTGGCGAAGAATTCACTTCCATCACCACAGGGCCATGATTTGAGCGCAATAAATCCACCCCAGCGACATTGAGTCCCATGGTTTTGGCCGCACGAATTGCGACTGAACGCTCTTCTGGGGTCAATTTAACTAAACTTGCAGTACCGCCACGGTGTAAGTTTGAGCGAAACTCCCCAGGCATGGCTTGGCGTTTCATCGCCGCAATCACTTTATCGCCCAGCACAAAGCAGCGAATGTCGGCGCCATTGGCTTCTTTAATGTATTCCTGCACCATGATGTTGGCTTTTAATCCCATAAAAGCTTCAATCACGCTCTCGGCCGCCTTGCGGGTTTCGGCTAGCACCACCCCAATGCCCTGCGTGCCCTCGAGCAACTTGATCACTAACGGCGCGCCGCCCACCATGTCGATAAGATCAGGAATATCGCTCGGCTTATTGGCGAAACCAGTAATTGGCAGACCGATACCACGGCGTGACATCAACTGCATCGAACGTAACTTATCGCGGGAGCGCGAAATGCCGACGGAATCATTGAGCGCATACACGCCCATCATTTCAAACTGGCGCAGCACAGCAGAGCCATAAAAAGTAATCGAAGCGCCGATACGCGGGATAACCGCGTCAAAAGGCGGCAACTCTTGACCACCAATATGAATGCTCGACTGACGCATATTGATGTTCATATAGCATTCGAGCGGGTTGATCACTTGGACTTCGTGACCACGTAATGTCGCAGCCTCAACGAGTCGCTTTGTGGAATATAGCTCAGGCCCTTGCGATAGGATCGCGATTCTCATTTTGGTCTCCGACAACCATTTCATTTTGAGCGCATCATACGCTCGGATTAGGATAAATCAATCATGGCAATTATTGCTTGCGCAAATGCTGGGCGCCAGAAGCCAAAAACCAGTCACATGGACTGGTTTTTGACGATATTGTCGCATCGGGTTGATTAACCTTCGCTCACCATATTCACAGTGTACTTAGGAATTTCAATCACCAGATCGCTATCGACAACTTTGGCTTGGCAGGACAAGCGGCTCTCAGGCTCGAGTCCCCAAGCCTTATCGAGCATATCATCTTCAAGCTCATCGCTTGGCTCTAGTTCATCAAAGCCTTCACGCACGATGCAGTGGCATGTGGTGCAGGCACAGGATTTTTCACAGGCATGCTCGATATTGATGCCGTTACGCAGCGCCACATCGAGAATCGTTTCACCTACTTTGGCTTCCAACACTGCGCCATCGGGACATAACTCAGCATGGGGAAGAAAGACTAACTGGGGCATCACATCACCTATATGTTGTCAATTGACTGACCCTTAAAGGCCACTCGAATAGAATTGTCCATACGCTTCGCGGCGAAATCCTGAGTATGTTCATCGAGGACTTCAATCGCTTGCTTAATCGCATCGGCATCATCACCACGGGCAATTTCGGCAAGTTGCGCCATGACCGCATCAATCTGCTGACGCTCATCGCTTGTCAGCAGGTCGCCATCTTTTGCAAGCGCTGCATTTAACGACTCAAGTACCCTCGCCGCCTCCACTTGCTGCTCGGCCAGCATACGACGACTAATGTCTTCCTTCGCATGCTTCATCGAGTCCTTGAGCATAGTCGCGATTTCGGTATCCGATAAACCAAACGAAGGCTTCACTTGAATACTCGATTGCACGCCGGTGGATTTCTCCATCGCAGTGACGCTGAGCAGACCATCGGCATCGACTTGGAAGGTCACACGAATATGGGCTGCGCCCGCCGCTAACGGCGGAATACCTTTTAGGGTAAAGCGTGCGAGTGAGCGACAGTCATCGACTAACTCACGCTCGCCCTGCACCACATGGAAGGCCATCGCCGTTTGACCATCCTTAAAGGTGGTAAACTCTTGGGCGCGGGCGACTGGGATCGTGGTGTTACGAGAAACCACTTTCTCCACTAAACCACCCATGGTTTCAATCCCTAATGACAAGGGGATCACATCGAGCAGTAATAATTCAGACTCAGGTTTGTTACCGACCAGAATATCGGCCTGAATCGCCGCGCCAATGGCAACGACACGGTCAGGGTCGATTGAGGTTAACGGCGCCTTACCAAAAAAGGCTTCAACCTGTTCACGCACTAACGGTACGCGGGTGGAACCGCCCACCATCACAGTTTCTAATACTTCATCAGCCGTTACGCCCGCATCACGTAGGGTGCGACGACAGCTGGCGATGGTTTTCTTCACTAATGCACTGATTAAGCCATCAAATTCAGCTTTGGTCACCAGTTGCTTAAGCACATTGCCGTCGGCAAGTGTCAGGCTCGCTTCGACTTCACTCGCATCGGTTAAAGCTTCTTTCACACGGCGCGCTTCAATCAATAACTGACGGCTGAGCTGTGAATCGATATTAGCTAATTGCCACACTTGCTGCATATGAGCCTGCAACAGATGATCAAAGTCATCGCCGCCCAGCGCCGAATCGCCGCCAGTGGCCAGCACTTCAAAGACGCCACGATTTAAACGCAGAATAGAGATATCAAAGGTTCCGCCGCCGAGATCGTAAATCGCGATCACGCCTTCTTGCTTTGAATCTAACCCGTAGGCGATTGCCGCCGCGGTAGGCTCGTTGAGCAGGCGCAATACTTTCACACCAAGCAAAGACGCGGCATCTTTAGTCCCTTGACGCTGCGCATCATCGAAATACGCTGGCACAGTGATCACAACACCCTGCAGTTCGCCACCGAGGGTTTTCTCGGCGCGTTCAACCAGCGGACGTAAAATTTCCGCTGACACTTGCACCGGATTCACTTGCCCTTGAGGCGTGACAAACAGCGGTAAACCGTTTTCACTGGCTTCAAACTGGTATGGAAAAGCTTGCTCGCCGGATTGAATATCCGTGAGGCTGCGACCCATAAAGCGCTTGACCGATACAATAGTGTTTTTCGGATCCTGCGCAGAACTTAACGCCGCGACTTGACCCACTTCAATGCCATCTTGGGTATAACGAACGATAGAAGGTAAAGAATGCTGGCCATTTTCATCGGGTAAGGTCGCCGTTACGCCGCTGCGGACGGCGGCCACGAGGGAATTAGTGGTACCTAAATCGATGCCAACGGCAAGTCTATGTTGGTGCGGCGCGGCGCTTTGTCCGGGCTCTGCAATCTGCAAAAGGGCCATATGTATCCAACTTAGTAGCGCCGATTCAGACCCGTCTGAATCGGCTAAATAACTGCAATAGGGAAAATTAATCGAGCAGCGCGTCTTCGATACGCGTCAGCTCATCGTGTAATTTTGCCATAAATTTAAGCTTGCGTACTTGATCTGCCGCTAACAAGGCATCTTCTTCGCTACCACTGCTTAGCTGGGCGGTGAGCAATTTCGTCAACTTAGTCCGGTAGGCCGCGAAAGAGTCGTATAACTCATCAATACTTTCTTGGGGATCGGCGCTATCGCGAATGTCTTCTAATGCTTCACGCCATTCCATCTGCTGCATTAAAAATGCAGTGTCTTTCACTGTGGTGGTTTCGTGGCTTAAATCGATACCACGTAGCGACAGCATATGCTCGGCACGGCGGATAGGATCTTTTAGGGTTTGATAACCGTCATTCACTTGCGCGGTACGTTGCACCGACAATAAGCGTTGTTGCTCGGTATCGTTGGCAAACTTATCGGGATGCACCGCCCGTTGCAGTTCGCGGTAGCGTTCTGCAAGCACTGCGGTGTCAATATCGAAGGCAGGGGAAAACTTAAACAGCTCGAAATAATTCATGCGTCAATTCGGCAATTAAACAGTGAAACTCTCACCGCAACCGCACTCACCTTTTGCGTTAGGATTGTTAAATTGGAAACCTTCGTTCAGGCCTTCTTTAACAAAATCCAACTCAATGCCCTGTAGATAGATGAAGCTTTTCGCATCGATAATGATTTTAACACCATCAATATCATACACTTCATCGTCATCATTCAGCGCATCAACAAACTCAAGCACATACGCCATACCCGAACAGCCAGAGGTCTTTAAGCCGAGGCGCAGGCCGATGCCCTTGCCTCGATTCGCTAAGAAAGATCTGACACGCTCAGTTGCCGCTGGGGTCATTGTAATCGCCATCTTAACTCCAGATGTTACTTAGCTTGTTTCGATTTGTACTCGTCGATCGCCGCTTTAATGGCATCTTCTGCCAAAATGGAACAGTGGATTTTCACCGGTGGCAAGGCTAATTCTTCCGCGATATCGGTGTTTTTGATGGCCGCCGCTTGCTCGATAGTCTTGCCTTTCACCCACTCGGTTACCAGTGAGCTAGACGCAATCGCGCTGCCACAACCGTAGGTTTTGAACTTAGCGTCTTCGATGATGCCGTCTGCGCCGATTTTCAGCTGTAACTTCATCACGTCACCACAGGCAGGTGCTCCCACCATACCGGTCACGACCGAAGGATCGTTCTTGTCGAAAGAACCAACGTTACGTGGGTTCTCATAATGATCTATCACTTTTTCACTGTAAGCCATGGTACTGCTCCAAAATTATCTATTGTAAACGGTCGAATTAATGATGGGCCCACTGGACCTGATTCAGGTCGATGCCATCTTTGAACATCTCCCACAGTGGAGACATTTCTCTTAATTTATCAATAGATTGTGTAATAGTTTCGATAGCGTGGTCGATTTCTTCTTCGGTGGTAAAACGACCGATTGAGAAACGAATTGAGCTATGCGCCATTTCATCATTTAAACCGAGCGCACGTAACACGTAGCTTGGCTCGAGACTGGCTGAAGTACAGGCAGAACCCGATGAAACCGCTAAATCTTTTAATGCCATCATCAGCGACTCACCTTCAACATAGTTGAAGCTGACGTTCAGGCTACCGCTAACACGGTGAGTCATGTCGCCATTTACATACGTCTCTTCGATGTGCTTGATGCCATTCCATAACTTGTCACGCAGCTTGGCGATACGGGCGTTGTCCGTTGCCATTTCAGCTTTTGCAATCGCAGCCGCTTCACCTAAACCGACGATTTGGTGAGTCGCCAGTGTACCACTGCGCATACCACGCTCATGACCACCGCCGTGCATTTGCGCTTCTAAGCGAATGCGTGGCTTACGGCGAACGTACAGAGCACCAATCCCTTTTGGACCATACATTTTGTGGCCAGAGATAGAGATGAGGTCGACCTTAGTCGTTTGTACATCGATAGGTAATTTGCCCGCGCTTTGTGCAGCATCCATATGGAAGATAATGCCTTTTGAGCGGCATAACTCACCGATGGCATCCACATCATGGATCACACCGATTTCGTTATTCACATGCATGATGCTGACAAGAATTGTGTCGTCGCGCATCGCCGCTTCTAAACGTTCCATCGGAATAATGCCGTTGGCATCTGGCTCTAAGTAAGTGACTTCAAAGCCTTCACGCTCAAGCTGACGGCAGGTATCGAGTACCGCTTTATGTTCAGTCTTGCTGGTGATGATGTGCTTGCCTTTCTTATTGTAGAAATGCGCTACGCCTTTGATCGCTAGGTTGTTTGATTCGGTTGCACCTGAGGTAAACACGATTTCACGGTGGTCGGCATTGATCAGATCAGCCACTTGGCTGCGTGCCACATCCACCGCTTCTTCCGCTTGCCAGCCATAACGGTGAGAACGTGATGCTGGGTTACCGAAGATGCCATCCATCGTCATGTATTGGAACATTTTTTCCGCGACTCGCGGATCAACAGGCGTGGTGGCGGCATAATCTAAATAGATAGGAAGCTTCATAACACACTCCGTACTTAGCAGTCTCTGCCGAGGCTACATACAACGTACAAAAATAATTTTTATCGTATAACAAAAAGCCTATAAGCTGACTCTTTGCTCCTTTTGCATAGTGTCTTGCTTAAGCGAGATAAACTGCACATCCCGTTTCTGCATTAAGCCAGCAAGACTGATACCATCTAAAAAATCTGAAATTTGTTTGCTTAAATCGCCCCAGAGCGAGTGCGTTAAGCAGCGAGTTCCACTCTGGCAATTGCCTAATCCTTGACAACGAGTCGCGTCGACAGACTCGTCCACGGCATGGACAACCATGCCAACAGAAATATCATTAGCTTCGAGGCCTAAGCGATAACCACCACCTGGACCACGGACACTGGCCACTAGGCCATGCTTACGTAACTTTGCGAAGAGTTGTTCCAGATAGGAAAGCGAAATCCCTTGTCTTTCAGAGATATCCGCTAAGGGAACCGGTCCCGAAGCCGAGTGGATGGCCACATCGAGCATTGCGGTTACTGCATAACGACCTTTAGATGTAAGTTTCATAACTACCATAGCTCCCAAACAGGTATGGGGTTATTTCAACATACCCGAGTATTTCAGTCAAGTATAAAACCTAGTAAAACACTCAAGTATATAAGAGCGCAGTGAACCAATACCCTTTCATCTTGGTGGGGTATTTAACCTTTTTCTGCCCTAAGATTCAATGCTAAAGGGTCAATTAATCGTCCTAATCGCCCCCATATCGGGATCTAACGCACTCTCTTAGAATGAATGCTAACCACCTAGGTCCACTCGGTTTAAAAACCGCGCAACCACAGAGTGAATTGAACCACGATAATCGTTGGCAGAAGCATGTGGATTAACATCAACATGCCACTGCGCAAAACACCTTAATTAGATGCAGGGGTCAAACTCATCGAGCGCACTCTGGCGCTTATCGGCGGCGGCTTTTTCCGCGTCGTTAAACTCACCCACATTCAGCTCTGGCAATCTTTCGGTGCAGACATCGCCACCTAAGCGCTGAATGGCTTGACACAATTCCTGCACTTTTGAATCCATCAAATGCATATGGTCCAGCATTTGACCGATAGCGTTCGCGACGGGATCCGGATTGTCGGGAGACACTGCATACGCATCGAAGCCATATTTCTTGGCCATGGCGCTGCGACGCTCAGACTTCTCTTTCGATTGTGGCGAAGGTGTGGCCACCACGCGCCCAGGGATCCCGACCACAGTCGTATCCTTAGGCACATCTTTCACCACCACAGAGTTAGAGCCGACACGGGCCCCATCATGCATAGTGATAGGACCTAAAATTTTAGCCCCTGCGCCCACGACCACGTTATTACCCAGTGTGGGATGGCGTTTACCCGCTTGCCAGGTGGTGCCGCCGAGTGTCACGCCGTGATACAAAGTACAGTCATCGCCAATCTCGGCGGTTTCACCGATCACTACGCCCATACCATGGTCGATAAAGAATCGATCGCCAATGGTGGCACCCGGATGGATCTCCACTCCCGTCAGCCAGCGCGAAAAAGTCGATAAACAACGGGCCATTAAGCGCCAATCACGCTTCCATAATTTATGGCTTATCCGGTGCAGCCAAATGGCGTGCATGCCTGGATAGTTGACCAAGATCTCAAAGGCGCTGCGCGCCGCGGGATCACGGTGATATATAGATTCAATGTCTTCTTTTAGCCTAGCTATCACACCCATGCTTCAATCCTTCGCGATTAGCGTTATATGCCAAATGTGCTTTGGCTATTTTTGTTTGTTACCCACCACTTTATCGATCGAGGTTAAAATGCCTCGAAGAATATTCATCTCTTGGCTTTCGATACGTGCACGGCTAAACAGACGACGTAGCTTAGTCATCACTTGGCCGGGGTGGTTTTTAATAATAAACCCTGTCGATGATAAGGTGCTTTCTAAGTGCACAAATAAACGCTCGAGATCGGCAGAAAGCGGATATTCTTCCTCCACTTGCGGCGTCTCTGTTTGCGCTAAGTGTGCCACACGCGTCTCATAACAAATGATCTGCACTGCTTGTGCTAAATTCAATGAGCTGTATTCAGGGTTAGCAGGAATCGCCACATGATAAGTACATTGCTGTAATTCTTCATTGGTCAAACCATGATTTTCACGGCCAAAGACAATGGCGACAGGCCCTGTTAAGCCTTCAGTGACCAACTTTTGCCCCGCTTCTCGGGGGGCAAGCATTGGCCAATCTAAGGTACGACTGCGGGCACTGGTGGCAATCACTAAACTGCAATCGGCGATGGCTTCCTCTAAGGAATCCACTTTCACCAAATGCTTTAAAATGTCCGATGCACCGGCGGCCAAGGCGATGGATTGACCATCTACTTCACATCTTGGTTCGGCAAGATACAAGGTCGATAACCCCATGGTCTTCATCGCTCTGGCGGTCGAACCAATATTGCCGGGGTGCGATGTCCCCACTAAAATCACACGAATATTACTTAGCATGAAACGACTTAATTTAATTCACAAAACACAGGGAGCGAATACTATCACAGGCGTGCGTGAATGCTTATATGAAAATCGGTATTTGATATAACATTCAAATCGAGTATAATGCCGCCCGCTATTTTTAACGTTCTTTAACATCCAGGGGATTGCAATGCATCCGATGCTGACGATTGCTGTTCGCGCTGCCCGCGCGGCCGGCCAAACTATTATGCGCGCCTACACTGAACTTGACCGAGTTGAAGTCAGTGCAAAAGGTGTCAACGATTTTGTTACCAGTGTAGATAAGGAAGCAGAAGCCGCCATTACCTATCAAATTCGCAAATCTTACCCTGATCACACTATCGTGGGTGAGGAGAAAGGCGAAAACCGCGGCGAAAACAAAGACTATGTTTGGATAGTCGATCCTCTGGATGGCACTAACAACTTCGTTAGAGGCATTCCCCACTTCGCGGTTTCTATCGCACTGCAACACAAAGGCAAAACTGAAGTTGCCGTTGTGTACGATCCTGTTCGTGAAGAATTATTTACCGCTATCCGTGGTAAAGGCGCCAAATTAAACGATTTTCGTATCCGCGTAACCAATGTGACTGAGCTGGCTCCAACCATTATCGGTACAGGTTTCCCGTTCAAAGCACGTCAACACACCGAAAGCTACATGGCAATCTTTGGCGAAGTGTTCGGCCAATGTTCTGACTTACGCCGCGCAGGTTCTGCCGCATTAGACTTAGCCTATGTGGCTGCAGGCCGTTTAGACGGTTTCTTCGAAATCGGTTTAAAGCCATGGGATATCGCTGCTGGCGATTTAATCTGCCGCGAAGCGGGTGGCACTGTCACTGACTTCACTGGCGGTCATAACTACCTGATCTCTGGCAACATCGTTGCGGGTTCACCGAAAGTGACCACAGAGTTAGTGAAAACCATGCGTCCATTGCTGAACGAAGGTTTAAAGCGTTAATCACACTCTTTAGGCAGTAACGCATATTAAAAAGGCCAGTGAACTCACTGGCCTTTTTGTTTTCTGCTTTCGTTTTTCTGCTTTAGTTATTCTTCTTTGGCTAATCTGCTTGGAACGCACTTGTTGGCTTAAAGACTTTCTATCTCCCCGCCAACGCCTGTGCAGGGCCAATTTGGCTCGCCTTCCACGCCGGATACAGAGTTGCGATAAGACTCATCACAAACGCCGTGGCAATCACTAAACCAGCATCCGTCATATGTAGCTCTGATGGCAGAAAGTCCACAAAATACACATCGGCCGACAGGAGTTGAATTCCGAGCAGCTGCTCAATGCCACGGGCGATAGCACTGAGATTAATCGCGGTCGCAATTCCTATCACACCGCCAAGGGCACAACCCACAAGGCCATTTAACGCGCCTTGCACCATAAAAATCCCCATCACTGAAAGACGGCTTAAGCCCATGGTCATCAGAATAGCGATTTCACTGGCTTTATCCCGCACCGCCATCACTAGCGTTGAGACAATATTGAAACAGGCCACACCTATCACTAATACCAACACGAGATACATGATAGTGCGAACCAATTGAATATCTTGATATAAATGCCCTTGGGTACGCGTCCAATCACTGATATAGACAGACTGGTTTAAGGCATAACCTAGCTCGCGAATTTTCGCTGGCGCATCAAACACCTGCGCCACACTGATGCGAACACCGGTCACACCTTGATGTAAATTTAAGATATTCGCCGCATAGCGCATCGGAATATACGCCGTGGTTAACTCAAGCTCGCCGCCTAAACGGTACACACCCGATACCACAAAGCGATGGCTCTTGGCCGCCCTTAAACTGCCAGCATGTTCAGGATCAAGATCTTGCACATACAAAGCGAGGGTATCGCCGACTTCGAGGCCTAACTTTTTCAGTAGGCTCTCACCGAGGACGATATGATTGTCATCCTCACTCAAGCCTTGCCAAGTCTCTTTCGACATAAATTGCGAGAGGGTCGATACTTTTGCCTCTTGCTCAGGATCAATACCCACAACGGCAAGCCCCTGAAAACCACCAGGCTTTTGTACTAATCCTTGCATCCTAATAAAAGGTGCCGCCGCCGTAATGCCTTCAATCTGCATAGCGGTTTGTTCAACCGCGCGCCAATCGGCAATCGGCTCATTCACACCAACCACATCGGCTTGGGAGATAACGCCTAACAAGCGCTGCTCTAACTCTCGCTCAAAACCATTCATGGCAGAGAGCACCACAATCAGCACCGCAACCCCGAGCGCAATGCCCGCAGTCGATGCGAAGGAGATAAAGCTAATAAAACTATTGGATTGGCGCGCACGATAAAAACGCCAACCAATGGAGAGGGCTAATGGTCCTTTCATTGGGCGTGTTCCGCGACAGCTTGCAGATAACCATTCTTCATGGTGAGTTGTCTGTCCATCCGCGCCGCCAATTTGGGATCGTGGGTGACCACAACAAACGCCGTTCCGAGTTGATTGGCTAATTCGCGGATCAGCTCATACACCGCCTCGCCACTCTTGGCATCGAGGTTTCCCGTTGGTTCATCGGCCAGCACGAGTTTGGGTTTGTTGATCAGCGCCCGAGCAATTGCCACCCGTTGACGCTCACCACCCGAAAGCTCGGCGGGAATATGGCTCATTCTGTGCCCAAGCCCTACTCTTTCGAGCAACACTTTAGCATCGGCCTGAGCCTGAGCGCGGTCTCTGCCTTGAATAAACGCTGGCATAGCCACGTTTTCCAGTGCGCTAAATTCGGGCAAAAGGTGATGGAACTGATAGATAAAACCTAAATCTTGGTTGCGGATCTGCGCCTGACGGGCACTGCTCATCTGATATAAATCCTCACCCGCTAACAATACTTTGCCAGCAGAAGGTTTATCTAGAGTGCCCATAATATGCAGCAGCGTACTCTTGCCCGAGCCAGAGGTACCGACAATCGCCAGCTGCTCGCCCTTAAATACCTGTAAATCCACCTCAGACAACACCTGAGTGGTCACATCGCCATCGTGATAACTCTTACTCACCGCCTGCACTTGCAGTAACACGTCTTGCATTGAGATTCTCGCTATTGATTCTAAATGACATGGTTAAACCCATGTCCAAACACGTCTCTCATCATGGGAGCGACGCTTTAATTTGTTACATCGCAGCTATTCGTAACGCAGCGCCGTGGCAGGTTGCACCCGCGCCGCTCGCAATGCGGGGTAAAGGGTCGCCACTAAGGTCACGACTAAGGTACCGACAATAATCATCGACAATTGCCCCAGTTCTAATTTAACCGGCAGCACTTGCCCAGTGCCTAAAATGGAAATCCCCAAGGTCGCCATAATGCCATTTAAATTAAGGGTGAGCAGAATGCCGACCACCAGCCCCAGTACTAAACCTAATACCGCATTCAATAAACCTTGCACCACGAAAATGCCCATTACCGCCGAGGTACGTAAGCCTTGGGTTTTGAGTACTGCTACATCGGTAGTTTTATCCACCACCATCATCACCAACGCTGACACTATATTAAACGCCGCCACGGCCACAATCAGGCTCAGCATCAGCGACATCATGTTTTTTTCCATCTTCACGGCACTAAACAGGTGACCATAGGTGTCGCGCCAGTCACTGGTCGTCGCCTCTATGCCCTGCTGGGTAAGAACCTGCTTTACATCCTTAGCCAGTGCGGGGGCCATAAAAGGATCTCTCAAATACAGCCGTAACTGATTGATTTCATCGCTCGGTTGACGCATTAAACGCTTGGCATCTTGGTAATGAATATATGCAACGCCCGCATCCACCTGTGAGCCCATCTCAAACACGGCGGACACTAAAAATTTACGTTGGCTAGGGACTGGACCGAGCGGGGAATACACTACGCCATCGCCACTTAACAGGCGCACAGTATCACCCGGGTTCACCTTTAATTGGCGGGCAAGCTCGCTGCCTAAAATGACTTTATATTGGCCGCTAGTTAACTCGTTAAATGCGCCCGAATAGGTATGCTGCGCCACCATAGACAGTTTTTCGGCAAGCTCTGGAAACACCCCAAATACTTGTACGGCGCGGATATTCGCCGCCGACTGCACCATGGCTTGGGTCGACACGCTAGGCGTCACGCCCTGCACGCCCGGTAAGGCTTTGAGTTTGTCCGCAGGTATAGTCCAATCGCTTAAGGGCGCCTCAGTCACCACAGTCAATTGCGGTACGGCGCCTAAAATGCGCTGCTTTAATTGTCCTTCGAGGCCATTCATCACCGAGCTGACCACGATTAAGGCCGCCACCCCTAAAAAAATGCCCGAAACGGCAAATAAGGTAATAAAAGAAGCAAAGGCGTTTGCTTTTCTGGCCCGCCAATAACGGTAACCAACGTAGAGAGGAAATCGAAGATCCATTGAAAGAGGGCTGCGTCCTGTGTGCTGAACTTGCTAAATCATAAAGATGGGCACGATAATAGGGGTTTAGGTCCTATAAATAAAGAGGCAAGCCTTGTTCACTGACACCAATCCGTATTTTAGTGTGCCTCATCCCTTCACCGCTTACTTAAGCCTCTGGGACGAAAACCAGCCACTACCCAGTGAAATGGCTTTAAGATCAATGCAATCCCTAGGGATCCAGCTACTGAGCGAAGTCAAAGCCCTTGAGGCCAGTTGCCTGCTGCAACTGCGGCATTTAGACAACGAAGCCAAGGTGGTGGTGGACTTTCTCAAGCTCCAATCCCGCAAGGTCGATTTAGTCCTGCAGCATGTGCTCGAAAAAGAAGTGCAAGAAGGCGAGAAGTTTAGCGGTTGTCAGTTTGGTGGCAGTGGTATTCGCCTAAATAGCCGTGAGGCCCTCCCCCTTGGTCGCCAATATAAAGTGACCTTATTTATCCACGAAGAATTGGTCGCCATTTTATGTTTTGCCAAGGTCACGGCCTGTTTAGTTTCGCAGGAAGGCCAATCCGATGGGCTGCAAGTACAGAGCCCCAACGCCGCATTGCCCTATCTCGTTGACCTCGAGTTTAGTCAAATACTGGATGCGGATGTCGAGCAACTGGTCAAAGCGAGCCTCAATGTGCAACAAAAACAACTTAAACTGCGTAAACAGGCCCGTAACGAGCGTCAATAAAGGCTAGCGTTTTTGCTGGCACCCTAGCGCCCAAGTCACTACAATGAACGCAACTTATTGTGAATGAATCAGTTTATCCCACGCCAATGACACAAATTTCAGCCCTAACACCGCCCGTTGTCAAAAATGGAACTCAAATGCAAACCCTGTCGTGTCTCGTCGGGGTTGGTCAAGCCGTTACCCTCGCCAGCCTAGTTCGCCAACACAAGGGCACGACGCTGATCGTCACCAGTGATACGCCGACGGCATTGAGTATCGAGTTAGAGCTCAACTATTTGTTGGCAAAAAGCGCCATTAAGGTGCGACTGTTTCCTGACCGTGAAACCCTGCCCTACGACAGTTTTTCACCCCATCAGGATTTGATTTCTCAGCGTTTAGAGACCCTGTCGCGAATCACCCAAGCCGAACAAAGCGTAGTGATAGTGCCGGTGACAACTCTGATGATGCGCTTACCGCCAAAATCCTATTTAAGCTCCAATGTATTTGTGCTTAAAAAAGGCGATAATTATCAGCTCCATGATGTGCGCCAACAGTTAACTGACACGGGTTATCACTTGGTCGAACAGGTTTACGAACATGGCGAGTTTGCTATTCGTGGCTCGATTCTCGATATCTTCCCTACTGGCGTGAATATGCCGCTGCGTATCGAACTGTTCGATGATGAAGTCGAGACCATTCGCCATTTCGATCCTGAAACCCAGCGCTCATCCACTCCAGTGGATGCGGTGCGCCTATTACCTGCCAAGGAATTCCCTACCGACAGCAGCGCCATCGAAGGTTTTAGGCAGCGCTATCGCCGCCGCTTTGAGGTGATCGTTAAAGAACCAGAATCGGTTTATCAATTGGTGAGCCGCAACTTGATGCCCGCCGGCATTGAGAACTACCTGCCCCTGTTTTTCGATGAGGTCGCGACACTGTTCGATTACCTGCCGAAGGACACTCAGTTAGTCACCTTAGGCGATATCGAAAAGTCCGCCCGCGCCCATTTGCAAGAGGTGGAAACCCGCTATGAAGACAGACGGGTCGACCCATTGCGGCCGCTGTTGGCACCTAAAGAGCTGTATTTACTGATTGAAGAATTATTCGCCGCCTTTAAGCCGCTGCCTCGCTATCAGTTTATTGCACCGCAACCCGATGTCGTCGCTGGCGCAGTACAGATTGATGCCAGTGTGTTGCCCGAGGTAAGCGCTAATCACAAGTTAAAGCAGCCACTGATTGCGCTGCAAGATTACGCCGAGCGTGCGCCGCGCATGTTGTTTAGTGCCGAATCGGAAGGCCGCCGCGAAGCCTTGCTCGAACTCTTAGGTAAAATCCAGTTAAAACCGGCCTTATTCGGCCATTTTGATGAGTTTATTCAAAGTGATGCCAAACTGGGCCTAATTGTATCTCCCCTCTCCCGTGGTTGTTTACTCGGGCTAGGAAAGCAAACCGCCGTCAGCATCATCTGCGAAACCGAACTCTTTGGTCATCGCATATCCCAGCAACGCCGCCGCGAAAAACAACGCCAGATCAGCAACGATACCCTGATCAAAAACTTAGCCGAGCTCAAAGTCGGCCAGCCGATTGTGCACTTAGAGCACGGTGTAGCGCTGTATCAAGGCTTAGTCACCTTAGATACCGGCGGGTTAGTGGCCGAATACCTACAACTGGAATACTCGGGCGGCGATAAACTCTATGTGCCAGTGTCTAACCTGCACATGATCAGCCGCTACAGTGTCGGCGCCGATGGCGAGGCTCACCTTAATAAACTCGGTAACGACACTTGGGCCAAGGCAAAAAACAAAGCGATTGAAAAAATCCGTGATGTGGCCGCCGAGTTGCTCGATGTGTACGCCCGTCGCCAAGCACGTCCCGGTGAAAGCTGCGACATCAACGACGAAGAGTATGCGCAATTCGCCCAGGGTTTCCCCTTCGAAGAAACCGTCGATCAGGAAAGCGCCATTCATGCAGTGCTTGCCGATATGCAATCCCCCGTCGCGATGGACCGCCTCGTCTGCGGTGATGTGGGCTTTGGTAAGACCGAAGTCGCGATGCGCGCCGCCTTTGTTGCTGTCAATGCGGGTAAACAGGTGGTTGTGCTGGTGCCTACCACGCTACTCGCCCAGCAGCACTACGAAAACTTTAAAGACAGATTTGCCGACTGGCCGGTGGTGATTGAGGTAATGTCACGCTTTAGAACCGCCAAAGAGCAAACTCAAGTGCTGAAACTGCTCGAAGAAGGCAAAGTCGATATAGTCATTGGCACCCATAAGCTGCTGCAATCCGAGGCTAAGTTTGAAAACTTAGGTTTGCTGATCATCGATGAAGAACACAGATTCGGCGTAAGACAAAAAGAGAAAATAAAAGCGCTGCGCGCCAACGTGGATATTTTGACCCTCACCGCCACACCTATTCCCCGTACTTTAAATATGGCAATGTCGGGGATGCGCGACTTATCGATTATTGCCACGCCTCCCGCTAAGCGTTTGGCGGTGAAGACCTTTGTGCGCGAATCCGATCCCGCCACCGTGCGAGAGGCCATACTGCGTGAAATCCTCCGTGGTGGCCAAGTGTATTATTTGCACAACAACGTCGATACCATAGAGAAGTGCGCCCAAGACATTAGCACCCTGCTCCCCGAAGCGCGGGTTGTTGTAGCCCATGGCCAAATGCGTGAGCGGGATCTTGAGCGGGTGATGTCGGACTTTTATCACCAAAGATTCAACGTGTTAGTCTGTACCACTATTATCGAAACCGGTATCGACGTCCCGAGTGCGAATACTATTATTATCGAACGCGCCGACACCTTCGGCTTAGCCCAGTTACATCAGCTGCGTGGTCGCGTCGGCCGCTCTCACCATCAAGCCTATGCGTATTTGATGACGCCACATCCTAAACGCATGACCAGCGATGCCCGCAAACGTCTCGAAGCCATCGATGCCCTCGAAGATTTAGGCGCAGGCTTTATGCTCGCTACCCAAGACTTAGAGATCCGCGGCGCGGGTGAGCTATTGGGCGATGAGCAGAGCGGCCATATTTCTAAAATCGGCTTTAGCCTCTACATGGAAATGCTGGAGTCGGCGGTCAAGGCGCTCAAACAGGGTAAAGAGCCATCGCTGGCGCAAATGCTCAATCAGCAATGCGAGATGGAGCTGAGGATCCCTGCGCTATTGCCGGAAGACTATGTCGGCGATGTCAATATTCGTCTGTCACTCTATAAGCGCATCGCCAGTTGTGACAGTGAAGAAGCCTTAGATGAACTCAAAGTTGAGCTTATCGACCGCTTCGGTCTACTGCCCGACGCCACCAAAAACCTGATGGAAATGACCCTGTATAAACATCAGGCAACTCGGCTGGGGGCGACTAAAATTGAGGTACATGCCAAGGGCGGCAGCATCGAATTTAGTGATGATCATGTGATTGATCCCGGCTTTATCATTGGATTACTGCAAAGTCAGCCACAAATCTATCGAATGGATGGGCCGAATAAGTTAAAGTTCATCCTCAATGCCGAAACGGCAAAAGATAGGCTCGCTTTGGTCAAACTCTTGCTCGAACAACTATCGCAACATCGTCTTGGAGATAAATAGTGTTACGTCAACTCGCGGTCTCTATCGCTACACTTATTGCACTTTCACACAGTTCACTTGCCCGTGCTGAAGCTTGGTTCGAGGTTGAAGTCTATATTTTTGAACGCCAAAGCCAATCGACTGAGCAGTGGCCGATGGCCCCAATTGAGACCAAAACCAACCGGGCTATCGATCTGATTTCACCGGTTGTGGGTCAGGCTGTGGTCTCCATGAGCAATGAATCCGCGCCCTGCACCTTAGTGTATGATGCCGATGCCAATAGCCATTGCGCCGAAAGCACGAGCACTGGAACGAATACGGACGCCACTACCGAGATGAGTAACGGCGACGCCTTAGCCGTTTCAGACACAAGTACTTCGAATGCGGTGACGAGTTATCGCTATCCGAGTGTGATCCCATCGGAAATCGGCAGTGGTAGCCAAGCCTACGCGTCTCAAGGCAGTGGCCCAGTATTACTCGCCAGCAGTCAAGGCCAATTTGCGAGTATCATCAACAGCCTATCAAGAGAACGTGGTAACCGCAGCTTACTGCATATGACATGGCAACAACCTATGACGGGTAAGAGTGGCTCAGTGCCCATTCGCCTGTTTGCGGGTAAAGATTATTCCGCCAGTTATCACTTCGATGGTCGTCAAATTGTGCAGCAAGCCATGGCAAGCGCTATGCAAAGCACTAACGGCACAACAGGCATGATGACAGAAACATCAGCGCCATTACTGCCCTCTCCCGTGTGGCAGCTCGATGGCACGCTCAATATTTATCTTAGCCATTATCTGTACATCGAAACCGCGCTCAATTTGCGTAAAGAAGGTCGCAAATTAATGCCTTTAGCGACCGATGAGGCGAGCATGAACGCAACCAGTACTGCCGCAGCCCCTGCTAAAGTGATGACACCTTATTTAATGTCTATTCCGTTGGAGCAAAATCGCCGAGTGAAAAGTGATGAGATCCACTATCTCGACCATCCCGAAATGGGCATGGTGATCCAAATCCGTAAGATGGCGCAACCTAACGCCTAAAACCGATAGGCTTAGAGCGAGTAAAAAAGCGGTTATGCAATGCATACCGCTTTTTTATTGTCTCAATGGTGTGAATAAGTACTCATGCTCATCAAAGCAAAGAGCATCAGCGCACTATCGAAAAATCCAAGTAAATATCATCACCTTGGTCTTCTTCCACTGTCACCGTTAACCCGTCGGTACAAGGCACACTCACCTCGCACCAGGCGATAAGACTATCCACCGCTGGATTACTGCCCTGGGCAAGAACTTCAACACTGCCATCGGCGCAGTTGGTCACATAGCCTGTGACGCCAAGCGTACGAGCCTTGGTAAGGGTCGCATGTCTGCAACCTACGCCCTGCACTTTTCCCATCAATCGGATCAGCACCCGTTTCATTTTCGTCTCCTGAACAAGGTGAGTTTGTTATTGTTATGCGAGATTAAGCATAGCCGAGTTTTCAACTTGGTTGGGCTTAAGCATGAGTAAATGATGGATTTTTAAGTTAAACACAACAAAATAGGCATAAAAAAACAGCTAACGAGACCGCTGTTAGCTGTGTAGGGCGACATACGCAAAAGGTTGTCCATAAATGGACTAATTGGCATAAAAGTTTGTAGCATTTTGTAACAAACTGTTAAGAGGGGCTACTTTACACAATTCATTATTAATTTCAACAAAATGATAGATAAAGCCACACAAATAGGGATTATTTAATGCTTTTTGCTGAAATAACCAGCTAAACCAATAATATATACCGTCACACACTCCAAATAATGGCATAAATTATCGCCTTGTATTCCCAAGGCAGACAAATCTAATAGATTGATGCGTAACAGATCCAAAGCGGAAAATACGGAGTTGATATGAAAGTGCTTATCGCCTAAATGAGCGACGATAAGCCTTTTTAATCACAAGACACAATCACAAGACAAACATGTTAAACGTTAACCCAGTTTAAAGGCTTTTATCTTAGGAAGATGTGCTGCTAATTGCGGAAATTTATGGGGCTGCGTCTCGTCCCATTCGATAGGGTAATAAGGCTTGAGTGCCGCGGCACTAGCCTCACTGTCGAGCACTTCATCCACACGCGACAAAATACACATGGCTTTATGGGTATTCTTCAACCTGAATTCAGAGACACACTTATTGGCAATATCGGCATACTCTTCGGGGCGGTCAATTTTCCCTTGCATCGTCTCTTCAGGATGAAGATTGGGATTGATTAACACTGACTTTAACCCGTTTAAAAAGCCAATTCGTTCAGCCCAATACGCCCCTAAGCCAACTCCCACCATTAATGGCGCGGGATCGTCGCTATACTGCATTTGCTTGGCGACTTCTTTCAATAAATGCTGCATATCATGCTTGGGATGCAAAGTGCTGTAGCTGATAAGCCGTACATCTGGGTCAATAAACTGCAACTGACGCATTTTTTCGTGATTACCAGGGCTAGTTGCATCGAATCCATGAAGATAAAAAATCATATTGAGACCTTTTAACAATCTGCCAAACACGGCGCATGCCACTAACCCTAGCAAATATTCATTGCAGAACTTTGCGCTACATCAAACTTTTGCCTGTTGTGCGAGCTGGATTTGCTCAGCCAGCTGCTTAGCATTTTCCCAACGGCTAGAGTTTTCTAATGCGATAGCCGTTTGCGCCGCATTGGGTTTGAGTAAACTCGCCGGATGTTGTGGCGCAGCGGCAGGCCACACAAAGCCATTTAGCAATGACATCACACCCGGATTATCGTTACAAACCAAAATCATATCGCAGCCCGCATCCAATGCCGCTTGGGCGCGGCCTAAATAATCCCCCGCAAAGGAAGCGCCCTTCATGCCTAGATCGTCGGAGAAAATCACCCCGTTAAAGCCCAGCTCTTGGCGTAGGATCTGCTTTAACCAGTAACTTGAAAAGCCCGCAGGATTGGGGTCAACTTTAGGGTAAATGACATGGGCTGGCATAATGCCTGATAATTTACCTTTAGCAATCAACTCTTTAAACGGCAAAATATCTTGATTAAAAATCGCCTCAGCTTCACGTTCATCGATAGGTTGCGCGATATGGGAGTCCGCTGCAACACTGCCATGCCCCGGGAAATGTTTACCCACAGCGCCCATGCCCGCCTCGGCCATGCCCTCAATAAAACTCTGCGCTAAGGCAATCACTTCATCGGGCTTTGCGCTAAAACTACGTTTGCCAATGACTTGACTGATACCGTTAAGATCGAGCACAGGCGCAAAGCTTAAGTCGATGTCACAGGCGAGTAATTCGATGGCCATTAAAAAGCCTAATTCACAGGCCCAACGTTTAGCGAGAACCATATCGCCCTTAGCCGCGGGCAAAATATCACCCATGGCCGGGATCAGGGTAAATCCTTCACGGAAACGCTGTACTCGCCCGCCCTCATGGTCGACGGCAATCAAAATCTCGGGACGAATTTGGCGGATCTGCTGCACTAAGGTGATTAATTGCTCACGGCTGGCAAAATTGCGGGAAAACAGGATCAAACCACCCACTTGCGGATGGCGCAGCATCTCGGCTTCTGCTTCGCTGACGTCTAAAGACAGCAGATCCAACATTAGATAACTCATATTTCTCCCTAAAAATTCTTATTCATACTCAAAAAATAACCATAGCGATACTGGCCACTGGGTTCACAAAAATCCCCGAAAAGCGAGCCATTCGCCGTCACGCTTTGCCACAAAGCGATTATCTTGCCGATTAATTCGACATTCACCACAAGCTAATTAAGCTCAGCTTATCCGAAGTCTTTCTAATCAAAAAAACTAATGTGAATCTTGATACTAAACTGTGGGATACTGACCTTAAACGTATCACACAAGCACATTTTGTATGGTTGATGGGTGCAGTTTGCCAGAGTTTACGACATAAAAACCAGCGTATTGGCGCGGTAACTGCAAAGATCTTCCACGCACAGACTAAAATAAAAATCGAGACACAACAGGACTTCAATCATGATTAGCGTATTCGATATGTTCAAGATCGGCATTGGCCCTTCGAGTTCACACACTGTTGGCCCAATGAAAGCGGGCAAAATTTTTATGCAGCACCTTGCTGATTCGGGCCAGATTGCCCAAGTGGATGAATTAAGAGCAGAACTGTTTGGCTCACTCGGCCAAACCGGTAAAGGCCACGGCACGGGGAAAGCCGTTATTTTAGGCTTAATGGGTGAAGATCCAGAAACCGTCGACACCGACAGCATCGATGGCATTCTTGAGCAAGTGTCTAAAAACGAGACCCTCACCCTGAGCTGCGGCAAAGTAGTTAAGTTTACCCGTGAAGACGGCATTACCTACCACAGACGTAAAACGCTCCCCGCCCATGCCAACGCCATGACACTGTATGCCTACAGCAAAGGCGAATGTATTTTTGAGCGTACTTATTACTCCGTCGGTGGTGGATTTATCTTAGACGAAGATGAAATCCATCAACGCAATGCCTCACCGGCATCGCAAATTGAATCAGCGCCTTACGATTTTAATAGCAGCGCCCAATTACTGGATTTATGTACCGAGCATGGCCTGAGCATTTCTTCCCTGATGATGGCCAACGAGCTTAGCCTCGCTAGCGAAGAAGAAGTCAAAGCCAAGCTGTGGAATATCTGGCAAACCATGAAAACCTGTATTGAACGTGGTTATCAGAAGGAAGGTATTCTGCCTGGCGGCTTAAAACTGCGTCGCCGCGCACCAGCACTCTACCGTCGTCTCAAAGCCGAAGGCCGTAACAATGTGGATCCGTTAACCGCAATGGATTGGGTCGATTTATTCGCTCTCTCGGTCAACGAGCAAAACGCAGCCGGCGATCGCGTCGTCACCGCGCCAACAAACGGCGCTGCGGGCATTATTCCTGCCGTGCTGTGTTACTACGATACCTTCGTGCAAGAAGTCGATATCGATGTCTGCGCCCGTTACCTGCTAACCGCTGCAGCGATTGGTATTTTGTACAAGAAAAATGCCTCGATTTCGGGCGCAGAAGTCGGCTGTCAGGGCGAAGTTGGCGTAGCCTGCTCAATGGCGGCCGGCGCATTAACCGAGATTATGGGCGGCACAGTCGAACATGTTGAAAATGCGGCTGAAATCGGTATGGAGCATAACTTAGGCCTGACCTGTGACCCGGTTGGCGGTCTAGTACAAGTCCCTTGTATTGAACGTAATGCGATGGGCGCAATCAAGGCCATTAACGCATCACGCATGGCGCTACGCGGCGACGGTAACCACAAGGTATCACTGGATAAAGTGATTAAAACCATGATGGATACAGGTAAAGATATGCGCAGCAAATATAAAGAAACCGCTAAAGGCGGCCTAGCAGTGAACATTGTAGAGTGTTAATCCACTCAAGCTGATAATCGACTTAACGATTTAACACTGTCATGCCGCGCTTAACCGTTTAAAGCAAAACGATTAAGCGCGGCATTTTTTTATCGGTAAACGAGTACAAAGTTTAGTTCGTCGCCTTCATTGCGAATTCACATATTGGGCAATCACTCCCGCCCATGTTGTTTCAATTTCAGGAATGAGCTGCGAAAACGCTTGTTTTTCAGTCACCCTGCGCAAATCATCGACTGCATCTGAGGTGCTCCATACCGACGCATTTCGACTCTCCTTTGCCGTCGA
This sequence comes from Shewanella sp. Shew256, assembly GCF_002196695.1. Classification (NCBI taxonomy): domain Bacteria; kingdom Pseudomonadati; phylum Pseudomonadota; class Gammaproteobacteria; order Alteromonadales; family Shewanellaceae; genus Shewanella; species Shewanella sp. Shew256. The sequence goes on along the minus strand of NZ_NAJR01000005.1, from coordinate 273,289 downwards.
CTCCGCTAATCCATACAAATATTCTGTACGCACATCAAACAGAGCCGCCGAGACGGTTGTCGTCACGCTCACTTCTTTATTTTTTAACAACCCAAGGGAAATGACATTAAGTGGCGCAAATTGCTGCTCACCCGCATGGAAAGAGGTATCGAAGGTATAAATCAGTAAGATATCCGCCTTGAGCCTTGCTGCGGCCTCCCGCAGTGATTTGATGGAGTCTAACTGCTCCGGCAATAAAATACGGTTTAACGGTGCAATCCCTGCCACCTGCGGCATTTTGGCTAGCTGAGCAAAATCGGCTTCGGTTTCAGCTTCACGGGTAGTGACCACACTGTAACGGCCTGTGCCAAAACTGCTTAAACGATAGGATGCATATCCCGGCGCTTGAATACGTGCCACAGCAATATGCGCGGGAAATGTTGCCGCCGCTTGTACTGACAACAGCGCATTAATATCCGACTCCGCCAAGCTACCAATAGCCACACTGCCGCCAGGCGTAGTGTAGGAAGCGCAACCTCCTAGCAAGAGTAGACTCAATAAAGCCGCTAATTTAAACTTTCTCATCATAACTCCTTTATCTGTGACGCTCTTTCGCAATCCAAGCTTAATCTAAATATCTAGCTCCTATGCAACTAACTTACTGGTGATAAATACTTTTTACAATCTTACCTTGCATTAATAATCTAAACGGTGACGTTGATTTTTAGAGAGGTATTACGAGCTAGGTCATTACCTTGTTAAGGTTGGCGAGTGAGAGATAAAACTGCTTAATCGGAAAGATGAAATACTGAGATACATTCGCTAGTCTGCCACTTTAAAACTACGTTCAGCTTCAGTGTGTAGCGCGCCAACTTGGTCACAATCACACCACAATGATCAAGATACACTATGGCAAGTGGATACCTAAAGACTCGCAAAGAATGGCAAGCCGCATATCTGAAATGATGGGCTTTAATGCGGACATAAGCGGACAGGAAAACACAGATTTTGCCCAGAAGCAACAATGGGAACCAGTAAGATACTGAATCGCCGCCGATTTTCTAGACACCTTTTAGTTAGATAAACTAACCCAAAAGAGGTGTCTATGAACCATAAACGTTATCCCGAAGAATTTAAAATCGAAGCCGTTAAGCAAGTTACCGTTGCTGGCCATTCTGTTGCTGATGTTGCTCAGCGGTTAGGAACAACCACCCACAGTCTTTATGCCTGGATTAAACGCTACGGCCCCGATTCAGAAGAACATTTGCAAAAGTCTGAAGAGTCCGCTGAGATTCGACGGCTACAGAAAGAGCTCAAACGTGTCACTGAAGAACGTGACTTGTTAAAAAAAGCCGCGGCGTACTTCGCAAGCCACCCCGAGTAAGATACACCTTTATTCAAGAGCATCACCACAGCCATTCAGTGCGACAACTTTGTCAGCTGTTTGATGTTCATCCGAGCGGGTATTACGCATGGAGACTAAGCCCTAAATCAAAGCGGCAGAAGGATAATGAACGGCTTACTGGGCAGCTTAAGCAGAGTTGGCTCGAATCTGGTGGAGTTTATGGATATCGGAAACCGCGTGCTCGGGGCGGTGAACAGCATGTAGTGACGCCAAATCGTTTAGAGCGACAATTTAATCCATCGGCTCCCAATTTGGCTTGGGTAACGGATATTACCTACATCAAAACTCATGAAGGTTGGTTATATCTCGGTGCAGTGATGGGCTTATTTTCTCGTCGGATTATCGGGTGGTCGATGGGCAGCAGAATAACCAAAGAACTGGCATTAGACGCGCTTTTAATGGCGGTGTGGCGCCGTAAGCCTACAGGTAAAGTGTTAGTCCATTCAGACTAGGGAAGCCAATATCTAATCATGACTGGAGTGAATTTCTGACCGCGCATGGATTAGAAGGCTGCATGAGTCGACGTGGTTATTGCCATAATAATGCAGTGGCTGAGAGTTTCTTTCAGCTGTTAAAGCGTGAGCGGTTCAAGCGGAAAATCTATTCGACAAGAGAAGCGACTAAAAGTGATATTTTTAATTATATCGAGATGTTTTATAACCCTAAACAGCAGCATAGTTCCAATCATGGCTTATCACCGTTAGAGTATGAACGTCAGTATTTTAATGAGGCTCAAAATTGTCTAGTGAAATAGTGGCGATTCAAACGCCGAGTGTGGCGTAAGCTACACATTGCCGTTGATACACATACTCACGAGATCATTGGTGCAGAACTCAGCTTATCAAATGTGACCGACGCTGAAGTCATGCCGAGTTTGCTCAAACAACCCCATCGAAAAATCCGTAATATCTCAGGTGATGGTGCTTACGACACGAGAGCCTTTCACGATGCCGTCCGTAGAAAATGCGCTTTAGTACTCATTCCACCGAGGGAAGGTGCCGCCCTCTGGGAACCAGGACATCCACGTAACTTAGCTGTCAGTTGGCAACAACTTCATGGTTCAAATAAACAGTGGAAGAAGCGCTATGGGTATCATCGTCGGTCAATCTCAGAAACGGCCATGTACAGGGTGAAGCAACTACTAGGTGGCAGATTAAGCTTGCGAAATTATAACGGTCAGGTAGGAGAAACTTACGCGATGCTAAGGGCGTTGAACAAGCTCACAGGGCTAGGTATGCCAGAAACTCACTATGTAGTTTGATATTTGAACAATTATGAGGGGCTTTGTTTGCTGAGTCGATTTAGGAAACAAAGCCTCTGACGACCTCAACTATGCGCTTTAAAGGCATGAAAACAGGCTTTCGTCTTTGCTATCGAGCAAAATCTGACAAATAAACTTAATTAACTTGATGAGGTGAAGGCTAGTGTAAGCCTTCACCATTTTATCTCAAGAAGTTCGATTATGCACACCTGCAGCCATTAGCTTCATCGTATATTATCAAAGCTACTGTTTGCTATGAATGCTGTTGCCACCTGTTGATGTATTCTTGGTAGATGCAGCTTGCCCAGTTTTTCATTAATTTCGAATGGAACAAGCCATAATCTTAAAGTCTCTCCATTTGAGCTTGATGAATGGTAAAGAAGTGGTAACTGCACGGCTTTGCTGAATCCAAATTGCATTGGGTAAATCAAATACATATCTCCACTGCCATTTAAGTAAGTATGCCCATAGGCGAACATTTGATAGAGATCTGCCGTCGAAACACCATATTTAGCAGAAACGTTATTCTCTTTCTGATCGAGAATCTTCCACTTAGTATCTAGAACAAAACAAGCTTCAGTAGTATCAATGACGATGTCTGGCTTTAAACGAAACCAATTTGCTGAATCATGAGTAACTAACCAGTGAGAGCGAGCTTGCGCAGTCATTTTGCAGGTGGGGAGCAATTGGCGTTTAAGCTCAGCTGCGACATACGCTTCAAACACTGCTTCCATGGGAAAGAGCAACGAAAAGGCTTGCTGTGTTCCCAGCATTGACTGCGGCGATAGTCCATCGATAATGATTTTCGCCCAGGCTAATGGCACTTCATAAGTGTGCATACTGCGATCTGAGCGAACATTTTCAAAATCGTTAACATAGTCGCGGCTAGGTGGAACAGCATCAAAAGAAAAACGAAGCTCCTTAATTAGTCGCTGGTGACTGGCTAGCCGAGAATACTTAGCGACTATCGTTAGCGCACTGTGGATTAATCGGTTTTCAGCCCTATCGACAGAGAACTCATCAAAATCTACCGCAAATCGTTGGCGGTTAACTAGGTTATAGCGAAGTTGACGAGTGACACTTAATTTTCCTTTTAGAAATAATAAGTTGTCTTGACGTCCTCGATAATCACTTCGTAAACCACGTTTTACCAAAACACTAACGGCGGTCAAAAATTGGCTTATAAAAAGCTCCATAAGGGGCATTTTCTGCGTTTTGATATTAGCTTGGTTGGTTTGTAGATGTCGAAATCCTTTAAGACGTTTTAACATCCATAGCAAGGTCATACGCCCCTGTTCTGACGTATAACACTCTGTTTGCTTACCAATTTTGGGTAAAATTTCGATTTGAGTACCATCAGGAGTAATGACAACACCCGCGAAATTTTGCGCCTGGAGTACTTCTCGCTGATGTTGAATTCGCAGCTTAAAGGCTGCTTGCGCAGCCTCTTTTGATAAACATAACTGTTTTATGTACTCAAACGCTTGTATCGAAATTTGGCGAAAACGTTCCTGTCCATTGCTGGGTAACTCAACACACAAAAAATCAAACTCAAAGACACTAATTAGTTTGCCATCACTAACCATCAAAGAGTCCCTGCGTTTTGTGGTTCGTAAATAGCAATATAGGCAGCCGGCTGTCTCCAACAATTCCCTTCACTTTGAAGCAGATAACTTGTACTCGTATCTAAATCAAAATCAGTGTCATAACCAAACAACTTGTCTAGTTCAACTGACTTAGTTATGACGAACGCTAAATCTTGATTCACCTTTTGATTATCACCAAGAACTAAACGAATCTTTTGCCAATCGTCAAAAAAGTATTCTTGCAGTAACGGAATAATTTTATTTTTGAATGCAGAAATAAGTAGTTCGAAAGCTCTGTCTTGATCTTCATCTTTCGCGGCCTCAAAAGCGGGGAAGAAAAATGCATGACCCAGCGTGTGCTCACGATCGTATAGGACACTAATACGTTCATTTATCGTGGTGAGAAGACGCGATAGATCAATACCATTAATGAGGGGATGCCCTGCAATTTTAGATGGTTGTGGCATCAGTTCTTTAAAATCAAAGCGGCGACGTAATGCGGTATCCATCAATGCTAACGAGCGATCTGCAGTATTCATGGTACCAATAAGGTAGAGGTTATCAGGAACTGAAAATGGCATTTGCGAGCATTGTAAGGTTACCTGTAGTGCTTCAGTTTGATTGTGGCCGCTACGCTTAGATGGTTCTATCAAGGTTATCAATTCACCAAAAATCTTGGAAATGTTGCCACGGTTAATTTCGTCGATAATCAGCACGTAATTTTGAGTTTGTTGCTGTAATTGTGTCTGTTTTAGTGCAACACCATATGAATTCAGGTGCTCCAAGACATCAGCAACACTGAGCCGTGAGAGTGGATAACAAGTGGAGAGGTTAAAACTGGTATTGCCGTTTAGCTCCTTAAACTCGACAGATATATCTGTTGCTAACCAAGTTATATTTCTCTGATGTCTAAAATCTGAACGAGTAGGTACAGCCGATTCAACATATTGATAGTCCCCCGTCACGACACCAACAGCGCCAACGGACGTCTTGCTATCAATACACAGTACTAGGTCACCAACCTGCATCTGTTGGCTGAAATAATAGAGGGAGTTTTTCGCATTTTTCCCTAACGATTGATGGTAAGAATTTTCCTCACCTCCAGTAAGATCACCCGTATTTCCCCAGCCAATGGCCCCTATCCCGTTGGCTAAGCAGTAATCTTTGGTACTATTTTTTTGCGCACTTTCAATTGAAAGCTTCCAAACCTGGCCAGATTTATTAATTTCATTATTGATGGTATAACGACTTGCTTGGGCATCTTCACAGATTTCTCTAAAGATGCCTTTCTTCACAAAGTAACGAATGACATCTGGATTCTCTTCGTCACTCAGCGCACTTAACCCTTCAACAAAATCCTCGTAACCATAGCTCTGGTGAAATGTGACAAAACGAATACGCTTCTCTTTAACCAGTTGATTGTATTTATCCTTCAACTCTGTCCTAGAACTCCAATTAAATTCAGGTTCAGCAATGGCGACAGCGGACTCAATGGTAGAATAGGTTTTGCCTGTTCCTGGAGGGCCAAAGAGGATTTGGTTTAACGGAGCGATGGGAGCACTATCGAGATAATCATCGCCATTATCAAACTGCTCACTACTTATCTTTCCTTCCAGTTCATCAGCCTTTCGCCATAGCTCCATACCGTATTCCAACGGTGTTTTGTTCCCTCGTGACTGTAACAACTTAGTGTAAGCAGTTGAGTGAGTTAACGGTCTTTCATCAAGTAACACATTAAATTTTTTCAGCTTATAAATAGGTAGAACTAAAGGAGCATTATGATCTTGATAAATAAACGCCAATTTCCATTTTAGAACTTGCTCAAAATCCAGTAACTCAATTTTTTCGAGTTCTGCGTGCTTAGCAGCTTGAATAACCAACAGTATTTTCGATTTAATGTTAGAAAATGCCTGTTCTGCCGATGAACCATACTTTCGCTTCCATGAATATACATCGTCAGAATCAATAAATTCTCGAATCCCTTTCGGCTCAGATTTACGTTTATAAATGCCAAATTTAGAAGCATCACCACCTTTGATCGAGCCTAAATAACGACCAACACCGAACTCAATCCAATACGCAAATGTGTTTTGATCATCTACGGAGGTATACTCTTCGAGGCTCAATGACTCTAAACGTTCAACGGGCCATTCGTGAATAAATTGCTCTAAAAATTGTTGACGCTCTTGATTACTAATACTCATGTAACTTAATTTCCTTTCCTTGAAATAAACTGGAGAGCTTAAATTTCTGCTTACTAAAATAACTCTTTAGTCATTTCTAATCCCAAACGTATTTTGCAGGATGTGACTTCGCCATTTGCAGCCCAATGGTCACTAGGGAATTGCCCGGAATTGATAACCTTGCCTGATTCGTTAGTCACATGGATCACACCATTCCAATGTGACAATCTTGGAGTTTCCTCGCTTGGGTCTAATAACAACAGCTTTGTGATAATTGACCCCGAGTCATCACTGTCAACGAACTCGTAACCAACGACAAGAGCCCAATGCGCACCACCTCCCTGCCAGTCGATCCAAATGAGTACAGGTTTATCATCATCAATAGCATCGGCAGTTCTATGCGCTAGTTCCTTGGTACTTTTTGCTTTAAGTGGCTCAATATTAATCTGTGAATAGGGAGAGCTCTTGAAATAGTTGCCTAAACGAACCAAATCATCCTCATCAGTACCATCTCGAACCATCGCGTTAAATTCATATAAACAATTCATGAACTTACCAATTCGAGTTCGCCCATCTAATCGAGCTAAACTAGTTACTTCGTCACGAGTTACAGCACCTTGATAAATCAACCCCATCAATACGCTGTATGGTCCGCAGGCTCCGTCCATATCCCCTTGTCTTAGTGCGACTTCCTCATTATCTGTTGTTTTCACACCTTGAAAGCTAAGCTCAAGACGGTCAAGTATCCTTATTTGTTTCATAACAACTTCCTTTATTACACACTAGCTAGAATAGTGAGCCAAGGCTTCTGACAGCTGACGCTTAATTCCCTCTCTTAATGACTTAGGCTCAAGCATCTCAACATTGGCAGCGTGCGACATAATCCACCAGCGCAGTTGCCAGCTATCAATAACAGTGGCGGTTAACAAACACCATTCATCATCGATTTTGCTAAGCTGCATATCGTCGCTTAACGGTTGTTCTTCAAGGTGATCGGCTTGCTGCGCCTTCACTTTGGCTTTAAAGGTTATTAAACCCGCAGAACCTTCACTGGTGAATTGCATGCCACCAGTATCGAGATAGGCTTGCAGGTTAAAATCTCGTTTGGGGTTCGCTTCGCCATAAAGCTCAGCAGCTAGCATACGATGCATGGCAAACCGGCGCACATCTGTATGCTTCCCAACTGTTGCGAGCAGATACAGCGCTTGGCCTCGCAGCACTAATGCTAAAGGAGCCAGTTGATAAGATTTAGGCTCAGACTGGTGAATGGGTTGATAACTCACTTCAAGCTGTTGTTCGCGTAACACTGCATTTTGTACTCGCTCCAACACCTGTTCATCAATAGCGGGTGGCGAGCAGGAAAGGTCTGGCTCAATACTGGCAAATTTTTGCGACCAATTAGCCAATGTTTTTGACTTCGACAGCGTACTTGAAGCTAGCGTAAATTGCGACTCTAGTTCCTTAAATAACAACTTAGGTAGCAACGACGTCAACGAGCTTTGTACCAGTAGCAGTGAAATACTGTCTGAAAATGAGAGCCCAGCCATCAGCTCAGTACGACTATCACGTTGCCAATACCAGCGCACCTGATGACCATCTCTATCGCATTGCAGTGGGAAAATATCTGCCAAAAATGCAAGATCACGTTGAATAGTGCGCTGCGTCTGGTTTACTCCCTCAGACGTCAAATAATAGCGAAGCTCTTCGGTTGTCTTACGCTCAGCAGTCCTTGAGAGATATTTCAAGATCATCCATTGACGATGGACTGTATTCACCGTTTTACTTGGGCACTTTAAAACATCCTTGTTCGTCATCTATTGTTCTCTGTGTCCAAATTTTCTTATATTGGCGTTATCAAAGCCAATTTCCCAAAACATTGCAAGTATTCAGCTTTAGTATGTGAACAACCTATCAAGCCATCGCTCGGATACAACTCCTCAAAATAACGCACTAAAGCTTCTCCCTCAGACACACTGAAGTGAGTTCTACTACAGAGAAATAAAAACGCCTCGGGCACAATATTACGCATCAGTTCGAATAGAAACCAGGGTTCAGCATTACACAGGTATAACTCTTGCACATAACGTTGAAAATAGGGCTCAAAGTAGTCATATGATGCAGGAAAATATAGTGGCACAATTGCCAAAGCACGGATAAGAGGACTTTTGGGGTAGTACTCATTTAGCACTGTCGCCGCCATAAATAATTCTGCAAAGTAACAATCAAATTTTCGGTCTCTTTTAGTTCTGAACCCAGCTTTGCCTTGTGCCAGATCATTTTCTAGTGCTGCAGAAGAGAACCAATCTGCCTCCTGCCAACGACGCTTGTCACCTCTAAAACGGCGGTTAAGCCTTTCACATCGACGGAGGTATTGATCCAACACTGTTTCAGCGGCAGTGATCAATGCTGCAGGGTTGGCATCATTTCCAGCAAAGGTACCATTCTGTATATGACGCTTTAGCGAGATATTATCTTCTAAAAATAAAGTGTACAGTCGCTGTAGTAACGGCTGGGAAAATTTGAAGCATGAGGCCGAATAGATTATGTCTTTTTTTAACCATGCCGCTAAGCCCTGTAAGGGTTTTGACCACGAGATTACAAACAGCCGCATTAACAGAAGGCTGTCAAAGTACTCGTTTTCAAACTCTTGCGATCTCCAGTCATAAATAGCCGAAAAATCATCACTTTCTTGGAGAAAAATTATCGGATTTTGAGAGATTAACTCCAAACCATCCCGCCCCTTAACAAAATCATTAAAAACGTAATTGAACAGCTCATCCCAATACTGACTCATCATAGCGTTTACCCTATATGCCAAATGATGCTGCAACTAAAGCAACATCCTGAACAATATGATGCAATTTTTAACGTCATATTGCGTCGCCAATATCAGTCAAAAGATAAAATTTGGGGAAAATACTACTGTCTACAGCAGATTTAACAAGATGAGGAGCGATTTAAGGCCGCTTCATCCTTCTAGGTGACAAACTTCATCTCAATAAGCGAGTTAACTCACTTAGCGAGATGTCCAAAAGTATTGAATCAGATTACTTCTCGCATTACTAAAAATTTAGGATGCAGTAGGATGCCATCAAACAATATAGGAGGTAAGTGATTGATTTTTATAAAATACAGATAAGAAAAAAGACGTCCTAGGACGTCTTTAAACTTGAATTTGGCGGAGAGAGAGGGAGTCGAACCCTCGATACGTTTCCGTATACACACTTTCCAGGCGTGCTCCTTCGGCCACTCGGACATCTCACCAGATTGTTGTGATTCGTTTTACGTGTTAATCATCCACGATGTTACAACTTTAATAAGCTTAACTCGTAAGCTTTCGTCGTTAACGGAGCGGTACTGTACGCAAAAGCCTGTGGGTGGTCAAGTAAAAAAGAGTTGATTTCAGGCGGTTGCGCAATTGCTAAACAAACCGCCTGATAAAGTGGGATTTATGTCCGACTTTCGCCGTTAATTGACGTTGAACTTGTTCACTTCCTTAGACATTAAGGCCGCATCGTAGGTCAGTGCTTTGGTCAATTCCCGTAATTCATCCGAAATCCTCTGGGTATTGAGGTAAATTTCACTGATCTTTAATGCATTACGATTCACATCCTCAGACACGGCGGACTGCTCATGGGTTGCAGTGGCAATTTGCTCATTCATGCGGTCGATAATATCCACTTGCTCGACGATGCGTTTAAGCTCAATCCCCGCCTGCTCGGCTTCGTGCACGCTGTTATTGGCCTGCATCAGCCCGCGCTCCATCGCTTTAACGGCGATGCTAGCACCAGATTTGAGTCTATCCGTCATGTTCTTAATATCCGAGGTCGAGGTTTGTGAGCGCTGCGCGAGGCTTCGCACCTCATCGGCCACTACGGCAAAGCCTCGTCCCATCTCACCAGCCCTTGCTGCTTCAATTGCCGCATTGAGTGCCAGTAGGTTCGTTTGTTCAGCGATGCCGCTGATCACATCGAGCACCACCACAATACCGTGAATTTCACGGTCGAGTTCATTAATGGCTTTAGAGGCGCCATCAATATCATCGGCTAAAGCCTTAATGGCGGCACTGGTGCGGCCCACTTCGATATTACCCGCTTTCGCTTCATGGTTCGCCGCGGTGGAAGCTTCCGAGGCATTAACGGCGTTACTGGCGATTTCTGCCACGGTTGCGCTCATCTCTGTCATTGCCGAGGCCACTTGCTCAGCCTCACAGTGCCCTGCCATCACATCTTGCTCCATTGCGTGGGTGCACACATCCATTTGCTCTACCGCTTGCTGTAACTTGCTCGCGCTAGCACGCACTTGCAGGATCACACTCTCGAAATCATTCATCATATCGTTGAATGCAATGGCTAATTCCCCAAATTCATCCGAGCTATTTTGGGTTAAACGCACACTAAGATCATAATGTTTTCTTGCCTTGGTCACCGTCGAATAGACATGATGCACACTGTCGTGTAGATAACGGATCACCGACAAACTCAGCAATAACACTAAGACTAACACCACAGTTAAGGTCACCAGCACGAAGAACATATGCTCGTTGGCTGTAAAGAGTCGGTCTGTGGTGGTTTTTAACAGATCGGCTGAAACTTGTTGCTCAAAATCCCGCAAACGGTCAATACGCGCAGTGGATTTTGCAAACCAATCCTCAGGGTTTTGTTGCTGAATTTTCTGATTATCTTGGTCGATTGCTATTTGTCTTAATGCCTCAACCTCTTTAACTTCATTACCATTTTGCAGCTGGCGAATACCATCCACTAAATTGGGCGTGGCCAGCGCCAAGAAGCGCTCAAGATACGTATTTTGCTCAGAGACTAAGGTAATAAACTTGGCATAAACCTTAGGCTTAAACCCCGCTTGGCCGAAGGTCGAACTCAGTACAGCACGCTCAATCCCCGCCCTCTCCTTCATTTGTAGATAGGCACTGAATGCTGCAGCCTTAATGGCAATTTCTTGGTTAGCCCCCGCTTTTGCCGTTTCATCGACGATGGCTAATAGCTGTTTGTTTAAGTCGGTGTAATAGGCCACTTCATCGGCCACACTAATGGATAGGCTATCGACCTGAGAACGTATGCTAGAAAGGCGGCCAAGTTGGGTGTTTATCTCCCGTAACTTAGGCGCAAATACTTCAGGTAACGCATTGTTTGAAATGAAATCCTGGAATTGCCTCAACTGAGTGTCGGTCAACTGCCTTTGACCGGGGATTTTGCCTGCAAAGGCTTTACCCGCAGAACCAATAAAGCCCGCGCTCATGCCGCGCTCTTTTTGTAATTCATGCACCAAGTTACTGTTGGTGACGGCGAGTTCACTCAATTGCACAATCAGCTTGAGCTCTTGACGATATTCATATTTTTCAATGAGAAACAACGCACCATACAGAAAACACGCAAATAACGGTGGCAATACAACCATAAGTAATTTTTGCTTTAAGCTGAGGTTGCCAATCCATTGCCATTTCATAGCGATATCCTTATTAGATGGGGTTAAAGGTAAGACAAATAAGGTATAGCATAGGATTAACACGATAACGACCATTTTGCACTAATTTAGCAACTGCTAAATACCTAAAAAACAGATGCTTGCATTCGTTAGCGTGGTAGAAGACCTGCTCTAGCCGGAGAATAATGCTTGAGGAAAACCAAAAGAACTAGGTTGATAATTGTACTAATGCCACACCTAAAACAAGGGAGGAACATGCTCCTCCCCTGATAAGATCAATTAGCTAAATAATTGTGGGAACAGCCCTTTAATCCCTGCGGCAATCACTTCAATCCCGATCGATAGCATTAATAGCCCCATCAAACGGGTAATAACGTTAATCCCTGTTTTACCAAGAATTTTGTAGATGATTGACGCCATTCTGAACAAGGCGAAACTCACCAAACCAAAAATGATCACTGTGATAAACATCGCCACAAAATTGGAGAAGGAATTATGCTCTGCGGCAAACACGATGACCGAGCTAATCGCACCAGGGCCTGCCATTAACGGCAAGGCTAACGGCACTACAGCAACAGACTCCATGGCCGAAGATTCGCGATCTTCCTCTTGGTTGCGTTTCACCTCGCCCAATTTACCCTGCAGCATCGACATCGCAATAATCGCGATCAAGGTGCCGCCAGCGATCCTAAAGGCCGAAAGTGAAATGCTAAACATATTCAAAATATGTTGCCCCGCCACTATGGTCACCAGCAGGATCACCACCACCGCAAAGTTAGCCACTTTACCCGTATGGTTGCGCTCGGCTTCAGTTTGATGGCTGGTTAGGCTCACAAACACTGGCAGTAAACCAATGGGGTTGATAATGGCAACGAGGCCAAGAAAAAATTTAACGTAAAGTGTTAACTCCAAGTTGCAGTCCTTATTGAGCGTATCACGCCAATTTCATCAAACTAACCGTAAGGGCAAGTATAGTAGCTTAACCACAGATGACTGAAAAATGAGATTTTTGAGGTTAAATCACAAGTTTGAGTAATAGCTGCTTTAGATACTCGACTCATTTTAGGTCAAAGAGGCTAAAACAGATCATTGTTACTGTATTTTTATTACATAAAAGCGCCAAACTGATTGAACGATCACACTTTCACTTAGGCTTTAGGTGTAATTTTTCACCATAAAGAAGATTTAGCGAATCGCGCATTCCCTAAATCTTTTTAGGAGTCTTAATCATGACAGTAACTAATGCACAAGAACTGGATCTCATGGTCGAGCGCGTCGCCAAAGCGCAAGCCGAATATGCCAGTTTTAGCCAAGCCCAGGTCGATGCGATTTTCCGTGCCGCCGCACTGGCCGCCGCCGATGCACGTATATCGCTTGCGAAAATGGCCGCCGCCGAAACCCGAATGGGGGTGATTGAAGACAAAGTGATTAAAAACCACTTTGCCTCCGAGTACATTTATAACAAGTACAAAGATGAAAAGACCTGCGGGATTTTATCTGAGGACCCCACCTTCGGCACTATCACAATCGCCGAACCTGTGGGCATTATCTGTGGGATTGTTCCCACCACAAATCCCACCTCCACCGCCATCTTCAAAGCGTTGATCAGCCTTAAAACCCGCAATGCGATTATTTTCTCCCCTCACCCAAGGGCAAAAGTCTCGACCACCACAGCGGCCAAACTGGTGCTAGATGCCGCCATTGCCGCCGGTGCGCCCAAGGACATTATCGGTTGGATTGATGAGCCCAGTGTGGCACTTTCCAATCAATTGATGACCCACCCTAAAGTGAACCTTATCCTCGCCACAGGTGGCCCTGGTATGGTGAAAGCCGCCTACTCCTCCGGCAAACCCGCCATTGGTGTCGGTGCGGGTAACACGCCGATTGTGATTGATGAAACCGCCGATATAAAACGCGCGGTCAGCTCGATTCTGATGTCTAAAACCTTCGATAACGGCGTTGTCTGTGCCTCGGAGCAAGCGGTGATTGTCGTCGATAGTATCTACGAACAAGTTAAAGAGCGCTTTGCCACCCACGGTGGTTATCTCTTAAATGCGGCGCAAACTGCTGCAATGCAACAAGTCATCCTTAAAAATGGCGGCTTAAATGCCGATATCGTCGGCCAAAGCGCCGCGACCATAGCGCAAATGGCGGGTATTGATGTCCCCCACACCACCAAGGTATTGATTGGTGAGATCACCGATATCACTGAGGCAGAGGCCTTTGCCCACGAAAAACTCTCACCATTACTTGGCATGTACCGCGCCGCCGATTTCAATGACGCCGTCGATAAAGCCGAAGCCTTAGTTGCCTTAGGCGGCATTGGCCACACATCCGGCTTATATACCGACCAAGACACCCAAACCGAGCGGGTGAAAACCTTTGGTTTTAGAATGAAAACCGCGCGTATTTTAATCAACACTCCTGCATCACAAGGCGGAATTGGCGATCTGTACAACTTTAAACTCGCTCCTTCGCTCACCTTAGGTTGCGGCTCTTGGGGCGGAAACTCGATTTCTGAAAACGTCGGGCCAAGCCATTTAATCAATAAAAAAACCGTCGCTAAGAGGGCTGAAAACATGCTGTGGCACAAGCTTCCTTCGTCTATCTACTTCCGCCGCGGCAGTTTACCCATCGCCCTTGAAGAATTGAGCGATAAAAAACGCGCCCTCGTGGTGACCGACAGATTCCTGTTTAACCAAGGTTATTGCGACGAAACCTTAAAGATTTTAAAAGCCCAAGGTCTTGAAACCGAAGTCTTTTACGAGGTAGAAGCCGATCCCACACTGGCCACAGTGCGCCAAGGTGCCAAAGTCGCCAATAGCTTTAAACCCGATGTGATTATTGCCTTAGGCGGTGGTTCGCCCATGGATGCGGCCAAGATTATTTGGGTCATGTTCGAGCATCCCGATGTCGACTTTGCCGATTTAGCCCTGCGTTTTATGGATATCCGTAAACGTATCTATAAATTCCCTAAAATGGGTGTCAAAGCCACTATGGTGGCGATCCCGACCACTTCCGGCACAGGCTCAGAGGTCACCCCTTTTGCCGTGGTGACCGATGAACAAACGGGTAAAAAATACCCCATCGCCGACTATCAACTCACCCCAAACATGGCGATTGTTGACCCAAATCTGGTGATGGATATGCCGAAATCCTTAACCGCTTTCGGCGGAATCGATGCGATCACCCACGCACTCGAAGCCTATGTCAGCGTAATGGCGAATGAGTACAGCGATGGTCAAGCCCTGCAAGCACTTGACCTACTGTGCAAATATCTGCCCGATGCTTATCAGCTTGGCGCCGCATCCCCTATTGCACGTGAAAAAGTGCACAATGGCGCCACGATTGCTGGTATCGCCTTTGCCAACGCCTTCCTTGGGATCTGTCACTCTATGGCCCATAAACTGGGCGCCGAGTTCCACTTAGCCCATGGACTCGCCAATGCGCTACTCATTAGTAACGTGATCCGCTTTAATGCGACCGACTTACCCACTAAGCAAGCCGCATTCAGCCAATACGATAGACCCAAAGCCCTCTGTCGCTACGCGGCGATTGCCGATCATTTAGCCTTAGGTGGAGGTTCAGATGCGGAAAAAGTCGAGAAATTGCTGGAAAAAATCGAGCAACTCAAGAAGACGCTGGGCATTCCAGCATCTATCCAAGAAGCGGGAGTTAACGAAGCCGACTTCCTCGCCAAACTAGACGAGCTCGCCGAAGATGCCTTCGATGACCAATGTACGGGCGCGAACCCTCGTTATCCTTTAATCAGTGAGCTAAAACAGCTACTGCTCGACAGCTACTATGGCCGCTCCTTCACCGAGCAATAGCACATTAAAATAGTGCATTAAATAGTAACTGAAATTGACAGGGCTTTGTTTCCTTAGCGATATAGGCAAACAAAGCCCATTATTCACTAAAGTATCGACAAAGAAATTTGAAGATATATTCAACTGGTCGACTTATCTTAAGGTTTACCAATCGAATGAATCACCTGTTCCTAAACTTATTGTCTATCCTCAACCCAATAGTTTATTAACACATTTCTAAGATAAATGGAAAGTAATCCGAGAGCGCTCTTATCTATGTTTACCCACATATCTTGAGTTCAAAATGTCGGGACGACAAGTATTACTAAAGCCTACGATTTGGATTAACGAGGAAGTATAACGCTGTCGATATTCTAAATTGACCTTTCAGTAAATCATGTCTATTTATAGGGTAAATGAATAGTGTCAGATAAGCGGAAAACCGTGCGGAAATAATGAAAAATACCATGCTATGTTGGCAATAGCTCGAAATAAATAATGACGGCCAAGACTTGGCTAGACCGTCATTTATGCCGCGATAACATGGCGCTGTACCCTTAGTGGGTGTAAGCGATTGTGCATTACCTTAATGGTTTCAAATTGCGTCATAGTTTTCGCGCCGGATAACACACATTCTGGCGATAATAACATCACTAACGCGGATTGTAGGGTATTTTCGATGACTAAGACTAATGCCCGTTGTTTTTGGCATTTAAGCTCAAAGACTTTGCCTACATCGCTAAATACGCACACATCACTGCAATCAAAAAACCATGATTTTGGCATTTGCGGTGTCAGCATAAAATGCGCGGCTGTCGCATTTAGGGCTATTTGCACTATCGCAGCATCGGTAAGGGATAAGGTTTTTGGCAACTTGTCGAGCAAGCTCATATAGAATTTGGCGTGCGCAATATTAAATTCCATGCTTGATAAGGCATCAGGAATTAATGATTTTGCTTTATAAGCCGTCAGAAACTCTATCTCGGCACCTAACGAAACGCCTAATACACCATACGAATCGTTATATTTCCAGTGCCAATCCTTTTGTGGCAATAATAACATAACGTTTACCTACTATTTGAACACTCGCACATCATAGTAGATATTTTATTCAATATCAAAATAAAAATAATAAAATACAGATTAGTTAACAATTACTTAGTGGATCTGTTTTAAGATCTTAACTGCGATCTAATGATCGTTTTGGATCGCAGTTATTATTAAAGATCTTATTTTAGATCCTATCTTGATCTAAAGATCATTATTTTAAGCGATAAGCTTCTACAATTTCTTTAATTAACTTTGGACCCTGGTAAATAAAACCTGAGTAAATCTGCACCATAGTCGCGCCGGCATCAAATTTAGCTAACGCATCTTCGGCACTGTTAATACCGCCCACACCAATGATCGGGATCTGGCCATTTAAACAAGTGGCTAATTGTTTGATCACTTTAGTTGAAAGCTCAGTCAATGGCTTACCACTTAACCCACCACTTTCATTGGCATTCGCAAGGCCGCTTACACCGTCACGGGTTAACGTTGTGTTTGTCGCAATCGCGCCATCAAACTTGTTTTTAATCAAGGATTGCGCAATATTTTCGATTTCTTCCGTGGTTAAATCGGGCGCAATTTTAAGGGCAATTGGCACATATTTTTTATGTTTCTCGGCCAACTCAAGTTGCTTGGTTTTTAATGCGCTTAATAATTCATCTAATAGATCGCCATATTGCAGCGATCGTAATCCGGGGGTATTCGGTGATGAAATATTCACCGCAATATAGGCTGCATAGGGATAAACTTTATCCATGCAGATCAAATAATCGTCTTTTCCCTGCTCTACTGGAGTGTCTTTATTTTTACCAATATTGACCCCAACCATGATATCGGTTTTCTTTGCGATCAAATTTTTGACCAGATTATCGACACCTTTGTTATTAAAGCCCATGCGATTGATGATCGCCTTTGCGGGTTTTAATCTAAATAAACGGGGTAAATCATTACCGGGTTGTGGTCTTGGGGTCACTGTACCCACTTCTACATGACCAAATCCCATCGCATGAAAGGCATCGATCGATTCGCCATCTTTATCCATACCCGCGGCAAGACCGACAGGGTTTGGAAAAGTCAGTCCCATAAAGCTGACGGGCGCTGGCGCAATATTCTGGGCATAAAACGCATTCAATGGGCTGTTGCCTGTCATTTTCAGGCTGCCTATGGCTAGATTATGCGCTCGCTCAGGATCCATCTGAAACATGACTTTCTGTGCGATTTTATAAAACATGTATTTTCCTCGACCTAAAAAAAGCCCCGGCGATCGCCAGGGCTTCTGATTGTTATAAAAGTTTACTTATGGCCTTCGCAATGAAGGATCAGAAGGTTCAGTTCACGCAGGGCGACAGAGAACTTAGCAAACTCATGGCTTTGCGACGTTTTGAAGTCAGCGAGCATATGGAACCATCTTTCCAGTAGGGCTTGATTGGTATCAATCCACTGAGAAATAACGCTCTGGGCGTCACAGGTTGCACTGCATGTTCTTAAGACCACTGACGTCAACGCACGTTGTTGCCAATCCAACTCTTCCCTAAAGGCTGCACGAGCCAGTGCTTGCCAATGGTTTGCCACAGGCTGTGCACTGATCTGCTCTAGGAACCAGTGCAGCTCAACGCGGGCACCGAGTTTGAAATATGTCTCGGCAACGAGCTCAACTGTTTTCTCTTCGGCTTGAGCAATTTGCGCAATATCCAGCGCCGAGAACAGCGTGCTCATGTTAGCCACGACGGTTGCCACTTCCTGAGGCACATTCTCTTTGATAAGAGCGTTGATCTCAGCTTGGATACCCGCCGCTTCTTCTTCTACCAAGTAAGAATGAACATTCGCTTTGATTTGTTCAAATACAGGTTTGAAGAAGGCTACAGTTTGCTCGATGCTCCAAGTACGGTTGCGGTGACGCAGGAACCAGCGGCATGCACGGCGCATGTTGCGACGTAATTGATGCAGCATTTCGCCCTGAACCACAGCAGGAACAATACCGTTTAAGTCAGTGATCGCTTTAGTTAATTCAGCTAAACCAAACACTTCGCGAGCCATAGTGTAACAAATTGCCGCGTCGGCAACTGAGGCACCAGTCTCATCTTGCATACGTTGAACAAAGTTCAGACCCATGTCGTTGACCAATTCGTTGGCCAGTGACGTGGCGATGATTTCACCGCGCAGTGGATGCGTCACCATTCTGTGGCTGTACAGTTCCTGAAGTTGTTTCGGGAAGTAAGCAATCAACAGTTGGCTCAGCAGCGTGTCTTCGGTGATTTCTTGAGTCAGTAACTGCTCTTTCAGTACCATCTTAGCGTACGCCACCAGTACCGATAGCTCAGGACGCGTTAAGGCGCGGCCATTGGCTAAACGTTCTGCCAGCTCTTCTTCCGACGGTAAGAATTCTAAGGCGCGGTCTAACTTGCCTTCTTTTTCCAGATACTGGATAAAGCGAATTTGTTCTTTTAACTGCTCAGCACCACGGACTTGGGTGACCGAAATCGTACGGGTTTGATCTTTACAATCCTGCAGTACGATTTGGCCAACTTCTTCGGTCATCTCTTCCAGTAAACGGTTACGTTGCTTGAGTGTCAGTTCACCCTCAGCCACTAACGCGTTTAATAGAATTTTGATGTTAACTTCGTTGTCAGAGCAGTCCACACCACCTACGTTATCCACGAAGTCAGTGTTGATACGACCGCCGTTAGCCGCGTATTCGATACGACCTAACTGAGTACAACCTAAGTTACCACCCTCGCCCACGATCTTGGCGCGCAATTCGCGACCATTGACACGCAGTGCATCGTTAGCGCGGTCGCCCACTTCTGCATGGGTTTCGCGTGATGACTTAACATAAGTACCAATACCACCGTTCCAAATCAGATCCACTGGCATTTTCAGCAGTTCTTTCATCAGCTCAGTCGGGGTCATCGAGGTCTTTTCCGTTTCCAGCATTTGCTTCATTTCAGCAGACAATGGAATGGATTTAGATGAACGCAGGAAGATACCGCCGCCCTTAGAAATCAGCTTGCTGTTGTAGTCTTCCCAGGTTGAACGTGGCAGCGCGAATAAACGGGCACGTTCTTCATAGCTGGCAGCGGTGTCTGGATTCGGGTCGACAAAGATATGCATGTGGTTGAACGCAGCCACAAGTTTTGTGTGCTTAGACAACAACATACCGTTACCGAATACGTCACCCGCCATGTCACCAATACCTAAACAGGTAAAGTCTGTGGTTTGACAATCGATACCCACTTCGCGGAAGTGACGCTTAACCGATTCCCAACCACCTCTGGCCGTGATACCCATTTTCTTATGGTCGTAACCGTTACTACCGCCCGACGCGAACGCATCGCCTAACCAGAAGTTGTATTCCTGCGAAATGGCGTTAGCGATATCCGAGAAGGTTGCAGTACCTTTGTCTGCCGCGACCACTAAATATGGGTCATCTTCATCGTGACGGACCACATCTACCGGGTGAACGATTTCGCCGTTAACGATGTTATCTGTGATATCGAGCAGCGCACGGATAAAGATGCGGTAACATTCTTGACCTTCGGTGAAGAAGGCTTCGCGGCCACCTTCAGTAGGCAGTTGTTTACAAACGAAACCACCTTTCGCGCCCACAGGTACGATTACAGTGTTCTTCACTTGTTGTGCTTTTACTAAGCCAAGCACTTCGGTACGGAAGTCTTCACGACGGTCAGACCAACGCAGACCACCACGAGCCACTTTACCGTAGCGTAAATGCACACCTTCAACCCGTGGCGAATAAACGAAAATTTCGAATTTCGGCAGCGGACGCGGCATTTCTGGAATTAACGAAGGCATGAACTTAAACGAGATATAACTCTTAGATTCGCCTTTGGCATCCAATTGGTAGAAGTTAGTACGCAGCGTTGCATTAATCAGATCGAGGTAACGACGGATAATACGGTCATCATCTAGGCTCGATACTTCGTCTAAACGTAGGTTGATCTGCTCCATAAACTTGCCCAGAGTACGGGTCTTCAGTTTTGGATTGAACTTACGGATAAACATTTTCACCAACAAATCAGCGATTTGTGGGTAACGGCCGAAGGTTTCTTCGATGTAAGCTTGGCTGAATGTTGCATCGATTTGACGCATGTACTTAGCGTAAGCACGCAGTACTGACACTTCACGACCAGTTAAACCTGACGCCAGAATGATGCGGTTAAAACCGTCATCTTCTAATTTCTTTTGCCACACTTGAGAGAGTGCAGTTTGGAATCTGTCTTGGCTGTCGGCGATATTGTCAGTATTAGTGACTTTAACCGTCATTAAGAAGTCTAAGATCCAGAAGGTAGAACCGTCTGAAGTCGTCACTTCATAGGGACGCTCGTTGATCACGCGCAGACCAAAGTTTTCCAGCATCGGCAGTACGTCAGAAAGATGGATTGGCTCATCTTTATGGAACAGTTTTAAACGCACTTTGTTGTCGTTCAACGCCGCTTCCTGCGGTTGATAGAACAACATGCCTAACTTGTGTTCGTCATCCAGCGCTTCAAGTTGTTGCATATCCACAACGGCAGAGCTTGGTAATACGTCTTCTTTATAGCTTTGTTCGAAGGCGTTAGCGTAACGCTTCATCAGATGAGTACCGGCTTCTTCACCTAAGGCAGTGTTTAGCGCGGTGTTTAACTTATCTTCCCACGAGCGTGCCGCTTCAATTAAATTGTTTTCAATGGCAGCCACATCTACATCCATATTATTGTTATCAACTTTGACTATGTAGTGAGTACGGGCCAGGGTTGACTCGGAGAAATACGTCGTAAACTCTACATCTTCTTTGCTGTTGAAATGCTGAGCCAGAATACGTTGGGTATCTTGGCGAAGTTTAGTGTTGTAACGATCTTTTGAAACGTACACTAAACAGGATAAGAAACGACCGAAACCATCTTTGCGAACAAAGAGTTTCAGTTTGTCCCTGTCTTGCATCTCGAGCACACCGTGCGCCGTGTGTGCTAAATCATCCACATTGGCTTGGATTAGCTCATCGCGCGGCAGGTTTTCGAGAATGTTCAACAGGGCTTTATAGTCGTGAGAACGTGGGGTTAAACCTGAACGGTCTAATACGCGCTGGACTTTTTCGTTCAGCAGAGGGATCTCACGTGGGCTGCGGTTATACACATTTGAAGCGTACAAACCGATGAATCTATCTTCACCGACCACATTGCCTTTCTTGTCAAAGCGTTTGATACCGATATAGTCCACATAGGCAGGACGGTGCACGCGGCTCTTGGCGCTGCTCTTGGTCAGGATCAGTAAACTGTGGTCTAAGGCTTCTTTACGGGCACTGTCAGAGAAGCTTGATAATAACAAACCTTGCTCTGGCTGAGTCTTATGGTGCTTATTCATTAAGCCTAAACTAGAGGCCATATTTGGCACTAGTTCGACGTCGCCTTCAACGCGTTTTAAATCGTATTGACGGTAACCCAGTAAGGTAAAGTGATGATTATTAAGATAAGTTAAGAAGTTAATTGCTTCTTCTAACTCTTGCTTCTCACCGGGGAATGGACGCTTAGGTAACTCTTTAATGGTCTCACTCAACTTAGCTGACATCGCGCTCCAGTCGTTGACTGATGCAGCCACATCACCCAGCACAGATTGGATTTCGCGCTCAAGGGCTTTGATATCCACACTGCTGCTTTGACGGTCGATTTCAATCAGGAAAACGGCAACGTGTTCAGTGCTGTCAGGGCTTTGATTCAGGTAAGTGACTTTGGTTACGTCCTGGGCTGAACGCTCAATCGCCAGCGGAGTGTGTAACATCATATGAGCCGTAATACCCATACGATTCAATGCCATACCAACTGAATCTACCAGGAATGGCATGTCAGGTTGGATAACTTCAATGATCGAATGAGTTGATTGCCAGCCGTGCTTTGACTGACTTGGATTGAATACTCTGAGGTGAGTCTCCCCTTTCGGGGTTTTGTTTAGTGCATTCCATAAACTGAGAACCGCACCATACAGGTCGCTGTCGTTACGCGCATTGAGGTCGTCTTTCGACATGTGGGCATAAAGGCAGGTCGCGAACTGTTCAACTTGCTTGGCTTGTGAATTAGGGACTTTAGCGTGAATTAAACTGACTACATTTTCAAGTAGTACTGAAGGCATTGCATCTTTCAAGGCCATGTTGCTGTTTCCTTAAGCGTCTATGGCAGCGCTTTTTTTCATTATTTGGATGCTTCGGCTTAACGATCTCAGAAAATTAGTGTGATCCAGATCGTCGCGCGAAGTTTATTACTAAATCCTCTGTATTTCGAGGAAAATTTTAGTGGTACATCCTCTGTAATTCCAGCCAGAGCGTAAAGATGTGATAACAGGTGAGCAAAAAATCAAAAAAACAGCGTTTATATTCAAAGACAATGGGGAGTCAAAAACTCCCCATTGTTTGTATCTACTTAGCCTGCCGCCAGAATACCGCTGCCAGTGCTGGCAGGATAATTATGGCACCCAACATATTTACCACAAACATGAAGGTGAGCAGGATCCCCATGTCCATTTGGAACTTAAGCGCCGAGAAAAACCAAGTACTCACCCCAATCGCTAATGTCAGGCCAGTGAAGATCACCGCACTGCCCCGCTCGACTAACGCTTCATAGTAGGCTTGCTGTACTGGCATCCCATTCGACAACTTAGATGACATGGTCGACAGGATATAAATACCGTAGTCAACACCGATACCCACCCCCAGCGCAATTACGGGTAAGGTACTGACTGCTAAGCCAATATTAAGTTGAGTCATCAGTGCCTGCGCCAGTGTGGAGACCACATAGAGCGGAATAATCACCGCGACTGTCGCTTTTAATGACTTAAAGCTGATAAGGCAAAGCACAAATACCGCGCCATACACATAAATCATCATAGGTAATTGGGCTTCCGCCACCGCTTCGTTAGTCGCCGCCATCACCCCAACAGGACCAGACGCCAGCTTAAATTGCAGCTTGTCATTGTCCATTTTGGCCGCGACCGCTTTCACCTTAGCGACAACCGTTTCAATAGTTTCTGCCTTATGATCCTGCATAAATAGATACACAGGCATCACAGAGCAATCACCATTTAACAAGCCCGATGTCGTTGGGATCTGGCCAATTGCTTGCACTAAACTGGCAGTGGTGCGCGGTAAGACTTCCCATCTTGGGTTGCCTTCGTTAAAGCCCGCATTCACTTTTTTCGCCACCGAAGCCAAGCTCACTGTCGATTCAACACCAGGGGTATTACGCACTAACCATTCAAACTCATCAATTTGCGTCAACATATCGTGGTAAGTACAGGCCTCTGGACTCGCTTCTACAATCACTGTCATCACATCTGTGGTGATAGAAAAGTGGTCTGTAATAAAGAAGGTATCCAAGTTGTAGCGTGAATCTTGGTGTAAAGCTGGCGCTCCGCCCTGCAGATCGCCAATTTTCATCTGATTAGCCTGTTGCAAACCCGCAAAATACAAGGCAATGGTTGCCACAATTACCACTACCGCGTATTTCGGCGTAGCAAATTTGGCAAGGTAGCGCCAAATGGCCTCAGCTCGCACTTCATCCGAGGTCGGCGCGCCCTGTGGTGCAACCTTAAGTTCAGTGAAAGAAATCACTAAAGGCAGAAGGATAAGGTTAGTGAAAATAATCACTCCCACCCCGAGTGATGCCGAAATGGCCAGCTCACGGATGATACCGATATCAATGGATAACAGTGTGATAAAACCAACCGTATCAGAAAGTAGTGCTACCCCACCAGGCACCAATAAGCTACGAAACGCAGAAGCCGAAGCCGCCTTAGTGGTTTGTCCGTCCATCACCCGGCGTCTGACCGCGTTGATCATCTGCACCCCGTGACTCACCCCAATAGCAAAGACGAGGAATGGCACCAAAATTGACATGGGATCTAAGCCAAAACCGATGACCGTCAGTAAACCCAGCTGCCAGATCACCGCCGTTAAGCTACAAACTAATGGCAATAGGGTCAGGATAAGTGACTTTGAAAACAGATAAACCATTACCGCCGTGATCAAAATGGCAATCACGAAGAACAGCAATACGCCTTTGGCGCCATCGGCCACATCACCCGCCATCTTAGCAAAACCGATAATGTGGATTTTCACCTTATCGGTTTCATACTTGCCGCGAAGTTCCTTTTCCAGCTGAGCGGCAAAAGCGATGGTATCTAAGGGCTTACCCGTTTGCGGATCAAAGTCCATCAACTGAGCCGACACCATGGCGGCACTATAGTCGTTGGCGATCAACCGCCCCACAATGCCTGCTTTTTCAATGTTATCGCGCACCGTATTCAAACCCGCTTCGGTGGTCGTAAAATCGGCGGGGATCACAGGGCCACCCGCGAAACCATCTTCCACGACTTCGGTAAAACGGGTCGAAGGTGAAAATAAGGATTTCACCTGCGAGCGGTCAACACCGGGAATAAAAAACAGCTGATCGTGAACGTTTTTAAGGGTGTCGAAAAAGTTAGGGTTAAAAATATTGCCGCTGGTGTCTTCCACCGCCACCATAATGCTATTCGCGCCCCCAAAATCTTTTTGGTGTTTGAGGTAGGTTTGCATATAGCTATGATTAAGCGGAATATTTTTAATGAATGCCGCATCCATTTTTAATTGGCTAGCTTGGTATCCCAAAAAAACCGTCAGCAAAATAAAAATGCTCACCACCCAAGCACGGTTGCGGAATAAAAATGACTCAAATCCGTTGACCAGTTTTTCTAACATCTTATCGGCCCTGTTATTGTTGTTTTATCATTTATGGCTTTAGAGTGAGTAGCCCTTGGCTACCCGATAACCACACATTCCCTTGGTTATCTTTGGCAATCGAAACTAAGTTTTCCCCCTGGCGGCGCGTGACAATACTCGCACTATCATCCTGATTTAGCTGAATAACAACGCCAGCATTCCCCACTAGGTACAGGCTAGTGTCTGAGCTCACCAAAGCGCCATTAATGGATGACTGCACGGGCATTTCAATCTCATCCCATTGGCCAAGGCTCAAATCCGCCTTAAATACGTGTCCCCTCAGTCCCATCACATAGACCGCATCCTGCAATTGAATGGCATTGAACATAGAGCCGTCGTAATCAAACCCAGTACGGGTAAAGGTTTGGCCCTTATCGGCCGATACCGCCACAAGCCCAAGCTCTCCGACCAGTAACAAACGGCCATCATTAAGCACGATCATCCGGTTAAAATGCGGCAGTAACGAGGCGCGCTCAGTCAAATAAGCGGCTTGGTCGCTATTTTTTAACTCAGCCAAATAGGACACGTCTTCTTCGGCCAGCAACTCTTCATGGAATTCTTCTGCCCAAGTCTTGCCGCCATCGTGGGTTCGATAAAACAGTCCATACGCCCCTATCGCCATGCCGTCCTGCTCATTGAGAAACAGCACATCGAGGAAAGGTTTTTCAATTTCGCTCGACTGCATTTGTAACGACCATGTCTGGCCGCCATCTTGGGTATGTAAAATAGTGGCATCGTGCCCGACAGCCCAGCCGAGTTTTTCATTTAAAAAGAACACTTTTGTCAGCTGCGCCGAGGTCGGTGTCGGCACTTGTTGCCAAGTGTCATTGAGCACAAGCACATGGCCACGCTCCCCCACGGCGACTAAACGCTGTCCCGCATGGGCAATATCTAACACTAAAGAAGACGCCGCTAAGGGCTGAATTTGCGGGAAAGCCTCAGACACCGCAGAAAATGAAGGGGAAGAAAATAAACAACCAACACCGATTGCAGCGGCGCATTGAAGGATGCGAAACGACATACAAACTTCCTTAAACTAATGAGGGGCGCTTAGCGCCCCTTTATACCGTGGCTGATTAACGGATACCTTCGCGACGCAGCGCATCGGGGGTGAAGTTTGCTTCACTCAACTTGGCATCGAAGTTATACATTCCACTCTGGTTGTCTAAGCCCATGGCCAAATAACGACGCGACTGCAGATCGTGGAACACTTCTAAGGTATCCCACTGGGTTGGGACTTCGTAGTAGTTCAAGCCGTGGGCAACCGCCACACGGTAGAGTTCATCACGGTTGTCATACAGATCGGCAATCGAGACTTGCCATGAGTCTTCGTCAAGATACATCACACGGGTTTTGTAGATATGGCGCATACCATCTTTCAAGGTTGCCTTCACTTCCCATACGCGGTGTTTTTCCCAACGAACAAACTCAGGATTGATATGACCGGGTTTTAAAATCTGGTCATATTTCAGCTTGTCTGAGTGCAATTTGTAATCGTTGTAAGGAATATAGATTTCCTTCTTGCCCACAAGCTCCCAGTTATAACGCACGGGTGAGCCGTTAAACATGTCGAAATCGTCTGTGGTGCGCAGACCATCGGATACGGTACCCGGTGTATCAAAGGCTACGTTTGGAGCCTTACGAACGCGGCGCTGACCCGTGTTATAGGTCCATGCTTGGCGCGGCAGCGCCTCTTGATCCATGGTTTCTTTCACTAACAGTGCCGTACCTGCTAAGCGAGCTGGCTGAGTCACCACTTGTTTAAAGTAGAATAGCGTGTTGCTGGCCTTTAACTGGTCAAGGGTGATTTCAGGGCGAGAATACTCGAAACGAATTTCCTCAGCGGTTTCCACTAAGGTGTAGCTACCATCGGCCGTCGGTGCCGCTTGGCTACGTGACGTTTCTACATCCACACCACGGAAGCGCAGGATATGGTTCCAAATCGCTTCTAAGCCATTGGCAGGGATTGGGAATGGAATACCAATTGATGCCCCCGCAATACCATTACCCTGTGCAACTAATTCAGCGCGAGTGGCGTTGGCTTTGGTCGCATCATAGACAAATTGTGGTACTGACGCGCTGCGGCGCGTTTTGTACACATTCATCTTGTATGTATCTGGGTAAAGCTCAAACAGTTTCATTTGACCCGGGGTCAAAAAATCCTTGTATTGGGCTTTGTTGGCATTGGTAATAGTGAATTCAATTTTATCCTCAGGGAAAGGATCGGGGTGATGCATACCCTTAGTGTATCCAGCAACTGGCTTAGTAATACCGCCATCCCAAGCGGGAATAGAGCCATCGGCATTGCCGGCTTTTTCTGCGCCTAATGGCGTTAATTCGTTACCCAATTTAGCGGCGTCGGCTTCAGAAACCTTTGCCATCGCTACAGGTGCTACAAGGGCCATCATCACGGCGCTTGCCAATATCGACAGTTTCTTCATTGTTATAGTCCTTTAGATCGAATACTTGATATTGAAAGAAATATAATCACGATCTGACATCGCGTTGGTTGTTCCTACACCGCCAAAGAAGTTGTTGTAGGATAAGTCTGCCCCCCAACGGTTTTGGTATTCAAAATTAACACCTAAGGCCACTGACTTACGTCCTTCGGTAAAGAGGAACATAGGATCAGGCGTAATACCGTCGACATCGTGTGAGAAAATCAACCGAGGAGACATGTTCACGCCCGCAAACAAGTTGTTAAAGTCCGCTTTAGCCACCAGACGGTATCCCCACGCGAAATCCGTTGGGAATGGGTTGGTTTCAGGACCATTGTGCAACGCTTGAATGATGCCAGGCATATCTGGGTTGCCGCCAGAACGTGCGGTACCTGGGCCATTGAGGCGCAATTCATCAAAACTTGGCATGTCATGGATCCATACCCCACCGACTTCCGCCAACATCGTCAGGTTATCCAATCCCAAGGTAGGACCGAACAAGTGAGTAAAGGTAACTTGCGCTTGAGTGGTATCTAGGCGGATAAAACCGTCAACGGTTTCACCAGGCTGTACGCCATCAATCTGTGAAATGCCGTCAAAATCGGGGCGAATACCCGCGTTGGCTAACTGTTGTGGCATACCCGCGAACAGTAGTTCTACGTCATCGATTTGCAGCGGTTCGTCTTGACGGTGAGCGATTTCAGCGCCGACAGAGGTATCACCCAGTGAGGTGTTAAAGCTGAAGCCATAGAGTTTAATGTCTTCAGGATAAACAATTTGCGCCTTAGAGAAGCTCTTTAAGCTGAGCAGCAATTCGCGGTTAATATCACCCGCGTTTTGACCCAGTACAGCAAGATCTGACAACAGTGCGCCAGTGCTAAAGTCGGCGGCGGTACCGCTGATCAGTGGACGACGGCTATGGTAGTTCATAAAGTAGAAACCAAACTCGGTATCGCCTAACTCAGGGGCGTAATAACCTAGCTTGATACCATATTGGCCACCGTTGCTTGGCGCTTGCTCATCTTGCACTAACGTCACTTTCGTTGGATAAGCCAGTGCCATCGCCACCAATTGCTGTGTAGGAATCGTTTGACCACTGGCGATCATGCCAGCGAGTTTCTGATATTCCTGCGTCAAGAAGTCTAAATTGATATCTGGGTTGGCGTTAAAGCCTAATTGCGCGTTCTGGTTGTAACCACCGTAACCAGCGAAATCGTTAGTCGCAAAAATCGAGCCAGGGGTTGGGATCCATACAGGTTCCCAGTCATATTGATAGAAACCTTCTACCGATAAATTTTCGGTGATCCCCAATGAGGCCCACACCATACCCTGAGGACGGAAAGCTTCTTTAAGTTCCGCGCCAGGCGCGTTCAGGATGTTCAAATCGACGGGGTTGATTTCACCAATACCGTGGGCGATCAGCGTACTTTCCCCCCAAGAAACCACTTGGTTACCTACGCGGATAGAAAGCGGGTTGGCACCATCGTTTAAATCAAAATTCGCGTATACGAAGGCATCCAGCAGACGGATGTCCTTACATTGCACTTCAGAAGCTTTGCTGTCGCGGCAAGGATCGTATTCTTTCCCGGTTAACGGGTCATTGTAGTCGTAGTTACCATCGTTTAGCTTACGATCGTAGAAATACATACCACGAACGAACAGACCATAGTTCTCGTACTTAAGGGATAACTCGTGCAATCCTTTAACGATTTCGGATGTAGTATCACCTTGAGAATAAAGTAAATTACTCAAATCGTTGTTGCTAGAGTAAGAACCTGGCTGTGCCCAAATCTCAGCAGAAGTGTACTTGGTATTGCCAAATGCGGAGTAATTTGACCAATCAAACTGCGGCTGGTTTACCTTACCAATTTGTCCGTCCCAATCGCGCTCCCCAACACGCCAACTGGCACCCGCAGTCCAAGTCGAGTCAAAAGTCCCTTGTATCTCCCCCCAATCGAACGCAACCGCATTAACATTCGACACCATCAATAAACTCAATGCCGACGCCACCCCCAAAGCAAGCGCCGACTTGTTAAAACTTTTTTTAACAATTTTCATTTTAGCTCTCCGTACCCTGCTGGATTCTTTGTTCTTGGAATTACAACCAACATCTTGTTAGCTCACAGGTAACATCATTGTTACAGCAATTAATCCCCATGAGCAAGGCACAGTTAGAGAAAATTTTCTAAAGAATTAAGCACGTAGACACATTTATGTCATCTACTACGGCAATGGGATTTAAATTAGAAAAGCAGCAGATTAAAAAGCGTGGGAAAAAGCAGATAAAAGACTTTATATTTCATTAACATAATTACAAAGAAAATATCATATTTCTGTGATTGTAATTAGTCGACCGTTTAAAGTAATTACTCTAAGTTAAAATCAACAATTTATTAGGCTAACTGCTCCAACGACACAAATTGCCCTTTATCATCGAGCACCAGTTTGAACTGTCCATGGATACCATTATCGGTTAAAAAACGTCTAAAATGTCGGCCATTAATCCAGAGGATCCGCCCCTGACGTTCACGCACTTCAACCTTATCGGCAAGGCCTTGGTAGTAAGGCAAAAACTCTCGATAGCTTAGGTTTAGCTTAAAATACAATTCCATATTAAAACTCAAATAATCTGCATAAGCTGGTAGTAGGAATTTACGAAGGGCCAATTACAGCTGTTGGACCAACAAACAGCATGTCGTAGAAACAGAGCTATTGCCTTGAATTACCTGCCCCACAGGGACAACGTAACACGCTAATACCCTCGTCAAAAGGCCATCATATTCAATAGTATAAAGCGTCATACCTTAGATTTAACTTAACTCGTTAAATAGTATAACTAGGGTGCATGGCCTTCAATTTAGCCCTAACTGCTCAATTACTGCTTGGAAGAATGAGGGCAGCATAATGCTGCCCTCTTCATAGCTACTGTGCTAATGCCTTAGATACTTTCTCAAATAAATCTTTCGACAGTTCTGGCAACGCCAACAATCGTGTTAAACAAGCCTTGATCTTGGCTTGACGCGCCGCATCAAACTTACTGAATTGAATCAGTGGCGTCACCATACGCGCCGCAACCTGCGGGTTGAGTTTATTTAAGCTGATAAGGCATTCAGTTAAAAACTCATAACCTTTGCCATCGGCACGGTGGAATTGATAAATATTCCCTGCTGCGAAACTGCCAATCAGTGAACGCACGCGGTTAGGATTGCTCATGCTAAAGCTCGCGTGTTGCTGTAATTGACGCAAGCTATCAATCACCCCTTCCTCATCATGGGTCGCCTGCAACATAAACCATTTGTCCATCACCAGCGGCGTATCGCGCCAGCGGGCTTCAAACATTGCCATCAAATGTGCGCGGCAAGGTAACGAGCCGACATTCGCCGCACTTAATGCACCGAGTGAGTCGGTCATATTGGCGGCCTTCTCAAACTGCTCAACCACAAAGCTTTCGGCCTCGCTACTAACTCGGCTCAACCAGTTAAGGCATTGATTTTTCAACGCGCGCGCTTTTGTGCAATCACGGTTTACCAATGAGCGATACAGCGCCGTTAACTCATCTTCACAATAGGCGGCAAGCTCTGTGAGCACAAATTCACGGGCTAAGGCTAAGGCATCTAAATCGACCGTGTAGGTTTGCTCAATCAAGGCAGAGGCCGATGGTATGGCTAACATTTCAGCCATCAGCGCCTGATCTAACTGCTCATCGAGTAAGGCGCCTTTGAAACTGTCCTTCACACGCTCATCTAAGGTCATGGTGTGATGTTGCTGTAAATGCGCCACATTTTGCCAAATCGCTTGGCTCACGAGCGCAACCGACGCCTCCCAACGCGCCACTTCACTCGAGGCAAAGCGCATCAAATGCACCAGTTGGTCAATTTCAAAGGGATAATGCAATTTAACCGGTGCAGAGAAATCCTGTAGTAAGGAGGCAACGGGTTTATGCTGCATACCTTCAAAGCTAAACACTTGCTCTGACTGAGTAAAATCAAGCACTTGGTTGACTAGTGATTGCCCTTTCTCATCTAACAACTCTAAGCTAAAGGGAATATGCAAGGGTGAAGCACAACCTGCTAAGGTTTGCTTGAGGGTTAACTGGTAAGTCCCTGTCTCGGCATCAAAACTGTCACTTGCGGTGACAATTGGGGTGCCAGCTTGGCTATACCAGAGACGGAATTGCGTCAAATCGATACCACTGGCATCTTCCATCGCCGCGACAAAATCATCGCAAGTCACGGCTTGGCCATCGTGACGTTTGAAGTATAACTTCATCCCCGCTTGGAAATGGGCTTCACCCAACAGGGTGTGCATCATGCGAATGACTTCGGAGCCCTTGTTATACACAGTGACGGTATAAAAGTTATTCATCTCAATCACAGACTCGGGGCGGATCGGGTGCGCCATTGGGCCTGAGTCTTCAGCAAACTGCTGGTTTTTGATAACTTTAATTGCGTGAATTCGGTTCACGGCACGCGAACCTAGATCCGAACTAAATTCCTGATCGCGAAACACTGTTAAGCCTTCCTTGAGGCTTAATTGGAACCAGTCACGGCAAGTCACACGGTTACCCGTCCAGTTGTGGAAATACTCATGGCCGACCACAGATTCAATGCCGTGGTAATCCTCGTCGGTTGCGGTCAAGGTATCAGCCAACACATACTTGGTGTTGAAGATATTTAAGCCTTTGTTTTCCATCGCCCCCATATTGAAAAAATCGACCGCGACTATCATGTAGATATCTAAGTCGTATTCTAAGTCAAAACGGGATTCATCCCAGGCCATAGACTTTTTCAGGGACGCCATCGCATGGTGCGCTTTATGTAAATTACCTTTATCGACAAACACCTGCAGTACCACTTTGCGATGACTGCGGGTGATAAACTCATCCTGTAGCAGATCGAAATCGCCAGCGACTAAGGCAAACAGATAAGCGGGTTTTGGGAAAGGATCTTGCCAGCGCACGTAATGGCGCCCACCATCAAGCTCGCCTTTCTCAATCAAGTTACCGTTGCTGAGCAGGAACGGAAACGCCAGCTTATCGGCTTCGATTCGCACTGTGTATTTGGCTAATACATCGGGGCGGTCGAGAAAATAAGTGATACGTCTAAAGCCTTCGGCTTCGCACTGAGTACAGTAGGCGCCATCGGACATATAGAGCCCTTCGAGGCTTGAGTTAGCCTCGGGATCCAGTTGGGTGATGATGGTCAACTCAAATTCATTCAGCGATGTCTCGATTGACAACTGCCCTTCACTTGCGTGGTACGTCACCGCTTGTCCATCAATGGCCACACTCACTAAGGTCAAACTTTCACCATCCAGCACTAAGGGATTGGTGTGGGAAGAAGTGCGTTTAACTTTGCTAACGGCTTTAACCAGAGTGTTTTTACCATCGAGATTAAAATCTAAATCAATGGTTTCGATCGTGAACTGGGGAGCTTGATAATCTTTAAGGTATTTTGCTTGAGCTTGTGTCATGTCGTTCCCTTTAACACTGTTCTAAATAAGAAAAACGCGCCATAAGCGCGTTTTAAGATAAGGTAAACAGGCGCGATAACCGCCTATTTAGTGCCAGCGTTAGCCAGCTTTTTTGCATCCGCCATATCTAAGGTGATATAGGCCGTTTCGTCTAAGAAGGCATCCGGTGCTTCAACATCGTCTTTATCTTTAATGTCTTCCATCGATTTAACCGCGGCTAAACCATGGGCAACACGACGCTCGTTGGTTCTATCGAGGACTTTCTTCTCATCGGCTTCACGTGAGGCAATGCGCTCACTTTCAACTAAGGAGACAGTTTTCTCTTTATGATGCTTTTTAAAGTCGGCAATATCTTGATTGATATAGTTAAACTCAACATCGTTCTGAATACGGGCAAGGTGTTTCTTCTCTAAACTCGCCACTAACTCAGGAGTGATGTCGTTTAGGGTGCCGTATTGCGCCATCGGCACTTTGTCCCAAGGTAAAGCATTCTTCTCTTCCGCTTCACCGTATTCACCCGGCTCTAACGCACTTGGGTAAGCAATGTTAGGGGTTACGCCCTTGAGCTGAGTACTGCCACCGTTGATACGGTAGAACTTTTGAATCGTATACTGCACATGTCCAATCGGCTTCTCGTACATATCGTAGATTCGACCAAGGCTCTTATGCTGCTGCACTGTGCCTTTACCAAAGCTTGACTCACCGACAATCAACGCACGGTCGTAATCTTGCAACGCAGCGGCAAAAATTTCCGAAGCTGATGCACTGTAACGGTCAACCATAATAGTTAACGGACCAGCATAGGTCGTCTTGCCATCGTTATCACGGTGGGCAGACACTCGACCATCGGCGTCACGCACTTGCACCACAGGGCCCATATCGATAAAGAGTCCCGTCAGTAACACGGCTTCGGTCAACGCACCGCCGCCATTACCACGTAAGTCGATGACGACACCTTCAACCTTGGCTTCGTTTAACTTCACCAATTCCTTTTCGACGTCCTGGGATAAGTTCATGTAGAAACCAGGAATTTGAATCACACCCACTTTACGGTTGGCGTATTCACCGTCTTTTGGCTCGATGATCTTTGAGGTCGCGGCACGGTCTTCTAAACGAATTTTGTCGCGCACTAAGGTCAGATTAAACGGCTTAGCGTTAGAGCCGCCCTTCTTAGGTAAAATCTGTAATACGACTTTACTGCCTTTAGGCCCTTTGATCAGATCGACCACATCGTCTAATCGCCAGCCGATCACATCAACAATCTCACCGCCTTCTTGGCCGACACCGACGATCTTATCTTCCGGTGACAGTTTTTCACTGCTGGCCGCAGGACCACCTGCAATCAAACTCTTGATGACAGTGTAATCGTCTTCGAGCTGTAACTGCGCACCAATCCCTTCGAGGCTTAAGTTCATTTCCATTTGGAAACGCTCAGCATTACGGGGCGATAAATAGCTAGTATGTGGCTCGATGCTGCGAGAAAACGCATTCATCACCGCTTGGAACACATCTTCGCTATTGGTCTGGGTCAGACGCTTGATGGCGTTGTTATAACGCTTTTGCAGAATATCGACGATCTCAGGCCATTTCTTGCCTGTGAGTTTCAGATTCAACGCATCGTATTTAACACGTTGGCGCCACAGCTCGTTGATCTCGACTTGATCTTTTGGCCAAGCCGCATCTTCTCTGTCGTACTCGTAGGCATCACCTGGCACGGTGAAATCCATCTCTTTATCGAGCAGAGAAAGCGCGTACACAAAGCCTTCGTAGCGACGCTTTTGCACCAAATCAAACATCTTGTAGGCAGGGTCAAGATCGCCCGAACTCAACATATCATCGAATTGATTGGTATAAGGCTTAAAACTGTCAACATCGGCTTGCGTCAGCACATTACGACGGTAATCGAGTTGCTGCAGGTAACGGTCGAAGATCTGCGCCGAAAACGCATCGTCTAAGGCGAATCTGTGATAGTGGGAACGAGTGTATAAATCCGTCACTCGCTTACTCGCCACTTTATGCTGCGCTTCCTGCTTGAGATTGGGTAACTCGCTGATTTGAATCGTGGGTGGTACAGCCCAAGCCGAGAATCCGACAAAAACAGTGGCAATGGATGTAGCCAAAGTGAGTTTTCGCATCAACAAGTTACTCCGTTTGATTAAATGATTACAGCAGGATATGTTCCGCTTTCACTTTTACCGTTAAGCCGCTATCCAGCTGAACATGAATGTCCTCTTTGTTAATGTCGGTGATCACGCCGGCTACTGGCGTCATACCTAACTTAACATTGACACGTTGCTTCTTGGTTAGATCGGTCAATTGCGCTTGCACTAAGTTAACCGCAGGCTCAGCCTTAGGGGCTGCTTTTGCTGGGCGCTCAGTCTTACGTGCAGGTACAGCCACTTTCTTAGGGGCTTTCTTCGCAGGCGCTTTGCCAGCAGGTGCCGCTTTAGGTGCTTGAGCAGCACGCTTAGCTTTGGCTTTATCTTGGCTTTCTTTCAACATAGCTTGAGCATGATCGATATGCTCTTGCTCTAACTCACCGCATGGTTGACCGTCGAGGTCTACACGCTGTGCACCGGCTTTTACCGATTTCAGGTAGCGCCAGCTGCTGGTGTAGCGTCTTAAGGCAACTCGCAGTTGAGTTTTACTGACTTTAGAATCATCAGCCAACCTTTCAGCCAAATCTTGAAACAATCCGATTTTTAATGGCTTAGTTTCACCTTCAGCAATAAAGCACAAAGGAAATGTTTCATACAAATACGCCAAAATTGCGTTGGTGTCGGTCAACTTATCTGTTGATTCCATCATTACTTCCACAGTTAAAAAGGGACATCGAATCCGAGGTGATAAAAATCAGCTTCTTACGAGTCGTTTATCTTGGTTAAGCCCACATATGAGCCAAAGTACAAATTAGCATTCTCGCCGAGTTAACTAA
The DNA here is from genome assembly GCF_002196695.1 of Shewanella sp. Shew256. Classification (NCBI taxonomy): domain Bacteria; kingdom Pseudomonadati; phylum Pseudomonadota; class Gammaproteobacteria; order Alteromonadales; family Shewanellaceae; genus Shewanella; species Shewanella sp. Shew256. Next base: position 236,989 of record NZ_NAJR01000005.1, on the reverse strand, counting down.
AGTTAAAAAATATAAGTTAACAATTTTTCACGGCTGAACCTATCAGGCTTATTTCAGCTGTGCTCAAAATAAGCCTTATCAGTGCATGCGCTATTATAAGGCGCACGCCACCGATTGCGACTATGAATTATGCGTTATTGTACGCAAATTAAGCAAATAGGCAGTTTTCGAAGCTTTTTACCAATAATTCCAAGCCCTTTTGGTCTTCTTCATCGAAGCGGTCAAAAATAGGGCTATCGATATCCAGCACGGCCACGACCTTACCATCGGCGCGGACTGGGATAACAATTTCAGAATTACTGGCCGAATCGCAGGCAATGTGACCATCAAATTGATGCACATCGGCGACACGCTGCGTCTGATTGGTTTGCGCGGAGGTACCACACACGCCCTTACCCATAGGAATACGGGTACAGGCCACTTTACCTTGGAAAGGACCCAACACCAGTTGGTCACCACGCATCACGTAAAAACCCACCCAGTTGAGTTCGGTCAGGTTATCGTTCAGCAAGGCAGAAAAGTTAGCCATGGCAGCCACTAAATCATCCTCGCCCTCGAGTAAGGCCAGCGCTTGACGATTCAGTGACTCATAAAATTGCGGTTTCATAGACTTCCTAAAAAATTATTCGGCAGCGTCGTCCTTCTTAGGCGCTTTCTTCGCTGCATTTTGTTTTGATGGCGTACTATTAACTTGAACTACGCCTTTAAGCAAGTTTGTCAGCTCATCTTTATTGTTAGCAAAATAGAATGCGAGCTGTTCGCTCACGGTTTCATCAATTCCGAGCTGCGCTTTTTGAATAAATGGAATGAGGTTGTCGGCGATGTCGAGCATCTTATCGTAGGCATCAGCCTCCTTTTTCGATATGAATGTCATCTTCTCCACCCCTTCTCTTACCACGACAAACTGTGTAATAACTGCCATGACTGCCCTCGCACTGTTTTTATATACAGTAATCAGGATGACATAAAGTGAACTAGTGATGCAAGTGTTCTGATTATTCTGATATTATGAGACCGCTTTTCGTTGTCGAGATGGGTCAAGCTGTTTGATGTCTCATTGGATAATCTGCTCGTTTACGGATTATTTGCGCAATCTCAATGGCTTTGGGGCTAATTTAATATTTTTATATGCATGAAAATACAGCAGAAAACTCTGTAATCCTCTGTCGTTCCTGCGACTTGGCCATTCGAAAGCGCGCCCTACCTACGGGTGTTAGGGCGTTATGCCCGCGCTGCAGCACCGCACTTTATGACACTCCATACTGCTCAGTAAACGGCATGCTGGCGCTGTGCATTACCGCGCTGGTGTTCTATTTCCCCGCCAATTTTTTCCCGGTGCTTGAAATCCACTTTTTGGGCAGTATTCGCACCACCACAGTGTTTCAGGGCGCCTTTGCGGTGTTCGACCAAGGTTATTGGGTCGTTGGGCTAGCCGTGCTCGCCGCCGCCGTGATTGGTCCGGGTTTGTTGATCTTATCGATCCTCAGCCAGATTTTGATTGTCAAATGGGGACTTGGCAGCCCCTTTTGGCGCCGCAGTCTAAAGCAATTGTTAAAACTGCAAGGGCTATTATCCCAGCTGACTATGCTGGAGATTTATGTGATTAGCTTTCTGGTTTCTTCATTTCAATTGTCTGATTTTTCTGATATTTACTTTGGAATGGGCACCTTTTGCTTCACCATGCTTTTTTTAGTCACTCTGTTCCTGCAGCGTGAATACGATATTGAGCATATGTGGAGTCTTCTCATGCAGGAGCGACACTAAGATGCAGCAACAGGGAAAAGACTTAGGCCTGTGCCTGTGCCGAGTGTGCAGGCAGCTCAATAACAGTGAGAATAGTCACTGCAGCCGCTGCGAGGCCGAACTCCATGTCCGTGATCACAGCAGCTTACAAAAAAGTTGGGCGCTGCTGATCACCGCCGCCATTTTGTTGGTTCCCGCCAACCTCTACCCTATTACAATGCTCACCAATCAGGGGCAAGTGCGCCACGATACGATTTTTTCGGGGATTATCCATTTAGTGCATTCGGATATGTTGCCCATCGCCATTATTGTGTTTATTGCCAGTATTTTAGTGCCTTGGGTGAAAATTATCGGTTTGGCCACTTACCTCTGTGCCATCAGTTTTAATCTGCCAATTTCGAAAAAAAAACTCATGGTGGGATTTCATGTGATTGAGTGGATTGGCCGCTGGTCAATGCTCGATTTGTTTGTGATTTCCCTAACCGTTGCCCTCGTCAATATGGGGCAACTCCTCGATGCAAAGCCTGCACCTGCGGCCACGGCGTTTGCATTGGTGATTTTACTGACGCAACTTGCCGCAAAAGTTTTAGACACTCGTTTACTCTGGGATCGATTGGAACCTCAAGATGACACAAATTGAATCGCCAAAAGTTGTGAAGAAAAAACTCTTTTCGCCGATTTGGCTGCTCCCAATTGTGGCGCTCGCACTCGGCGCATGGCTGGGCATTAAGAGCATCAAAGAATCGGGCATTGAAATTCAGATCCACTTCCCCAGTGCCACGGGGATCGATGTGGGTAAAACCTTAGTAAAATATCAAGGTCTTACCGTCGGTAAGGTGAAAGACATTGGTATCGATGAGGATCTTAAGGGCGTAAACGTCAAAGTCATGATGGACTATCGCGCTAAGCCTTTCTTAAATAAAGAGACCCTCTTTTGGTTAGTCACCCCAAAAGCCAGCATCACAGGTGTTGAAGGCTTAGATGCGCTGTTTTCGGGCAACTATATCGCAATTCAGCCCGGTAAAGGCAATACCGCCACTTTTTTCGAGGCCGAGCGTCAACCACCACCGATGCAAATCGGTACTGAAGGGGTGATGATTGAACTGACGGCCGATAAGCTCGGCTCGTTGGACGTAGGCTCGCCAGTGTTCTTTCGTCAGATCCCCGTCGGCAGCGTGGTCAGCTACCGTTTAGACGGCAACGCCAGAGTCATTATCAGCGCCTTTATCCAAGAGCAATATGCGCGTTTAGTGAAGAAAAACTCTCACTTTTGGAACGTTTCCGGCGTGAAAGTCGACGCCAGCTTAGCGGGCATTAAAGTCAACACTGAGAGCCTTGCTTCGATTCTAGCTGGCGGCGTGAGTTTCAGCTCCGATGATAAAGCGCCTGCGGCACAAAATGGTGACAGTTTTGCCCTCTATGATTCCGAAACTAGCGCCCTTGGCGGGATTGAAGTCAGCCTGACCATGAACGATGGCAATGCGATTGATAAAGGCACTCGCATTGTGTATCGCGGCATCACCATTGGCACCCTGCAGAGCAAACAACTCACCGCGACAGGCGTGACTGCGGTGGCAAAGTTTGAGCCTGAATACGCTAACCTGTTAACCAGTGACGGGCTGTTTTGGCTTGAAGGCGCCGATATTTCGCTCTCTGGGATCAAAAACCCCGAACGCTTACTCACGGGCAGCGTGATTAACTTTTTACCCGGCACCAATGCCAATACTGCGCTACCTAGTAGTTTTGCCCTGCAAGAGTCGGCGCCCGATCTACTTAAGGCCAAGAAACGTCAGCTCACTATCACCTCAACTGAAAATATGGGGCTCACTGCTGGCGCTGAAGTGCGTTACAAGCAGCTGCCTATCGGTCAGGTGCTGGCGGTGAAATTAACTAAAGATCTGTCGGCCGTTGAATATCAACTCGAGCTGCAACCTGAGTTTGCCAGCTTAGTTCGCAGTGATAGCTATTTTATCCCCGAGTCGGCTCTGAGCATCGATGCATCACTCGATGGAGTGTCGGTGAAAACCCGCGATATGGCTACCCTCACCAAAGGGGCTGTGAGTCTTATTCCAGGAAGCAGCGACACACCGCTTGCGGCCAATACTCGCCTGTCACTCTTTAGCTCGATAGATGAAGCAAAACAGTTTTTTGCTCGGCAGCAACGTGTGTACTTTACCCTCAGTAGCGTCGATGGCGCCGATGTCAGCCAAGGCTCACCGATTTACTATAAAAAAATGCAAATCGGCAGTGTTGAGTCGGTCAACTGGCAGAGTAAAACTGAAGACTTTGCGATTAAGATCGCTATCGATAAGCAGTTCCAACCCTTAGTACAAAAACCTAAAGTGTTTTGGCGCAACAGTGCCGTGGATGTCAGCGCCAGTCTTGCGGGTATTGATGTCGCCGTCGCGCCACTCCAGGGCGCGTTAAAGGGCAGCATCAGCTTAGGTTTGTTGGATAGTTCAACGGCTGAACCGAATGCGGCACTTAAACTATACGAAAGTAAACAGCTCGCCTTAGCTCAGGCTCAAGCCATCAAACTCACCTTACCCGCCTCGGCGAAATTGGCTGCCAAAGCTGCCATTCGTTACCAAGGCCATCAGGTGGGTGAAGTGACGCAAGTTAAGCTCAATGCCGACTTAACTACCCTCACGGCAACGGCTTATCTCTATGGCGACTATGCCGAGCACTTCAGCCGCAGTGATACTGAGTACCATATGGTGGATGCGCAAATCTCCTTAGCGGGGATCAAAGCGCCAGAAACCTTAATCACTGGGCCTTATATTGGTGTGTTACCGGGTAAGAGCAACCAAAAGGCGAGTCAATTCCAAGCCAAATTGGTTGAGAGCAGCTATGCCAACGTGGCCAAAGATGCGCTTAAGTTTACCTTAGAAGATAGCAACCTTGGCTCGATGAAAGTCGGCACGCCTATCTTCTTCCGTGGCATTAAAGTCGGCCAAATCGATGGTTATAGTCTATCGTCTCAAGGCAACAGTGTGCTAATGCAAGCGCATATTGAGCCGCAGTACAGTCACTTAGTGAATCAGAGCAGTCAGTTCTGGGACGCTTCAGGTATTAAAGTCGATGTGGGGATTTTCTCCGGGGCGCAAATTGAAGCTGGCTCGCTCGAAACCCTATTGGCGGGCGGCATTAATGTCGCCACCAAGGAAACAACACAAGCAGGTAATCGCTTAAGCCAAGGTGCTGTGATTAAGTTGCAACACAAAGCTCAGAGCGAATGGCAGGAATGGGCTCCGGCCCAATAAAATCAAGCCTTATCTGTAGTTTGGCCAGCTTGATAATAAGCCAAGCGAATTCTATGTCACTTAAAAATCAGGCGCATTAGGTAAACTCTAATGCGCCTGATTTGTATCAGCTAAAGCGACGGTGTTTACCATCGCCATCAATCAGCTCTTCGCCATTGCATCCTTAGCCATAAAACCAATAACAAACTGCAATCGCGGCGCAGATCCCCGCAAAGTCAGCCGTTAAACCACAGGCGAGTGCATGGCGACCATGGCGGATCCCAACGGAGCCAAAGTAAACGGCCAGCACATAAAAAGTCGTTTCAGTGCTCCCTTGGAAAATCGCCGCCAAGCGGCCCGTAAAGGAGTCTACACCATGGTGCGCCATGGTTTCGAGCATCATCGCCCGCGCCCCCGAACCGCTAAAAGGTTTCATCAACGCGGTTGGCATCGCATCGACAAAGCGAGTATCAAACCCGAAAAGACTCACCCCACTGGCAATCAATTGCAGCAGGTAATCCAACGCGCCCGACGCCCTGAGTAAGCCAATCGCCAGTAGCATGGCTAACAGATACGGAATAAGTTGAATCGATTGGTTAAATCCCGTCTTGGCGCCTTCGATAAACTCATCATAAATCGCCACTTTTCGCACGCCAGCCACCAGCACAAAACAGAAGACTAACAGTAGCAATACCCCGTTGCCCAAGGCGGTCGACACTGTGCCAATCGCGTCTGCCGTTAAGGTCATCAAATAAAAGCCACTGGCAACTAATGCCGACAGCAGTACTGCGCCATATCCGAGCACCACGGCATTGAGCAGTGAAAGCCGCTGCACAACAGCGACGGTCAAAAGCCCCGCTAAGGTTGAGGCAGACGTGGCGAGGAGAATGGGTAAAAAAATGTCCGCAGGTGCGGCTGCGCCCTGTTGGGCACGGTACAAAAACACTGTGACAGGAACTAGCGTCACCGAGGAAGTATTGAGCACTAAAAATAGAATTTGTGCATTGGTCGCGACGGTTTTGACCGGATTAAGACTCTGCAAATCCTGCATTGCCTTAAGTCCCAATGGCGTTGCGGCATTATCTAGCCCAAATACGTTGGCCGTTAAGTTCATCGTCATACTGCCAAATGCGGGGTGTCCCTTGGGCACTTCGGGCATTAAGCGGCGCAGCAGCGGCTCAAACACAAAGGCAATCGCCCCGACAACCCCTGCCTTTTCACCAATTCGCATTAATCCCATCCACAGGGACAAAACGCCCACTAAGCCTAAGGCGATTTCAGCGGCGAGTTTAGCGCTGTCAAACAGGGCCTCTACCGCGTTGGCAAGTACGTCGATATGCCCATTAAATAGCTGTACCGCCATCGCCAGCAGCGATGTGAGGAAAAACACTAACCACACCCGATTTAGCACTCTGCCCCTTCCTTATTTTTATCTATGCTTGTCTTTATGTTGCTTTAATGACTGGTTTTTGATGGCAAAAGCCAAGGGAGAAAATCCCAGCCCAGTAAGGGATTATGATATACTTGCCGCAGTTGATACACAGCCTAATCCCGTTATGGTTCAATTAAATCAAAATTTTATCAATACTATTGCCCAAGAACTGCCCGCCCATCTCTCAATGGATGACTTTATTGCGGCCTGTTCGAGACCACTACGTCGCTCGATTCGCGTCAATACTTTAAAGATCAGCAGTGAAGACTTTAAGCAGTTAATGCAGCCCAAAGGATGGACCTTTGAGCCCATTCCCTGGTGTGAAGATGGTTTCTGGATAAGCTACGATGAAGAAGAGCAGCTCGGTAACGCCCTAGAGCATATTCAGGGATTGTTCTATATCCAAGAAGCCAGCTCCATGTTGCCCCCCACAGCGCTATTTACCCCGAATGCGGATTGGCAATGTGTATTAGATTTAGCCTCGGCGCCCGGCTCTAAAACCACTCAAATGGCGGCATTAATGAATAATCAAGGCTTATTAGTCGCCAACGAATATTCCGCCAGCCGTGTCAAAGTGCTCCATGCCAATGTGCTGCGTATGGGCGCCAGTCACTGTGCCCTGACCCACTTTGATGGACGGGTATTTGGCGAGTATCTGTATGAAAGTTTTGATGCGGTATTGATTGATGCCCCCTGCGGCGGTGAAGGCACAGTTCGTAAAGATGCGGACGCGTTAAAATCTTGGTCCCTTGATGAAGTAATCGAAATTAGCGAAACCCAAAAGGCGTTAATCGAATCCGCCTTTTTGGCGTTAAAGCCGGGCGGCAGTTTGGTGTATTCCACTTGCACCCTTAATCGGCTCGAAAACCAAGGCGTGTGCGAATATTTACAGCAAACCTATGGCGATGCGGTGCAATTTGAATCCTTAAGCCAATTGTTTGATGGTGCTGAAAAAGCCACAACGCCAGAAGGCTTTTTGCACGTTTGGCCGCAAATTTACGACAGTGAAGGCTTTTTTGTCGCTAAGCTGACGAAAACCCGCTCGGTGCCACGCTTACAACCTGAGCCTAAATTACAAAATAATTTCCCCTTTACGGAGGCGAGTGCCAAACAAGCCAAAGCCATTCAAGCCTATTTTGCCGATGATCTGGGTATCGAACTGCCCGATGATCTCATTATGGTGCGCGACGATGAGTTTTGGCTCTTCCCCCATGAATTTAGAGACTTTATTGGCAAAATGCGCTTTCAGCGGATTGGGGTGAAGCTTGCCGACCACAGTAAGCATGGCTTTAAAGTCCGCCATGAAGCCATTATCGCACTTGCGGGTAAAGCGCTTAAAGCTGGGGCAAAAAATGGCGCGAAAGTCGTCGAAGTAAGCGATGAGCAGGCGAAAGAATATTTGATGGGACGAGATATTCCCCTCGATACGGCGGGCAAAGCTCAAGGCGAAGTGATTGTCTGTTATGGCGGTGCGCCTTTAGGCATGGCTAAACATTTAGGCAATAAATTAAAAAACAGCCTGCCCAGAGACTTAGTAAAAGATAAAGTCCTATTGCTACCACCACAGGCATAACGGTTATAAATCGGCGATTTTTTAGCGAGAAATAACCTAAAAAAGGGAATAGAGAAAGTGTCACTCACACTAAACTCAACTACACTGAGTCTATTGTAAAGCGCACTGCATGGCGCTTTCATCTGTAGCGCACGGCTCTTCAACGAGCCATTCCCCTAGGCCCAAACAGCTGGAATCGTTTTGGGCCTTTTTTTATGGGCTTACGCCTAATGAGTTAAGCTTTTGGGTTTTAGCTTTATAGAGCGAGCTTATTGACTGCCACTTTACTCACAACGCTTAAGGAAAGGCTTAGTCTTTGTAGACTCAAGCAGGTGTTACACCTCTTATCGGCCGATTAAACGGGCCGCATCCTTAAACAAGTTAAAGAAGTTCTCACTGGTGTACTCGGCAAGCTCCTCGTAACGTTCTCCGCGCAGCTCTGCCACAAACTCGGCCACATCACGCACATAGGCGGGTTGGTTCTCCTGTCCTCGGTGTGGAATAGGTGCAAGATAAGGCGAATCAGTTTCCACCAATAAACGCTCTTTCGGCACTTTACGGATCACGGTTCTTAACTCACCGGCATTTTTAAAGGTCACAATGCCAGAAACGGAAATATAAAAACCTAAGTCAATCGCCGCCTTGGCCATTTCCCAGTTTTCCGTAAAGCAATGCAACACGCCACCGACTTTGTCCGCCTGCCCCGCTTTGAGCATATTGATGGTGTCTTCACGGGCATCGCGGGTATGCACAATCAGCGGCTTATTGACTTCAACCGCTAAGGCAATTTGTTGCTCAAAACACTGTTGTTGCAGGGCTTTGGTCTCATCGGCATAAAAATAATCTAAGCCGGTTTCACCAATGGCTACCACTTTCGGAACCATCGCAAAGCGGCGAATTTGCTCAACATCGAGGCCGTCTTTCACATCTAGCGGATGCACGCCCGAAGACAAAAACACTTGCTCGAAAGCAGCAACCTTGTCACGCATCGACTCGAATCCCTGCTGGCGCACATTGACACAGAGCATATAGTCGACACCGCGCGCCTTAGCGTTGGCGAGGATGAGTTCTAAGGTTTGTTGATCGGGCGCCGCTTTCAGGCGATCGAGATGGCAATGTGAATCGATAAGCACAGCAATTTCCACACAGAGAAACAAAAAAGGAGCACAAGGATACTCAGCGATGGGATCGAGGTCAAATTCCGCTAAGGCTTCACTCAGCCCTAAATACTCAGTGTAGGCCCTAGCTGACCACGATAAAAGTTACATAGTGCAGGTTAAGTCGCCCGAAGCAAGCTCACGGGATAATAATTTTTCGATATGGTGTTTATGGCTGTCGGGATCTGAAACGATTTTAATCCCAATCCCCACGGGACGGCCGCCCGACGCACCCAGCGGATTAATCCACACAACCACGCCACGAAACTCGTTTGAGGTGGTCGCGCCGGGTAAACGATAGGCGATGGTTAACGTCTCACCGAGGTAATGAGTTTCCCCAGTGGCGACAAACAGCCCTGCCGGTTTAATAAACGGCATATAGGCGCGGTAAAGCTGATGTAAGGTATCAAAATTGACGACAAGATCGACCATGGCATGTTACTTATTTGTTATTTCTCTATATTCTAAGACATAACTTTGACACAAGCCTAAATAATTGACACTCGGCATTGCACTTAAGCTATGACACATTCCCATGATTTTCGCCGCCAAGTTCCCTATTTGCGCTTGCACAAACGCATCTTGGTCGCCGTACTTCAGTAAAATTTGTCTCAGGAGTAAGTATAAAACCTTAAGAGCATCAATGATTTGTTGTTCACTTATCGTTAACAAACTAGCACACAGATGGCCTGACGACAAACTTTGCGCCCAATCTTTGCGAAAACCTAGCAAAGTTTGATAGCGACTCAGTTGTGTTCCATCTGTCTGCAAACTTTCGGCCAACTTTAATGGGCCGCCGACCACACTCAAACACCAAGTCACATCCTCTTGGATCTGACAGTGCTGAATTAACCAGTTTTTGATCAATATCTTAGACGGCGCCACAAAGGGAAGCCGCTGGCAACGGCTGCTGATCGTTGCCATTAAACGCGCAGGCGTATCGGAATGTAATAGCAGTAAAGTGTCTTTGCCAGGTTCTTCAAGCGTCTTGAGTAACGCATTGGCAGAAGCAGAGTTTAAGCGCTCGCTGTGGTGAATGATGGCGACACGCCGACCACTCTGCTGGGCGGTTGCACTCAGGCGAGTACACAGCTCACGGATTTGGTCGACTTTAATTTGATGACCATCGGCCTCAATTTGATAAAAATCAGGGTGATTACCCGCATCAAATAGCTGGCAGGACTTACAAAAACCGCATCCGCCCGCAGGAGTGGGTTGTGAACACATGGCGGCGCGCGCCATAAACACACTCAAGAGTTCACCGCCATAGGCGGAATCGATACCTACGAGTTGCGCGTGGGGGACTTTTTGGGTTTGTAACTGGGTTAAAAACGCCTGTCTTGGCGCGTCGAGCCAAGGCAGGGTCAATACATCAAATCCGCTTTGCGTTACCATGCCATCGCCTGTAACACGGCCAGAATATCTTTATGCACTTCGGCCATGGTTTGGCTAGCATCGATGACGACAATCCGCTCATCTTCGCTGGCAAGCTTGAGGTAAGTTGCGCGCGCCCGTTCAAAAAAGTCGATGGCTTGTTGCTCGATTCTATCAAGCTCGCCCCGCTTTGCTGCGCGCTGCAGCCCAAGCTTTGGGTCAAGGTCAAGATAGAGGGTTAAATCGGGTTTAAAACCTTTGAGCGTCGCGTTACTCACGGCTTCCACTAAGGGCATTAAGCCACGTCCACCGCCTTGGTAAGCTAAGGATGAAAGATTGTGTCTATCCCCTAACACCCACTTGCCTTCTGCGAGCGCGGGTTTGATCACATTGGCGACGAGCTGAGCTCTGGCGGCGTAGATCAATAAACACTCGGACTCATCACACAGAGGATCGCTTGGGTCGGCAATTTTGACTAAGTCACGAATGCGCTCGGCCAGCGGCGTACCGCCTGGCTCGCGGGTGCACACGGGTGCAAGGCCAGTATGTTTTTCAATAAAATCGCGAATAAGGGCAATCGCACTCGATTTGCCTGCGCCTTCCAGTCCTTCAACAACGATGAATTTGGCGGATGCTTGGGTCATTTTTTCTTTCTCTGATAAATATCGACGGCGCGGTTATGCTCTTCCAAGGTGGTGGAAAACACATGGGTGCCATCGTTGCGCGACACAAAATACAAATAACTGACCTTGGCAGGTTTAGACACCGCCTGCAATGACGCCTTACTTGGCGCAGCAATCGGCGTTGGCGGTAAACCGAAAATCCGATAGGTGTTAAAGGGGGTCTCTTCGACGAGATCTTTACGGGTAATATTGCCTTTAAACCTGTCACCCATGCCGTAAATCACCGTTGGATCGGTTTGCAGCTTCATCCCCAGATTGAGTCGATTGATAAAGACGCCAGCTATTTGATCGCGCTCGAAGGCTTGGCCAGTTTCTTTCTCAACAATCGATGCCAAGATCAGCATCTGGTAGGGCGATTTGAGTGGTAAACCGGGCACACGCTCCGCCCATGCTTTGGCAAGCTCCTGCTCCATCATCTTATAACTTTGGGTCAGCAGCGCCTTAGCATCGCTATCGGCAGTGTAATGATAAGTATCGGGGAAGAATTTACCTTCGGGCAGCGCCGAATCATCGCCCTGCTCCATCAATACCGCACTAAAGACCTCGGGGGACAACTGTAAATGCGGCGCACTCGCGAGTTGTTGTTCCCACTCGGCAATGGTTTTGCCTTCGACTAAAGTCAGGCTAAAGGTTTTCACCTTGCCATTAACTAAATCGTTGAGTAAGTCGGCAATCGACTGCGAAGGAGACATCTCGTAAAGACCGGTACGGATCTTCGCCAGCTCTGGGCGCAATCTCAGTAACCATTTGAGTTTCCATTTGTCTTGGATAACACCATCGGTTTCTAACTGCTGCGCTAATTGGTGCACACTGGTGCCACGGGCAATGGTTAATTCTTTGGCTTCGGTTAAGACTAAGGGGGTTTGGCTGTAATCAATAATCGTTCGATAGCCCCAATAACCAACCAAACAAGCTAAGGTCAGCAAGGTCAACAAAGTAGAACTTGCGATCAGAATGATTTTTTTCATAGTGAGAGTGAAAGTGTTTGTCTAAGATCTGCTGTCAAAGGAGAAGGAGTAAAAGTGTGCGAGTCAATCGCCAGCACATCCACTACGCCTAAGACGCTGTTAGTGATAAATGCCGAGTCAAACTCCACTAAACGCTCGGCGCCAAACGGCAAACAATCGATGTTCATCTGCTGTGCTAGTAAGGCTAACATAACTTGCTCGCGCATCACACCCGCAACACCGCAGCGTTCCAACGATGGGGTAATCACTTGATTGCCTTTGACAAAAAAGATATTGGCCATCGAAGACTCTATCACCTGCCCAGCGCAATCCAGCACCAACCAATCATCAAAACCCTGTGGTAAGGGCTGGGATTTGATCAACACTTGCTCGAGGCGATTAAGGTGCTTTATGCCCGCCAATAAGGGTTGATGGCCTAATTGGACCGCTGACGTCGCAAGGCGAATGCCCTGTTGCTGCCACAAAGCATATTGGGCAGGAATTGGATGAACTGAGACGACTTCAGTGACTTGAACCACCTCTGGCGGCGCATAGCCGCGGCCACCCACGCCCCGCGTGAGCATCAATTTAATACAGTGCTGTGGGTATTGCTTGGCGAGAGTATCGAGTTGTTGGCTTAGGGCTTGACTCATTTGCCAGTCGAACCCTAGCCGCGCAGCGCCAGCCGTTAGACGGGCTTGGTGCTGCTCAAAAAACAAAACGCCATGCGCATCGGTTCGCATCGTGGCAAATAGGCCATCACCATAGGCAAGCCCTCTGTCCATGGGAGCAATGCTTGCCTGTGATACCCCATTAACCCAAATCAAGGGTATTAGTCCTGACTGATACGGCTGGCGACCGCATCTTGCTGATCTTTATATTTCGCGTTTTTACGCTTGTTATAAGGACGCGCCACTGGGCCGCTTAAACGTTCAAAGTTTAATGCACCAATGGTCATCCGTGGACGCAGCGCTAAAGGCAACTTACCACTGTTATAAAACTCGAGCACGATTTTACCCTGCCAACCTGGATCAATCCGGTGCGCAGTCACGTGCACCATCAGACCTAAACGCGCCAGTGAAGAGCGGCCATCGAGCCAACCGACGATATCGGCGGGCAACGTCACGCTCTCATAGGTCACGGCGAGCGCCAATTCACCAGGATGCAGGAAGAAGGCTTCGCCGTCAGGGATTTCGATAATTTCGCTCATCACCCGATCAAGCGCCGCCTGCACTTCCGTACTCGGACCACTCAGGTCGATAAAAGGCGCGGTATGATCTTTAAAGACGCGAAATTGCCCCCCTAATCGCACATCGACACTCACACCAGAAATCGCATCGTTGCTTGGGCGAGGTTCAATCACAATCGAGCCGTTATCAAGGGCCTGTTCAATTTCGATATCGGTTAAGCGCATCTTGCCTTTTACTCCCTGAGTTTTAGTCGTTATTTTGCCAGTAGGTGTTGAATACGAGTCTTTAAAATATCGGTCGCGATACGGTTTTTACCGCCACGAGGCACGATAATATCAGCGTATTGTTTTGAAGGTTCAATAAATTGCAGGAACATAGGACGCACTGTCTTCTTGTACTGTGAAATCACCGATTCCATCGTACGGCCACGCTCGGCCACGTCGCGGGTTAAACGGCGCAGGAAGCAAATGTCCAGCGGCGTATCCATAAACACGCTCGCATCCATCAATTCACGTAATTTAGGGTCTGTTAACAGCAGAATGCCTTCTAAAATGATCACTTTTTTCGGTGTCATTTTCACAGTTTCGGCCATACGCGTATGTTCGGTATAGCTATAGCAAGGAATATCAACAGCTTCGCCAGACTTGAGCAACTGCAAGTGCGTGCATAGCAGCTGATGGTCTAACGCCTTAGGATGGTCGTAGTTTGTTAACACACGTTCATCCATGGATAAATGACTCTGATCGCGGTAGTACGCGTCTTCGTTAATTACCCCAATCTGATCTGTGCCTAAATCGCGGCGAAGTTCGTCAAAAATCGTCTTGGCAATTAAACTCTTGCCCGATGCTGACGCGCCAGCAATTGCAATAATGACACACTGCTGAGAATTCATACCCTTAAACCTTACTCGTCATCTGATACGCTAATAGAAACTGTTTTTTGACTCTGTTTGAGAGCCAATTCGGCGCCCACTTTACGGGCAATTTCCCGATAAAGTGCTGCCACTTCACTGTCAGGCTCGGCCACAACCGTCGGCGCACCCACATCCATGGCTTCACGGATATTGATGTGCAGCGGTAAGGCGCCTAGCAATGGAACTTGATAACGCTCGGCCATTTTACTGCCACCGTGCGTACCAAATGGGTGTTCTTTATGACCACACTCGGGGCATAAATGGAAACTCATATTCTCAACAATCCCAAGGACCGGGATATTCACCTTTTGGAACATAGTGATGCCTTTCTTGGCATCGGCCAGTGCGATGTCCTGCGGCGTTGTCACAATCACAGCGCCACTCACTGGCACTTTTTGTGACAGGGTTAATTGAATATCACCAGTCCCCGGCGGCATGTCGACCACTAAATAATCCAATTCAGGCCACTGGGTTTCATTGAGCAGCTGCACAAGCGCGCCCGCCGCCATAGGACCACGCCATACTGCGGCTTCATCACCACTTAACATAAAACCAATAGATTGGGCGGCAATGCCATGAGCACTGGCGGCGCTCATGTGTTTACCATCGAGGGAAACGGGTCTGAAGTTGGGGATCCCGAGCATTAAAGGCACGGAAGGACCATAGATATCGGCATCTAAAATACCCACCTGGGCACCTTCTGCCGCAAGAGCTAAGGCAAGGTTAACCGCTGTGGTCGATTTACCCACACCGCCTTTGCCTGATGCGACGGCAATCACTTGCTTCACATTGGCAATCGGTGCGATAGAAGCAATCGCCGAATACACTTTTGGTTGGAAATCGATTTCGCACTCAACTTCGTCGATGGCATCCAGCACCGCGAGTTTGTTGGTGAGAGCCATAACAGTATCACGGTATTGGGTCATGCAAGGGTATGGATAGACTAAGCCAAGCTGCAAACGCTTACCTTCAATCGCCAATTTATTCACGCATCCTGCGCTCACTAACCCCTTAGCTAAATACGGGTCGATATATGCATCGAGAATGGCCAGAACGGGCCCGAGAAGATCGTCACTTAAACGATAATCAGTTTGAGTTGAAGACAAAAGAATTACCCCCACCAATAAATTTGCCCAAGTGTACCAGATAATGACAAAAACATTAGCGCAGATTTAACCCAATCGACTCAGGTTTTGATGAAAATCATCCTGTAATCGGTTAGTATCTCTACCATTATTTTTGGCCCACCACGATATTTGAGACAAGATGGCAACTTCACTACGTAAAATTCTCGTGACCAGCGCACTTCCCTACGCGAACGGACCGATTCATTTAGGTCACATGCTGGAATACATCCAGACGGATATCTGGTCGCGTTATCAAAAGCTTCGTGGACATGAGTGCCACTATATTTGTGCCGATGACGCCCACGGCACACCGATTATGCTCAAGGCGCAGCAATTAGGCATGGCGCCTGAAGAAATGATCGCTCAAGTCAACAAAGAGCATCAGCAGGATTTCGCCGATTTTAATATCGCCTTCGATAATTATCACAGCACCCACAGTGAAGAAAACCGCGTGCTGGCGAGCGATATTTACTTAAAACTGCGCGCTAATGGCTATATCAAGAGCAAGAGCATTTCGCAGTTATTTGACCCTGAAAAGTCGATGTTCCTGCCAGACCGCTTCGTCAAAGGCACCTGCCCTAAGTGTAAATCACCGGATCAATACGGCGACAACTGTGATGCTTGTGGCGCAACTTACAGTCCAACTGAGCTGATTAACCCTAAATCTGCCGTATCGGGCGCGACACCTGTGATGAAGGACACTGAGCACTTCTTCTTCGACTTACCTGCCTTCGAAGACATGCTCAAAGAGTGGACTCGCTCGGGTGCACTGCAAACCGAAATGGCCAACAAACTCGACGAATGGTTCGAACAGGGTCTGCAGCAATGGGACATCACCCGCGATGCGCCTTACTTTGGTTTTGAGATCCCAGATGCACCGGGCAAATACTTCTACGTGTGGTTAGATGCGCCTATCGGCTACATGGGCTCATTCAAAAACCTCTGTGACAAACGCCCCGAGCTGAGCTTCGACGAATTTTGGGCTAAAGATTCTAAGGCCGAAGTTTACCATTTTATCGGTAAAGATATCGTTTACTTCCACAGCCTGTTTTGGCCGGCCATGCTCCATGGCTCGGATTATCGCCAACCTAACAGCGTCTACGCCCACGGTTATGTAACGGTCAACGGCGCTAAAATGTCTAAATCTAAGGGCACCTTTATTAAGGCGCGCACCTATTTAGACCACTTAGATCCTGAATACTTACGCTACTACTACGCCGCCAAACTGAGCAGCCGTATCGACGATCTCGATCTGAATTTAGAAGACTTCGTACAACGCGTAAACTCAGACTTAGTGGGTAAGCTGGTGAATCTTGCGTCTCGCACCGCTGGCTTTATCACTAAGCGTTTCGATGGCAAGTTGGCCAAGATTGCCGACACCACGCTTACGGATGCGTTTTTAGCTAAGCAAGAGCAAATCGCCGAGTTCTATGAAACCCGCGAATACGGTAAAGCAATGCGCGAAATCATGGCATTGGCCGATATCGCCAACGGTTTTGTCGCCGACGCAGCACCTTGGCAGTTAGTGAAGCAAGACGATCAACAGGAAGCGGCGCACCAAGTGTGCTCGAACGCGCTGAACCTGTTCCGTATTCTGGTCACTTACTTAAAACCTGTGTTGCCACGTTTAGCCCAGGACGTTGAAGCCTTCTTCCAACAGACCTTAACTTGGGACGCGCTAAATCAAGATATGGCGGGACACGAAATTGCACCGTTCAAAGCCATGATGCAACGTGTTGAATTAGACAAGGTTAACGCCATGGTGGCCGACTCTAAAGAAAACCTGCAAGCCACGAGCGAGCCAGAAGCACCTAAGGGCCCACTGGCGACCGATCCGATTAGCGACACCATCAACTTTGAAGATTTCGCTAAAATCGATCTGCGTATTGCGCGTATCGTCAAAGCCGAGCATGTGGCCGAAGCCGACAAACTGTTAAAACTGCAATTGGATATCGGCGGCGAGACCCGTCAGGTATTTGCAGGCATTAAATCGGCCTACTCGCCAGAAGATCTCGAAGGTAAGCTGACTGTTATGGTCGCCAACCTTGCGCCACGTAAGATGCGTTTTGGTATGTCAGAAGGCATGGTACTGGCAGCAGGCCCAGGTGGTAGCGATTTGTGGATTTTAGAACCCCACGAAGGCGCACAACCTGGCATGCGTGTGAAGTAAGCTAGGCTAAACACGAGTCAAGCTACTGCAAAATTGATATAAGGCCGCATTTAATGCGGCCTTATTTGTTGGTAAAAACATCCCGTTACGCTTTTCTGGAAGTGTAAGTTGATGTGCTCTCGACAAGCGACTCACTGTGCGACACTATCGCGCCTGTGGCTAAGCGTTAATCGCGAGGCGGCAATCACAAGTAGTCATGGTTGAGTTGTAATTGCTGTTGTAATCACTTTTGTAATCGTTAAGCCGCACGGTTTCAGCGGCAACGCACTATGGAATTTTCGAGGAGAAGTTATGGGCAATATCATTGAGCAGCTGTTGTTTTCTGCTTCAATAACCGGTCCCATCTGTTTAATGTTAGCCTTAGGCGTGATGCTTAAACGCACCCAAGTGATTGATGAGCACTTTATTGATGTCGCCTCTAAGCTGGTTTTTAATGTCACCCTGCCCGCGCTGTTGTTCCTCAGCATCATCAGCTCGCATCACGATCTTGCCGCCAGTGCGCCATTAATCGGTTATGGCTTATTAGCCAACTTACTGTTTTTTATCCTCTCGACCTACGCGACGAAACGATTTTTCCCCGAGCCGAAGGATCAAGGCGTCATCATTCAAGGGGGATTTAGAGCCAATACCGCCATTATCGGCTTAGCCTATGTCTCTAATGCCTACGGCGAATCGGGCGTTGCCTTAGCGGCCGTTTATGTGGCGTCCATGACGCTGCTCTACAATATTCAAGCCGTAATTTGTTTAAGCCCACGGGGAGAGGAGTCGAGCCGCCGCGCCTTTGCGGTGATCATTAAAACCATCACTAAAAACCCGCTGATCATTGCCATTATGCTCGGCATGCTGTTTTATCTGCTGGCGATCCCTGTGCCTAAAATGGTCCTCGATGCCGGACAATACTTTGCTAATATGACGCTGCCCTTAGCACTGCTGTGCACCGGCGGCTCACTGGATATTGGATCACTCAGGCATGAAAAGTATTCCACTTGGTTCTCGACCGCCTTAAAACTGATCTTTGCTCCACTATTTATCACCCTAGGAGCCTTGATACTTGGCTATCGCGGTGTGGAACTGGCCTTAGTGTTTTTGATGAGCGCCGCACCCACGGCGGCGGCAAGTTATGTGATGGCGCGGGCCATGGGGGGAAATGCCACCCTAGCCGCCAATATTATCGCCCTCACCACAGTTTGCTCACTGCTCACCTGCACCTTAGGCATTTTTATCCTGTCGACCCTAGGACTTATTTAAACTGAGGTTTATTCAAACTTAGGGCTGATTTGAACTTAGGGTTAATTTATATAAGACAAAGGCGAGCATGGCTCGCCTTTCAGTTACTGAATGTCGATAAGGCAACGCCATTAGACAGGGTTAGCGATATCCACAAAATGGTGCACTAAATTAAATTCGCGGGCGAGATGACGCCCCAGCGCCTCAATGCCAAAACGCTCGGTCGCATGGTGACCCGCAGCATAGTAGTGGATACCCTGCTCCACCGCACTGTGGAACGTCCGCTCGGACACTTCGCCACTGATAAACGCATCGACCCCAAGGCTTGCGGCAATATCGATATAATCCTGAGCGCCGCCGGTACACCAAGCTAAGTGCTGGATTTCATCCGAACTTTCTCCAATATGCAGTGGCGTTCTGCCGAGCACCTCACCTAAGGTCGCGGCAAATTCACTGGCACTGACGGGTAAATCCAGTTTGCCACGCCACACGAGCCCCTGCGCCACATCTTCAACCGCTTCGGCATCGAGGATCCCAAGTTTGCGGCCAAGTGTGGCATTGTTGCCCAACATAGGATGAGCATCTAAGGGCAAGTGATAGCCAAACAGGTTGATATCATGGGCGAGTAAGGCTTTGATCCGGCGCTGCTTCATGCCAGTGATCACCTCAGGTTCACTCTTCCAGAAAAAGCCATGGTGAACCAAAATCGCATCGGCTTTGAGGCGGATCGCTTCATCAATTAACGCTTGGCATGCCGTCACACCTGTCACTATGGTGCGGATCTCTGCTTTCCCTTCAACCTGTAACCCATTCGGGGCGTAATCCTTAAAGGCCGATACGCGCAAAAAATCGGCTAAATATTGGGTTAATTCTGTCCGTGTCATTTTATCACCGTTTACACTTTTGTATTGATTATAGGCAGTTACGCTTAAGTTTGTACTTTATCACATGGCTAAATCAACGCGAACCCCACCTTGCAGGTACACCACACGTACCCTATCCCCCGCATTGAACACCATGCCGGGATCATAATCTTGGATCACCATGACTTGCGTGCCATCTTCCTGAGTGATCATCAGCTCCACTAGCTTAAGTGATTGCACTGTGGTGCCACTGCCATAACGATTGCCAACACCAGCACCAATCAACGCCCCCAATACTGTCGCGATATCTTGGCCTGAGCCGCCACCAAATTGATGACCAATCACCCCGCCCGCTAAGGCGCCGCCAAAGGTTTTCCAACCTTGGTTTCTGTCTTCAATCAATTGAGTTTCGGTGATATTTCGTACTGAGTTGATATCGCCATAGAGGACTTTTTCGACCGGCACCGCCTGATTACGATCGTAGCCTGCTTGCACGGGAGAAATCACTAAAGCACAAATAAACATAAAGCTCGCTAGTGTAGGTTTCCACATATCCGAATTTCCGCTAACTTAATATAAGGGTCTATTACTGAATCATACGCAATTGTGAACTCACTGTCTTTTCTGAATCACGAATTTGAAGCTTTTCCTTCGCCCGAACTCGCCCTAACCGATCCAAACGGTTTATTGGCGATAGGCGGTGATCTCCGCCCTGAACGTTTATTGACCGCCTATTATCACGGCATTTTCCCTTGGTTTAACGCCGACGATCCCATTTTGTGGTGGTCACCGGATCCCCGCGCCATTTTTATTCCTAGCCAAGTGAATATCAGCACCAGTTTACGGAAATATTTAAAAAAGCAGCCCTGGCGTTTCACCATCAACCATGCCTTTACCGATGTAATGGCGGGTTGTGCTCAACCTCGGCGTAAACAAGCCGGCACTTGGATAACCCATGAAATTCAAATGGCTTATCGCGAGTTACACCATAATGGCCATGCCCATTCCGTCGAAGTCTGGCACGGCGAGCGTTTAATTGGCGGACTTTATGGCATTGCCATCGGCCAAGTCTTTTGCGGGGAATCCATGTTCCATCGCGAAACAAACGCATCCAAGGCGGCCATGGCGGTGTTGCAACAGCATCTCATCAAAATGAATTTTAAACTGATTGACGCTCAGGTGATGAATCCCCACCTTGAGAGCTTAGGGGCCAAACCGGTCAAGCGCGCTGATTTTATTCAACTCTTAACTCAGTTTAGGGATAAGCCAGTCAATCCTGCGGCTTGGATACCAAGTGAGGTCACACTTGAACTCTAACGCGAGTAACACGCCCATCGCCATTGGGATCAGCCAAATCTTTCCCTGCAGCTATCTGGATGGACAGCAGGAACAATTATTGGTGATCCAAGAGGAAACACTCGACCCGATTTTATTTGATCGCCTATTAGCCATAGGTTTTCGCCGCAGTGGCAGCGCCATCTATAAACCGCGCTGTCCTCGTTGCAGTGCCTGTCAGCCGATTCGCCTGCCGATTAATGAGTTTATGCCTTCTAAACGGCAAAAACGCACCTTAGCCCATAACCGCGATTTAACTTGGCGTATTACCTCTGAGCATACCGAGGCTCAATATGCCCTGTATGAAAAATACATCCGTGAGCGCCACTTCGATGGCCCTATGTTCCCCCCGAGTAAGTCACAGTATGAGCAATTCTTATTTTGCCATTGGCTACCGCCAACCTTTATCGAAGTCTATGATGGTAATCGACTTTTAGCGGTTGCAGTCACAGATACACTCCCTAATAGTTTGTCGGCCATTTACAGTTATTTTGACCCCGACGAAGAACGCCGCTCACTTGGCTCACTGCTGATTTTACTCCAGTGCCGCTTAGCAAAATTACAGGACAAAGAATTTCTGTATCTCGGATATCAAATTGATGCCAATCGAAAAATGTCCTACAAGCGCTTATACCGCCCTTACCAGATTTTAACCCCCCAAGGCTGGGAGTATTCCCAAGTTTGCTAGGCACTTCCCCTTTACAGCAAGGTGAATTTGCGGCATGATACGCCCGTTTTTTATATTCGAAGGCTAATGGGATAACTAATTAATGGCGAAAGAAGACAACATTGAAATGCAAGGCACTATCCTTGAAACCTTGCCAAACACAATGTTCCGCGTAGAGCTTGAAAATGGTCATGTGGTGATAGCCCACATTTCTGGCAAAATGCGCAAAAACTACATCCGCATCCTGACTGGTGACAAAGTTACCGTTCAGTTGACTCCTTATGATCTGACCAAAGGTCGTATTGTCTTCCGCGCACGCTAATAGTACCCCTTAGTTGAAAAACCCGGCGAGGCCGGGTTTTTTTGTTGGCGAAAGATCAGAAAAATGGCTGCAATTGCAGCCATTTTTATTGGATTTCAAAGCGTTTACGCTTTGCTGGTACTCTTCTCATGCCGTTCGGTGTGGATAACGATTTCCCCTTCCTTCGCATCAACATGGGCAATACCGCCATGCTCAAGCTCACCGAAGAGGATTTCATCCGCTAACGGACGTTTGATAAGCTCTGTCACCACTCGTGCCATTGGCCGCGCGCCCATGCTCTTATCATAGCCTTTCTCGGCGAGTAAGGTTCTGGCTTCATCGCTAACTTCCAGCACAACATGTTTCGCATCCAGTTGCGCCTGCAATTCCACCAAGAATTTATCCACCACTTTGGCAATGATGGTCATGTCTAGATGGTTGAACCAAATGATGGAATCTAAGCGGTTACGGAACTCAGGCGAAAAGACCCGATTGATTTCCGACAGGGCATCTTGGGTATGATCCTGCTGAGTAAAGCCAATGGACTTACGGATCGTTTCCTGAACCCCAGCGTTTGTCGTCATCACTAAGGTGACATGCCTAAAGTCCGCCTTGCGACCGTTGTTATCGGTCAAGGTGCCGTGATCCATGACTTGCAGCAACAGGTTATACACATCGGGGTGAGCCTTCTCAATTTCATCGAGCAGCACCACGCAATGGGGATTCTTAATCACAGCATCGGTCAATAAACCACCTTGATCGTAGCCCACATAACCTGGAGGCGCACCAATTAAGCGAGAAACTGTATGGCTTTCCATGTACTCAGACATATCGAAACGCACCAGTTTCATGCCAAGGCAACTGGCTAACTGATTGGTGACTTCTGTCTTACCAACCCCTGTTGGGCCTGCAAATAAGAAGCTGCCCACAGGCTTTTTATCGGTACCTAATCCACTGCGAGATAAGCGAATCGCCGAACTTAATGACTCAATCGCCTTATCTTGACCAAAGACTACCATCTTGAGATTGCGCTCAAGATTACGCAGTAAGTCTTTGTCCGTAGCAGACACAGACTTTTCTGGGATCCGAGCAATCTTAGCCACTATGGTTTCAATCTCGGTCTGACCTATGGTTTTCTTACGTTTGCTCTGTGGCAACATGGCCATGCGCGCACCCGCCTCATCGATCACATCGATGGCTTTATCGGGTAAATGCCGGTCATTGATGTGTTTTGCCGACAGCTCAGCCGCGCTGTTAATCGCCGCTTGGGTATAACGCACCCCGTGGTACTCTTCGTACTTGGCCTTGAGCCCCATCAGAATTTTCGTGGTTTCGGCCACTGAAGGCTCATTGATATCAACCTTTTGGAAACGACGCGCCAATGCTCGGTCCTTCTCAAAAATACTTTGATATTCTTGGAAGGTGGTAGAACCCATGCAACGCAAGTTGCCGCTCGATAATAACGGCTTAAGCAGGTTCGACGCATCCATCACCCCACCCGATGCGGCGCCCGCACCAATGATGGTGTGAATTTCATCGATAAATAAAATGGCATGCTTATCGGCGCTAAGCTCCTTAAGCAGACTCTTGAAACGTTTTTCAAAATCGCCACGGTACTTAGTGCCAGCAAGCAAGGAGCCTAAGTCGAGGGAATACACCGTCGCCTGCGACATCACCTCTGGCACTTGATTATTGACGATTCGATAGGCCAAGCCTTCGGCAATCGCGGTTTTACCCACGCCCGCTTCACCCACTAACAGCGGATTATTTTTACGGCGACGGCATAAGGTTTGAATTGCCCGCTCAATTTCTTGATCGCGGCCGATGAGTGGATCGATAATCCCTTGTTTTGCAAGCTGGTTTAGATTGCTCGCAAACTGTGACAACATGCTACGCTCTTCACCCGCTTCGGTTTGATCTTCGATGCGTTCGTGATCTTGATGGGCGTCGCTGTCCTCATTTTTTGAAAAACCATGGGAAATATAGTTCACCACATCTAAACGGCTGATGTCGCTACGACGCAGCAGATACACAGCTTGGGATTCTTGCTCACTAAAAATGGCCACCAGCACATTGGCACCAGTGACTTCATTGCGGCCCGAAGACTGCACATGGAAAACGGCCCGTTGCAGCACCCGTTGAAACCCAAGCGTTGGTTGGGTTTCTTTATCATCATCCATATCCGCAATGATTGGGGTGGTTTGTTGGATAAAGCTTGCTACTTCATCTCTGAGTTTATCTAAATTCGCTCCACAGGCGATTAGCGCTTCTTGAGCCGCAGGGTTGTCTATCAGAGCCAATAACAGATGTTCAACTGTCATATACTCGTGACGTGCCTCTCTGGCTTGCTGAAACGCCAGATTTAAGGTGACTTCCAGATCTTTGTTCAGCATAAGCACCCCCAAAATTAACAACTGACAACAGAGTAAGCGCGGTTAAGCCTTCTCTAACGAACACAGTAACGGATGTTGGTTTTGTCTTGCAAATTGATTTACTTGTATCACCTTAGTTTCTGCAATGCCGTAGGGGAAAATCCCGCAGATACCCTTTCCCTGGTGATGAATAGTCAACATGATATCTGTGGCTTCCTGCTCATTCTTGCGAAAGAAGATTTGCAGCACTTCGATCACAAAATCCATTGGAGTGTAATCGTCATTATTGAGGATCACCTTATACATCGAAGGTGGCATTAACTCAGATTCCACACGCTCTTCAACGTGTTCTATGTTTCCTGTCTTACCCATTTTTTAATACTAGCCTCTCGTGTTGGCCTCTTCCAATTGCTATCTTCAAATTAATTAGTTGTTACCTCTTTGTTAATTTTAGCTTGACTTCCGCTTTTACTCCTTACATTCTGTAGCTCAGACGGTGAAACAATCCCGTCTATACAGGTTTTACTATCTTACTGGTAAGTAGACAACAGAAGGAAGTGGAAGTATGGCAAGCGGAACTGTTAAATGGTTCAACAACGCCAAAGGATTCGGGTTTATTTGCCCTGATCAAGGTGGCGAGGACGTTTTTGCACACTATTCTACCATTGAAATGGAAGGCTATAGAACTCTAAAAGCAGGCCAACCAGTTCAATTCGAAGTAGAACAGGGTCCAAAAGGAATGCACGCTTCAGCCATTTCACCAACAAAATAACGTTTGGTGAGGCCAATGATCTAAAAGGCAGGGATTATATCCCTGCCTTTTTATTGGGCGATTAATAGCTTTCTTGAAGATTGAATGTGATAAAAAAGGCCTGCAATGCAGGCCTTTTCAGTATTAATGCTAAGTTAACGATAAATCGTTAAGCAATTAATAACTTGTTCAGTGTCTCGCTTGGGCGCATGGCTTTTTCAGCTTTTGCCGCGTCTAAACGATAGTAACCGCCTAAATCCACTGGCGCACCTTGCGCATTGTTTAGCTCAGCAACAATCACTTGCTCATTTGCGCTTAACGCGTGCGCTAATGGGATAAAGTGAGCTTGTAACTGCTCATCTTTGGCTTGAGCGGCTAACGCTTGTGCCCAGTACATCGCCAGATAGAAATGGCTACCACGGTTATCCAGCTCACCAACGCGTCTTGATGGCGACTTGTTGCTATCTAAGAACTGCCCGATGGCTTGATCTAAAGTATCCGCCAGTACTTGTGCCTTAGGATTACCCACAGTTTGGCTTAAATGCTCTAACGAAGCCGCTAAAGCCAGGAATTCACCCAGAGAGTCCCAACGTAAGTGACCTTCTTTTTCAACCTGTTGTACGTGTTTAGGCGCACTACCGCCCGCACCCGTTTCGAACAGGCCGCCACCATTCATTAACGGCACGATAGACAGCATCTTAGCACTGGTACCCAGTTCGAGAATTGGGAACAAGTCAGTCAGATAGTCACGCAGTACGTTACCGGTAACAGAAATAGTATCTTTACCTTCTTTAATGCGTACTAATGAGAAACGAGTCGCTTCTTCTGGTGACATGATGCTGATGTCTAAACCGTTAGTATCATGCTCAGGCAGATATTGCTTCACTTTAGCAATCAGCTGCGCATCGTGGGCACGATTGGCATCTAACCAGAATACCGCAGGAGTATTGCTTAAACGTGCACGGCGTACAGCTAATTTCACCCAGTCGCGAATTGGCGCGTCTTTAACTTGGCACATTCTCCAAATATCGCCCGCTTCAACGTTGTGGCTCATTAACACTTTGCCACTGGCATCAATCACGTTAACCACGCCATCCGCTGGGATTTCGAAGGTTTTATCGTGGCTACCGTATTCTTCGGCTTTTTGCGCCATCAGACCAACGTTTGGCACGCTGCCCATAGTGCTAGGATCGAAGGCACCGTGTTCTTTACAGAAAGCGATAGTTTCTTGATACACACCCGCGTAGCAACGGTCTGGGATCAGCGCTTTAGTGTCGTGCAACTTGCCATCAGGACCCCACATTTGGCCTGATGAACGAATGGCCGCAGGCATAGAAGCATCGATAATGATGTCGCTTGGCACGTGTAAGTTGGTGATGCCTTTGTCAGAATCCACCATCGCCAGCGCTGGGCGCTCAGCATAAACGGCGGCGATATCCGCTTCAATTTGTGCACGGACATCGGCAGGTAAACTAGCGATTTTGGCATATACATCGCCAAAGCCGTTGTTCACATCAACGCCTAACTCAGCAAATAATGACGCATGTTTATCAAACACAGGTTTGAAGAACACTTTGACTGCGTGACCGAACATAATGGGATCGGACACTTTCATCATGGTGGCTTTAAGGTGCAGTGATAACAACACGTTTTCGGCCTTGGCATTGGCGATTTCACGCTCAAAGAAGCTAACTAGGGCTTTTTTGCTCATCACTGACGCGTCGATGATCTCACCAGCTAGCAGTTTCAGGCCAGATTTCAATACCACTTCTTGACCGTCTTTTTGCGACAGTACGATGTTAACTGTGTCTGCGTTAGCCAGCGTCACTGACTGCTCGCTACCGTAGAAGTCACCTTCACTCATGTGAGCAACGTGTGATTGAGACTCTTTGGTCCACTTACCCATTGAGTGTGGGTTTTTCTTAGCGAAGTTTTTCACTGACAGCGGCGCGCGGCGATCAGAGTTACCTTCACGCAGTACTGGGTTTACCGCACTGCCTTTGATCTTGTCGTAACGGGCTTTGATAGACTTTTCTTCGTCAGTCTTTGGCTCGTCAGGATAATTTGGAATGTCGTAACCTTTCTGTTGCAGCTCTAAAATACAAGCTTTTAACTGCGGGATTGAGGCACTGATGTTTGGCAGTTTGATGATGTTAGCTTCAGGTTGGTTCGCTAATTCACCTAGCTCAGCTAAGTGATCGCCAATCTTTTGCGCGTCAGTCAGTTTTTCAGGGAAATTAGCAATCACACGGCCCGATAAAGAAATATCACGGGTTTCAACCGCAACACCCGCCGCATCGGTAAAGGTTTTGATGATAGGTAACAGAGAAAGCGTTGCCAGAGCTGGTGCTTCATCGGTTTCGGTATAAATAATTGTTGGTGAGTTATCTTTCATGTTACATCCTACATTATTGTAAAATTTAATATTTTTATAATAATTTTATATCATGACGAACAAACATTGGCACGACGGAATTCTCTATCGAGGCAATCGTGAACGCCTCTGCTACCTCAAAACCCGCGGCAACATCCTCTTTGCGTTCGCCAACGTGGGTAAATCGACTCATTAATACCTAACAAACATTTAGGCGTAGATCACATTTTCAGGCCGACATCATAGAGCATTCGCAGTAATATTCAAATTCCACTAACGGCGAATGCCAAGTACACTGTGTACAGATTATTTATACACGTCCTCAAACTTTTTAGTTCGGTCGTCAGCTTACAGCGACTATTAGCCACAGCATGAACAAAAACAGCACGCCAGCAACCGCATCCAGCCCACGCGCCAGCGGGAAACGTACATCTATAGGGCGCACCAATCCGGCGGATAACCGCAATAGCGCCAAGAAACCCCATACCTTCGCCAAGAATGCCAAGCCAAGTTTACAGCAAGGGGCAAACACCAAGCGAAACAATGCTGAGCGCAGCGGCGCCAAGTCTCGCCCGCAACAGCGCTCAACGGCTGCACGCACAAAACCCCAAGGCGAGCCGATGATCGTCTTATTTAATAAGCCGTTCGATGTCCTATGCCAATTTACCGATGAGCAAGGCCGTAAAACCTTAAAGGATTACATCCCTATTCCGGGAGTGTACGCCGCAGGACGATTGGATCGCGACAGTGAAGGCTTGTTACTCCTCACCAACGATGGTCAACTTCAGGCCAAACTGACGGAACCGAAAAAGAAAACCTTTAAAACCTATTGGGTTCAAGTCGAGGGAGAACCCACGGATGCGGATTTAGCAAAATTGCGCCAAGGGGTTGAATTAAAAGATGGTATGACACTCCCCGCTAAGGTCAGCATCATGGCGACGCCGAATGTTTGGCCGCGTAATCCGCCGATCCGTGAGCGAAAAAACATCCCTACCACTTGGCTGGAGATTCAAATCCATGAAGGACGCAATCGCCAAGTTCGGCGGATGACGGCCCATATTGGTTTTCCAACCTTAAGACTCATTCGTTATAAAATAGGCCAATGGAGTCTAGATGATTTAGCCACAGGTGAGCATAAATGCATCCAAGTGACTCAAAAGGCAGAATGATTTAACAACACTGCGAATGCAATAAACAGGATGTCATTGTGCCCAGCCAACAGATAAAAAGGTGATTAGCGTGGCAGAAAAACTCAGATACAAACCCAATGTGACTGTGGCCTGTATTATCCACGCTCCTACCGAAGATAAGTATCTGTTGGTAGAAGAGTGGATCGATGGCGAGCAGCGCTTTAACCAGCCCGCCGGACATTTAGAAGCGAATGAGAGTCTGATCCAAGCCTGTAAACGTGAAGTGTTCGAAGAAACGGGGCTTACTCTTGAGCCCCAAGGTTTAGTGGGGATTTATCAGTTTAGTGCCAGTGAAGCCCTCGCTTTTGTGCGCTTTACCTTTTTTGTACAAGTCGATGCATTGCTCCCCACTCAGCCACAGGATGCGGATATTGATGCCGCCCATTGGCTGAGCTTTGAGCAAATCGAGGCCAAAACGCAACAGCTTCGCAGCCCATTAGTGCTCGATTGCCTAAAGGATTACCGCCATCAACAGCAACAGGGGCAAACCTATTCCCTCGAATTACTCAATAGTCAGCGTCTGACGGGATGTCAAAGATAGCCCCAAGCGACAAGGCGTGTTAGAATACGCCCCCGCGTAAATTCGCGATTCAACACGGCATTTAAGCGCTGTTTTAGCAAACACTCGCTCGATGAATCGCCCGCTTGTCTGCCATCAAACACAGTCTAAGCGAAGACGCAGATTTTAACGTGAGAGTGACCCACTAAGGTGAGTCACTCTCGCGGCTAACCAATACATATACTCAATGGTTTTTAGGATCTATGACATCAATCGAACCCACTCATACAGGAAAAAAAGTCATTGTCGGCATGTCCGGCGGTGTTGATTCATCTGTTTCAGCCTATTTGCTTATGCAGCAAGGCTATCAGGTTGAAGGCCTTTTCATGAAGAACTGGGAAGAAGATGACAACGACGAGTATTGCGCGGCCGCCGAAGATTTAAAGGATGCTCAAGCCGTATGCGACAAGCTTGGGATCAAACTGCACACGGTCAACTTTGCCGCCGAATATTGGGACAATGTGTTCGAGTACTTCCTCGCCGAATACAAGGCGGGTCGTACCCCTAACCCCGATATCATGTGCAACAAAGAAATCAAATTTAAAGCCTTTTTAGACTTTGCCGACGATATCCTCGATGCCGACTACATCGCCATGGGCCACTATGTGCGCCGCCGCGATAATGCCGATGGCACCACGCAAATGCTACGCGGCGTCGACAACAACAAAGACCAAAGCTACTTCCTGTATACCTTAAGCCATGAACAAGTGGCGCGTAGCCTGTTCCCCGTCGGTGAACTTGAAAAGCACGAAGTGCGTGAAATTGCTAAAAAAATGGGCTTAATTACCCATGATAAGAAGGACAGCACTGGCATTTGCTTTATCGGTGAACGTAAATTCACTGAGTTCTTAGGTAATTACTTACCAGCGCAACCAGGCAATATCGAAACCGCCGAAGGCGAAGTCATTGGCAAGCATCAAGGCTTGATGTACCACACCTTAGGCCAACGTAAAGGTCTAGGCATTGGTGGCATGAAAAACAGCAATGACGATCCTTGGTACGTGGTCGATAAAGATCTAAAACGTAATGTCTTAGTGGTTGGCCAAGGTGGGCATCACCCACGTTTGATGTCAAACGGCATGTTCGTCAATCAATTGCATTGGGTCGACCGCAAAGGTCCCGCCGAAGGCAGCCAGATTGTGGTGAAAACCCGTTACCGCCAGCAGGATATCCCCTGCACCCTAACCTATCTTGATGATAATACCCTCAAGGTGGTGTTTGACGAGCCTGTTGCCGCCGTGACCCCTGGCCAGTCAGCGGTATTTTACGATGGCGAAGTGTGCCTAGGTGGCGGGATAATCGATCAACTGATCCGAGGATAAGCCGTGAACGAGCAGCTCCATAATCGCACCATGGCCTTTGCAGGAATACTGCAGGCCATTGCGCAAGTTCAGCATTTAGCCCGTCATGGTGAGAGTGACACGGATGAGCTGGCGGCCAGCTTAAACACTATTTTAGTGACCGACCCGGAAAGCGCCGCCGATGTCTATCAAGACAAGGCCGCCCTGCACAAAGGTTATCAGTTGGTGTTAAACCAACTTGGCGACAGCAGTCAAAAGGATGTGGAAATCACCCGCTATCTGGTCGGCATTTTGGCACTTGAACGTAAATTAACTCGCTCGAACAGCGGGTTAGCCATGCTTGCCGAACGCATCAATCAAGTGAATCGTCAGCTACATCATTTTGCGATCACCGACGAGCAAGTCATTGCCAATCTGGCCAGTATTTATAGCGACATTATCAGTAATCTTGGACCTAAGATTCAGATCTCAGGCAACCCACTGTGCCTGCAACGTCCACTGGTACAACACAAAATTCGCGCCCTGCTGCTAGCAGCCATGCGCAGCGCCGTGTTATGGCGACAACTGGGCGGTAAACGTCGACACTTAGTCTTCGCCCGTAAAGCCATCATAGACACAGCCAAGAAAAGTCTTACCCTATAATAAAATAAGTTTTCATCAAGGAGCTTCACATGGATCTTTCCGCACTAACTGCTATCTCTCCGGTAGACGGCCGTTACGGTAGTAAAACAGCGTCATTGCGAGGGATTTTCAGCGAGTTCGGTCTTACTAAGTACCGTGTTCAAGTTGAAATCAACTGGTTAAAATTACTCGCCGATTGCCCAGAAATCACCGAAGTGCCGCCACTGAGCGAGTCTGCTATCGCAGTATTAGATGCAATTAAAAACAATTTCAGCGAGCAAGATGCGCTACGCGTGAAAGCCATTGAAAGCACCACCAACCACGACGTAAAAGCGGTTGAATACTTCATCAAAGAAAAAATCGCAGACAACGCCGAACTCGCCGCTGTGGGCGAATTTGTTCACTTCGCCTGTACCTCAGAAGACATCAACAACCTAAGCCACGGCTTAATGTTGACCGAAGCCCGTGAGCAAGTGGTTCTGCCATACTGCAATGAACTGCTCAGCGCCATCAAAAAACTGGCCGTTGAATACCGCTCAGTGCCATTGATGTCACGCACTCACGGTCAACCCGCTTCGCCTTCGACTTTAGGTAAAGAAATGGCCAACGTTGCGGTGCGTTTAGAGCGTCAAATCAAGCAGATCGCAGCTGTTGAAGTCATGGGTAAAATTAACGGCGCCGTGGGTAACTACAACGCTCACTTATCTGCTTACCCAGAAGTGAACTGGCATGCACTGTCAGAGCGTTTTGTTACCAGCTTAGGCCTACACTGGAACGCTTACACCACACAAATCGAGCCACACGATTACATCGCTGAACTGTTTGATGCCATCGCACGTTTCAACACTATCCTGATTGACTTCGACCGTGACGTTTGGGGTTACATAGCCCTTGGCCACTTCAAGCAACGTACCGTTGCCGGTGAAATTGGTTCATCCACCATGCCACACAAAGTCAACCCAATCGACTTTGAAAACTCTGAGGGTAACCTCGGGATTGCTAACGCACTGATGCAACATTTAGCGTCTAAGCTGCCAGTATCAAGATGGCAACGTGACCTGACCGACTCAACCGTACTGCGTAACTTAGGTGTGGGTATTGCCCACTCGCTGATCGCCTACCAAGCCACCTTAAAAGGCATCAGCAAGTTACAAGTTAACGAAGATCATTTACGTGCCGAACTCGACCAAAACTGGGAAGTCTTAGCCGAGCCAGTACAAACCGTTATGCGTCGCTATGGTATTGAAAAGCCATACGAGAAGTTAAAAGAACTGACTCGCGGTAAGCGTATCGATGCCCTGCAATTAGCGGTATTCATCGACGGTTTAGCCCTGCCTGAAGACGTGAAAGCAGAGCTGAAGAAGATGACGCCAGCCAACTACATTGGCCGTGCTGAAGCCTTCGTCGACGAGCTTAACTAATATTTTTAGCTCAGCGGAGTTTGCTAAGTCGCAATAGCAAACATGCGCGAGCTGATATTGTTTATCAGCCACAAATAAGGATTAAGGCGGTTACATTCGTTGTAGTCGCCTTTTTTGACACTATGTATACACTCAATCTCGATATCGCCCAATTC
The DNA here is from genome assembly GCF_002196695.1 of Shewanella sp. Shew256. Lineage (NCBI taxonomy): Bacteria > Pseudomonadati > Pseudomonadota > Gammaproteobacteria > Alteromonadales > Shewanellaceae > Shewanella > Shewanella sp. Shew256. The sequence continues at coordinate 204,322 of NZ_NAJR01000005.1, read as the reverse complement.
CTCAAGGAACACTGGCAACAAAAACCTGTAGTCATCAAGGGTGCTTTCCCTGACTTTGAAGATCCGATCAGCGCCGATGAGCTTGCAGGCCTTGCCTGTGAAGAAGAAATCACCTCGCGCATCGTGGTCACTCAAAAAGACAACTGGGAAGTGATCCAAGGTCCGTTCGAGGATTACGACAATTACGGCGAAACCCACTGGCAATTACTGGTGCAAGCCGTAAACCATTGGTATCCGGACTCTCAGCCATTAGTGGAAGCGTTTCGTTTTCTGCCCGACTGGCGATTCGATGATTTGATGGTGTCCTTCGCGACCCCGAGTGGCGGTGTCGGTCCACACGTTGATAACTACGATGTGTTTATCATCCAAGGTGAAGGCGAGCGTCGCTGGACTGTGGGCGCTAATACGCCGCAACAACGCCGTGGCGGCAACCTGAACTCGCCACTGGTGGAAGACTTCGAGCCAATCATCGACGTGGTATTAGAAAAAGGCGACGTGCTATATATTCCGCCTGGCTACCCACACTGCGGTGAAACCTTAACCTTAGCCTTAAGCTATTCAATTGGTTACCGCGCGCCGAGCCAACAAGAGCTCGCCAGTGAAGTTGCCGATTACTTGCTCGACAATAACTTAGGTCAGCAGCGTTTCACCTCGGCGACTGAGCCTGCGAATCCTGGCGTGATCAGTCAAGATCATCAGCTCGGGATCATGTCACTGTTAAGTCAACTCGCCCAAGATCCAACAAGCTACCAAGTGGTGCTAGGTAAACTGTTGAGTCAAAACCGTTTTGAACTGGATATCTGCGAGGGTGAAGAAGCCTATAACGCAGACGATCTCCAGGATGCGTTCGAGCAAGGCGCTGGCGTTAATCGCATCGGCGGCTTAAAAGTGCTGCGTTTAGAAAACGACACTCAATCTCGCTTATTCATCAATGGCGAAATTTATGAGCTGCCCAATACGCCAGAAGCCGTGTTAATCCAGTTAAGCGATCATGTCAGCTTTGATAGCGACAGCGCCATGGCACTGTGTAAGCATGCTGAAGTGCAAGAACTACTGCTTAAGCTAATCAATCAAGGCTTATATTATTTAAGTGACGATGAAGCTTAAGCCTTAGCGCACTATTGCGTGAGGTCGACAGATTAGCGTCACCCAAAACAATAAAGGCACTCAACTGAGTGCCTTTAGTTTTTACGCTAACACTAGATTAAGCATTAGTATTCCAAAGCTTTTCATCATTGTGCATACGATACAAGCTCTCAGCACGTGATACTAATAACTGCGTAAATTTTGCCTGCGTCGCATCACGTTGAACCGCACCTGAGCGGATCAGGTTTTCGGCCTGCATCTGCCACATCATAGAGAAGTGACGAAGCGCATCGCGCGCCGTTTTCGCGACTTTGACGTCGACAAAATCCGACGGTAAGTCGCCAGACATCACCCAATAGGTTTTGGCCGAAGGACGCTTAGATTCCATTTTCCAAATCGCTAAATAAGGCGCCAGATAACGGCTTTCGTCGGCTAACACTTTGCTTGGGATCACCCCTTTTTCCGCTAAAAAACGGTTCGCTTTTTGGAATTGAGTTCTGACCCACTCTTGGCGCAGTTTCTCCATTTCTTCTGGAGAGATTGTTGGTTGAGCCTGGTCGACAGCTTGTTCAGTCATACTTCCGTCCTATCTTATTGTTATTACGCGGCTCTCATTCTTGGGACAGCACACGAATCGTTCTAATGTCTGAGATTATCCCAGTAAAAACTGGTTTCACACTAAAAACCTTACGTTTACGTAAAGTGGAAAGCTAGATTGCCACAAATAATCTATTTATTCGGTCATTATGCATGGTTGAGAGTATCGCTAAATGCTATGGTTCTGCAATAAATATAACGAGCTGTCGATGGGAAGTGATTCCATCGACGTTTTATTGTGTATAGCGGAGAACTTCACGTGGCTGTATTTAATCATGTATCCTTTGATGAACATGAACAGGTCGTATTCTGTCATGATAAAGAGAGTGGCTTAAAAGCCATCGTTGCCATCCATAACACCAACTTAGGTACTGCTGTGGGTGGCTGTCGGATGTGGAACTACCAATCCGACGATGAAGCCCTGACAGACGTATTACGCCTCTCCCGCGGTATGACGTACAAAAACGCCCTCGCAGGTTTGACTATGGGTGGTGGTAAGTCAGTGATTATTGCCGATCCTAAGCGCCCGGATCGCGAAGCCCTCTTCCGTGCTTTTGGCCGTTTTATCAATAGCCTGGGTGGACGTTACTATTCTGCTGAAGACGTAGGTACCACAACAGCGGATATCATGATCGCTCATCAAGAAACTCCATACATGGCGGGTCTTGAAGGCAAGAGCGGCGATCCATCCCCCTTTACCGCATTAGGCACCTATTTAGGGATCAAAGCTGCCGTTAAACACAAACTCGGTTTAGACAGCTTAAAAGGCCTTAAGATTGCCGTTCAAGGTGTGGGCCATGTGGGTTATTACCTGTGTAAACATCTGCATGAAGAAGGTGCAGAACTTATCGTCACCGACATTCACCAAGCTTCACTCGATAAAGTGGCTACCGACTTTGGCGCCATCGTCGTTGCCCCACAGGATATCTATGCCCAAGACGTTGATGTCTATGCGCCATGTGCATTAGGTGCCACCTTAAACGATGTGACCTTGCCACAGCTTAAAGCTAAGATTGTTGCCGGTTGCGCCAACAACCAATTAGCCGAAGTTCGCCATGGCGAGCAGTTAAAAGAAATGGGCATTCTGTATGCACCAGACTATGTGATTAACGCTGGCGGTATCATCAACGTGTCATTTGAAAAAGACTATGACGCAGCGAAATCAGAAACTAAGGTCAGAGAAATCTACAATACATTGCTGAAGATTTTCACTAAAGCCGACGCTGAAAACCGCACCACTGCGGCGGTTGCAGACGAAATGGCCCGTGCCATTTATCAAGCAGCAAAAGCCTAATCATGCTATAGGCGGACAACGACGGTTGTCCGCCTATCTCTTCCCTCCCCCTGCATATTCATCTAAAAATAAATTCCTCTTAATACCAATCAGATACCAAAATGCCACGTAAAATTCACTTTTCTGTAGTGGAAAAGCCTATGTGCCTCTGCTTGAATTAATCACTCGTCTGTCAGTGAAGGGATTGCATATGGTCAGTTTTAAGTACGAGTTAAATCAGGACTCGGTTGAGCTACAGGCCAGTGATTGGTTTGGAATTGAACGTGTGTTCGTGAATGGGCAGATGGTATCGCGCAAGTTTAACTTTGGCCCGAACAGCGTGCATAAAATTCAGCTCAATGATGGCCATCAATGCAGTTTCAAGCTGTTTATCGATCCCCAAACCGATGAGCTGACTTGCCGAATTTATAAACACAATCAACTTATTACCAGCTTAAAACAAGGTAAAAACAGCCTTATTCAAGGCCAACGCCTGCTGCAACAGGGGCTACTGCTGGGTTCCAGTTTAGTGCTGCTCGCCGTGCTCTTCCCTTTTTAAGCCGATGTTAAAAATTCAGTAATAAAAAACCGCTATTGCCTAAACAATAGCGGTGTTATCCAAACTACTGTGACGTATTACTTCAGCATATAAACCCGCATCATAGTCTGCTGCGCAGTGCTACTGCCATCGTTCATTTGTACACGTAAATGCACAAAATTACCCGCGGCAGCATCGTTAGGAATGGTCGCAACCCACTGACCATCGACCATTTTGACTTCTGCCGTTTTCCATGCACTTTCAGCAAATTTACTCGCAACGGGGCAGTAAATCGATACAGAGACTGCTGCCAGTGAACACTCTTGGCCATAACCGTACTCTAAGCTGACATCAGCCAAGTCAACTTGACCTATGCCATCCATCACACCCGCAAGCTTGACGGTAACCGCTTCACCCGCAGCTACAGTGTTATCAAGCGCGACTGGAATATCGATTTTAGGTACCAATACCGCCTGAACACCTTGCTTACTCGAATCCGTGCTGAAGTGATAAATCCCTTGGTAGAAAGAGCCTAAGTTATCTTTAATCGGCGAACTGCTACCGACACCTCGGGCGTAGGAGCGAATTTCGAGCTCTACTTGAGCATTCGAGTCAGGAAGCGTCAACAGCCCACTGTCGAGATAAGTGTTCTGACCATTCACTTTCAGTCCATAGAGAGACTGTGAATTGTAGCCACCTGTGCCATCATGCCCTGCCGCATCACCGAATCGCACGATGCTTAAATCGATAGTGTTTGTATCGCGATAGGCAATCGCGCCACCATTAGTGAGCAAACTCCCCGCCTTAGGTCCTTTAAGCCAAGAGGTGCTCTCAACAGTGCCTTCGGCCATCATACGTGGACCATCGAAGTAAGCGCCTTCGGCCGTCATCGCAGAGCCGGGCATAACGATGTTGGTCCACATATTTTTACTGGTTGCCGTGTAGTATTCGTCACGGACAATCGGTGTCATCACCATTTGGGTGCTGCCCGTGGAATAGAACTCGCCCGTACTATTGGTCATCCCCATCACATCCACAAACACAGGACGTTCATCATTTTGAGAATGATAGGCCGCGCTGATCTTCTGCATCTTGTGCTCTTGCAGCACCACTTGCCCACCATCGATTCGACCATCGGTGATATGGTTAATGGAATAAGCATAGGGTGTACGCTCTGCGGCAATCCCTGACCAACTCACCAGATTGTTGCCCGCTTCAACCTGCGCCAATAGGGCTTCACCTTGCTCTGAACTGATCCCTACAGCAGGAATGCGCGGCGTGCCACCAATCGTACCCTTGTAACGGCCCTTAAGACCCGGACGATAGAAGATCACCCCAATCGCACCATTTTTCAGGGCATTGTTCACCATGGTGGAGGTCAAATAATAGGGATTACCTATGAGTGCAATGCGTCCCTTAAGATCGAACTGAGTCCAATCCGTGCTGTAACCGCCATCGCCCACAAATACTACTTCTGCACTGCCTTGGCCATTGAAGGACATTGCCAAACCTTGCTTGTTATACTCCAGCACTTCCCCATTTTGCATCGTCAGCACAGCTTCGGGAGCAATAGCACGAGTCGTCACGAAGGAGCGGAATCTGTCATCGTGCCCCTGTGACCAAGTGTACATATCCTTCACATAGTCAGGTGCAAAGTCCATCGCCGCTAATTTTGCTAGCTTGTTATCATCCAATGCGTAGGTAAATCCAAAGGAGAAACCTTGCGTCGCTAACGGCTTACTGGCTTTAAACTGCAGTTTTTCAGCATTACGGGCATCAAACTCAAGGTGGGTATCTTGGCTTAACTTACGATTAAGTACCGCCATTTGTGTCGCCGATTCCACTAAACCATTTGAAGTAAAATCATTGTCGTAGGTCATAACATTAGCGACGATTGAATAGTTACCCTCAGGCACTTTCACGCTCGCTTGGCCGTTGGTTAAGCTTACGGCTTGTCCCCAATCATCTTCCTCATTCATCAAATACACTTTTGATGGCGAGGTGGCTGGATGACCACGCATATCGGTCACACTTAAGCTTAAGTTTACCTGTGGCGGCTCAATCCAAAATGACACAGGTACAGTGACCCGTTCATCGGATTTACCCGTTGTTGTACCTTCGATGCGCCCAGTGATAGTGCCATAGGCGCCACTACGCAGTGCCACACTCGAGTCTATCCACACCGGGATCTCAGCACTCCCCTTAGCAGGGACGGTAATACTGTTAAGGCTTAATCCCGCTAGTGTGGCTGGCATACGGGTTTTACCATCTTCACCTATCAAGCTCATTTTCAGCTTAAGATTGATGTCCTTGTCGGATAAGTTGCGCAAACTAATGGTTTTTTCTGTAACGCCAATATCCTGATCATAGGCAAAGGAGCCAAGCTCCATATTGGGCGGCGCGATAATGCTTTGAGCGATTGCGCGATTCACATCCATAGGCCCAGCTCCCTGCTCAAGCACGTGTGAATCGTTCGGTAATACCGAAGAGGTCAACACTTCTTTCACTTGCCGCGGACTCAATTCGGGTCTGGCTTGCATCACAATCGCCGCACCGCCTGACACATGGGGCGCCGACATGGAGGTACCCGACAGAGCGCGATAGGCCGTCGAGCCAAATCCCCCAGAAGCTGCCGACACGACATCCACACCTTGGGAGGCGATATCGGGTTTTGCAGAATGACCATCAGGAGAGGGTCCACGGGATGAGAAAGATGCAGTGTGATTATCGCGGTCAACGGCTCCCACAGTTAACGCACTCGGGGCACATCCTGGGATCCCCACCGTCTCGCGGGTAAAACTATTGCCCGCCGACACCACAAACAAGGCTTTGTCACTCAAGGCTTCGACCATATCGACAAGCGGCCCAGTACAGCTAGTGCCACTACCACCTAAAGACATGCTGACCACATCGGCGCCTTGAGCCACGGCCCACTGCATACCACTCAAGATCCCACTAGTAGAGCCTGAGCCCGCATTTGTCAGTACCTTGCCCACCAGCAACTTGGCTCCTGGCGCCATGCCCGCCCAACGACCATTAGATTCGACACCTGTGCCCGCAATAGTAGCCGCAGTATGAGTGCCGTGGCCATTGAGATCGTCTATCCCATTACTGGAATAGGTAAAATCTTTGCTGACAAGCACTTGCTCCGCTAAATCGTGATGATCAAGATCATAACCAGTATCAAGTACTGCAACAGTGACACCTTGACCATTGAAGTGCTTGGCTAAATTGCCATAGGCACCAGTTAACGGCACGGTTGGGGTTAAGTTTACCAAGGCATTCACGCCATTCGGCGTCTCTTTATCGGCATGCACCACGGCATCTAGCCATACAGATTTCACCGAAGCATCCGTGCCGAGGGTTTCCCATACCTTGGCCGCTTTCGACTTACTCACACCAAAGGCGGCGCTGTCAATAAGCTCGATTTCATCGGTTAATGTCGCCCCTTCAATAGGATTAGGTACCGCAGAGCCCGCCAGCGTGCCATCTTGGTATTCGATAATCACGGGCAGCTTATCGGTGGAAGCATCGTCATAGCCCGCTGCATGTAATTTAGTGATGTTAAAGAGCTCTAAATCGACGGCTTTAGATGTCACCAGAGGTTGGGCTTTGGGGGTAATAAGATATTGGCCATTCGCATTTTGAAAAATACTGGTGATCACCTCGGCCCCATGTTCACCGAGCAAACGGATCCCGCCGAGTGAGCCATCAGCACGCACGACCGCTGTGACCACCTCACCCGTAATTAAGGTAAATTGCACCGCACCAGACTGTGCATCCACGAACGCGCTATCATCCGCCAGCGTGGCGTAACTGGTCGCGAGCCCCATCGCCATAAGACAGGTCGCAGCAATACGGCTGCGCTTAAAGAGTTGTTTCATTTCATGTTCCCTGAAAAATCACCTTGTAATTGCTCAGTCGACAAACCAATCTGAGCAATGTTTTTGTGTTGGAATGCAAGCTTCCAGTGCAACAAGATGGCGTCCAGTGAAACATTTTTGCAACAATACTCGGGTAGCAATTTGTACTGTTGGTTAAAACAAGAATGAGTAATAGGCCGGAGTATTAGTAACAAACCAATACGCCGAGAAAACAAACATTGTGATAGCCGTTTAATCGCCGTTAGCTAATGCGTGTAGACGGTTAAACCGCGTTGTCTAAGGGCAGAGCTTACAGCTCTGTGAGTGAAGGTAAGCGATTTATCTTATTGAGTAAGCGCATAAACTGCTGGCGCTCATCCTCACTGAGATTGGACAGGTATTTCTCATTGACGCGCTCGGCCTCACGGATCAAATCCTGCTCCAGCGCCTTGGCCTCATCGGTGAGGAAAATCTGGAATGCTCGGCGGTTATCGAGCTCTTGGTGACGGGTGATCAATCCTTGAACCTGCAACTGATCGAGCAGACGGGTCATGGTATAGTTGGCCACATCGCAACGCTTAGACAGCTCGGTCTGAGTGATCCCCTCCTCCTGCCAAAGCGCAAACAACACCGGCCACAACTTTATGTCGAGCTGATAGCGTTTCAGCTGTATATCGAGCTCATTTTGCAGCTCAATATTCAAGTGGGAAACAAGATAGCCTAAGCTTTCATAGCGGTTCAAACAGCACCTCCGAAAACACCATTTAGACCCATCAACACAGACAACAAGCAAAAGGATATTCGCCGAAGTCAGTTTTAATACTACCACTTAACCTGTAATAAACTAGTCAGCTTGCCTAAGTAATTGCAATCAAAATCTTTATGCATCCGCCCCTTGGTCGTCGGATAAATTGAATTCATTCACAAAATTATAGTAACAGGCGCGGCTTAATTTTCCCCATAGACCGCGCTCTAGGGGCAGATAAATCCCAAAGTCGGTAAGCTTTAGTCGTTTGAGATCGGCAATCTGATGTTCAGTCCCGATACTGCTTTTGAGCATCAAACTAGGTGCTATGTCATTCTTCACATAATCGACAATCACCAATGGCGCATCTTCCACCTCAACTCGCACCTTCTCGACTGGCGTGATCAGAAAATGCTCGCCATCGATGCCATGTAAAATACTGGCAAATAACTTGGCAAACTTGGTCGGTAATGGGCTGTTTTGATATAACCAGTCACCGGAAAGCTGAATACGAAATAGCGCAACTTCACTACACAGCGCCGTTGGTGGTATGACAACATCATCCGGCGTTGGCTTGCTGGTGAATTCCTGTAGCGTGTCGATAACATTGTCCGTGTGTTTTTCCATAGCGTCCCTCAATAAAAAAACCAGCCTGAAGACTGGTTTAGTGTGGCATTGCCTTAGGGATTATCCAATCCCTAAGGCAAAATTGCGTTAAGCCTTAACAAGCTCCAATAAAGCCTCTAATGGATGTTTTGGCTTATACCCAGCGAAACGTTTCACTTGGCTGCGACATGAATAGCCCGAGACTAACACCTGCGACGCGTCTATCTTGCTTAAAGTGTCTTTCCACGACATATCAAACAAGGTCTTAGAGCGCTCAAGATTATCAGCTTCATGGCCGTAGGTACCCGCCATACCGCAACAGCCCAGATTGACCGCCGTTAATTTAGCCCCAAAGTGAGTGAAGATTTTGCTCCACTCATTGGCGGTATTCGGCTTAGCCGTAGACTCAGTGCAATGGCTAAACCACATAAATTGTTTATCTTGCATGGCCTTAGCTGGAATATCCTGCAGTATGCTAAGGAGCCATTCGTTAGCCAGTTTCACCTCAAACGCGCCGCGATTCGCCCCTAAGATTTCTTTATACTCATCGCGATAACAGAGCACTAAGGCGGGATCGATACCCACCATAGGCATGCCCAACTTATGCACTTGGTTTAAGAAATCCGCGCTCGACTGCGCCGTTTTGGCAAATTTATCCAAGAAGCCCTTGATATGAGTAGGTTTACCATTGGGTTTAAAGGGTAATAAAACGGGCTTTAATCCTAATGTTTCAATCAGTTGGATAAAACGATACACCAGGCCTGCATCGTAGAAACTATTAAAAGGATCTTGCACCACTAACACAAATTTTGCCCGCTCATCGGCGGGGATGGCCTGTAATGCCGCCAGATCATAACCGCGACTCGCATGACCATCGAGCCGTTGTTTTAATGTCGGCACCGACAGTGCTGGCGCATCGACATAGCCGATAGCTTTTTTGATCACCCATTGGCTGAGCGGATTCTGCGAGGCAAAATTGGTCAGCCTTGGCGCCGCCGCCATAATAGGCAAACTGTCCTCGATGCCCGCCACCAGATAATCTTTAGCCGGACGCAGGTAACGTTGATAATAAATATTAAAGAACTGCGCCCTAAATTTAGGTACATCCACTTTCACCGGACATTGGCTCGAGCAAGCTTTACAGGCCAAACATCCCTTCAGAGATTCCATCACTTCGTGGGAATAATCATAATCGCGCTTCGCATTGAGGGTATTTTGCATCCGCTGCAAAATGCCTAAGGGTTTAGCTCTGGCCAGCGCATTGACATCGACGCCTTCAGATTCGAGCAAACGCAGCCACTCACGCATTAAGCCCGCGCGACCTTTAGGCGACTGAACTCTGTCTCCCGTCACTTTAAATGACGGACACATAGGTGAGAAACTGCTGTAGTTAAAGCACAGGCCATTACCGTTACAGTTCATCACATCGGGATAGGCATCGCGCACTTCGACCGGAATTTGCCGGTCAAACTTGCCGCGCTTGGTACTGTCAACATCAAAACACAGACCACCCGCTTGCTTGGGTGCCACTAACTTGCCAGGGTTGAGCCTATTATCAGGGTCAAATAGGCCTTTAATGTCTTGCAGTACACAATAAAGCTCATCACCAAACACCGATGGACCATATTCGCCGCGCACGCCCTTACCGTGCTCGCCCCACATCAGGCCGCCATATTTGAGTGTCAGTGCTGCGACTTGATCTGAAATCACCCTCAGCAGTTTTTCATCTTCGACATCACACATATCCAGCGCAGGCCGCACGTGCAACACGCCCGCATCCACATGGCCAAACATGCCGTATTGCAAATTGTGACTATCGAGTAGCGCACGGAACTCCATAATATAATCGGCCAGCATTTCGGGCGGCACCGCAGTATCTTCGGCAAACGCAATGGGTTTGCGACGTCCCTTGGTAGCACCGAGTAGGCCCACGGCTTTTTTACGCATGCCGTAGATTTTCTCAATACTGGCCTTATCTTGAGTGACTTGATAACCCACCACACCACACTCACCACGGCTGATCTGTTCGGTCAGCACGGCTTCGAGTGCCGCAAGCTTTTCGCTCACCTCAGCGGCGTCGCCCGCAAACTCCACCATATTGAGGCCATCGATCACTTTACCAGGCACTTCTTGAATAAGGTCAGAAACCGAATGCCAGACAATGTCCTCGCGGGCAAGGTTAAGCACTTTTGAGTCCACGGTTTCGACCACAGTGGCCCGCGCCGCCACTAAGGATGGCGCATGGCGCAGTGCAGACTGGAAGGAATCGTACTTAATGTTCACCATCGCCCGCTCACTCGGCAGTGGCGTAATGTTGAGTTTCGCTTCGGTGATCACCGCCAGCGTGCCTTCAGACCCCGTTAAAATGCGCGAGAGATCGAACTGGGTTAAGCCGTTGTTCCAGACATTCTTTAAGTCATATCCGGTTAAGAAACGATTGAGCTTAGGGAATTGTTGTTCGATCAGCGCACGCTTTTCGCGGCACACTTTGGCAATCGCCGAAATCAGTTTTTGCCCGAGCGGATTATCGCTCACGTTATCGGGGTTACATAACAGACCCGCGTCGAGGGGACGCGTGTCGAACACGCTGCCATCAATCAATATGCTGCGTAGCGCCAGCACATGATCTGAGGTTTTACCGTAAACTAAGGAGCCCGCGCCCGAGGCATCGGTATTAATCATACCGCCGATGGTGGCACGGTTTGAGGTTGACAGATCGGGACTGAAGAAATAACCGTGGGGACGCAGCGCATCGTTTAGCGCATCTTTGACTACACCCGCCTCGACGCGTACCCAACCCTGCTCATGGTTCACTTCCAATACGCGATTCATGTAGCGAGATACATCGAGGATCAAGCCGTGGGTCAGCGATTGGCCATTGGTTCCCGTACCGCCGCCTCTGGCACTAAAAGTCACACCCACAAATTCTGCTTTTGCCGCCAGCGACAAGGCAATTTGAATATCTTTTTGATGCTTAGGATAAAGCACCGCCTGCGGCAAAAATTGGTATACGGAGTTATCCGTGGCCTGCACGAGGCGCGCGCTGTAGCGCTTATCGATATCACCGGCGTAGCCACTTTGCGCTAAGGCATCAAGATAGGCCAGATAGACAGGTTCTAACGTTTGTTGGTGTGATAACAGAGGTAACATGAGCGGCTTCAGTCAATTATTGTTATGCGGCCCATTATAAACAAAAAAAAGCCGCTAAAAAGCGGCTTTTTTAACACCTTTATAAAATTACAACCGAGATCAACCGTGCGCTTCGGCTAAATATAACCAAGTATCAATCACTGTATCAGGGTTTAACGATACGGTATCGATGCCTTGTTCAACTAACCAAGCCGCGAAATCGGCGTGATCTGAAGGTCCTTGACCACAGATACCGATGTAAGCGCCCTTCGCCTTAGCCGCTTTAATAGCCATAGACAGCAGGATCTTAACGGCTTCATTACGCTCATCGAACAGGTGGCTGATGATGCCTGAGTCACGGTCAAGACCGAGTGATAGCTGAGTTAAGTCGTTTGAGCCGATAGAGAAACCATCGAAGTGCTCAAGGAATTGGTCCGCTAACAGCGCGTTTGACGGTACTTCACACATCATGATGACGCGTAGACCATCTTTACCACGCTCTAAGCCCTGCTCTTTCAGCAGTTCAATCACTTGCTCGGCTTCTTTCACGGTACGGACGAATGGGATCATCACTTCAACGTTCTTCAGACCCATCTCGTTACGCACGCGCTTAATCGCTTCACATTCTAACGCGAAACAATCGCGGAATGATTCGGAAATATAACGGCTTGCACCACGGAAGCCCAACATTGGGTTTTCTTCCTCTGGCTCGTAACGATCACCACCTACTAAGTTCGCGTATTCGTTAGACTTGAAGTCAGACATACGCACGATCACTTTCTTCGGATAGAAAGCTGAACCGATTGAGGCGATACCTTCGACTAAGCGGGCAATGTAGAACTCAACTGGAGAGTCGTAACCTGCGATCATCTCGTTGATTTCTTCCTGCAGCGCAGCGTCTTGTTGATTGAATTCAAGCAGCGCTTTCGGGTGAATACCGATCATGCGGTTGATAATGAATTCTAAACGCGCTAGACCCACACCTTCGTTTGGTAAACGAGCGAAGTCGAAGGCGCGATCTGGGTTACCCACGTTCATCATGATTTTCATCGGTAATGGAGGCAGAGCGTCAACGCGGTTAGACACCACTTCGAACTCTTGCTTACCTTCGTAGATGTAACCTGTGTCACCTTCGGCACAAGAAACAGTCACTAACTGACCATTCTTGATACGGTCGGTCACGTCACCACAACCTACTACCGCAGGTACGCCTAATTCACGGGCAATAATCGCCGCGTGACAGGTACGGCCGCCACGGTTAGTCACGATGGCGCTGGCGCGCTTCATGATAGGTTCCCAATCTGGGTCAGTCATGTCGGTCACTAACACATCGCCAGGTTGGATTTGATCCATGTCAGCGATAGAGGTTAATACCTTAGCCACACCAGAACCCACTTTATGACCGATAGCGCGACCTTCAGAGATCACCGCACCACGGCTCTTTAAGTGGTAACGTTCAATTAATTGTACGTCTTCACGGCTACGAACCGTTTCTGGACGCGCTTGAACGATATAAAGTTTGCCATCGTTACCGTCTTTTGCCCACTCGATGTCCATTGGACGACCGTAGTGTTTTTCGATAACCATAGCTTGTTTAGCCAATTCCATCACTTCGGCATCGTTGATGGAGAATTGACGACGTTTTTCAGCAGCAACGTCTTCAATTTTCACTTGTTTGCCGTGAGAAGCATCATCGGAATACACCATCTGGATGAGCTTGCTACCGATATTACGGCGAACAACGGCTTTATGGCCTTGAGTGAGGATGGGTTTGTGAACATAGAATTCGTCAGGGTTTACCGCACCTTGAACAACCATTTCACCCAGACCGAAAGAGGAAGTGATAAACACTACATCGTTGTTGCCTGATTCAGTGTCCATGGTGAACATTACACCTGATGCCGCTTTGTCTGAACGAACCATGCGTTGTACGCCGGCAGACAGGGCAACACCGTGATGCTCATAACCTTGGTGAACACGGTATGAAATTGCACGGTCGTTAAAGAGTGACGCGAACACGTGCTTAATCGCCACGAGTACTGAGTCAAATCCTTTCACGTTTAAGAAGGTTTCTTGCTGACCAGCAAAAGAAGCATCTGGCATGTCTTCTGCGGTAGCAGAAGAACGCACCGCGAATGATGCATCGCTCGTTTCAGCGGCAAGTTTGTCGTAAGCTTCACGAATCGCTTGCTCTAGAGCTGGTTGGAACGGGGTATCGATAACCCATTGTCTGATCTGTGCACCTACTTGTGCCAGTGCATTGACATCATCTACATCCAATGTTGCTAGGATGTCATAAATCTTCTGGTTTACTCCACTTTGTTCAAGGAACTCATTGAACGCATAAGAAGTAGTCGCAAATCCGCCAGGTACTTGAACACCGGCATTAGCTAGATTGCTGATCATCTCGCCAAGAGAAGCATTTTTACCGCCAACCAAGTTGACGTCACCCATGCCTAATTCCTGATACCAGAGTACGTATTGCTGCACAGTTCTATCTCCGCAAGTTTATTTCAGTGGCCCCTTCACACGAGGGCAGCGGCATTTTACACTCCCGCCGAAGCAGCGTAAATCTATAATTTTATTTGTAATTTTATTACTACAAGAGGTCAGTATGGCACCAAAGGTATTTTACATCTCCGACGGGACAGCGATCACAGCTGAGGTTTTTGGGCATGCAGTACTCTCGCAATTTCCATTAGAATTTGAGTCACTTACAATTCCATTTGTTGAAACATTGGCAAAAGCCGAGAACGTTAAACGACAAATTAATGATTGTTTTATTACAACAGGTGAAAGGCCGTTAGTGTTCCATTCGATCGTAAAACCTGAAATTCGGGACATTATTTATTCGAGTGAAGGACTCGATTACGATTTTTTAAATACCTTCGTTGCACCACTTGAACAACATTTAGGCGTTAGCGCCTCTCCGGTGTTACATCGCACCCACGGGAAAGCCAATCACGGCTACGAAGCCCGTATCGATGCCATCAATTTTGCGATGGACAATGACGATGGCCAAACCATGAAACATATGGATCAGGCCGATTTAATCCTGCTTGGCGTGTCTCGCTGCGGTAAAACCCCATCTAGCCTCTATTTATCGATGCAATTTGGTATTAAAGCGGCCAACTATCCGTTCACCGAAGATGATATGGATAACCTGAAACTGCCCGAAGCGTTAAAACGCAACAAGAAGAAGTTATTCGGCTTAACCATCGATCCGGTGCGCTTACATGAGATTCGCCAAAGCCGCATGGAAAACAGCCGCTACTCGTCCTTAAAGCAGTGTCGTTTAGAGGTAAAAGAAGTCGAGATGATGTTTAAACGTGAACGTATTCCTTATATCGACACCACCAACCACTCGGTCGAAGAAATCGCTACTAAGATTTTAGATGTCACCGGGTTAGAACGTCATATGTTCTAATCTTGATGATTTCGAACGAGGCAATCGAGTGCCTCGATTTAGGCTAAATAGGTCTAACTTAAATCAAATTCATTGCACAGTTGCCGACAATTAACACAATTGGCACTGTGCAATGCTGTTCGATTCGTTATAATCCGAGGCAATCTGGCGAAAAGCGCCGCACGCAAGCTCGGTATTTTGAATGACCATTAAAACAGACGAATTACGCACTTCCTTATTAGCTAAAGTCATCTCACCTGCACAACTGGCATCTGAGTACCCGTTAACCCAAGATGCAGCCGATTATCTCGTTCAGCAACGTCGTGAAGTCGAAGCCATTATTATGGGCGAAGATCAACGCCTATTAGTGATTATTGGCCCCTGCTCTATCCATGATACTCAAGCCGCCCTCGACTACGCTCGCCGTTTAGCCGTATTGCACCAAGAGTTGAAGGACGATCTCTGCATTTTAATGCGTGTGTATTTTGAAAAACCACGCACTATCGTCGGTTGGAAAGGGTTAATCTCCGATCCTGATTTAGACGGCAGCTTCGAACCAAATAAAGGGTTACGTATTGCACGCGAGTTATTGCAGCAAATCACTGAGCTCAAATTACCGATTGCCACCGAATTTTTAGACATGGTGAATGGTCAATATATTGCCGACTTAATCACTTGGGGCGCTATCGGTGCCCGCACCACCGAAAGCCAAGTCCACCGCGAAATGGCCTCGGCGCTCTCCTGCCCCGTGGGCTTTAAAAACGGTACCGATGGCAATATTAATATCGCCGTCGATGCGGTGCGCGCAGCAAAAGTGCCACATATCTTCTATTCACCGGATAAAGACGGTGCCATGTCTGTCTATCGCACCCATGGTAATCCTTACGGCCACATCATTTTACGTGGCGGTAAAAAGCCGAATTACTTTGAGCAAGATATTGAAGAAGCAAAATTAAAACTTGAGTCAGTCAATGTAACGCCGCGTATGGTGGTCGATTTTAGCCATGGCAATAGCGAAAAGAATCACCTGAAGCAGTTAGTCGTTGCCGACAATATCATGGCGCAAATGCGCGCGGGCAGTACGGCAATTGCGGGGGTGATGGCCGAAAGTTTCTTACAGGAAGGCAATCAAAAAGTGGTTGAGGGTCAGCCATTATGCTACGGCCAAAGCATCACAGATGCGTGCCTGCATTGGGATGACTCGGAGAAATTACTGCGCGATCTGGCTAAAGCTTCTCGCGATAGACGTGAGCTTCTCGGCAAATAAGTCGATGACCCACGGCAAAAGGCTTCCACTGGAAGCCTTTTTACTTTTCGTGCAGTCTTAAAACCTAACGATATAGGCGTTTTCTACCATTCAAATTGAAAACTCACTATAATTGCGCCTCTTTAAAAATGCATAACCTCAGGTTGCCGTATGCCAAACTCGCTCGACTCTAGCCGCCCTGCCTTTTCTGACGCCATCGAACAGCGGATCAATCAATCCGAAGCGCGGGTGATCAAGGCGGTATTCCCGTCTATCACCAATCACCACAACACCTTATTCGGTGGCGAAGCGTTAGCTTGGATGGATGAAACCGCCTTTATTGCCGCGACTCGCTTTTGCCGTAAAACCTTAGTGACCGTCAGCTCCGATAGAATCGACTTTAAAAAACCTATTCCAGCCGGCACCTTAGCCGAACTCATCGCCCGCGTGATCCATGTGGGTAATACCTCGTTAAAGGTGGAAGTGAATATTTTCGTCGAAGACATGTATCAAGATCATCGCGAGCATGCGATCCGCGGCGTATTCACCTTTGTTGCGGTTGACGAACAACGCCACCCAACCCAGGTGTGGACCGCTGAATAAGATTTAGCCAGCCAAGATAACGCACTCTCGCCCTTAAACCCCTTGGTTTTAGGGCTTGTTTTTATGTGAATATCCCGCACACTTTTGATAGACAAAAGTATAACAACCAGAAACATATAAAAATTTTGTCAATCTTACTGCATAAAGCAATAGGATCCTCGATTACTTTTCTGTTACATTGGGTTTAATCTTCACGTGCCACGAACATAACCAACAAAGCCATGAAGCTAGAAAACTTAAATATAATTATTGCCGATGACCATCCATTGTTTCGAAATGCACTACGTCAAGCCCTCAGTAGCGCTTTTGAGCACACCCAATGGTATGAGGCCGACAGTGCCGATGCGTTGCAGTCAGTGTTAGATTCACAAACTGTGAATTACGATTTGGTTTTGCTGGATCTGCAAATGCCTGGCTCCCATGGCTATTCGACGCTTATCCACCTGCGCTCCCACTACCCTGAACTGCCAGTGGTGGTGATTTCGGCCCATGAGGATATCAATACTATTAGCCGTGCTATCCATTATGGCGGCAGTGGTTTTATTCCTAAATCGGCCTCGATGGAAACCTTAAAAGAAGCGCTCACCGCCGTATTATTTGGGGATATCTGGTTACCTGCGGGCGCTGAAATCATCCCGATTGAAGATGATGATACGGATAAAATGGCGAATAAACTTTCCGATCTGACGCCGCAGCAATATAAAGTACTGCAGATGTTCGCCGAGGGCTTGCTCAATAAGCAAATCGCCTATGACTTAGGTGTGTCTGAAGCCACCATCAAAGCCCACGCCACCGCGATTTTTAGAAAGCTGGGTGTCCGTAATCGTACACAAGCCGTCATTGCCTTAGGCCAGCTTGAAATGGATAAAGTGGATTTAACCTAATTCGAGTATGACCGCTGTCAATTTCGCATAAAAAATGCCGCATTTATTGCGGCATTTTTTATTATCTCTCACTATTGAATCAACGCATTGGCAGATTTTTATCGGCAAACATTTCATCAATGAGTTGCTGATCGCGTAATGCCACCGCCTTTTCAACCACATCACGGGTTAAATGCGGCGCAAAGTGTTGAATAAAATCATACATATAACTTCGTAAGAAGCTGCCCTTTCTAAAACCGATCTTAGTCGTACTGTGGGCAAATAAATGGCCCGCATCAATGGCAACTAAGTCTTTATCGATATTAGGATCTATCGCCATAGACGCAATCACCCCAACCCCTAAGCCTAAACGTACATAGGTTTTGAGCACATCGGCGCTGGTTGCACTAAAGACCACCCGCGGCTCGAGGTTGGCGCGGTTAAAGGCTTTTTCAATCTCCGATGCGCGGTCAAAACCAAACACATAAGTGACTAATGGGAAACGGGCTAAATCTTCGATGCTGATATGGGTACGGGTTGCCAATGGGTGATCTTTGGGGACCACAACCGAGCGATTCCAGTGGTAACAAGGCAACATGATTAAGTCGGAATACAAGTGCATCGCTTCGGTGGCAATCGCAAAGTCAGCATCACCACGTGCCGCTTGTTCGCTGATCTGCGATGGCGTGCCTTGGTGCATATGCAGGTTGACTTTAGGATAGCGGTCGATGAATTGGCGAATAATATGGGGTAAGGCGTAACGCGCCTGCGTATCCGTGGTGGCTATATTCAACTCGCCTTGATCGGGCTTAGTATATTCTTCGGAAACTTTTTTAATGCTTTCGACTTTGCCTAAGATATCGTTGGCGATATTAATCACCTGCTGTCCGGCGGGTGTCACATGGGTCAAATGCTTACCACTGCGTCCAAAAATCTGGATACCCAACTCATCTTCCAACATGCGAACTTGCTTACTGATCCCAGGTTGTGAGGTATATAAATTTTCCGCTGTGGCCGATACGTTAAGGTTGTGTTTGACGACCTCAGCAATATACCTGAGCTGTTGCAGTTTCATCTTATGTCCTTGTCTCAAACAGGCTGAATTGGATTGGCGAAAATGGCGCAACTCAGTATCAGCTATAATCAATCGTTATAGTATATAGTAAAAATTAAAGCAAATAGGAATATAGAGCACAAGTCTTAAGTTTCATACGACAGAAATGATAACCTAGGCTAAGATATCTATGCTAGTTTATTGATTTATTGTAGCATTACCCTAATTAGATAAATAATGGAACAGCTATGACATTCACCTTGGTTCTGATCCTCATCGGTGCACTTTTACTGCTTGTTATCGGAATTAACGTTATACAACAACAAAAAGAACGTGCTGAGGCTGAACGTCGCATAGAATTTGCCCGTCAACGCGCAATTATTGATGAAACTGAAACCGTATTATCCAACACTGGGATGATACCTTGTAGCACACACATCATCTTAGTGCTCTACCGCCGCGTGCAAGAAGCGTTAGAAATCGCCACCACATTAAGTACGAGTCAACAGCAATCGGATTTTCAACGTCGTCTTACCGATCTCAAGTCACAAATCGAGACATTGCAATCTAACACGCCACAGATGCCCCCCATCGAAAATTTTAGATTGCCGGATAATGACAAGCAGATCTTAGTATTAGTACAGACACTCAAAAAACTGAAAGCCATTTTACGTGCCGAGCATAATAAGGGTCGTGTCGATCCCAATGTGTTTGCCCAGGAAGAGAATCGTATCGATAGTTTACAACTGCGAATTAACGTCGATTCCATGCTGTCTCGTGCCCGTGCCGCGAGCTTTATGAAGCAATATGGCTCATCTAAGCAAATGGTTACCAAAGCTTTAGCAACCCTACACGCCATTAAAGCACAAACGCCGAATGACCCTTTTATTGCCCGCAAGGTCGATGAAGCCAAAATGCTGTTAGATGAGATTATGGGCGCACAAAAGCTTTCTGCGCCGAGTGCGCCTAGACCCAAAAATGAAGAAGATGATATCGATATGCTGTTTCAACCCAAGAAGAAATGGTGATATCGCTTTTCTAAATGAGGAACGTTTCCATAAAAAAGCCAAGTCTGTGACTTGGCTTTTTTATGCGTGATATTTTGATGCTCAATATCTCGGTTATCGATAAAGCACTGTCATTGTTGTCATCGGCTATTTAACTCTAGATAACAAAATGGGCTCACCTAAGTGAGCCCATTTGCTTATACCGCGAAGAAAAGGAACTTAAATCCTATTGAGAATAGGCGTTACTTCTTGGCTTTCTTCGCCGTCGATTCAGTCACCCATTTACCATTCACATAATGCGCCGACCATCCCGTTGCTTTACCATCAACTTCGGTCGCCACATATTGCTCTTTGGTCTTACGGCTAAACTTAACCGCCGCTTTATTCCCCTCATCATCGGCGATAGGAGCATCGGCAAGATACTGATATTTTGGCCACAATAGCTCGCGATATTTCACTAACTCTTCAACCAGTGGCGCCCGGGTTTCCCGAGA
Organism: Shewanella sp. Shew256; assembly: GCF_002196695.1. Lineage (NCBI taxonomy): Bacteria > Pseudomonadati > Pseudomonadota > Gammaproteobacteria > Alteromonadales > Shewanellaceae > Shewanella > Shewanella sp. Shew256. The sequence continues at coordinate 183,812 of NZ_NAJR01000005.1, read as the reverse complement.
TTTAGGGAAAGTACTGGCTGCCAAGAAAATCCCTGCCGCACCGTCACGCAGCACAAAATGCGCATCAGACTTGCTGCATTTCAGCTCAGGCAGATAAATAGGATCTTCTTTTGGTGGCGCAGCTTCGCCGTTTTTCAGTAACTTACGAGTATTCTTACATTCCTCGTTAGTACAGCCGAAATACTTACCAAAACGGCCGTTTTTCAACTCCATATCATGGCCACAGCGGTCACATTCGATTAATGGACCTTCGTAACCTTTGATCTTAAATTGGCCTTCTTCGACCTCGTAACCCTCACAGATGGGGTTATTACCGCAAACATGCAGCTTACGCTTTTCATCGATTAGGTAGCTGTCCATCGCCGTACCGCAAATGCCACAACGATGCTTGGCGCGTAGCGCATCGGTTTCGGCATCTTCACTGTCGCTAATCGCTTCTATGCCAGGCGTTAGGTTCATAGTGGTTTTGCAGCGTTCTTTCGGTGGCAACTCGTAACCCGAACAACCCAGGAACACCCCAGTTGTGCCGGTACGGATTCCCATTGGGCGACCGCAAGTCGGACACTTAATATTGGTCATCACCATTTGATTGAGGCGCATACCGCCTTCTTCTGGTGCCAATTCCGCCTTCTCTAGTTGTTTAGTGAAGTCGGCATAGAAACCATCGAGAACCTTTTTCCAATCCAGCTCACCACTGGCAACATCGTCGAGGGTCTGTTCCATGCTGGCGGTAAAGTCGTAGCTCATCAGCTCGGCAAAACTACCGACTAAACGCTCACTGACAATCTCGCCCATTTTTTCAGCGTAGAAACGGCGGTTTTCAACTTTGACATAACCCCGTTCTTGAATCGTTGAAATAATGGTGGCGTAGGTTGAAGGGCGACCGATACCACGCTTCTCTAATTCTTTTACCAATGACGCTTCGCTATATCTGGCGGGCGGTTTAGTAAAGTGTTGTTTAGGCTCTAATTCGACCAGAGACAACAGATCACCTTCGTTGACCGAAGGCAAGGTATTGTCTTCTTCATTTTTCTTTTTCAATGCGGTTTGAACACGGGTCCAACCGTCAAAGCGCAGGATACGTCCCGTCGCTTTCAGTTCGTAGTCACCCGCCTTCACCGTGAGTTTAGTCGCATCGTATTGAGCAGGTGTCATCTGACAGGAGACAAACTGACGCCAGATCAACTCATAAAGACGTTGTGCATCACGTTCCATATCGGTTAAAGCTGCCGCTTCGACATTCACGTTTGATGGACGAATAGCTTCGTGCGCCTCTTGCGCTCCTTCCTTAGAGCCGTAGCGAATGGGGTCGGCAGGTAAATACTTGGCGCCGTATTCCTTGCCGATCATCTCACGCACGCTGTCTAACGCTTCTTGGCTTAAGTTTGTCGAATCGGTACGCATATAAGTGATGTGACCCGCTTCGTACAAGCGCTGGGCCATCATCATGGTTTTCTTCACCCCAAAGCCTAAGCGAGTACTGGCCGCTTGTTGCAGGGTAGAAGTAATAAAAGGAGCCGAAGGTTTACTCTGGGTCGCTTTATCTTCACGAGCAATAACTTTAAAGCTGGCTGAAGATAAGGCTTGAACGGCGGCTAACGCTTGTTGCTCGTTTGTGGGCTCAAAGGCTGAGTCTAAGTACTTAACCACTTCCATGCGCAGCGCTTCTCTCGCAGGCGTATTCAGCTGTGCATGCACATCCCAAAACTCTTCGGGTACGAAGGCTTTGATTTCGCTTTCACGCTCCACCACAAGACGCACTGCCACGGATTGTACCCGTCCTGCAGATAATCCACGGGCAACCTTTTTCCACAACAGTGGTGACACCATAAAGCCGACGACACGGTCTAAAAAGCGTCGTGCCTGTTGGGCATTGACCATATTGGTATCAAGAGCAGAAGGTTTACTAAAGGCTTCTTGAATCGCAGTTTTGGTGATCTCGTTAAAAACAACACGTTGATACCGCGAAGGATCGCCACCAATCACCTCTTGTAAGTGCCAGGCGATGGCTTCCCCTTCACGGTCTAAGTCCGTTGCGAGATAGATTTGGTCAGCAGAATCGGCTAAGGCTTGCAGCTCTTTAACGACTTTCTCTTTACCCGGTAGGATTTGATATTTAGCCGCCCAGCCCTTTTCAGGGTTAACGCCCATACGCGACACCAGCGCCTGGTGGTCTTTCACCTTTTTATATCGCGCCTTTTCTTCTGGCGACATCTTCTTCACTTCGGCGGCGGATTTCACCTTTTCATTGCCGTCAGATGAAGAAGAGGTTGGTAGGTCACGGATATGCCCCACACTCGATTTAACGATGAATTCTTTGCCAAGATATTTATTAATAGTCTTAGCTTTGGCCGGTGATTCGACAATAACTAGCGATTTACCCATAGTTTGATTTGCGCCAAAAAATCTCAGAAGGTGGAAATTGGCTCCATATATAGAGGGTTGCATTGAGAGTTTCAAGCTAATCCCTCTTTTATATGTACCAGCGAGTCACTTTTTAATCAAAGTTGAAAAAATGTAAAAAAATAATATTGCGTAATTAAAAACTAATATTTCATTATTTGCCAGCAAGCAAGAAATAGTTATGCATTTATCGTGAAAAAGTCGCTTTGAGCACAAAACCGTGCGCTTGTGCCCACAAAAACCTTCAGTATACTGGGTCGCTTCAGGGACCATTTGAATAAATAATAACCTTCCCTATCACAAGGATAAGCAATGAAGCACTTTGAAGCGAATTTCGACGGACTCGTTGGGCCAACCCACAATTATGCCGGTTTGTCTTTTGGCAATGTGGCCTCACTCAACAACGCCGCTTTAGTCTCAAATCCTAAAGCCGCCGCTAAACAAGGTTTGCAAAAAGCCAAAGCACTCGCTGATTTAGGGATGATCCAAGGCATGTTAGCGCCACAAGAGCGCCCAGATCTTAATACACTGCGCCGAATTGGTTTTTCTGGCAGTGATGCCCAAGTTTTACAACAAGCCGCTAAAACCGCGCCTGCGCTGCTTAATGCCTGTTGCAGTGCTTCAAGTATGTGGACGGCGAATGCCGCAACCGTGTCGCCCAGTGCCGACACCCGTGACGGTAAACTGCATTTTACCCCTGCCAACTTAGTCGATAAGTTGCATCGCAGTATCGAGCCCATCACAACGGGGCGCATCTTAACAGCAACTTTCAACGATCCCCACTATTTTCATCACCATAATCATTTACCTGAGCATAATAGCTTCGGTGATGAGGGGGCGGCGAATCATACTCGCCTGTGCCAAGAATATGGTCATGCTGGGGTCGAGCTGTTTGTTTACGGCCAAGAAGCCACCAATCCTAATGCACCTAGACCACAAAAATATCCCGCCAGACAAACCCTCGAAGCATCGATGGCGATAGCAAGATTGCACCAACTCGAGGAGGATAACTGCGTCTTTATTCAACAAAATCCCGATGTCATTGATCAAGGGGTATTCCACAACGATGTGATCGCCGTGGGTAACCAAAATGTGCTGTTTTACCATGAGCAAGCATTCTTAAATACACAGGCTAAATTGGATGAAATAAGACGAAAACTCGACACCGAATTATTCTTTATCGAGGTACCAACCGCCAAAGTGGCAATTAACGATGCGGTAAAGAGTTATCTATTCAATACCCAGATAATCACCCTTCCCTCGGGCGAAATGGCCATCATTGCCCCAACTGACTGCCAAGAAAATCCTGCTGTTTATGCATATTTAAATGAGCTACTCACGTTAAATACGCCAATCAAGCAAGTGCTGTATTTCGATGTGAAACAAAGTATGCAAAACGGTGGCGGCCCCGCCTGCTTGCGTTTACGGGTTGCCATGAATGAACAAGAAGTCGCAGCTGTGAATCAACACACTTTACTTAACGATGCTTTATTCACGCGTTTAAATACCTGGGTGGATAAACACTATCGCGACCGCTTATCGACTCAAGATTTAGCCGATCCACAATTAGTGGTTGAATCACGCACCGCATTAGATGAGCTCACCCAAATTATGAAATTGGGAAGTGTGTATCCATTCCAACGCTAATGTGATTGGAGCGTAAAATCTGAAGGTAAAAAATAAGGTGCCATTGGCACCTTATTTTTTACATGCAAATACCATCAAGCTTTTAATGAATAACAACAGGAATAGTCGCTATAGGAGTAATAAGTCCCTTAGGTGTCACAGCTTCAATTCTCAACGTTCCTGCATCGGGCTGCTCAGCTCCTTTTATTGTGACTGAGTATGATGCCGATGCATTATCATTGGAGGAAACCACTGTTATGCTACCTTTGCTAGCTAAACTTCCTGCTGTTGCTGTAAACGTAATGATAGTTCCAGCAGGTAGTGGCTGATTATGCAGATCACCAATAATGAGTGAAACCCCACCGATACTCTTTCCAATGATATCAATTGTATTATTATCATTTAGACCATCGCACACATCGGCCTTGGATTTATCATCGATGCAGCTATCAACAATAACAGGGCTGGATGACATCGCTTCACTACCAGACATAACCAAAATAAGCGAAGCTCTTACGTTTACTGACTTACTCGATGCTGAACAACCGGAATGAGGTGTTCCATTTACATCTAACTGACACAAGCTCCCATTATATAATCCATCCGCTTGGTCATATACACCATTGCTATTGAAATCAGTAAAGACCTCTGCATCTCCCCCAGCTTCACCACCGGCAACACTTGGGTTAAAAATGTGGTCTTCATTATGGTCAACAAAAGCTTCGCTTAAATCATACGGATTACCTGATACATCCTTTTTATTTAAAAAGCTATCAACTTCAGATGCATCAAAACGACCATTACTATTGGTATCAGGGAATGACTCTTCACCTATAGCTGTCGCTAAAATTGTCACACGACCACCATAAGGTTGGCCTAACCCTGCATCTAAAGAAGGTTCCTTACCTTGCATAGCCAAGGTGTCACCTGTAGGACGAGGATTCTGGCTTGTCCATTTAACTGAACAAGCACCATTTACCGTCAAACATGACGATTCTATTACGCCACCTTCGGTAGTAAAAGTAACAGCTGTACCATCGGGGACAGGGTTGTTAAAAGCATCCGCTAAGCGAGCAGTGACATCAACTTCAACACCGTCATAATCCCAACCTTCTGGACTGAGATTCGATGCAGACAAAGAGAAGCTATCTTGATCAGGTAACCCAGTAGAAATAACTAATTGGTTTGATTGGCTAGATATTGCAGGAGAACTGCCGTCAACTGTTGCAGTGACCCTAACGCTTGTAGACACAGAACCCGAATTAACGACTGTTTGAACGATACCTTGACTGTTGGTTGTCGCAAACTCTGGATCAAGGATGATATTACCAACTTTAGTGTTTAATGAAAAATTAACCCGTTGGTTACTAACTGCAATGCCATTTTTATCCATTACCTTGAACTTTACAGTAGAAGCTTCTGCACCACCAGTTCCTTTGAGTTTAATGACCTCAGGCAATGCTTCTAAGAAAAAAATACTCCCTACGCTGGCCGGTAAAACATTCACAATTGCCTTGGCCGTTAGAGATTTTCCACCGACATTGGCACTAATATTTATAGTGTCATCCCCCACACAACCTTTTGCTAGGTAAGTACTCGTTGCAACGCCATTAACGGCAACAACAGGTGTACTTAATTCTGCTTCAGCATTTGCCTTTAAAGCACAAACAGAGGTGAATTGAACTTCTACAGGATCAGTAAATGGATTACCAGAATCATCCTGAATAGATACAGAAACACTTGAAGTTCCACCAGCTGAAACAATTGAAGGTTCAACAGAAGCTACACCGTTCTGGAACGGAGAACCACTTCCCATAAATACATTCGTCGCACCAATACTAAATACTAAAGGTTCAGATTTTTCTCCCGAAAGCAATGTTGCTGTTGCACTACCTGCACCAGGCTGAGAGCTGGCCAAAATTTGAACATATGCAACGCCTTGTTCAGTAATGGCTGTATCTATAGGTAATTCACCGCGAGTACTGGAAAATTGAACTATGGTTTGCTTGGAAATACCCGTCACATTAGCAATAAGATAACCAGGTGAAAGTGACGTTATTGTTGATATGGGAGTTTTTGACTCAAGGTCACTCACCATTATCAAGGATACCTGCGCACCGCCTGTTGATGCTCCACCATCACCTTTAGTATTAAAGGAAACATCTGATGTAACAGCACTCCCCCCTGTTGGAGTATAAGTTGCTGTAATTTTGCCAGAACCAAGTATATTACCAGGCAAGACATCAATGGAAACCTTACCCTCAGTATTAGTTACCCCACTATCAGGGGTTAACACTCCTTGACCCTCTAGACTAAAAACAACTCTTGCGCCACTTAAAGCTGATGAATTTTTCGTCAAGGTTGCAGTCAGCTTTCCTGGAGCAGCATTCGAAACTTCCGTTATTGATTGCCCACTTGAATTAGTCAGCCCCAATTTAATGACATATTTATCTGATGGTGTGGTGCCAGTGCCATCGTCGGAGATACCGCCTCCGCCGCCACATGCGACCAAGAAAAGTGAACATAATCCTGCGAGAAAAACCTTATACGCTGACTTCATTGTCAGGCTCCCTGTTACTCTGATGATAATACTAAGATTGACGCTTTTAACTTATAGGCTAACATTACACAATTTTCACCTAACTTTTCCAATACTCTCTTATTTTATTTCTCATATTTTGCAGCCAGTTTAACATCGGAACTCATTTAAACTTCTGCATTTTCTTGCTAGGCTTGTCGTCGCCAATATTAGAATGTATAAAAAACACACAGGAACCCCCATGGCAACCTTATTACAAAAGAAATTCGGCCTTACAAGCAAAATTCTGTTCGGTATGGCAACAGGTATTGCTTTAGGTCTCATACTCCGCAATGTCTTTCCAGAAAGCGATATCGTAAAAGACTATATTACTGAAGGTTTCTTACATGTTATCGGCACTATCTTTATCTCAAGTTTGAAAATGCTAGTGGTTCCACTGGTATTTATTTCATTAGTTTGTGGCACTTGCTCACTGAGTGAACCTTCAAAATTAGGTCGTTTAGGCGGCAAAACATTAGCCTTTTATTTATTCACAACAGCGATTGCTTTAATTCTCGCCATTGTCAGCGCGGTATTAGTTCATCCAGGTAATGCTTCGCTCGCTTCCGAAAAAATGGAGTACACAGCCAAAGAAGCACCTAGTCTTTCGAGCGTCCTAATCAATATAGTGCCAACGAATCCGATGCAAGCCATGAGCGAAGGCAATATGCTGCAGATTATTATCTTTGCGGTGATTTTTGGCTTTGCGATTGCGCATATTGGCGAACGTGGGAAACGTGTTGCCGCGTTATTTGAAGATTTAAATGAAGTGATCATGCGGGTCGTTACGCTGATCATGCAGCTTGCGCCTTACGGGGTGTTTGCACTGATGGCAAAACTGGCTTTAACGCTAGGTTTGGGAACATTCGAAAGTGTGGTCAAGTATTTCTTTGTCGTGTTGGTGGTGTTACTCATCCACGCCTTTATCGTCTACCCGACCCTGCTTAAGTTATTCTCAGGCTTAAATCCGCTGATCTTTATTCGTAAGATGCGTGATGTGCAGTTGTTTGCCTTTTCAACCGCAAGCTCAAACGCCACCTTACCGATTACGATTGAGGCGTCTGAGCACAGACTCGGTGTTGATAATAAAATTGCCTCTTTCACCCTGCCATTAGGTGCCACCATTAACATGGATGGCACGGCGATTATGCAAGGTGTCGCTACTGTATTTATCGCCCAAGTCTTTGGTATTGAGTTAACCATTACCGATTATGCTGCCGTTGTTGTCACCGCGACCTTAGCGTCAATCGGTACTGCTGGGGTTCCGGGCGTAGGCTTGATCATGTTAGCTATGGTGCTTAACCAAGTTGGTCTGCCCGTTGAAGGTATTGCCCTCATTATCGGGGTTGACCGACTGCTGGATATGGTGCGCACCGCGGTTAACGTAACAGGCGATTGCGTCGCGACTGTGGTGATTGCCAAATCTGAAGGCGAATTTAACGAAACCGTATTCAACAATACTCAAGCCGGTAAAGTCGCCAGTAACTTCGATGAACAAGTGCATAAAGTAGAGTAATCCTCACTTTCGAATGCATCTATATCTACTAAAAAGCCCAACTCAGTTGGGCTTTTTTATTTGTCTTATCCTAATTTTGTGAACAAGCAAATAGAATAGTCCTTTAAAGCCCATTACATTAGACCTCGTCAATATAGAAAGATAGAGAGGAAAACTATGTGGTGGAGAGTGATCTGGATTATTGTCGCCTTTTGGCTGTTAAGCGCGCATTTTCTACGCTATGACCAGCTTGTATTAACTGGCCTATTTGCATTCGCGCCTATGGGTTTACTTATCAAACACCCTGTCGTCATTCGACTACTGCAAGCGATATTATTCATCAGTGTGGTAGTCGTTTGGGGCACAACCGCGATCGATGCGGTACAAATGCGTATCGCCCACGATGCGCCTTGGATAAGGCTGACAATCATCATGGGCGGCGTGATGCTCTTTAGTCTTGGCGCGGTATGGAGTGCGAACGGAATTTGGCGCAACAGAGCACGTTATAGCAAGACGGCATTCTAGCGTTCAGAAACATCACTAAATTGCTTTAAAGACAGTATAAATCCACCTGCATAGCAGGTGCCTTTGATACAGCCCCCTAGAATGGGGCTAACAAACTAATATTCCAATCTAACTGAATTTGCCTCTTGGCTTTCTCTTTAGCGACTTTATCCTGATACCTTACATATCTTCTGATGATATCCTCATTGGCTCCTACTGAGTCAACAAAATAGCCCCTCTGCCAATAGTGATTCCCCCAAAGCCTTTGCTTTCTTAAATAAGGAAATTTTGCAAACAGCCTGATCACTGTTCGACCTTTAACAAAAACCATCAATTCCGATACGCTTAGACTTGGTGGAGTCCTTACAACCAAGTCCACATGGTCCATTTGCACATTTAGTTCTACCACCGTAAATCTCTTCATATTGCAATATACATAAATACTTCAGTAAAGCTCCTTACCCAAGTTTTCTTTCAGAATCTTGTATCTGTACTTAGGTGCCCACACTAAGTGATACTAACAACGGTAAAATTCGTGTGATGAAGACTCGTATCTGCTCATGCTATTTACTCCTTCATTTGCTGGTAACAAACAAAGGCAGCATTTAGCATGGGTATTCTACGGGCAAATCCCCACATGAACGATCACCACCTCCAGAGGAGGTGATTTTAGAATACCAATAAAAATGCCACTCAAATGAGTGGCATTTTTTTTTGCGATAATTTATCGCATGCGATTACAGCTGACAGCCTTCAACACTGTTTGAGTTTTCGTAAACAATGTCACCCACTGGGTTGTAGTCAGCAGCTACGATTGCTTGTTTCTCTTTCAGGAATGAATAGAGTAAGTCCGCATCTACATAACCTGTTTGGATTGGGCTAGCCAGTTTTGGATAACCGTCACCACCTGCAGCGTTAAAGCTAGGTACAGTGAACTTATAGCTTGCAGTCGCACTGAACTCTTTGCCATTGATTTCGCTGATATTAGCCGTCTTAGCCGCACAGTCGATGGTCATTTTCACGCCAGTGATCTGCGCATAACCACCCGAACCGATTTGGATACTGCCCACTGCGCCTAAGTAAGCTGCAACTTCAGTACCTGTCATTTCGTTCAGAGTCACCATGTTGCCAAAAGGTTGAACCGTCAGCACGTCACGGTAAGTAATGTCGCCCGCTTGGATAGAAGCGCGCACACCACCTGAGTTCATTACACCAAAGTCAGCAGACACTTTACCACTTTGCGCCATGGCTAACATACGGCCTAAGTTGGTTTGCTTGTTACGTACGTTTGCACGTTCACCATCGAGCAGCGCATCGGTAGTCGCAATCACTTCATCTAACTTAGCTTGGCCTTTCTCTTGGTAGTAAGACAGCAGCTCTTTTAACTCAGCATCTGGCTCAATCTTAGTGCCAGCAAGCTCTGTGGTTTTCTTACCTGCTTCGTCCAGTTTACGCATGTTAACTGGGATCAGCTTGTAGCTGGCTAAATGCAGTTCGCCGTTGAAGTATTGGAAATCCGCACGGCCAACATACTTACCCCATTCGTGGGCTTGCATGATCCAAGTGCCGTTTTGTTGATCTGGCGCACAGTCATCACCAGGTTTGAAGTCGGCATAAGACTTGTTGTCAGTACCCGGTTCCATACACACTGGATTTTGTGAGTGACCACCAATCACAACTTGTAAATCGCCTTTATTCAACGCACGTGCCATAGCTACGTCGCCAGGGGCGTTGCTACCGTTTTGGCCATCGGCATAGTGACCCATGTGAGTCGTTGCGAAGATCACATCAGCCGCTTTGGCGTCTTTAATTTCTTTGATAACTTTCGCCACTTCCACTTTAGGATCGGTGAAAATCAAATCGCTGATAAATTCTGGGTTACCGATTTTTGCAGTGTCTTCGGTGGTTAAACCAATCACAGCCACTTTAAGACCGTTAATATCGAACACTTTGTAAGGCTCGAAATAACGTTCACCTTGACCACCCTCAGCGTTTTTACGGTAAATGTTCGCCGCCAACATTGGGAATTCGGCTAAACGACGCTGCATATCTAATACAGATAATGGATTGTCAAATTCATGGTTACCAACCGCCATTGCGTCGTAACCAATTTTGTTCATACCGGTAAAGTCAGGAATCGCATCCTGTAAATCAGATTCTGGTACGCCAGTGTTAATATCACCGCCAGACAATAATAATGTTTGGCCGCCATTCTTGCTGACTTCAGCACGAATTTGATCAATTAACGCTTTACGCGCTGCCATACCATATTCGCCATCACTGTTTTCCCAGAAACGGCCATGGTTATCATTGGTGTGTAATACGGTAAATGTTTTACAAGCGCTGCCCGCTTCGGCACAGGTTGTTGGTACTTTAGTATTATCATCATCACTATTACAACCTGCTAGCGCAGCAAGCACTGCAGTCGCAATTAATCCTTTAATAAGCTTATTTGTCATTACATCAACCCCTTGATTTTAATTATTTTATCATAGATAGATTGTGCGAGTACCATCGACTCTCGCGCCACGCATAATAACAAAGAATAAAGACGAATTGTGTCATTTTTATTAATAAACGTGACTTTAATGTGGGATCTTTAATGAGTTTTAAGACAGATTTGTTTCAAATAAAAAATAAGCTAAACGACTTATTTTATATTTCACAATTTAATGGGGAAGGCATTTAAAAAGAAAAAATTTAACGCTTTAATTTAAGCAACTTAGATAGCGCTGGCAATATAATGGATTGTTCTCTATATAAAACACCATGCAGCCAAAACTTAATTTACCGCATGATGTTTTTATCAGCATTTAGATTTTTCTACATTTCAAAACACTGTTGTAACCAAGTGCTGATTGCTTTTAATTGCACTGGGATGACCGAATGTGGCATAGGATAGGTTTGCCATTGCACCGAATAGCCACCCGCCTCTAGCGCATTCTTCGCAAATAAACCTGCGGATAATGGCACCACATCATCCTGTTCACCGTGCTGATGTAAAATAGGCGTTTTCGCATTGGCGACACTTAATTGGCTGGGTAATACATCACCCGTCGGTAAATAACAGGAAAGTGCCATAATGCCAGCGAGTTTTTGAGGATAACGTAATCCCGTAAATAGGCTCATCACCCCGCCTTGGCTAAAACCAGCTAAGACGATGCGTTCACTCGGAATACCAGCCGCGATTTGTTCATCAATCAAGGCCCGTACACTCAGTTCCGAGGCCATCACGCCCTGCATATCGGCTCTATCGTGCAAATCCATGCTCTTGATGTCATACCAAGCGCGCATAATGTAGCCACCATTGATGGTCACCGCTTGCTCTGGCGCATGGGGGAAGATAAAACGAATGCTATGTCCCGCAGGCAATCCTAACGCCGGAACCACAGGTGCAAACCCAGCGCCCGAGTCTCCTAAACCGTGTAACCAAATCACCGCCGCCGTCGCCTCAACTTGAGGCTCAATCACAATACGTTCAAGTGTCATACAGACAAATCCCTTATAAATCAAAAGTTATTATTCGCGCCCCGCGAGCACTTTACAGATAATCAATACCGAGGAGAACTTGCAATGCGTCGAGCTGATTTGTGTTATCTAATTTAATGCTCCAACGCACGCCGCCGCCATTGGCGATAATCATCGGCGGCTCCTGCCTAAGGCTGATGTCTTCGGCCGCAGCTTGAAGCACCACATTGGCCATGTTCAGCCGGATCTGCACTTCAAATTCAGTGGCAATCAACTTACCCTGAGAAAATTCCACTAGCATAGCAATTCCGCTCTCGTGATAGTCACTGTTAAAACGCGCCATGATAGCAAAGTTATTTCGCCAAGGATGAACTTTTAAACTCGCATTAGGGTTGATGACTGACACGCCATAGATTGAGCAAGCTTAGGTTTATCCATCACCATCAAATCCACAGCTGCAGTATTAGAGTGCGCTTACGTCAAGCCCTTATCCGCTCGGCATAGACGCTTAACCCAGCTTTTTAACAAGGCAATCCCACAGTCTAGATAAAGTTTAATTACATTTTAGTGTCAGCTAAATTGCCCCAAAGCAGAGCAGTTCGAGTAAAATCCCGCATCAGCGATGCCAGCCCACTCGCGGCTAGTGCGATTTACACCATAACAAGAATCACAACACTGGGTGGTTATATGTTTTTATCCCGTCGAACCCTTATTAGCAGCGCACTCTTGATGCTGCTGCCATTAGTACATTATGCCAATGCGGCCAATACCTTACCGAATACGAACCTAGCCAGCGTCACCGCCAGCCAAATGCACTCTGTCACCGATGAGCTGACCTTTGCCAATTACCAGCAAGTGAGCATTCATCACATCGCATTGGCATTAAACGTAGATTTTGCGCAGCAGCAACTCTCGGGGGACGCGATTCTCGAACTGGATTGGCATCAGGCCGGAAAAGTACTAGTGCTCGATACCCGTGACCTTACGATTAACAGTGTCAGCATGTTAAATGCAAACGGCCAATGGCAATCCGTGCCCTTTAGTTTAGGCACAGCCGATAAGGTCAAAGGCGCAGCGCTCACCATCAATCTGCCTCAAGAGCGAGTCGCTAAGGTCAAAGTTAATTACCATACCTCCAAGAATCCATCCGGTATTCAATGGCTGACTCCAGAGCAAACCCAAGGTAAGCAATGGCCATTTATGTTTAGCCAGAGCCAAGCCATTCATGCCAGAAGCTGGATCCCGCTGCAAGATACGCCCGCAGTGCGCCAAACCTATAGCGCCACTGTCACCGCTAAGCAAGGCATTAGTGTCGTGATGAGCGCCGACCGAAAGAACGTGTCTTCGACGCAAACCCAATTCACTATGCCGCAGGCGATTCCGGCCTATTTGATTGCCATTGCCGCGGGACATCTGCAATTTGCCGCCTTAGACGACACCTCAGGCATTTGGGCCGAGCCCGAAATGCTTGCCAAGGCCAGCAAAGAATTTGCCGATACGCCGGAGATGATCGCCATCGCCGCCAAACGTTACGGCGATTACCGTTGGGGCCGATACGATTTGCTGATCCTTCCGCCGAGTTTCCCCTTCGGCGGGATGGAAAATCCGCGATTATCCTTTATTACCCCCACAGTCATCGCGGGAGATAAAAGCCTAGTGAGTTTAATCGCCCACGAGCTGGCCCATTCTTGGTCGGGGAATTTAGTCACTAACGCCACCTGGCGCGATCTCTGGCTTAACGAAGGTTTTACCACCTATGTGGAAAACCGAATTATGGAAGATCTCTATGGCCGCGACCGCGCCCTGATGGAGCAAACCATTGGTTACTCTGAACTATTGGCCGAATTAGCTGAGTTGCCCGCTGGCGATTCAGTGCTGCATATTGACTTAGGCGATCGCGATCCCGACGATGCCTTTAGCGGCGTCCCCTATGTGAAAGGGCAATTATTTTTGCGCTTCCTCGAGCAAAAATTTGGCCGCGAACGGTTCGACACCTTTGTGAAAAGCTACTTCGATCACTTTGCGTTTCAAAGCATTACCACGGAGCAGTTCCGCAATTACCTCACGCAGCAGTTATTGCAAAAATATCCCAATATCGTCAGCGAGTCCGAAGTGGATACTTGGGTAGAGGGACAAGGTTTACCCAGCTTTTTAGTGCCACCCAACTCACACGCCTTCGATGATATCGATGCCCAGCGCCAAGCGTGGTTAGAAGGCAAGCGTGAGGCCCGCGCGCTAAACACTCAGGGCTGGACTGTGCATCAATGGCTACGCTTTATTAATGAAATGCCAAGGCTAAATCTCACAGAGCAGCAATTAGCCGAGTTAGATAAGGCCTTTCATTTTACAGGCACCCACAATAATGAAATCGCTTTTGCCTGGTATGCCCTCGCCCTCGATAACGGTTATTACAGTGTCCTACCTGCATTGAAACAACATTTAACCGAGATTGGCCGGCGCAGGCTGATTGTGCCTCTGTATCAAAAACTGGCGAGCAGCGAGCACTATGACTGGGCAAAAACCGTTTACTTAGCGGCCCGCAGTGGTTACCACCCACAGACCCAAGCGAGTCTTGATATGATGTTTAGTGATAAACCGATGAAGCATACCCATTAAACTGTGCACTTGTTGGGCTTGAACGCAGGAAAGCCTGTGCTCAAGCATCGCCACGAAAAGTGGCCATAAGTTTAGCGGTGAATCCTTTGCACAAAAACCACGATGTTGATTGCGAGACTTTCATTGCTAGAGTTTGTTTGAAACCAAAGCATTTACGCACAAAAAAGCCCAAACCTAGGTTTGGGCTTTTGTTTACTTATCTGGTCGTTATTCCTGGGCACACCTGCTGTTGCAGAGTATTAATGGGAGCAACCACACAGATTAGTGGTGGTGACCGCCGACACCGTGGGCATGACCGTGGGCGATTTCTTCATCGGTCGCATCACGGGCGCCAACCACTTCGATATCGAAGGTTAAGTCACGGCCCGCTAATGGATGGTTAACATCCACAGTCGCCATAAACTTACCCACTTTGACGATAGTCACTTGGCGTTGACCCTGATCAGTATGAACCACAGCCGTCATGCCTGGCTTCCACACGCTAGCGCCTAACAGGTGCTTCACAGACACACGTTGCTGCGCCGCTTCACCTTCGATACGCTGACCATAGGTTTCAGTGCATGGCAGAGTAACAGTGAACTTTTCACCAATCGCTTTACCATTAATCGCATTCTCAACACCTGGCATCATGTTGTCATGGCCGTGTAAGTAAGCAATCGGCTCGCGACCTTCGTTTGTCTCGATCACTTCGCCTTTTTCGTCGCGCAGAGTGTAGTTAAACTGCACAACCATATCGTCTTTAATGCTCATCGAATATCCTTTGATTTGCTTCGATTTCAAATGTCGGCCGAGCTTAACAAAACTGGCCTTTGCACTCCACTGTTTTATCCCTGCGATACCTCACCAAAGCTTAAACGGCTGCGGATCAGCAAGCCCCATGCCTAAAGTGGCATAGGGTTGCGTTAACCATAAGCCACTTGCGGCAATATTCGCAGGCAGTACGACACAACCTAAAGACTTTAGAGTGAAATCCCCAGAGCACTGAAGACTTCAGGGCTTGGGAAACCGTCGGCAACCATATTCTTACTGCGCTGGAATGCTTGGATCCCCGCCGAAGAGTTACGCCCAAGTACGCCGTCGGGCTTTCCGACATCGAAGCCTGATTCATTCAGCTTGGTTTGCAACTGTTTGATTTGCTCGCGACTCAAACGTGGTTGCTCGGGCGGCGCCACTTTTAATGGTTCGCCACCATTAATTCTATCGGCCAAATGACCAACGGTAATGGCGTAAAATTCGGAGCGGTTCCAACGCATGATCACATTGAAGTTCTCATAGCCTAAAAACGCGGGGCCAGTATGACCCGAGGGCAAATACAGCGCCGCCTTCATATCGATAGCGGGTAAAGGCAGTCCATTACTTTGCACGACAGATTGCGCCGCCCATTGGGATAGCGGCTGCGCCTGTTTGGCGCCAAGGTTTTCATAGTTGAAATTGCGCGGCAATACCACTTCACGCCCCCAACGCTCATTGCGTTGCCAGCCTAAGTGCTGCAAAAAGTTCGCCGCCGAGGTGAGTGCATCTTCGGTGCTATTCCACAAATCGGCCTTACCGTCACCATCACCATCGATGGCATATTTAGCATAGGCCGAGGGCATAAACTGGGTGTGCCCCATGGCGCCGGCCCAAGAGCCCACCATAGTGCTCTTATCAAAGCCGTATTTTTCTTTTAACTTAAGCGCTTGCATCAGCTCAGTCGTAAAATAGCCACTGCGACGCGGCTCACAGGCCAAGGTCGCAAGGGAATCTAACACAGACATTTTGCCTTTGTAGGAACCGTAGTTAGTCTCTAGTCCCCAGAAAGACAGAATATATTGTGGCGGTACACCGTATTCCTGCGCCAATTTATCGAGCAGCGCGCGGTGTTTTTGCAGTAAACGGCGGCCTTCATTCACCCGCCAATCGGTCGCCCGCTTAGTAAAATAGTTGTTGAAGGTTTGACTAAACTCGGGCTGAGCTTGGTCAAGCTCAATCACTTTAGGCACAAACTGTAAACTGGCGACGGTGTCTTGGATAGTGGCTTCGGATAAGCCTTCGGTACGTGCGCGCTCCTGTAGGTTAGCCACACAGGTCGGAAACGCTGCAGCATGGGCGGCGATGGTGTCACTGAGCGGCATTTCTTGCACGGCGGCCTGCGTCTCAGCGATCGCGGTTTGAGTCGTACCGCCGGAGGTTGGCGCGCTCGAACACGCACTTAAGCTCACACACGCGGCGATGCTGGCGGCAAGATAGGGCATTCCTTTCAATTTGATCAAATCAATTACTCCTACAGTCAGCGCTAAGAATGTATCTTAGCTGAGCGAGGCAAGAGGTGGATCACCCCAAGCCAAGAGAAATACGATATTAAGCCATAAACAGGTTGCCGCTGTGTTGATAGGCCAACAAACAGGGCAACGGCCAAACATCCACGAAACTATTTTCTCCCCCAGAAAATCGAGCCAGATACTCACCAACAATCAGTAATCATTATCGGTGCCTCTGCTCGGCACATCCTGACCCATAGCGCCCGCTAACACAATGCTTATCACCAGAAATCGCCAGATAAATTCACTTATTGCTCAGTTAACCAACAGCGAAAAAATCTTAGCAAAGAATCCCTTGGACTATCTATCCGTTGCCGTATAATGGACAAGTTAACAGCATACTTCAAAGAGACCTATCATGACTGAAATCAACGCGGCGTTGGCTGGCTTTATCGAAAACGTAAAAGAACATCAAACACTCTGGGGTTTGATGGATGAAACTGGCGAAGGCTGGGTCGTTTGTGACTCGGGCGAGTTCGAAGATACTGATGTTATGCCTTTATGGTCGAGTGAAGCGCAGGCAAAATCTCACTGCACCGAAGAGTGGAAAGACTACCAAGCGGTGGCCATTAGCCTCGAAGAATTCCTCGAGTACTGGGTATCGGATCTCAACGACGATGGCGTGTTGATTGGTGTTGATTGGCAGAGCGATGAAGACTGCTTAGAGTTAGATCCTATCGTTCTGGCGAAAGATTTAGTTGATGTTGAAGAGGTTTAAATCCATCAACCAAAACAGCATGTTTAAGGCATCAAGGGCTGAGGTATTTAGCTCTTGATGTCCGCTTTCCCTTGTATCGACATACCCTTCGATAAACGTCACCTCTGTTGGTTTTGCGGCGAGCCCTGCAAAGACCGATTGGAATATCAAGCAGAGTCACATGCGCCCCACCCGGCTTTAGCCGTTCCTTGCTGCGCCGAATGCTTAAAACTTGCTAAAAAGCACACCTTAACCTCTATCTGGGACTGCCGTGTGGCGGTTAAAGATGCCCTAATGAGCATTTATGCCAAGCACTTAGCCATTGGGATTAATTGGACGGAGGAAGAGTTAGCCGAGTCTGAGTTTTCCTGCAAAGTGTTTGAAGGCTTTAAAAAAAGCGCTTGGATGATGTATCAAATTTCCCGCGACAGGATTAATTTTCCGGGCTGGCCGATACAGCTTGAAGGGGTTGAACTCGAATGCCAGTTAGACAGTACTCGCTTTGAGTTTGATGGGGTGACTTACACCTCTTTACCCGCGGCGATTCACTACTACAGCCAGCAATTTTGCTTAGATCCCGTATTTTTTGCCGAGCTTATTCGATTAGTCGGTAGGCAGAGATTTAACTATGCCCTTAGGCTTGCGCGGATCCATATCGCGGCAGCCAAAGAGATGAAGCGCCAAGTCCTTGCCGATGTTAAAGCCGAACTCAGCCAATAAACCGTATCGCGGTAAATCGTCTACATCACAGCAAATAGTCCAAGTTACAGCCAATAGTACGAGCCACAAGTGAAATACTAAAAGCGAGTGCTGAAAATAACGAGGCCGCAAATCGCAGGTTGCTAGGGCGGCCAATGGGTTTCAAACCTGTAATTGAGCAATCGGTTAAATCAGTGGCGTTATTTGCCAATAACTTGTTTTAACCTGTCTTGCACCACTTCCACCAGCAAGTCAGGCTGGAATTTAGAAATAAACCTGTCGCAGCCAACCTTCTCAACCATCGCATTGTTAAAGCTACCGCTGAGCGAAGTGTTTAAGGTGATAAATAAATCCGCCATCGCCTTATCGTTACGCACTTCGTAGGTCAGCTTGTAGCCGTCCATCTCCGGCATTTCGGCATCGGTTATCATCATCAACAGCTCTTGGGCGACATTCTTGCCTTCATCGCGCCATTTTTGCAGTAAATGCAATGCCTGCAAGCCATCGGAGGCTTCGATGATTTCAATCCCGAGTTGGCCTAAGGTCTCACGCACTTGGCGCCTTGCGGTTGACGAGTCATCGACAATCAAGACCTTCTTACCGGGCATCTTGTCTAACAGGCTCTCATCCAATACCCCTTCGGAGAGACGAATATCGTAATGGACGATTTCCGCAAGTACCTTCTCGACATCGATGATCGACACCAGTTGCGACTGACCTTGATATTCGATGCGGGTGATGGCCGTGAGGTAATTATTTCGCCCAGCCGTTTTAGGCGGCGGCATAATATCGCTCCAGGTCATGTTGATAATGTGCTCGACCTTACCGACTAAGAAGCCCTGCACACTGCGGTTATATTCGGTGATGATCATATTGGCATCATCTCCCGGAGGCACAGGTTTAAAACCGATAGCCGAACGCAGGTCAATGACGGGAATCGACATGCCACGAATATTCGCCACCCCAAAAATATGGGGATGACTGCCGGGCATAGAATTTAATGGTGGTAACTTGACGACTTCTTTGACTTTAAAGACGTTAATCGCAAATAACTGGGTAGAGTTAATTCGAAACAGCAGCAGTTCGAGCCGATTTTCACCGACGAGTTTGGTTCGTTGATCTACGGTTGCAAGCACGTTTGCCATAATGCGACTTCTCTACTTTGGAGGAACAGCTTTCCTCACCAGTGACGGATTAAGCTAAATTATAGCGGTAAACTCACCATGAGAACCATGCGATAAGTCGATTTTATCTAAAAATTACAATCACTCGGCAATCCTTTATCGTTCGGCAGGCGTCCCGATAAATACGTGATTCGCTTACGGCTATCGCGCATCTATCGTTGCAATTCCTCCCTTTATGCCATGCGTTTTTGAGCTAGCACCATGCCCGAAAGATTGAGAAGATTTCTCTCGCAGAGGATCTCAAATCCCCCTTGGCGCAGTCCTGCTAACCATTCTTGATGGTTAAATCGATTCTGTTGCGGATGCTCAAACAACCGTCGACTCAAGGGATTGCAAATAGCAGCGCGGTATAAATCCTCTACCACAAAGTAACCGTTGGGTTTTAGCACCCTTGCCACCTCGGCAACCGCCGCTTGCCAATCGGGAATATGGTGAAACACGGCAAAATTGAACACCACATCAAACTGGGCATTTGCAAAAGGCAACGCAGTAGCATCGGCAACACTGAATGCCAATTGGCTTAACCCATTGGGTGAATCATGCCAGCGCGCTTTAGCGGGTGCGACCATCTCAGGGTCAAGATCGACAGCCGTGACTTGCTCGGCCCCAAAATGGTCGCGGATCAACTGAATTCCGTTACCAAAACCACAACCAATTTCGAGTGCGTGACGTATATAAGGAAGGGGTTTGGGCATCATAGAAGTCAGTAATGGCGCTTCAATATGGTTTTGCAACCAAAAACGTAGCGGATGCTGGACTAACTTTTTCTCGAATGGATTTAACTTCATCTCATCCCCTTAAATGAATCGGTTATTGCTTGGTACACTGATCAAATTCTGTATATGGTACGTAATGATATAGACATAAGTTCACTTGAGGCCACTATGAAATTACCTCTTTTTCCTTTGCCAATCTGTTTATTACCAGAGGGATATACTCAGTTGCGCATTTTTGAACCCAGGTATAAACGCTTAGTCGCTGAATCCCTTAAATCGGCGGATGGCTTTGGCCTGTGTATGACATCGGAGGATGGCAAAACCATTTATCCCATCGGCACGCTGGTGCATATCATCGATTTTGAAACCTTACCTGATGGTATGCTCGGAATAAGCATTCAAGGAAAACAACGCTTCACACTCGGCGATATCAGCATAGAGTCGGACGGATTAAAGTGCGCCGAGGTGAAACTTATCGATAATTGGCCGAGTGCACCGATTGAAGACGATGAGCGTTACTTGAGTGAGATGCTGCAAAACATTCTTAAGGAGTTCCCGCAGCACCTGCAACATTATCAGGTGGAACAATTTGAAGATATCGCCTGGGTGTGCCAACGCTGGTTAGAAATTCTGCCGGTTCAAGCTGCCGAGAAATACGCTTGTATCAATGCATTAGATCATCAACTAACACAGGATTTATTACATACTGTCATTCAATCAGCTTGAGTGATCCAACTTCCCGCGCACCACGTATTGCTCTGTATGCTTATCGAATGTCGGCCCTGACGTAACATCTTTTGTGATGTTCAGACTGGATTGAACCTTAAGTAAAGAGCTAATAATGGAAAATTTTCAATCACATTTAGCGCAAAATCGCTATGATAGACAGTTATCATCCCATATCGATATGGCTATGGAAAACGATAGCACTATTTCAACAGCCGATGAGCCAGTCACAGATGCGGATCCTTTAGCGCGCGCCATTCTAAGAGTCGCGAATCAACGGGATAAAGCCGCCTTTGCGGAATTGTTCAGCCATTTTATGCCCAAAATTCGTGCATTTGGTCTGCAACGCTTAAATCAGCAAGGGCTGGCCATGGATCTAGTGCAAGAAACCATGACCTTAGTGTGGACCAAGGCCCATTTGTACAATGCCGACAAAGGCTCGGTGGCGACCTGGGTTTTTACCATTATGCGCAACCAGTGTTTCGACATGCTCAGGCGCATCCAACATAACCGTGAAGATGCCTTCGGAGATGATATTTGGCCTATTTACGATGTGGCTGTCAGTCAAGAAGGCGGCCCAGATCATAAACTCACCGCCAAGCTACTCGCGCACTTAGATGCCCTACCCCTGCCCCAACGCCAAGTGGTTCAAGGGATCTATATGCAAGAACTCACGCAACAAGAATTAGCCGATGCCTTAAAAGTCCCGATTGGTACGATAAAATCGCGGCTCAGATTGGGGTTAGAAAAGCTGAAAAGCTTTTTGGAGACGCAACATGATTAAACATCATCCCCATACCGATTTGCTGTTAGCCCATGCTCAAGGCGAGCTGCCGTTGTCTATGTCAATTGCCATTGCGGCCCATTGTGCCCTTTGCCATGAGTGTCAATCGCAAGTCAGCCGCTTTACGGAACAAGCGGCAGAACTCGCCTTTTTAACGCCGAGCCAAACCACTGAACCTGCTTTTATCAGCGAAACCGATACCGCACAAGATGACGCCTGGCAGCAAATGTTGTCGCATATTATGGACTTGCCAGAAGCAACGCCAACTGAAAACGACTATCTCGCCAAAGCGACGGTTTCCCTAAATCATAAGCATGTGCGCTATGAGATCCCTACAGTCTTTCGTCAACATATCGCTCATCCGTGGCAGCAGATTGGTAAAGTCAGCCGAATGCGTTTCGATGTGAATGAAAGCCATACCCGCGCCAGCCTATTGCATATCGACGCCTTAGGTGAAATCCCGCAGCACACCCATAAGGGATACGAGCTGACCCTATTATTGGCGGGGGAATTTTCGGACCTCAACGGGCAGTATGTTCCCGGCGATTTCATCATCTTAGATGGCAACACACATCATTCACCTAAGACCCAGTCAGGCTGCCTCTGCTACACAGTTTTAGATGCGCCGTTATATTTTACCAAAGGGCTCAGTAAATTATTGAATCCCATTGGTGAGCTGATTTATTAATCTCGCTGACATTTAAAATAAGCTGGCAGAGTGAATAACCGATAAACACAAATTTACAACAAAATACCAACAAGCCTTTTTCCCGCTGAGTAAAAAATAAACTTGCCAGCGGGAATTTTGCTGTTATACTGCCCGCCGTTTTGAGAAGTATCTTGTCGTTATCCTTTTTATATCGGTTTGTACATTCGCGTAAGCAATGACAAACACGATCCTCACGAAGAAAGCCTACTACAAGTAAGTCCCACAAAAATAATGAGTTAGTGATTTTCTGCATCGACTCAAAAACAGTGAACTATTTAATTAAACCCATGTCATAGTATTGTCACTTTGCTATGGTCAACTGGGCTAATTGAGATATTCCATTGACATAATCGCTGATATGCATTAGTTATCAATAAGGCATCTCTTGATTAATGATCATGGAATGGGTAACCTCAAGACTCATTGGTATCATCTTTCGCAATTATGCTAAGGATATTTTATTGTTACAACTTACTCACCTAAGGGTGAATTGAATTAAAAGGAGTGTGGCCTATGTCATACAAAATTAACGGACATGAAATTACAGTGAACTTCCCTGTAGACTCTATTTCAGTTAACAAAACATCCATTGCTTTTACCGATAGACAAGGTAAAAACAAGCAGACTTTTTCAAAGCGTACCGAAGCCTTAAACTTTATGAAATGGCTATTGTCGGCAAATAAATAAGTCTCATGGTGTACTCCTGAGAGTACCCAAGACGGTGTTTAGGTTTATTCGGTTCCCATTTTCCTCGCCATACCGAAGCCTAAATGACCTAAATAGATAGCCCAATATCACGATTTGCTATCCCCTTACGTCGAATGACGAACTCGTTTGGTTCAGGCGGTATCTAGCTCACACAGATACGTGCCGAACCAAATGTGTATTCCGCGAACCTAGATCAAATTAATCTGTATTTGTCACTGCTAATATAATCACTCACTCAGTTTGTGAATGTATTTTCTATGTCAAAACCCGATACTAAAACGGCTATGCTGACCTTAATAACCCAGATTAAACAGGTTATTCCGCTCAACTTAGATGAAGCACAAATGTGCCAAGGTGAGTGTTTAGGCTGTTCTAAAAAAATGCTGGAAATGTTGGATGCTGAAATAAGCTATTGGCAATATTCAACCGATACGCCGGGATTGAAAGATCTTAAACATCTGGAAAAGATAGCCACACGCACCCACAAAATATTAAAGCGCAATAAGTTAGTTGGCTAAACGCTATCCTGCATCGCCCTCACCATATTTTCGTCTGTATCTTGGCAACATGGTTTGATTCCCTAATAGCCCACCCTGATGAATATAGAGAATGGAGGCATGTTGCTCGCGCCGTAAATAATCCTCTAACACCATAAAGCCTAAGGGATCGTAGAGTAATTCAAATTGCACACCGCTGGCACAGAGTCGTTGCCACATGGCATAAAACTCAGGATAGAGTTTCCCAAAATGGTATTTCTTCCCCACATTCAAAATCTGTGGATGTTCAGCAGAGTTGGGATTTAACTCATAAAACTGCTGCGTTAAATATTCATCGCCGCCGACAACGGCGCAGGTAAGCACTCGAATATTCAATTGCTGACGCACAAAATACTGATTTAAAAAAAGCGCCGTCGTACCTGTACCTGCGGGTAAAAACACCTTGAGATCGGAAATATGCTGAGACTCGGCCCAAGCAGCTATTTCGGCGGCTAACTGACTGACACCATATTGCGCATACTGGCAGCGCCCGCCCTCGGGAATAAACAAAGCCTTAGGCTCAGCTGGCATGACTTGCTGCTCAATATAATCTTGGCAAGTCCTATTAGGCTCACGATGAAGAGAAGGATTGGCTGCAATCAGGCTTGATAAATTAATGACACGCGTACCATTAGCAATAGCGGCGGCATAGTTACCAGTCGGCAACGTGCGGACATGGCTAGCAATATGATCCACATAAAAATCGCACTGCCAGCCCTTTAGCTTGGCGAGCGCCGACAGAGAATACAACGAGTTAGCCTGCGCGGAGCCATGACCAATCAGCTTAGTCACACCAGTAAACTCATGATCTAGAAAATAGGCAAACTTACGCGCTTTATTGCCACTAAACGCAGGATGCAATAAATCGTCTCGCTTGAGAAATATCTCGCGCCCGGCAAAGGAAAAAGACTCTACTGGACTCTTAGAGAGCAAGCTTTGACTCAACTGGCTATTGGCTAACATGAATACACTCGAAGGAAACAAGGCCGTTAGTGTACCGCGAGCTTGTCTACATCGTCCGTAATTATTAAGCATTTTCGCGAAAATCTAGCATTTTTTACAACGTCACACAGTCATCAACATAAACATCTTATTGATAAATAATGAAAAATATTTTGGCACAATTCTCGCTTATACCATTTAAGTATCAATTAATGATCCTGTGTGTTGGCCAACATCATTCCAACACTGATTTAAAATGAGTTAAGGAGTATTCAATGTCGCTTTTACGGTTAATTTTCAATATCGCTTGGTTTGTCCTTGGTGGATTTGTGATGGGACTCGCCTGGTGGCTCGCGGGGATTTTGTGTTTTATCAGTATTATTGGTATTCCCTTCGGCCGAGCCTGCTTTGTGATTGGCGAATTGACCTTCTGGCCCTTTGGGCAGGAACAAATGAATCGTCGCCATTTAACCGGACGTGAAGATTTAGGCACTGGCGCCTTTGGCATGGTAGGCAATATTATTTGGTTCTTGCTGTTTGGGATTTGGTTGGCCATAGGTCATTTAGCCCATGCCCTTGCCTGCTTTGTGACGATTATTGGTATCCCCTTTGGGATCCAACATATCAAGCTGGCGCTATTAAGCCTGACGCCGATCGGGCAAACCATAGTAGCGAAAGCGTAATAACCACAGTAGCGAAGGCGTAGTAATCATAGTCGCTAAAGCGTAAGGCAAATCACTCAGCACTACTCTACGTCAGTAGGTAGTGCTGATAAATAGTTTGGCAGTGACTGCACTAACCTTGCCTCATGAAAGGCGGTTTCCTCATCGAGCAAGTCGCCACAATCTACAAACCGCTCACTCACTTCCCCTTGTTCTAGGCTTATGATTTCGAATAGATAATGCGCCAGTTTAGCTGGCGCATCTATGGTGATGTCATGACCACAATAGGCCAAGACAACCAAGTCGACCTTAAACTGTTGTGCCAATGCCCTACTGGTTTGAATATTCACTAAGGCATCACGATCACCCGATAAAATACTGACGGGCACAGGCAAAGAGGCAGGACAACAATAGCGAAACGCCGCCCACAATTGACGACACGCATTGTTAAAATATGGCGTCGACTCGTGGCGATATCGGCTCCAACGCTCAATCAAGGCAATATCGCGCCGATGGCGATAGCTGGTTAAGCGGACAATTGTCGATTCGATGGGATGAAGTTGACTTCCACGGCAACGTTTGAGCCAAGCACTCAAGGCATTCAATCCATTAAATCGTTGATACCAAGGCGATAAGTTAGCCGCGCTGCTATTCAATACAAATACGTGCTTTATCTGCTCCGGACGCTGCTTAGCCATTTCCATGGCGAGCATGCCGCCCATCGATAAGCCCAGCAGATAAAAGGCTTGTCCCGCTAGTTGCTCATCCAATTGTAGCCATACCGAGCTGGCATATTCAGCGATAATTAAAGGGCTGGTCTGGTGAGTGAGGAGCCCATTGCCGGGCAAATCAGGGGTAAAAACTCTGCAGCCCCGTTGCCTTAACCTTTGATCGAAGCCATTCCAATGGCGTTGATCCCGCATTAAGCCCCTGAGTAATACCCAAGTTGTCATTAAAAACGCTCCCGATACCAAAACTGCTGCGCATTCTGCGTAAGTTGTGTGAGATGTTCTGGCGTCAGTCCTTCTAATTCCCGTGCGTACGCCGCCTCCATCAAGAACTGCATCAGTACTGTGTGCCGACGCAAAATCCTGTGGTGCCTGTGTGTTTTTTGCGGATTAAAAAATCCCGCAAAATTAAATATTTGCCTTGGATTTTTCTTAATCCATGCCCAAGAGCCCATCTTTAACGTTAAGGGTAAGAATGGAATGTTTGCTTGAGGATCTTGGGCATGATGCTGGCGGTACAAGTAATCCCAAATATCACCGTGGGTGCGATAAAACTGGCTCTGGGGCGCAAGCCGATAGTGACCATGATGGGGATAGCTGGCTTCAAATAATTGCTTTAAGTGATAAATGAAGTGGGCATTTTCAAAGGACGCGCGCGTGTGGGCATAGGGAAACCAGATATGATCCGTCAAACCAAAACCAGAATGCGCATCGAGGGAAATAAGACTGGTGCTTTGTCTAAGCAATTGTTGCACATAGGCCACCAGCCCCGCGGTTTCAAGCTCCATGCCGCCAAGGCCACGAAACCAAGGTAACTTAGAGGAGAGCCGCTGCCCTCCAACCATAAAAGATACTTTTTCCCGGGACTCTATCGGCGCATTGCGCATCAAGTCGACCTGATTTCCATTACCACGACTCCCCAGCAGCAACCCGACGGGATTCACCACAGGCACAAAGGCTAAGCGGATGTCCGTTAATAACGCTTGTAGGTGTTTGTCCCACGCAAGGCGCTGCAACAGGCTGTTAAGTAAAGCTAAAATCACCTGGGAGCCAATCCGCTCCACACCATGCACGCCACCAACGAATAACACGGTCGGACAAGGGCGTTCGGTGACGCCTAACTCGACACTGTAGAGCGGAAAATGTTGGTGCCGAAATGGAATGTCGGCAAGAACCTGATATTTGAGTTTAAGATGATGAGTATCAATGAGTTGCGATAGTGTATCTAACTCGAATGGAATGTTATTCATATCATCCTAGAAAGTGAAATGAGCATCGACTCATAGCCTTAGGACGATATTAATGGCGAACCACGACACATTTATGACAACAGATTAAGCCAAAGCCAAGCTCCCTTTAGTGGCGTGTCACTTCCTCCTGAAACAACAACTCCCCCATAATGCTCTCAATATCCAGTTGAGCTAAGCCTTGGTCGAAAACATCTCGCCAATGGCGCCCCTCCTCGGTATTACGAAACGCAACATACAGCTGTTTATTGGCAAGCAGTTGTTTATTCACCTGTAATTTATCCGCCAATGGCTGGAGATGAGGCTGCTTTAACAGGTAATAGAGTACGTTGACATCAATCACTGCACCATCGATGCGACCGGCTGCCACCTTCTTGATGTTTTGTTCATCGGAGGTCACGGCCTCGACGGGCTGTGTACCGGAAGCAATCATCAGATCTAGGGAGTCGGTATTCACATAGTCCTTCACCACCCCTAAGGTATAGCGGTTCAGATCGGCTAAGTAGTGCCAGCTGATGGGATGTGATTTTTGCTCAACAATGCCTAATGGACTGATCCCTATTGGTTTTGAAAAAACAAATTTGTCCGTTTCAAAATAATATTCTGGAAAATAGCCAATGTAATCGGAGCTTGGCATGGCCGCCAATTTTATCGCTCGGCTCCAAGGGTAAAAATCCACGACCAGTTGCTGATCCATACGTTCGAAGGCGGCTTGAGCGACCGCGACACTGGCCCCTTGTTGTGCCAGTTGCTGACCGGAATAAGGCGGCCAGAGTAATGAGGTGAGCTTAAGCGTATCGGCAAATGCGCTATTGGCCGTGGCGAAAAGGCAACAGAGCATCAGTAGGCACCAGCGGAACATAACACCTCCCTCAAAGGATCATCTGTTTTAATGGCTTGAAAAACAAACAATTCATCACATGCTCATCGGTTAAACTCTTTTCAGTATAATCAGCGATGCTTCAAGGTACAGTGAATATTTGTTACATATTTACCCGACGAGAACCTAGCTTAAGCAGAAATGATAAGAGTAGACTGAAACGAGCATCGATACTCACTGTCGTTATGCATGCGGCGAAAAGAGAAAGATGAGGTCAAGCTGATGAGGCTAACCTAATGAGGTCAACCTAGGGGGACGCGATATGCCAATTTCTTTCAAAGACAGTAGGTTGACTTTTATGCATCCCGCGATGACTCGAACCGTCATTACCGTGATTGGTGCATGTTTTACCTTAGTCGGAGGGATATTTTTACTCTTACCCGGACCGGGACTGCTGTTTATCCTGATAGGATTAACCCTCTTAAGTACCCAGTATCCTTGGGCAAAACGTTGGCTGCGCCTAAGTCAGCGACAATTAAGCAAGAGTGCGGCTTGGCTCGATAATCAAATTCGCCGCCACCACCGATAATCTTGAGTCTCCACCTAAACATCAATCCAAGCCATCGAACTTGGGTTGATGTATCTTATGTGCCCTTGGGCTTGATGACGTTTTAGGGGGATTTTTGCAGCGATATGGCTAACGTTTATGCAAGGCAGAGTCCGTGCTGTGTAGTTATTCTACATAAACGGACGATAACGCAGCAGAAACGCCAGCTAAACGCTGCCCGAAGGATTTCATCTCAACACGTCAACACGCCCTAGGCATTAATATCTTCATATAACTCTTGGTACATCAGCTCACGCATTTTAAATTTCTGGATTTTGCCCGTGACAGTCATGGGATATTGCTCCACAAACTTGATGTAGCGAGGCACTTTAAAGTAGGCGAATTTTTCGGTGAGGAAATGGCGAATATCCTCCTCTGAAATCGTGGCGCCACTGCGAACCTTGATCCACGCGCACACTTCCTCGCCGTATTTATCACTGTGAACCCCAAACACTGCTGCATCTTGCACATCTTTATGGGTATAGAGTTTCTCTTCAATTTCACGGGGATAAATATTCTCGCCGCCGCGAATAATCATATCTTTAATACGACCAACGATTTGCACATAACCTTGCTCATCCATTTGGCCAATATCGCCAGAATGCAGCCAGCCTTCACTGTCGATGGTTGCCGCCGTTTTTTCAGGATCGTTCCAATAACACTGCATAATGCAATACCCACGGCTACAGACTTCACCGGGCGTATTTATGGGCAGCACTTCACCAAATTCATCGACGATTTTCACTTCGGTATGGGGTAAAGCACGGCCAACGGTCAGCACACGCTTCTCTACCGGTGAGTCGATTTCAGTAATGTGATTCAGCGGGCTGCACTCGGTTTGCCCATACCCAATTAATACTTCCTGCATATACATCAGGTTTTGTACCCGGCGCATCACTTCTTCTGGGCAAGTTGCCCCCGCCATAACACCGGTACGCAGCGAGCTTAAGTCAAAGCGTTTAAATTCGGGGTGCTCTAACTCGGCAATAAACATGGTTGGTACGCCGTGCAGTGCGGTGCAGCGTTCACGTTCTACCACCTCTAGGGTGGTCAGCGGATCGAAAGAATCCCCAGGAAAGACCGCCGCGGCGCCCTTAGCAAGGCACACTAAGCTCCCCAGCACCATGCCAAAGCAATGATATAAAGGCACTGGAATGCAGAGCTTATCTTCACAGGTAAACTTCATCGCCTCGGCCACTAAGTAGCCATTATTCAGGATGTTATGGTGCGATAAGGTCGCACCCTTTGGGCTACCCGTAGTGCCAGAGGTAAATTGAATATTAATCGCATCATAAGGGCTAAGTGACTCGGCGATTTGCTCGAGCGCCGCCTTGTCATCGGCCGTCACTTCAACCAATAAATCATCAAAGTTCAACATGCCGGGAGACTGCTCTGCCCCCATGCGGATCACAAATTGTAACTCGGGCAACGCCTTGGCCTGCAATTGCCCTGCGGCGCACACCTTAAGCTCTGGCGCTAACTCGTAGAGCATCTGCAAGTAATTACTGGACTTGAATTTATCGGCGCAGATCACCGCCCTACAGCCCACGTTAGTCAGGGCATATTGTAATTCTTCAGGCCGATAAGCGGGGTTGATACACACCATGATGGCGCCAATTTTGGCGGTGGCGAATTGAGTTAGACACCACTCAATATTATTTGGCGACCAAATGCCAACGCGATCCCCAGGACCTATGCCAAGTTTGAGTAAACCTGTGGCCAAGGCATCAATTTGTGCAAGGTATTGGCGGTAATTCCAGCGGATATCTTGATGATTCACAACAACGGCTAACTGTTCGGGATAAGCGTTAGCGATATCGTTAAGGTACTGTCCTATGGTTTTCTCAACGAGCGTTGGGGAATTAGGCCCCCGGAACTCACTGTATTTGAGAGGATGAGTGGCTTGATTTGTTGCTTGAGTCGTTGAAACAGACATTAAGGCCTCCGTGCTTTTTTATTATGGTTAGCGGGATTCAAACTAACCAATCCTCGGAACATGTCACAAGTAAAAAAGCACGGTATTAGACTAAAGAGTAAGGATGTTCTATTACTCGAACGTCTTGATTAACGGGTAATAAACGCTACCTGTTTATCGGAAGTTACCACCTCTAAACGCTGCAAACGCTCCATAATCGCCAGCAATACCCCTTGGCGGCGCATATTCTCTAACACCCCAGGGCTGAACACTTCGAGGCGAGTCATCGCAGTTAATAACAGGCGGCATTGCGCGACACTAGCATCACGGATATAAGCAGGTTTATCGACTAAGTAACTGTTGTTATACCAATAATCCCAAGTGAAATTTGCCAGTAACCAGCCCTGAGTAGTTAAATCGCTGACAAATTCCAACATGCGATCGCGGTGCAGGCTCACATCTCCCGCGGTAAAATCTTTAAGGTATTTAGTGTATAGGCCACTGTCTGTGGTCATTGCTGAAGTTTCCATAGCACACCTCACTGTCTCAACATCACTCTTATAAAAGTCGGGTATTGAAAAAAGCTTGGATTAGGATCTAAAGCTGCCAACTTTGCATCAATTCGCGGCGTCATAGCACCAGTGCATAAGGCATACCAGACTCGATAGTGACAACAGGGTAAGCTGGGTTAACTGAACGCTGACTTAACGCTCTCAATAATCTGCTCAGAGTACGGTTAACTGTGAGGCAAACAAAAAGTAAGATAAACTCAATGCATTAACTCGAAAAGACTGGCTGTTTTTGTGAAGGATATAAGATGAACTACTGGCTGATGAAATCGGAACCCGACGAATTTAGTATCGACGATCTTAAGGCTTGCCCCAATCAAACTGAAGCTTGGTTTGGGATCCGTAACTACCAAGCGCGTAACTTTATGCGAGATGCGATGCAAATTGGCGATCAAGTCTTCTTTTACCACTCAAGTTGCAAAGTCCCCGGCATCGTCGGCATTGCCGAAGTCGTGACTGAGGCCTATCCTGACAGCTCGGCCTTTGACCCAGAATCAAAATATTTTGATCCTAAATCCGACCCACAGCAGCCACGCTGGTTAAGGGTGGATATTCGTTTCGTCAAACAATTCAAGGAAATCATCCCCTTAAGTTTGATCAAAAGTTTGCCGCAACTGGCCGATATGTACTTAGTCTCTAAAGGTTCCAGGCTGAGCATTCAACCTGTTACCGAAGAACAATGGCAAGCCGTGCTTATGCTCGCCCGCTAAGGGCGCATATTCAGCTAAAGTTCATCTAAGCTAAGCTAGATTGACCACAACCACGTAATTCCTAAGGGAGCTAGTATGAATAAATTAACTGCAACACTGATTGGCGGAGTCGTACTCAGTTTGGTCGCCCCAATGGCCGCTTTTGCAAAGAATGAGCATGAGCACGACAAGCGAGACAAAGACTTACCACCCGGCTTACAAAAGAAAGCCGATAAAGGTCAGCCTCTCCCTCCCGGATGGCAGAAAAAACTGCGTCGTGGCGATATCCTAGATTACGATATTTATGACCGCGGCCGCGTCGTAGTCCCCATCGACAGAGACGGCAGAATAAGCATTGAAGTCGAAGGCTCCATCATCAAGCTCGATGAAAAGAGCCGTAAGATCCTCGATATCATCAATGTGGTCACCTATTGATCTGAATGCAAACAGCTTCCTGCGCACACTTAAACAGTTAAGTGTGCGCATTTTCGTTTAGGGTTAACGCCCATCGAGCACGCGGCCAAGTCCGCCGAGGACAGAACCCTCGCCTCTGTCACTACCACCAGCAGAAGGAGCGTGAGCAATAATGCGATCCGCCATCCGCGAGAAGGGTAGACTCTGCAGCCACACAGTGCCATGGCCTTTTAAAGTCGCTAAAAACAGCCCTTCTCCTCCAAACACCATCGATTTTAACGAGCCTGCGCGCTCGATATCATAATCAATACCTGGGGTAAAGCCGACCAAACAACCTGTGTCGACGCGTAAGGTTTCGCCTTTTAACTCTTTCTTTATTAAGGTGCCACCCGCATGAATAAACGCCATGCCATCGCCCTGCAAGCTTTGCAGAATAAACCCTTCACCACCGAAAAAGCCCGTGCCTAGGCGGCGATTAAACTTCATGCTCACTCGAGTCCCTAGGGCGGCGGCGAGAAAGCTGTCTTTCTGACAAATCAACTCTCCACCATATTGAGCAAGATCGATAGCCAAAATCGTCCCAGGATAGGGCGCGGCAAACGCCACTTTCCGTTTCTGATGCCCGAGGTTCGTAAAGTGTGTCATAAAGATGCTTTCACCCGTCAACACACGTTTACCCGCCCCCATCAACTTGCCAAAAAAGCCAGATTCAGGCTCGGAGCCATCACCCATTTTGGCCTCGAAGCTAATGTCCTGCTCCAGATAATTCATCGCGCCGGCTTCGGCGATCACAGTCTCTTGCGGGTCGAGTTCCACCTCAACCAGCTGCATGCTGTGGCCGATAATTTCATAGTCCACTTCATGGCAACGTCTAGACATACCATTCCCCTTACTCTGTTAGTCCAATTAATGTGGCGAGTCGAAATCATCAGTACCACGATATTGAACTCACTTTATGACATAAAATGTCAAAAGGCGATCGTTTTTATCCCGAGGTTGCGTCAGTAAGTTGTTTCAAAACATGACAAGTCGCAGAAGATTAACCTAAGCCCACCCCGTTAAACTGTCCTGCTTTAGCAAATTCCTCTAGGATTAATTCGGTAAAGAGTTTGCCAGCACGGCCCAAGGGGCGCTCAAGGGTCGACACTAATTGGGGAGTAAAGGTATAGCGACTGCCACCGACAAAGTCGACCTCCACAAGCTCACCACTCAATAACTCCTCCTGCACCAGAAAATCTGGCAACCAACCAAAACCGAGCCCTTTTAATAACGCGTTCTTTTTCATAATAAAACCAGAAAGATAAAACACTTTATCGCCGCCAAATTGCAGCTCATCTCGATAAGTCTTGTTGGGGGAGGAATCTTCGATGGTCAGCTCAACATGCTGCTGTAACTCGGGCAAACTGATGTGTTTTTGCTGAGCCAGAGGATGTGAAGCGCTCGTCACCAGCACACTGGTTATCGCAGGGAGTGGCTGTGGGTGATAATAGGGGCCAGTGCGGTAGTCTTTAACCAACATCAGATCCGCATTATCACGCTCGAATCTGTGCTGCACACCGCCGAGAAACTCCATATTGAGCTGGATTTTTGTTGGAATTTGATGCTCTGCCATCCGTTTAAGTGCCGTCATAATCGGCTCCATCGGCAAGGCACCATCGATCACTAACTCAAGCTTCGGCTCCCACCCCTCACTAAAACGACTGGCAAGATGTTCAATGTTGGCAAGGTGTTGTAACAGTCTTTGCCCCTCGGCCAAGATCACCCGCCCTTCACTCGTCAGCTCGGCGCGGTATTGGTCCCGACTAAAAAGTTGCACACCTAAGTGCTCTTCTAGCTTTTTGACCTGATAGCTGACCGCCGATTGCGCCTTATGTAAACGCTCGGCGGCCTTGGCAAAACTGCCCTCTTCTACCAGCACTTGCAGCACATTAAAAGCATCAATATCGATGCGCATGGGGACTCCTAGGCTCTCATTAACATGTCACGGAAACGCTACGAAGCGTAAAGCAGTTAATACCATCTAATTTTTAGATGGAGACAACAGATTTATTATTCTTTTTTTTGTTCATTCAAGCAACTAAATTGATAAGAAGATCACACTAATGCAACTTGCAGCATAACGACTCGCGGTGTAGGCAAGCCTGCAGCGCAACTTTAAAGGAATCACCATGCCATTTTATGTGAAACAAGGCCAAGTCCCCCATAAGCGCCATATCGCATTTGAGAAAGAAAACGGCGAGCTATACCGTGAGGAGCTGTTTTCAACCCATGGTTTTTCCAATATTTACTCGAATAAATATCACCACAATATGCCGACTAAAGCATTGGAAGTCGCACCCTACCGCCTCGGTCACGGTGCACAGTGGGAAGATTCATTAGTCCAAAACTATAAATTGGACTCTCGCACGGCCGATCGTGAAGGCAACTTCTTCAGTGCCCGCAATAAAATCTTCTATAACAATGATGTGGCACTTTACACCGCGAAAGTCACCCAAGACACCGCTGAGTTTTACCGTAATGCCTACGCCGATGAAGTGGTGTTTGTGCACGAAGGTGAAGGCACGCTATACAGTGAATATGGCACCCTAGAGATTAAAAAATGGGACTACTTAGTGATCCCACGCGGCACCACACATCAGCTCAAATTTAACGATTACAGCAATGTACGCTTATTCGTGATTGAAGCCTTTTCAATGGTGGAAGTGCCAAAGCATTTCCGTAATGAATACGGTCAATTACTCGAGTCAGCCCCCTACTGTGAGCGCGACTTACGTACGCCAGTATTGCAAGATGCCGTGGTTGAGCGTGGCGCTTTCCCGCTGGTATGTAAATTTGGTGATAAGTACCAACTGACCACCTTAGAGTGGCATCCCTTTGACCTTGTGGGTTGGGACGGCTGTGTTTACCCTTGGGCATTTAACATCACCGAATACGCACCAAAAGTCGGCAAAATTCACTTACCTCCTTCAGATCACTTAGTGTTTACCGCCCACAACTTTGTGGTGTGTAACTTTGTACCGCGTCCTTACGACTTCCACGAACGTGCCATTCCTGCACCTTACTATCACAACAATATTGATAGTGATGAAGTGCTGTACTACGTCGACGGCGACTTTATGAGTCGCACAGGGATTGAAGCCGGTTACATCACCCTACATCAAAAAGGGGTGGCACACGGCCCACAACCCGGCCGCACCGAAGCCTCGATTGGCAAAAAAGAAACCTATGAATATGCAGTGATGGTGGACACCTTCGCCCCACTGAAATTAACCGAACATGTGCAAAATTGCATGAGTAAAGACTACAACCGCTCTTGGCTAGAAAACTAACGCTGCACCGCAGCATGAGTGAATGGCTTAACTAAGTCGACTAGCCGTAAGTCACCACAGCGAACAAGGCAAAAAGAGTGACTGCGTGTTGAATTAATCAAGAGGAACAGATCATGGCAAGCGAACTCAATCCACTGGGCTTACTCGGTATCGAATTTACCGAATTTGCCAGCCCCGACAGCGATTTTATGCACAAAGTGTTTATCGACTTTGGTTTTTCACTGCTGAAAAAAGCCAAGAATAAAGACATTTTGTACTACAAACAAAATGATATTAACTTCCTGCTTAACAATGAGCGCGAAGGGTTTTCGGCAGAATTTGCCAAATCCCACGGCCCTGCCATTAGCTCTATGGGCTGGCGCGTAGAAGATGCCAGCTTTGCTCACCGTGTGGCGGTGGAGCGCGGTGCTAAAGCCGTGGCCGATTCGGCCAAGGATCTGCCCTATCCGGCGATTTATGGTATTGGCGACAGCTTAATTTATTTTATCGACACCTTCGGTGCCGACAACAATATCTATGCAACTGACTTTGAAGACTTAAGCGAACCAGTGATCACCCAAGAGAAAGGCTTTGTCGAAGTAGACCACTTAACCAATAACGTCTACAAAGGCACCATGGAACATTGGGCGAACTTCTACAAAAACATCTTTGGTTTTACCGAAGTGCGCTACTTCGACATCAGCGGCGTACAAACCGCATTGGTGTCTTACGCCCTGCGCTCACCCGATGGCAGTTTCTGTATCCCAATTAACGAAGGTAAAGGCAACGATAAGAACCAAATCGATGAATACCTGAAGGAATACAATGGTCCTGGTGTACAACACTTAGCCTTTAGAAGCCGTGATATCGTTAAATCCTTGGATGCGATGGAAGGCAGCTCAATCCAATGCTTGGATATTATTCCCGAATATTACGACACCATTTTCGATAAAGTTCCGCAAGTGACTGAAAACCGTGAGCGTATCAAGCATCACCAAATTTTGGTGGACGGCGACGAATCAGGCTATTTATTGCAAATCTTCACTAAGAACCTGTTTGGCCCGATCTTTATCGAAATTATTCAACGTAAGAACAACTTAGGTTTTGGTGAAGGTAACTTTACCGCCCTGTTCCAATCGATTGAACGCGATCAAATGCGCCGCGGCGTGCTGTAATTACCGCCTTTAATCTCATAAGAAAAAACGGTATGCATTGCGTACCGTTTTTTATGTCCTATTGTCACCCCTTGTTTGTCACTCTTGGCGTATGGCCTTTTGAGTATCGCCCCTTGCCCCCTTGGCTATAAACCGCTTGAGCATAGCCAATTCGAACAACACCTCTTGGCATTGCGCTTAAGCTTGATACTTTACAATCGTGTTTTTGCCCTTTGCCTTGGCTTGATACAAAGCCTTGTCCGCCAAATGCAGCAACGACTCGCCAGCGATGCCTTGCTGATACTCCACCCAGCCAATGCTCACAGTGCAGTAAATTGTGTGTTCCTCGGCCGCTATTGACATCTCTGCAAAGGATCTTCTAATACGCTCAAGTACAGGCTGTACCTGCGCTGCATCAATATCCCTAAGCACAAGGGCGAACTCTTCGCCGCCTAGGCGCGCAGCAATATCGTGGCTGCGGCTGTGATTGTGTATCAACTGCGCCAACAGCTGGATGACCCTATCGCCCACACTGTGACCATAGGTGTCGTTAACCATCTTAAAGTTATCGAGATCCAACATAGCGACCGAATAAGACGTCGTTGATGTATCCAGATTCGCCAGCAGTGGTATAAAGCCGCGTCGGTTTAACAAACCAGAGAGCGGATCGTAAAGCGCCTCTTGCACCGCGGTCTGCTTATCTCTCTCGGTTCGACGCAGCTGTGTCCGCTGTAATGACACGCCAAAAATGGTTAATGCCGATGACAACACAAAGGCCATCATCTCCGCATTGGTTTGAAACGGCGTGGGATTAATAAAAGGACCATAACCCTGCGCCGTCGCTAAAATCATAAACAACATAGAGGCACTACTAAATAGCGCGAGGTAAAAACGGGTCACTTCAAAGGAGAGCACAACTAACAGCGGCGGGATCACATAAAACAACCAGCCTAAATCGAATCTTACGCCTATCAGGCAAAATAATGGCAAACCAATCAGTGGCAATAAAATATGCCGTTTATGGTCAATTTTCAGGGCATTAGGTTCCACCCAGCCCGCATAAAGCTGATACACCAACACTATCCCAAGAATATCGGCAAAAAAGAACATTTGCCCCATACTCCAAAACTCACTCGGTTGAATATAGCCGCCCAGCACTAAGTTGCCCGATAGTAAGGCGCTCGAACCTAAAATAGGCACTATGCCCGCCACGACCATAAATTTCATCAAGTCGTTCGCACTGCGGGTACCCAGAGGTAAAAAACGTCGCAGCAAATACATAGACATAGCAGGTGCGATCATATCAATCAGGGCCGCCATCGCCGTATGGGCTATCGAGAGAATCAGCGATGTTTCCTGCACCATCCCTTGAATATTCAGCATAAAGCTACCAAGGAAGATTAGCGCTAATGCCTTACGCCCCCACATCAACAGCATGACTAATGCCACGCCCGATGGCAGCCAAATCAAGGTGATATTCGCGGGCTGCAAACTAAATAATGTTTGCCCCAAAGCGCCCGTAATCCAGTAGAGGATACCAGCCAATAACAGCGCGGTATTGCTCTGTCGTAGTGGAAAAAATGGCGCAAACAATGTCTTCAATCCGTCATCAACCCTGCAAGGTGCTAAAGCTATTAACCGCTGAATTACTTAGATAAAACGACTATTCAAGTAAAAAATTCTGTTCAAAAAATTGTCGTTATCTTGGCATCAATTAACCATCAAGGATTCGATACCCAAAGACGAGACAACGCGCAATAACGTAAGCCAAGTGTAATATAAAACTGACTAGAGGTTTTATCGTGCATGATTTACCGCGAAAGTTGCAATTAAACCGTTTCGTGAATTTGTTTTATAACTTTACAGGGATTACCAACGGCCACACTGTTAGCGGGAATATCTTTATTGACCACACTCCCCGCGCCAATCACGCAGTTATCGCCAATAGTCACGCCGGGCAATACGCAGACATTACCGCCGAGCCACACATGGTGACCAATATGAATAGGCTTACCATATTCTGTTGTGAGGCGCGCGCTAGGTTCGATGGGATGGGTCGCGGTAGAGAGCAACACATTGGGACCAAACATCACATGGTCGCCAATGGTCACTTGGCAAACATCGAGTATGGTTAAGTTATGGTTAGCGTAAAATTGCTTACCGATGTGAATGTTATAACCGTAATCACAAAAGAAGTTAGGTTCGATATGGCCGCAATTCGGGATGACCAGCAAATCTCGCAAATACGCCATGCGCGCCTCAATCTGAGTTGGATCCGCATGATTAAACCGATGACACATTAGTTTAGCCTGCATTCTTTCGGCTAATAAGGTTTCATCCGAAGCTTTATAGGGTTGACCCGCCAACATTTTTTGCTTTTCTGTCATCTAACTTCAACATTTGCTACTTGTTATAATGACGCAACCCTAACAATCGACTGGCAAAAACACAAGTGACATAACAAATCCGATGTTTTTCTGCATATTTTACTGCACGGTTTTAACTCCAACTAAGCTAACGTTAGTGAACAACGTCTTCAAACACGATTGAAATAGCCCTGATAATTCAGTTAGATTTCACAGGACTCTGGATCGAGTCAGCGATTTTACCAGAGTGCGATTTAGCCGATTGGCTAACTCTGTCATTTTCATTACACTAGCGTGCCTTCACTCTTCTATTAGACAGTTTTAGACCATGCCAGATTTTGCCTTACTCGCTGTGTTTATCCCGACTTTCTTCTTTGTTTCTATCACCCCCGGTATGTGTATGACACTCGCCATGACGCTTGGAATGAGTATAGGCGTGCGCCGCACCCTATGGATGATGCTCGGCGAGCTTGTTGGGGTCGCCTTGGTCGCCACCGCTGCGGTCATGGGTGTGGCCAGCATCATGCTTAGCTATCCTGAGGTTTTTCAGGTATTTAAATGGGTTGGCGGCATCTACTTAGGGTATATCGGTGTGCAGATGTGGCGCGCTCGTGGCAAGATGGCCATGCTTAGCGATGATGACACTAACCCAAGAGCCAGTAACTTCACGTTGATTTCACAGGGTTTTATTACCGCGATTGCCAACCCTAAGGGTTGGGCGTTTATGGTATCGCTATTACCGCCGTTTATTAATGCCGAGCGCGAGGTCGCGCCGCAGCTCCTTGCCCTGCTTAGCATTATCATGGTGACAGAGTTTACCTCTATGCTCGCCTACGCCAGTGGCGGTAAGAGTCTGAGGATATTTTTAAGTCGCGGCGATAATATTCGTTGGTTAAATCGAATTGCCGGCAGCCTTATGATTGGCGTTGGGATCTGGTTAGCTGTGAGCTAATCAAATATTCACTCTTGAGTGATATGTACTTAGCACATAGCTCTTTTATGTAGACCCATTCGCGTCGCGCCAACGTATTTGTTGACGCGACGCTTTACGTTTATGGTGGTTATTAGCCTTTTTTATAGGGCAACACCTCACGCATCTGCTGCATATACACTTCCATTTGCGCAGCTTCCTCCTCGGTAAAATGTGCTATGGCTCGCTTAAAGTCGGGGTGGGCGATATTGTGGTAGGAGTAGAGTGCCACAGGCTCGAAGCCGCGCAGCACTTTATGCTCCCCCTGCGCGCCAGCATCAAAGATATCAATGCCATGGGCGATACAGTATTCAATGCCCTGATAATAACAGGCCTCAAAGTGCAATCCCTCAAGCTCAACAATACTGCCCCAGTAACGACCAAACAGGCATGTCTGCCCCTGCTCGTTGCGCCCAGTAAAATACAGCGCGCCCGCTAACATCTGCCCTTTCGCATCACTCACCACGAGCAAGACAATTTGCTCGGCCAACCGCTCGGCGATCATACTAAAAAACGTCGGTGTTAAGTAACCTCTATGACCAGAACGTTTAAGGTAAGTTAATTGATAACATTCAATAAAATGCTGCCATTGCTGACGGCTAATATCCGCTCCCGCGACAAATTCATATTGCAAACCATAGGGCTGGAGTTGGGCGCGCTCCTTAAGAATATTCTTGCGCTTACGGGAGGTGAGCGCCGCTAAGAAGGCGTCAAAATCCGCATAGCCACGGTTATGCCAATGGAACTGAGTGCTTAGACGCCGAAGCACGGTGTGATTAGATGCCTCTGCAAATAGCGCTTGCTGCGAAGACGAAACAAATAAGCTATGCCACGAGGACATTGGCGCAGCCACATCTACGAATTGCTCATTTAAACACGTAAATACGGCGCGACT
The DNA here is from genome assembly GCF_002196695.1 of Shewanella sp. Shew256. Lineage (NCBI taxonomy): Bacteria > Pseudomonadati > Pseudomonadota > Gammaproteobacteria > Alteromonadales > Shewanellaceae > Shewanella > Shewanella sp. Shew256. Next base: position 142,777 of record NZ_NAJR01000005.1, on the reverse strand, counting down.
TAGCAGCTTGACCTCCTCTGCCGAAAGCGTTGGCGACAGCCCCAACCGCCGCCCCTGCACCGGCGTAAACGGAATGGCATTTAACAATTTAGGATAATATTCAAGACTATGACGCTCATACGCCTGCGCCCACGCCCAATCAAACACATACTCGCCGTAGGAGTGGGATTTTTGATAGAGCGGCATCAATGCCAGCAGGGGTAAATCGATAAAATCTGCGGCATCCTTTTGGCTCACAATCACGGCATCTGGCGCTGATTCTTGTACTAATTCACTGCCAGTTGCGTCGAACACACATAAATGATGTGGCCGCCAACCCGTGGCGGCACAGGCCGATAAACTCTGCTCTAAGCTGAGTAAATAGGCATGCTGGCAGAAGGGATTGTCCTTCCCCATCAAGCTATTCCAGCTATTAGCGTCAATACTCTGCGCCACGCTGGCAAAGGCAAAAATGAGTTGTCTCATTAGGCGAATTCTTATCCGTTAAACACACTAAGCAAGATCCAAGGTTGCAATTAAGCCTAATTCTCGGCACATTGCATAGCCAAAATGAAAATAAATTCAGGATTGAATATGCGCCGCGCAGGACCTTTTAAACCTCTTATTCTCGCCATCGCCATGGCACTGCCTTTGTTATCTTCGCCCACTCTCCATGCTGAAGAGCCTTCGATTTTCAGCCAAATGGCCACGGCACAACCCGTATGGGCAAAGCATGGCATGGTCGCCAGCCAAGAAACCCTGGCCAGTCGCACAGGTATCGAAATTTTGAAGCAAGGCGGTAATGCCGTCGATGCAGCAGTGGCGGTAGCATTCAGTTTAGCCGTGACCTTACCCCGCGCAGGCAACATTGGCGGCGGTGGCTTTATGCTCGTCCATCTGGCCAAAGAAAACAAAACTATTGCCATCGATTACCGTGAAATGGCGCCATCAAAGGCGAAAAAAGATATTTTCCTCGATGAGAATGGCGATGCGGTGACTAAATTAAGCCGTGAACATGGCCTTGCAGTTGGCGTCCCTGGCACTGTGATGGGCATGAGTTTAGCCCTTGAAAAATATGGCACTATGACCATGGCACAAGTCACGGCGCCCGCCATCAAAATGGCGCAGGAAGGGATTAGCGTGACCCCAGATCTGGCGGTATCCCTCGCAGGCTTAAAACGCCGCATGAGCCAATGGCCAAGCACGGCAGCCATCTTCTATAAGGCCGACGGTAGCGACTACCAAGTGGATGATATTTTAAAGCAGCCAGAACTTGCCCACTCCCTGCAACTTATCGCCGAGAAAGGCACTAAAGGGTTCTACGAAGGTGAAACCGCAGAGAAACTGGTTAAGGCCGTGCAAGACGCTGGCGGCATCATGACCTTAGCAGATTTACAACACTACAAAGCCGTCGAGCGTGAACCCGTTCGTGGTCAATACCGTGGATATGAGGTGGTTTCTATGCCACCGCCATCCTCGGGCGGCGTGCACATTATCGAAATGCTCAATGTGCTGCAGCAGTTCCCTATCGATCAATTCGGCCACAACACGGCGCAAACCATTCATGTCATGGCCGAAACCATGAAGCATGCCTACGCCGATCGTAGCGAGTATTTAGGCGATCCCGATTTTTATAAGGTGCCCGTCAAGCAGTTAACCAATAAAGACTACGCCCAAAAGATTGCGAGCCAAATTGCGCTAAACAAAACCACGCCCAGTACCGAAATCAAACCCGGTAATCTAGCGCCCTATGAGAGTGACCAAACCACCCACTTCTCAGTGGTTGATAAATGGGGCAATGCGGTGTCTAACACTTACACCTTAAACTTCAGCTACGGCTCGGGTTTAGTCGCCAAAGGCACGGGCATTTTACTCAATAACGAAATGGATGATTTCTCCGCTAAACCTGGCACCCCTAACGGTTATGGCTTAGTGGGTGGCGATGCCAACGCGGTGGAAGGTAATAAACGCCCGTTGAGTTCAATGAGCCCCACCATAGTGATGAAAGACGGCAAACCTTTCTTAGTGACGGGCAGCCCAGGCGGTTCACGCATCATTACCACCACGCTGCAAATCATTATGAATGTGATTGACCACGGCTTAAACATTGCCGAAGCCAGTAATGCCGCGCGGGTACACCACCAATGGCTACCCGATGAACTGCGGGTCGAGACCAGCCTGAACCGCGATACCATTTCGTTACTCGAAGCCAAAGGCCATAAGGTAAAAGTACAATCAGCCATGGGCAGCACTCAATCCATTATGGTGACAGACCAAGGGATTTTTGGTGCCACCGATCCCCGTCATTCGGGTAGCGAAGCCGTCGGTTACTAATCACTGATTGGCATACAAGCGCTATGTAAATGGTATGAATAGGAGTGATAAGGCTGATCGCCAAACTGCTCGATATAGAGCATTCAAGCAAAGCCGCGGATATTGACTCTCCCAGCAAGAGTCAAGCAAACGACAAAAGCAGATTATTAGCAAATGTCGGGCGTTATATTCACTAATCTCCTATCACTGAGCGATGTTAATGCCGTGTCTTAATGGACACGGCATTAACGGCTTTAGCTTACAGGAAAGAGTATTTAAAAGTTGTAGCTTAGGTTTAACTCAATCTTTCGAGGTTCACCGAAGAAACCTTGATTGTAAAAATCAATGCTGGAGTAATATTTTTTATCAAATAAGTTATTGATATTTAGCTGAACTTTAGCATCATCCGTCAGTTGATAGCTTGTCATCAGATTGACTAGGTAATAGCTGTCTTGCTCGGAGCGCTCACCATTAGGACCCGCATTATCTTTGTAAATTTTACTCTGCCAGCTTAAGTTACCGCCAACGGTTAAATCCGCAAGTGCACCATCAAAGTGATAAAGTGAGGATAAACGCACCAAATCTTTAGGTAAGTGAGTGCTAAAAGCCGCTCCATCCTGATCTTCTGATTTGCTATAGGTATAGCTGAAAAACAGATCCCAATTTTCTGTTGGTTTACCGTTTAGCTCAACTTCATAACCTTGGTTACTGGTTCCGTCCACTCCACGCATTGGATAGCTACCATCGGGTAAAGGCGTGGGATAATTTGGGTCACGTTCTGCCACATTTTCTTTTTGCACTTTAAAAACAGCAACACTGGCGGTCAGTTTCTCATCGAAGAAATCCCCTTTCGCCCCCAATTCAATATTGTTCCCCGTCATGGGATCTAAGCGCTTATTGTTCGCGTCCCTTGCGTCTTGTGGCAGAAATATTTCGGTATAACTGGTGTAAACCGAGATGCTATCGTTCAGGTTGTATATAAGGCCAGCATAAGGTGTAAAAACATCGCTATTGTTGTAGTCATCAGCCGCGTTTGATTCAAATTTATATTGGCTAATGCGGCCACCCAGTAACAACATCCATTGATCATGTAAATTAATTTGGGTCGCGAGATAGGCCCCTTTTTGCGTTTCCTCCCCTTCCTGATAGATTGGCGTCGACGGATAATTAGGTTCGGCAATTGAGCCATCCCATTCGAAGAAGTTACCAATACTTAAACTATTCAATGGATAGTAGGAATCTGCTGTCGTATCTTGCTTAGAATACAATAAACCCGCAGTCAATTTATGCTCGCGGCCAAAGAGCTCAAATGGCCCTGAGGCAAAGAGTCGTGCGGCATCTTGTTTACGTGTCGATTGGTAGATCATCGCCGATGATTTCATACCTAAGCCAGTCGTTTTATCCGGCGCACCATAGAGATACAGCAAGTGGCCGTCCATCTCATCTTCACGATGTTCGACGTCAAATTTAAGGTCCCAATTATTATCAAAATCATGTTCAAGCGTGGCAAAGACATTCGCGCCATTCCGTTGCCAACTCGACCAAGAGGCAGCCGTTGTGGTCGAGCGAGGTAGATCATTGGCTAAGCTGCCATCAGCATAAAATAGCGGGATACCACCCCAAGTTGAGCCTTTAGGATCGCGGTCACTGTAATCGGCACCTAGGGTAAATAAGGTATTGTCACCAAGTCTTGCCGTTATAACACCGTAAATTTGGAGGTTTTCATCTTCGGCAAGATCAATGTAACTATCTGATTTCTCATAGGCAGCAGCAAAACGAGCCTGCACTGCACCACTTTGTGTCACATCAACAGAGGCATCGCCTTCAACACGGTAGCTATCCCATGAGCCGACTTTGGCGCTGACATAACCACCAGGTGAAGCTTTAGGCCGTTTACGGATAAGGTTAATGGCCGCCGATGGTTCACCCGCCCCCGTTAACAGTCCGGTTGCACCACGAACAACCTCTACGCGATCGAATAATATGGTGTCGGTTGAAGCGTCATTAAAGAAACTCGAATAGTTAACGGGCACGCCATCAAACTGAAAATTAGTAATGGGATTTCCGCGGGAGCTAAAGAAATAGCGATTAGTTTCAGCTTTTTGAGCATAAACCCCTGGGGTTAAAAACATTAAATCGGCAACACTATCCAGTGAGAAACTCTGAATAAACTCTTGATCGATAATGGTAACTGATTGCGGAGTTTCCCTAAGAGTTAAGGGTAAACCTGTTGCCGTTGCGGCCTTGTCTAATCGACTCCCCTTTATACTAATGACCTCAATATTGGTCGCGGACTTGTCCTCACTGGCATAGGTGCCTGGTACGAATAAAAAACTCGCAATGAGTGTCGCTAACAGCGTTTTTTGCATCATGATTCCCCATCATTGTTTTTTGAGAGATGCATTTTAATTGAAAATAATTATCAATACACATAAATGGTAACAATTCTCATTACATTTACACTCAAAGTTTGTAAAAATGTTGGGAGCATCACATGCTAAAGGCGAGTCCTCATTGTTGGTCGATGTTGCATGGCTTAGTAGCATCGCCATCCAGATTTATTCGATATCGTCTGTTTTATGGTTCTTTAGGATTCACTAAGTAAGTGGTAAAACTGACCAATTACCCACCGCCATAGCACTCAATCATGATAAATAAGATTGACTCAGCATTAACTCGCTCTTTATTATCAAGCTCTAACATATGAATTAAAAAGGAATTTACTGTGTCAATTGTATCGCTGATTTTGCTATTGCTCTTAGCTAGCATGATGTTTTTCGGCATATTGAGTTATTCACTCGGGCGCAAAAAAACGACAAACCCTAAGCTCACAGGGATGCTAGGCGCAGTACTGGGATTATTCCCCTTATTAGGTGTTATTTTCTTGATTGTCTTAGTGCTAAAGGCAGACATTACAGCCCCAAGCCTTCCCCAAGGATAATAATCTGCTCTAGCTAAAATGCGGTTAACTGAGCTGCATTTATTTCTACACTTAATTTAGCTCGACCATATAGTCGTAATGAGTTTTTAGCCAGAAGAATGCTTTGAGAGACAGTTGGGTTTGTCTTGATTTCAACTGTCATTTCGGATGTCGATTCTAAAGAAGATATTTGACTCACTTTGGGACATTTCCGCGTTAAAGCTATAACTCAAAAACGCAAATTTCGGATTAAAATTTATATGGGGAACACCCGCCTAAACTGCGAACAACAAGTTACGAATCCTGCAATCCTAGGTCGTGTTGTTTAAAGCGCATTGACATGCTCCACTTCCTCCAGTTTTTTCAATGCAAAACGACCACGTTCGGCTACTGCTTCAGACCTATCCGATGCAAACTTGTTAGCTAATTCCCTTGCAACAACTCCAAGATTTTCTAACTCCCGAATTAGAAATTCTGCAGAAACTCGCCGAACGATAGCCGATCTGTCATCAGCAGACATTTTTAACAAGTCAATCAATGGAGTTTGAACATTTACTTTTCGCTCTGAAATGATTGGCTTTATTCTTCCCTTGCAATATCGGATGTCAGTCCATTCCCACTTACGACCTTCTATCCATACTATTCGGCCTTCGAATAAGCTTCGTAAAGCCTTGGCTCGAACGGAGGGCTGGATGGAGAGGGTAGCAATTTCTTTAATCTTTCCATCCAGAATCGGTGTACGTCCAAGCTGAGAAAAGAGAGATGGCATAGGCCCCGATGTCGATAACATTAACTTAGACCTAAGTAAATCTGCTATCTGGTCTTCGCATATGATCTGCAAAAGAACCTTTTTGTCTAGTTCCTCAATCCTCCCCCAAGAATTCCAATTGGAAAGTGCGATACAAAGAGCTTCAACAACAACTTTAGGGTTTGTCGCTTTTGCAATATCTAAAAGCTTTTCCCTTGCAGCTTTTCGAACTTGAGGAACCCAATCATTGAGCCTTCTAACGATAAGTGAAAAGAAGAAAATGTTCGGCGCTGCACCAGACAGTGTACGCAACGTCTTTTCACGCTTGTAGCCATCCCAACTTATTAGATCTAGCCAAGTTAACAATTCGGTAGGTTTAGACCAAATTTTCCACTTAGGTGGAGTTGAATCCCTTACCGCTAAGGAAAATTCTGACCGAATTAAGCTTTCCCAATGATCAAAACTGGTGAGAGTTAACTGAGACGTCACATCAATAAGTGCTGTCATGTCAACGCTGACTTTACCTCCCGAATTTATCGAGTTAGCAAAATCCCTCACTGCTGATATAACTTTATCTTCCATGATCTGCGATTGTCGCACCTATTTCCAGCCTCTTAAAATTAATCTCCACCGATGTTGTAGGCACTTTGTATCATTACTAAAGTTTGGTCAACAGGGACGAGTTACTCGACCTAAACATGAAAGATTTAAAATCGTTTGGGCAAAAGCTTTTAGCCAGATGAACAGTCGTTATCTTGTGTTAACGATTAAAGAGCAATGGCGGTAATCTCAGATTAACCGCCATTGACTTATAAACGTGCTAAGTAAACCTCCCCCACTCTCCGAAGTATTTCACCCATAGCTTCAATTAATCACAATTGAAAACGCACTATTTTGCAGCGGTTAACTCAATAAAAGCGGCGGTGTACATTTTCAGATTCAGCATAAACTGTTTATGGGTAATAAATTCTTTCTCTGTGTGGCCAGTGTATTCCACGCCTGGCATGGCGGGGCCAAAACTTAAGGCGTTGGGGAATAATTTACTGTTGGTTGAGCCGCCAATGGCCACAGGTTTGGGTGATGCTATGCCAGTAAAGTGGGCAAACACATCGAGTAAGGTCTGCTGATGCGGTGCATCTTTCATCACCATAGGTTCGCCCCAATAACTTTCCACATCGATGAGTGTCACTTGATGTTCCGCTTGCCATTTGTTTAATGCATCCTTGGCTTGGGCTGAGAGTAACTCAGGCGTTTTGCCCACAGGGCGACGGAGATTAATGGTGACTTCCGTTCCTTTGCTTGTTTGCACAACGACAGTGGGAGCCAACGTTAACGCGCCCATAAAATCATCTTTATAGGCCAGCTCGCCAAACTGCTCGGCATAAATCCCCAAGCCCACTAACTCATTCATAGCGGCGACAGTGAGTGCCGCCGTGGTTTTAGGCCAAGTATATGGCTGTAGTAACGCGGCCAGATGCGTTACTGCATTCACCCCATCTTCAGGCGTAGAGGAATGAGCCGCCTTACCGTCGGCAAAAATATGCAAGTCGCACAAGGCATGCTCGCAAGTTCGCTCGAATCGATACTTCATCCCCTGTTGGTTGGCGGCGCTCGTTTGTAATTGTTCAAACAAGCTTGGGGTGATGGCATGAATTTGTGCCTCGGCTTGCTGTGGCACTTGGCTGGCAAAATAGCCGCCTGAGAATGCCGTTAGGCTAGGGACATTCGCAGCAGTCCCCTGCTTCTGCGTTGACTCGATATTCGGCACAGTAAAGCCAATCTTACTCCAACCCTTTTCGGCGGTGACCACCGGATACTCGGCATCTATGGTGATATTCATCTGCGCTGGAGTGTAATGGGCTAAAAAGGCTTTTAGTGGATCCCAATCGGACTCTTCGGCCAAATACACCAACAGCTCAATGCGTTTTTCCCGTTTGAGTTGTTTATCTTTGATGGCCTTCATCGCATACATGGCGGTGACAATCGCGCCTTTATCATCTTCAGTGCCGCGGCCTATCAGCTTGCCAGGTTCAGACTCGGTATCCAGCTCATAGGGGCTCTTGGCCCAGAGAGCGGGATTGGCGGGCTGCACATCGCCGTGGGTAACGATTCCTAATTTCTCAACCTGTGATTGTTGGGCATCGACAGCATTAGCATCGAGGCCAATCAGCACTACATAACCGTGGTCGGCATAATCGAGCCCGAGTTCTTGGCTCAAGCTTTTTAAACTCGACTTAAAACCAATAAAGGCAGGATTGGTATCGGGCGTTTGCCCCTCAACCGCTTGGGTATTAAAACTGACTAAATGCGCAAGACTCTCAACCATCTGCGTGTGATAAGTGCTCACCGCATAATTGGCCACCTTAAGTGCATCTTGGCTAAGCGTGGTTGGCGACGCTGCTGCTTGCGTCGATGTCCACAGCGCAGCGGCTAATAGGGAATAAGAAAAACGACGACAGAGGCGCGTATAGTTAAACTGAGGCAATTCCATAGAGGTCCTATTTATTATTTGTATGATTAGGGACTTACTTAAAAACGCACCAAAGCAATGGCTTTATCCCTTGCCAAATATTGCCTTCGTGCGCGGCTCAGTTTGCCATAGTTCTTCCGTTAAAAACCGCAGACTAACCATTTGTTACAAACAAAACACAAAATCGATGGAACCCTTAGTCGGATACATGCTAAACAGTCACCTTAAAATAATATTAATGGTTTGCAGTACCATTAATCCGACAGAATAATAATCACCTAACGGGGAATTGACATGAAGGGACTAAGCCTAAAATCACCGGCCCTTAACACGCCGACACTTAAGCCGCGAACCATCAAACTGACCTTTAGCGCCATCACGCTCGCCCTCGCCTTAAGTGGCTGTAGTGCACAAAACAGCGATACTGCGGCGCAGGCGACAGTCGCACCGAATGCGATGTCGGCGCAGATCATCAGCCAAAATGCCAGCAACCCATTCTTTAAGCCCTATGATACGTTTATGGAAATTCCGGCCTTCGATAAGATTAAGCCCGAGCATTTCCTTCCTGCATTTAAGGCGGGTATCGCCCAGCAACACGAAGAAATTCAAGCGATTGTCGATAACAAAGACAAACCGACCTTCGCTAACACCATCGAAGCGATGGAATTTTCGGGCGATCTCGTCACCCGCGTATCCAACGTCTTCTTTAACTTAACTGGCGCAGATACCACTCCTGAGCTGCAAGCGATTTCCAAGGAAGTCTCGCCAATGTTATCGTCAGCCGAAGACGATATCTTATTGAACGATAAGTTGTTTCAACGTGTTAAAGCCGTTTATAACAGCAAAGACAGCCTAAAGCTCAACACGGCGCAGGCAAAATTACTGGAAGACACCTATAAATCCTTCACCCGTGGCGGTGCTAACCTCAGCGAGCAGGATAAAACCAAGCTGCGCGCCCTGAATGAAGAAATCGGCAAGCTTAACTTAGCCTTTGGTGACAATCTGTTAGCCGAAACCAATGCCTTCGAGCTAGTAATTGATCAGCAAGCTGACTTATCTGGTTTACCCTCCGATGTGATTGCTACCGCCGCCGAAACTGCGAAAAAGCGTGGCCATGAAGGCAAATGGGTATTTACCACGTCACGCCCGTCTATCACGCCGTTTTTAACCTATGCCGATAATCGCGAATTACGCGAAAAGCTCTATAAGGGTTATATCGAGCGAGGTAACAACAATAATGCCAATGATAACAAAGTCATTCTGGCAAAAATTGCCGCGCTGCGTGCCGAACGTGCACAGCTTATGGGCTATAAAACCCATGCGGATTTTGTGTTAGAAGAACGCACCGCCAAGACGCCGGAAAATGTCTATGGCTTACTCAACAAAGTCTGGCCAGCAGCGCTTGCCCAAGCCAAGACCGAAGTTGCAGATATGCAAGCATTAATCGACAGCCAAGGCGGCAAGTTTAAGCTGCAAGCCTGGGATTGGGATTACTACGCCGACAAAATCCGTGTCGCGAAGTACAGCTTTAACGAGCAGCAAACTCGCCCATACTTCTCCCTCGACAGCACCCTAAAAGGCGTGTTCTATACGGCCAATCGCCTCTATGGCTTAACCTTTAAAGAACGTACTGACTTACCCAAATACAACCCCGAGGTGCGTACTTGGGAAGTGTACGATAAAGACGGCAAGCTTATGGCCATCTTTATGGGTGACTATTTTACCCGTGATAGCAAACGCGGCGGCGCTTGGATGAACTCGTTCCGTAAGCAATACCATATGAACGGCGTCGATTCTAAACCCATTATTGTCAACGTGTTGAACTACCCTCGCCCAGCGGGTAATGAGCCAGCGTTACTCACCTTCGATGAAGCCAGCACCCTGTTCCATGAGTTTGGCCATGCGCTGCACGGCATGTTATCCAATGTCGAATATCGCTCACAAGGCGGAACGGCAGTTCCTCGCGACTATGTGGAATTCCCTTCACAGGTCAACGAAAACTGGATGACTCAGCCTGAAGTGCTCGCGCAATTTGCTAAGCACTACAAAACTGGTGAAGTGATCCCGCAGGAACTGGTGAAAAAAATCCAAGCCGCCAGCAAATTTAACCAAGGCTTTGCGACCGTTGAATATATGGCCGCCACTAAGCTCGATTTAGATTGGCACACCCTGACCGATACCACGCCTAAGGATGCCGCCAAGTTTGAGGCCGACTCCTTAGCCGCCATGGGATTGATTAATGAGATCAGCCCACGTTACCGCAGCACTTACTTCTCGCATATCTTCGCAGGCGGTTATTCTGCTGGTTACTACAGCTACCTCTGGTCGGATATTTTAGGCGCCGATGCCTTCGAAGCCTTTAAAGAAAATGGCATTTTCGATAAAGCGACCGCCGATGCCTTCCGTAACAACATCTTGTCTAAGGGTGGCAGTGACGATCCTATGCTGATGTATAAAAACTTCCGCGGTAAAGAAGCAGGCATCGAGCCGCTGCTGCGTAGCCGTGGTCTGTTAGCGGATTAATCGCATTCCTCAGGAAATGCAAACAGATAAAATGGGGAGCTTAGCTCCCCATTTTATTGCGCATTAACGCACTCACTCACGAATTAAACCACTGCTTAGCTAAACAGCTCCACAGGGGCATCGTTAGGGGTAAGCTGCAACTGGGTTTCAAACGACATGCCTAATTTATTCAGCAGCGACTTAGAGGCCTGATTATGCGGACTGACTATCGCGACAATCCGTTCAATCCCTAAGGTTTTACCAAACTCCAGTGAGGCTTTAGCGGCTTCAAACGCATAACCTTTGCCCCAATACTGCGGCAAAAAGGCATAGCCTAAGTCCACATCTGCCAGCGTCGGCCGTTTGATCAGCCCGCAAATTCCAATCGGAAAGCCATTTTCGGCCAGCACCACGGCAAACAAGCCAAAACCATGTTCGCGATAGCTAATCGCTGGCCCATTGGCGATATAGTCCTTGGCATCCTGCAAACTACGCACGCCCTTATCGCCGATATTGTCGATAAATCCTTGGGTGTTGAGTAATACCAAAATAAATGACGCATCATCGGGCGTTAACTGCCGCAGCAGTAATCTTGGGGTTTGTGCAACTTGCATACTAAGGACTCCCATTCAGAGGGGATAAACTAGGTTATAAGTAGCGGGCGTACTGGCTGCCATCCTTTTGCGGTTTTTTCGGTGCGGCTACCGCTGGGGTGCCCACGTATAAAAAGCCAACGATTTGGTCCTCTGGCGCTAAGCCTAATGCCGCATTCACATTGGCGTCGAAGGCAAAATCCCCGGTGCGCCACACCGCGCCTAATCCTAGCGCGAATGCCGCTTGTTGCATCGCCATCGTGGCGCAGCCCGCTGCGATTTGCTGCTCAAGCACTGGCACTTTGGGGTGCTGTTGGGTTTTCGCCACAACTGTAATCACCATAGGAGCGCGCATTGGCATCCCTTTGGCTTTATTGATAAAATCTTCATCGGCGCCGCTGGCTTTGGCCGCGTTGACATAGATATCCGCTAAGGTGTCTAACCCTTGGCCTGTGGCAATAATAAATTCCCACGGTGCTAAGGCGCCATGATCTGGCACTCGAATCGCCGCATCTAAAATGATTTTAAGCTCGCCCTCGTTCGGCGCTGGCGCGATTAATCTTGGGGTGGATTGGCGGGTGAGTAAAAGTTCGATAGCGTCCAAGTGATTATCCCTGTTCTTAAAAATGGGTGCGTGTAAATTGGCACAAGCATAGCAAATTGCGGCTAAAGAGGTACAAAAAATCCCACGCTAGGGTGGGATTGAAAGTGTTACAGGCAAAGTCATTTGGCTTACTTTACGCCATAACGCTTAGCGATAAAGTAATCGAGACTGGTATAACGCCCGCCTCCTAGGCTAAAGAGTGCCAGCAGCATAATAAAATAGGTCGCCGCAAACTCAATACCATTATTAAGCACCACCAAGTTACCCGAGCTGGTCAACCAATCGTAATTGCCGTATTCCTGTAACAGGGATTTAGCTTTATCCAGCTTGTCAACCGCCTCGAGCACCCGCTCATTGGCGAGCCATGAACTGCCATCGGCAATCGCCAGCCAACCATTAGGCCAATGCACAGTAAACGCCGCCACCAGCATGGTTACCATCAAAGGGATAGAGATCAGCCGCGTCGCTAAGCCAACAAGTAACAAAAACGCGCCAAAAAACTCCGTGCCCGCCGCCAAGGTTGCCATTAACGTCGGCATAGGTAAACCCAATCCCCAGTCGGGATTAGCAAACCAAGCCACTGTGTCTTCAAAGTGTGCGAGTTTGTTATAGCCAGCCTGCATTAGCACTGGCGCGAGATAAAGCCTAAGGGCTAAGGGGGCAAGGCCCTCAGCATAACGGCTCACATTGAGGAATTTTTGATAAAGGTTAACAAGGGACATGGGCAATCTCTAAATCAGATGGAGTTGCCCAATAGACCTTGGCTTCGGGATTAATCTTTCGCGGCTTTTGCCACTTTTTCAATCCCCTCTTGATTTAATTCACGAAGATCTTGAATAAGCTTATTCAGCTTTTTATAAAAATGTTTGGACTGCTTTGCTGACAAGCTAGCATTGATCGTGAGTAACAAGCCGCCGAATGCTTCGGTATTTTGCCTTAAAATGGCGCGGTGTTTTTCCGACTTAAGCTCGTCAGGGCTCGTCATCAGCAGGGTCAATCGCTCGGTAAGCAGCGTAATATCGCTGCGCTGCCCAAGGGCAACTTCAAATTGACGTAACCATTCGTGGCGGTAATCCAGCCACATATCTAAGGTCGACAGGCGCTGTTGATTATATTGATGAATAAGCGTTTTTTGCTCATCCGTTACGCTACCCAACCAGTCATCAAATTGCTCGATAAGATTCTCATCGGCCTCCTGCTGTAACTGCTCGGGGGTTTTACCGGCAAATTCCTTAATCAATTCCTGCTCGTCTTTTCGCGACTGGGTAAGAATTTGCTTCACCTGTTCATCGGTTAACGATGAGATAATCGGCAACATTTCCGCCAGCGCAAACTCAAATAACCGAAACCAATGCCGTTTGGCGAGTGTGACATGCTCGGCCCACAGCGCGGGAGTTAAAGTATTAGTTTGGATCTGCTGCTCAACTTCGGTTAACTGCGCAACATAATGGCCGAGTTCTTCGGATTGGTGCCAAAGCACAAACTTGTCGATAAGCCCATCGACGACCTTTTGCTGGTTTTTATCTAGGCTGACATAGTCATCCAACTCCCAACCTATGGCCCAGTCGAGAAAATGGTAACTAAATTTGGTCGAGCAGGCCGTTAAGCCAAACAGCAATACCACTAACAACACAGCTTTTTTCATCAATTTGCATCCGTTCAGCCTTGGTCATCCTATGACACTGAGGTTAATAGAAAGTTTATTTTTTTAACACAGCAACCATAACCAAACAGAGGCAGTGAGAAACAAAAGACTTAAGACGTGTGGCTGATAAGTGGCCAGAAATGATCGAACCAGTCGAAGTATTCCTTCTGCCGCTCACCTTGGGTATGCGCCGCCATCAATAATGCCCAATACACGGCAAACACCCAATACATCTCGATGGCGGCGGGTATCGCCTTGATGGCACCCGAAGTTAAGCCGGGATGCCCTGCCAGATACTGCCGCACTAACAGATGCCGCTGCGCAGGTGTTAATTGGTGCGTGGCGAGCACAACGGCCAGTTCACACAGTGGATGGGAAGCGGTTGTATACTCAAAATCTATGCAATACAACTGGTTATCTTTAAGCAGCAGATTATGGGGATTTAAGTCGCGATGGCAAAACTGCGGTTTGACTAAACAATCGGCTAAGGTTGCCGTCCAGCCATGGATCTGCCTTTGTATGCTGAGCAATTGTGCCAATCGGCTCTGCCACGCCTCGCCCTTATCCGCTGCGGCAAAGTCTAACAACTGTGTGTGATATTCCTGCCATTGCTCAGTGATACTGATGTGGTACGGCCCAGTTGCTTGCTCGCGAAGCTGTTGCAGCAATTGCAGTAACAGGCTGTGGGCGCGATTCGGCGTTATGGCTTCCAATAGGGCGAGCCGTTCAGACGGATACCAAGCATGCTTGTCTGCTGCCCCCTTGATATCGGCATGAGATAGCAGCCAAGCCTCAATGTGCACTTCACCCAAGCAAAAGGTCGCCGCGCTACATTGATACTCTAGATCTTTCCAGGCTACGTACTGCAAACTCAGGTCTTGCAAGCTCAGATCTTGATAATGTGATGCCATACTTGGCTTGCGTGGCACCTCGGGTTGCTCAAGTGTATCAATACCACTTGCCGCAATACGCTTTTCGATAACCAACTCCTCCCTCCCCTCAATATCCTCCATCAGCGGCGCAAACTGAGATGCTATAGGAAGGCTTGGGAGAGATTGCGCGAAGATAAACTGGCTTAGGTAATAACGCTGATCGCCACTCACCCAAAGCAACTCGGGGGCAAGCTTTGCCTTGGCAAGATGGCGCCAATAGAACAACTCTTGCTCCCGCGAACAAAAGCTGTCGGCGGCATTGGCGTTTTCTCGCAAGACATAATGCGCCGTCGGCGTTTCGATATGGTAGTTGTGGTTACTTAATCCATTCGCTAACGGCTGAATTTGGCTGATATCAGTAAGCCCTGCCTGTGCTAATACCGCAAGCTGTGTATCCTTGTTCTGATCAACAATGGGCGGCATTAGCGGCAGACCACTAGAGTCATGTTGAATAGGTTATTAGGCATTCGCAGCCCTTGTGTATTGGCCATCATCTTTTGATATCTACCGCCTTAGCCGAGTAGCTTTGCGGCGCTCGACTCCAGATGGGGATTACGGCTATCGGCAAGGGCGGCGCGCCACAGGAAATAGCCTACAACCGCTAGGCCAACATAGAGCACGAATAATAAGGAGGTCAGCATTAGTCCCTTGCTGAGGTAAAGGTAAATTGATACTAGATCGATAACCACCCAATACAACCAGTTCTCCAACACTTTTTTGGCGACTAAATAGGTCGTCATCACCGCAAAACAAGTGGTGGCCGCATCGAGATAGGGAAAGGAAGCCTGGGTAAAAGTTGCCATACCATGGCCAACGCCAAGGGAAACAATCCCCGTCGCGACAATCAGTTTTAAATGGGTTTTCAGCGGCCAAGTGGTCACTTTCACCCCTTGATGTTTATCGCCACCTTGAGTCCAGAGCCAGTAACCATAGAGTGCCATAGCCATATAATAAATATTCAGCACCGACTCCATCAGCAGTGCGACTTTCCAAAACAAGACAGTGTAAATGGCCGTGCTGGTAAATGCCGCCACCCAGCACCAAACGCTAGCCTTCATGGCCAGTAGCAAATAGGCCATGGCCAATACCACGGCTAAGGCTTCCCATGCGGTCATCACATGGACTTCTCCTAGGGCCGCATTAACACTATTGACCAGCGTTAACCATAATTCTGTCATTGCCTTACTCTCACTCTATATCGCTTGCTTGAACCACTTAGCTTTAGCGTTCAAGTTAACTTAGGGCATTACTCGCTGTGGGCTAAATTCAGCTCACCACCAATAAACTTACATACAAATACAGCTTTGCCCCATTTTTCATGGGCGGCTTGCATCTCGGTCGCCAGCATTGCCATCACGTCTTGATAGTCGCCACAGACTTGCGTCGCCATAGCATTGGTAACACGTTGAATCGTTGGGTAACTGTCCAAGCGGTGGATAAACCATTTGATCGGGTCGAGATAATTTTCATTAAAGGGATACATGCTAATTTCGGCGGTGAGTTTCATCTTCACTCCTTGGGTCAAATGCTAATAATGCAATCGTCAGGCGGTGACGCAATTCGCGAGCACAGCCTGACATCTGATGTCTCATTCTTAATGGGATTACATAAACTTAACGTTTAGTGTCACCCCAATTTGGCGTGGGTCGCCGTAGCGGATATATTGCTTTTCCGCCCAGCCGTTATCCGGCTCATTACCAAAATAGAAACCACGCACGCCATATTCTTCATCGAACAGGTTGCGGCCCCATAAATACGCCGACCAGGCACTCGCCTCGTAACCTACACGCGCATTCACAATAGTGTATGGCTCAGAGCGCGAGTCGTTGCTGTCTGAGTAGTAAAACTCACTCTTACCACTCATGTTGACGTTGGCAAACCAACCCGAGTTCGCACGATAGGTACCGCCTAAGCTGTAGGTTAAGTGTGGCGAATGAGCCAAATCGCGGCCCGTTAAATCCACGGCGCTACCGTATTTATCTTGGTACTGGTAATCGCCGTACGCTGTCTCTAACCAACCCAGACTTGAGTAAAACTGGAGATTATCGGTGGCATACCAAGTGGCGTCCAACTCCGCACCGTAGTTGTGTGAGCTACCCGCATTTTCAGTGTAGAGGATAAAGCGTTGTGGCTTGTTCGGATCCTGCTGGGATGCGGCCACTTGCTGATCCTGCCTATCCATATAGAACAGCGCCAGATTCGTATCGATAAGCCCTTCAAACCAATGGGATTTAAGACCAATTTCGTAGTTGTATAGGGTTTCGGTATCAAACTCTTTTTTATCATTGAGTTCAACTGGCAAGGTCATGTTAAAACCGCCCGCCTTGTAACCGCGAGCCACTCTGGCGTACACATTATGGGATTCATTCAGCACTTTGCTCAGCGCAATATGGCCGCCCCACATGGTTTCGCTCGGGTCAAAATTATCATTGTTGGTATCTGAGTAATGGCTATTGCGACGCTCGGCACGCAACCCCACAGACAAGGCATAATCGGCGCCTAAATCCGTATCCAACTGACCAAATACGGCGTAATTGGTTGCTTCATATTCGGAATCTAACACCTCATCGGGCCAAGTATTATATTCAGAATACAGTTGGTTATCTTCTTTAAGGTTCATAGCATAAACCCCAAGTAACCAGTCGGTTGAACCCGAAAAAATACGGCCTTGATCGGTCGAGCTTAAGCGGAACTCTTGGGATAAGGTCTTACGCTGACCGGTTTTGTCCCAGAAGTAATCGTACTGACAAGGGGCGAGATTGCCCTCATCCTCACATTGCTTGGAGGCCCAATATTCAGGGTTAGCCCAATCGCCATCGTAACTGTAATGGTGATCGGTATTGGCAAATGAAGTCAGCGAGGTAAGCTCAAACGACTCTGCGCCCGAGTAAGTCGCTTTAAATCCGGCGCCAGTGGTGCGCTGGCTATCGACACCCGGCTGATCCGAAATAGTATGTTTAGGATCGTTGGTTAAACTCCAGGCATCGTAGCCGTTATCAAAATCGGCATGCAGCAGGGTTAAATCGAGTTGCAAATTGTCGGTGGCATACCAGCGTAATTTAGCGCGGCCAGTAAATTCATCACGACCATTGGTATCTTCTTTATTTAAATAGAGATTGTCGCGATAACCGTTTTGTTGATGTTGCTGCAGCGACACGCGGTACAACAACTTGCCCGAATCGCTCAAGGGGCCAGAGCTAAAGCCACTGAAGGTTTGCAAATCGTCATTACCTAAAGAGACCTCGGCGCCATGTTCAAACACATCGGTCGGGTCATTACTCTTAAGGTAAATCAAGCCCGCTAACGCATTGGCACCATAGCGGGTACCCTGCGGGCCGCGTAACACTTCGACCTGCTGCAGATCGTACATGCTCGACACCATGCCGATACCGGATAAATCAATATCATCAATGATATAACCCACAGACGAGTTAGGCGCGCCTTGATATTGCTCCTGCTCACCCACGCCGCGGATCTGAAAATACTTAGGACGCGAGCTGCCACCCGACCAGTTGAAGTTGGCGATAGAATTCATCACGTCTTCAAAGTGCTGGGCACTTTCATCTTGAATTTGCTGGGCATCGATAACGGTAATGCTCGATGGCATTTTTTCTAAGCTGGCACTGCGAAAATCCGCCGTCACCACCATGATTTCCATATCATTGCTAGGCTCTGGTTTATCGATAGCATCGGTTTGCGCCCACGCGGCTGTACTCAAGGCTGCCGAAATGGCCAGCGCCAATGGCGCACGCGTTAACGATAAGGAGAAGATGGAACCCTTGGTAGACTTTTGGGTGTAAGACTTGTTGTAAAACTTTTGGTTAGACATAGGACCTCAAATACATGTTTGAGATCCGGCAACGAATAAGCGATTCAGAAGTGTGCTGTTGATTGGCCCATTCCTACGCCGGTATTAGCCGGATCAGGTTCTAAGGGTTCGTCTGATGACATCTCAGTCTGCCACTTTGTTAGCAAACACCCCTTGGCGGCGCTAAGTATACATGACGAAAATCATAAAGTAGACACTCTTGTCACTGCACATCAGTAAATGACGCTTAGCTCACGCCATTAATGCCTTTGTTGAAACCTCTGACAGCTCACAATCGGCCAATATAAACGCCCTTCTCTCCTTTGGCTGATTTGACCCAATATGCGTTCTAATGCTATAGAAGGCGACGATTTTAAGTATGGTAGAAGGGTCAACTCAATGCAGCTAAAACCGTTAGCCAAGGGACGTTATAGCCAGCGATGGGAACAAGACTATCCTCTTATTGAAGCTGTGATTCTTAGCTGTATCAGCGAAGTCAAAATGCTCAAAAAAGGCGCTCACCTGATGACACAAGGTGAAGCCATAAACTCGCTGGTGTTAGTCAAGCAAGGCCGCGTATCGCTGGGGCACACCGCCAGAAATGGACGTTGTTTCCAATTAGGGACTATCGATTGTGATTCGCAGCTCTTTGGTGAGATGGAGTTTTTTACCCAATACCAGTGCCAGCTCGACATCATCGCTAGTGAGCCCTTAGAGATCTCGCTAATTAGCACTGAAAAGTTGCAACATTCCCTCGGCCAACACCCGCAACTGGCGCTATTTTTTGCCAGTGCCATAGCGATTGATTACCAAGATACCGTCGATATTTTTACCCGCAGACTGCTTTACCCCATCAGCTATAACGTGGCATTCGATATCTACCATGAGTATTTAAACGATTTACCCGTCGATGGTTTTAGTAAGCGTTATTTAGAGGCAGAGCGTTTTGGTACCACAGACAGGGTCTATCGACGGGCACTGCAACATTTGGAAGAGCGCGGTTTAATCGAGCGTAAAAAAGAAGGCATTCGGATTAAAAACCTGAATGCACTTAAAGCTTTTGTCGAAGCAGGCATTTAACCCACTTCGACAACACCCATACTCGGCGGATAACAACCAAGTATGGGCCTTTAGCTTAACTTGCCGAAAGTGATTGTGCTGACATCGCAGGTTTCATCCGACTCGATGCAATCAACAACATAAAGATTGCGGCGTAAAGCACGGGGATCACATACATCACGGTTTGTAAGCCGATAATACGCTCGAAGAACGAACTGATCGCTGGGCTAAACATGGCGCCCGTACTGCCACTGATCAAAATGTAGGAGACATTCTTACTGCTGGCTTGCTTCACAAACGACACGCCATAGGCAATAAACGCATTGTAAAGTGCCGCGCAGACAAAGCCGTAACCATAGGTTAAATAAGCAATCCAATTCAACTTGTCGGTAGTCACAATCACAAAGGTGATCACCATAGCTAAACCAATAATACCGACTAAGAAATGATGAATTTTTACCCGGGTCACAATCAGGGTTGAAATCAAGGCACCTATCAGCGCGGCCGACCAGTATTGGGTAATGATATTGCCCGCCTCTTCAAATGGGATATCAAATTTTTGTTTTACAAATAACGGTGCCCACGTGAGGAAGGTATACAGTGCCAGCATGCCTAAAAATAAGCCGATACCACCGCTGATAATGCCGAAATTCCACTCCGATTGTTGTTTCTCCTCCGTATTCGATGATTGCTCGCACAGAGAAAAATTGGTGAATAAGCTAATAATTACCGTGCCTAAGGCAACCAAACCCACGGCTAAGTAACTGTAACTCCATGATAAGGCATTGGTTAAGGCGTAGGTTGTGATCAGCGGAAACACCACCCCAGCAACATTAAAGGTCGCATCCTGCACCACTAACATAGTGCTCTGCATTTTGGCTTGCCATACTGACACCACAATAGTGCCTGCGATACACAGACCAATCCCGCCGCAGAATCCAATTAAGGTCATGGCTACCATCACCACTTGTAGCGAACTGGTAAGGTGTAATGCCAGCGCAGAAAGCGCGACTAGACTGTAACTGAGTAAGGTGATCCGCTTGATGCCCAACTTTTCAATAAAGAAGAAGGCGGCAATGGTCCCTGCCAATGCGCCACCATTAAGTAAGGAGAAGATTGAGGCAACGTCGTTCACATCGGCTGCAAACTTCTCCGCTATGGGTTCTATCAACATCCCAAATTGCGTCGCAAAACCCGCCATAATAAAGTTCGCGAGAAAACTAATGGCGGTTAAGGTGATTTTATTATTCATTTTTGTCATTCCATCGTGAAATGCGAAAGGTGCAAAGGTTAACGAGTGACCTAATTCAGCGCAGTCGCGAGCGCGAGTTCGATCATATTATTGAAGGATAACTGGCGTTCTTCGGCGGTGGTTTCCTCACCCGTTAGGCAATGATCGGATACCGTGAGAATGGCCAATGATTCAATGCCCTGTTGATGTGCTAAGCCATAAAGACCAGCCACTTCCATATCAATACCCAATACCCCAAAACGCTCCAGTGCTGGGATCATATCTTCGTCGGGATCATAATAAAGATCGCCACTAAATACGTTGCCAACTTTCACGCTAATGCCTTTTTCATTGGCTTGGGTATAGGCTTTGTGCAGTAAGGAAAAGGTGGCCGAGGTTGCCATATGATAGCCACTGCTACGCTTGGCATTCGTGGGTGAGTCGGTACCCGCCGCCTGCGCTAAAATCACATCCCGCATTTGCACGTGTTTTTGGGTTGCGCCTAAACTGCCGATACGAATGATGCGCTTCACACCAAAAAAATTAATCAACTCATGGCCATAGAGCACCATTGAGGAAATCCCCATACCGTGCCCCATTACAGAAATACGCTGCCCTTGGTAATAACCTGTGTAGCCCAGCATATTGCGAACGTTGGTGACTTCTGCGGCATCAGTAAGGTAGGTTTCGGCAATATATTTCGCCCGTAGCGGATCGCCAGGCATAATTACAGTTTCAGCAAAATCAGTAGGTTGTGCATTAATGTGCGCGGTCATAGGTCTATCCTCATCAAATAATATGCTGATAGTAGTGCTCAACCCTGAAATAGTTTTAGGACTAAAGTCCGCTTTTCTGTCGCTGTTTGAGTTTTTCCGTCGAACTGAGTTAGTTATCGCAACTTTGCTTCTCGGCGTAGCAACCGTCACGGGACAAACTCAATCCCGCACAAACGATCAGAAGGAAGATGGGTTGGTGAGGATGAGGATGAGGATGAGGATAGATAAAAGCAAAAGACTTACGCCCTGAAAACGTAAGTCTTTATAAATGGAGCGAAAGCCTTTATCAACGCGCGTTAACTTAGCTTTGAAATGCCAAATGCTCTAACGCGATAGTGACAACTCAACCCTATGATTCAAGCTTAGTTTGAATAGGTCTCGCGCACATAAACATCGAATTTCGCCACTTGTGCATTTGGGGCCACGGCCGACACTTGCAGCTGTTGTTTACCGTGTAATTTCACCGATTTCCAACTGGTGGCTTCATCTTCGACGGTAAAGCCGCTGGCATCATACCAAGTGAACTTATATTGCACTCGCATATCGCTTGAGGACTTGCTGACGATCAAGGCCGAACCTTGGATAAGATCGCCAACACGGCGCGCCTCAACCCCTTCAACACTGATATCACGGGCGAAGCTGTTGTTATCGACGCGGGTTTCTCCCAGTGAGTTCACCGAAATGCCCGCCGTATTAGTGCAGGCACCGAGTGTCAGTGCTGCAGCCAAGATTAATCCACTGTAAATTGCTTTCATTTTGTTTTCCCTCACTCACAAAAACCTAGGTGCCGAACAACGGATGGGCAATGACACTACGCGACGCCAGCTGAACTTATGCTTAACGTACACATCGGCAAAACCTGCTCATCCTGCCCCGCCCTCGCGATTAATCAATCAAAAAGTGCGCCCTTGCGGTAGCGATCAACTGCTTACGATTGGTTTGCCAACAATTGATATTCACGTTGGCGACCCGTCGACCCTGACGGGTGATACGGCATTCGGCAAAGCTGTCTTTATGAAGGCCGGCACGCAGGTAATCAATGGAGAAATCAACTACTTTTGGCACTTTTGCCGTTTGCATAAACACCATTAATTGCACTATGGCTGACATTTCCATAAAACCAGCAATCACTCCGCCATGAATCGCGGGCAGGATTGGATTACCGATATTGTCGTCCTTAGCGGGGAGTTTGAAAATCAGCTCGTCGCCAAAGCGCTCGACCTTCATGCCAATAAACTTAGCATAAGGTACATGTTCGAGTAGATGACCAAAGTCGTTCAGCTCGGTGGCGCGTTTTACAATCCCCTGCACATCGAGGGTTTTCTGCTCGGTCGGCTTATTTGAGTTCATCTGTCTCTCCTAAGGGCGGCACGGCTTCTCCCATCAAGGCTTGTCTAAAGGCATCGCCCACCATTTCAGGGCTGATCCGCATAAAGGAGCCCACCGCATGGGCGATAGGATCATCAATGCTGTCCTGATAGGCGATGGCGCGGGTAAAGGCGATATTAGATGACAACTTATAGCACTCGGCAAAGCCATAAACTGGCTTATGGGGCTGGGCGGGCTTCATATAATCGACCCGTAAGTCGAGGGTGGGCGAAATCTCTAAGGATTGATATTTTTGAAAAATCGCACTCACTACAGCGCTGCCACAGGCGGTGTCCATCAGGGTGGTGATCACCCCGCCATGGATAACACCTGTATCGGGATAACCAATTAACTCAGTGCTATAGGGCAACTCAATCAGTACATGATGCTCACTGGCCTCGAGCACGCTGAGCCCTAAGCGGCGGCACTGGGCGAGCTGATCGACAAATCGCTGCGCCATTTGAGTCAGCGGGAAAAACTCGGGATTAACCTTCATTGACCTTGGCTCAGCATGGGTCCCAGTGGCTCTCCGCCGACGAGATGAATATGGATATGGTACACTTCCTGTCCGCCATGTTTGTTGCAGTTCATGATCAAACGATAACCGTCTTTGGCAATCCCCGCCTCTGCCGCCAGTTTAGCCGCCACAGTCATCATCCGGCCGAGTGCAGGTTCATCCGAGGCTTTCATATCATTTGCAGTTGGGATCAAATGATTCGGCACAATCAGAATATGGGTTGGCGCCTTTGGCGAAATGTCTCTAAATGCCGTCACCAGCTCGTCTTGATACAGAATGTCGGCGGGAATTTCGCGGCGGATAATTTTGCTGAAAATGGTTTCTTCGGCCATGGGGAGTCCTCCTTGGGTTAATTGGGATAGTATACTAGCAATTCAACGCTTTGTGTCTCCAGATATTTTGCGTTTCATTTGCCTGTTGTGCGCATTTTTGGCAGCATGACGCCCATTAAAACGCAGCGGTTTTACAGGATAAATTATGATCCACTATCACATTATTCCCGTCGATCCCAAGGCGCACTTGTTCGCCGTCACCATGACGGTACAAACGCCTCACCCTAAGCAAGTTTTTAGCCTGCCCGCGTGGCTTCCTGGCAGTTATATGGTGCGGGATTTTGCTAAGAATATTATCGACCTCAAAGCCACAGGCGCTAACGGTGAGCCGCTTACGCTCACTCAGCTGGATAAACAAACCTGGTCGGTCGAACATCAAAGCGCCCAACTTACTTTAACCTATCAAGTTTATGCTTGGGACTTGTCGGTACGCACCGCGCACCTGGATATGACCCACGGCTTCTTTAACGGTAGCAGTGTATTTTTAGCCGCCCACGGCTTTGAGGCAGGCTTACACACAGTAACAATGGCGGCGCCGACCGAGCCGAGCCTAAACGAGTGGCGCCTTGCCACCAGCATGACACGCCAAAGCAGTGATGAATTTGCCTTTGGTGAGTTTTGCGCGCAAAGCTATGACGAACTTATCGATCATCCAGTTGAGATGGGGCTATTCACCCACGCCAGTTTTGAAGCTTGCGGCGTCAGACACGATATCGTACTAAACGGTCGCCACCGCGCCCATATGCCGAGACTCTGCCAAGATTTAAAGGCCATTTGCGAGTATCAAATCAAGCTGTTTGGCACGCCCGCGCCCTTTGAGCGTTATCTGTTTATGACGACAGTACTCGACAATGGCTTTGGTGGTTTGGAACATAGGGCATCGACGGCACTCATGTGCTCGCGCAAGGATTTACCGCTGTCGATGGATGCGCCGATTAACAACGACTACCGCACCTATTTATCCCTCTGCAGCCATGAATATTTCCACAGCTGGAACGTCAAGCGCATCAAGCCGGAATGCTTTTTACCCTACCAACTTGAGGCTGAGACCTATACACCGCAGCTGTGGGCCTATGAGGGCATCACCTCCTATTATGATGATTTCCTCACCTATCGCGCAGGCTTAGTCGATGAGCAAAGCTACTTAGATATGCTGAGCGAAACCTTTACAAGGGTTTATCGCAGTCAAGGCCGCTTTAAACAAAGCATTAAGGACTCCAGCTTTAACGCTTGGACTAAGTTCTATAAGCAGGATGAGAACGCCCAAAACGCCATTATCAGTTATTACACTAAGGGCGCCCTGTTTGCCCTGTATCTTGATTTAACACTAAGAAGCGAAACCCAAGGTAAATACAATCTCGACGATGTGATGACCATTCTGTGGCAGGAATATGCTCTGCAAAATCGTGGCACCACAGACGTATGTCATCAAAGGATTGTTGAGCGTTTATTAGGGCGTGATTGCCAAGATCTCTTCGCCTATTTAGACAATACCGACGATATCCCACTGGCACCGCTACTTGCCGAGTTTGGGGTTGAATTGACCCTGAGAGCGAGCAATGGCGCACAGGATGTCGGTGGAGGCTCAGCCAAAGGGTATGAGATTGCCTTTGGCGCTAAGACGCAAGCCGCGCCAATGGGCCTTAAAGTGACCACAGTCACCCAAGGCAGCCCTGCTCACCTTGCAGGTTTAAGCGCCGGAGATATCTTAATTGCGGCGGATAATCTGCAGGTGACAGGCCAATTTGAAGCTCAGCTTCAGCAATACCCTCTCGGAGAAAGCTTAAGCCTACATTGGTTTAGACGCGATGAATTGATGACGGGAGAACTGATTATTGCTGAGGCGCCAAAGGATACAGTTGCCTTAAGCATCACAGATAAAGATAAACTCCAGGCTTGGTTGGGTCGCTAATTTTCAACGCATTAGCCTTTAAATTCGTCTTTAACCCATAAAGCACAAAAGGGGCAATCGTATCGACGATTGCCCCTTTTTATTTAATTCTTTGTTTGCTCAATTGAATATTGGCTTAGCGATACATCAACAATGGGTTACACCACCACATCGTGTAAATAGGTTTGCGCCCACGCGATGGCTTGACCACGGCTCGACACACCAATCTTACGGAATACACGGTACAAGTGCGTCTTAATGGTGCTCTCACTGACAAACAATTGATTAGCGATATCGAGGTTAGTGCTGCCAGACAGCAGGGCTTGTAACACTTCACGCTCACGAATGGTTAATGGCTCGGTATCTTCAAACAGTCCAAAGTCATCATTCACCCCGTTCACCAATTGGATAGGGATCACTCTGTGTCCGCGCAGGATGTTGGAAAGGCCAAGGCTGATTTCAGTCAATCCTGCATCCAGATAAAACACCCCTGCCGTGGTCGAGGCTTGCATTAAGAAGCGGGCATCAACTTGTTTAGGGAACTGGATATAAACAACTCGCACACTCGGATGTTCGCGGGCAAGCAAGCGTTGAAATTGATAGGCTTTTTGAAGATCGACGGTGGAAAGATCAATCACCACCATAGAGGCTTGGTTATCTTTGATTTGATCGCACATCTCATCCGGGCTGACTTGCGACAGCTTAACGAGAAACTCCTGCGGCCAGCGTCCGGCCAGCAATTCCATCAGAACTTGCGATCTTGACACTACAATCCAATGTAATATTTTGAACATCCTGCTCACTCCCTGTCTGGTTAACGATTATTCATTTTGAGAGGAGAAACATCTCTCAATACCACTTCAACATCCGTTCAATAGACTTCCAAGTCTACCGTGCACACGATATTAGCATTAGATAAAACAGATTCAAAAGACTTACGATAAAAATATTTACCGTACGCAAATCAAAAACTTCTGCAACTTTAGCACTGAGTATTGTCAATCAGAAGGCTGAATTTAAACTGAAAATAATGCGCTATTTTGAATAGAAAGGCGTAAGATCAAATCAACATAAATCATAAGGAAATACCATGTCCAACCCGCAGCCAAACTCTATTGAAATGCAGTCCTATCGCGTGTGGGACAGACCTACGCGTCTGTTCCACTGGATTAATCTCATCCTTGTACTCGCCCTGATTATCGTTGGCGGCATGATGATGTTTCGCAGCGACTTAGGCATTACCGAACTCTCCGGCAAAATTGGGCTTAAAACCATGCACGTCATCATTGGCTATGGCTTTGCAATTAATTTACTGATCCGCCTGGTTTGGGGTTTTGTGGGCAATAAATATGCCCGCTTTAGTCATATGTTCCCCAATACCAATAGCAAGAGCGAGTTACAAAGCTATAAAGCGGAACTTGCCGCGGGTAAAAATCCCCAGTATCTAGGCCACAATCCTAAGGGGAAATTCGCCGTACTCGCCATCATGCTCTTGCTTGTCACCATAATGATCACAGGCCTGATCCGCGCAGGTACAGACATTTACTATCCGCCGCTCGGCAGCACAGTACAAAGCTACTTAGCCGCAGCGGATGTTGAGCCAAGTAGCTTAAAACCCTACGATGCCACAGGCGTAGATACCGATAAAGCCAATGCTATCAAGCCCATGAAGGGACTGGCCGGTGAAGTACACGTTTACGCCGTGTACTTATTGATGCTCCTTATCGTGCTGCATGTGTTTGCCGTGATTTACACAGAAGTCAAACGCCAACCCGGGATCATTTCCGCCATGTTTTCTGGCAAAAAACTGATCCAAGGACAACCGAAGGACGAGTGATGCATATAAAAAAACGCCAGCAATTGCTGGCGTTTTTTATCAAACTTATACCGAAGTAGGATTACTTCTTCAGGATAGATTCTGGAGTACGACCATCGTCATGGCAGCTTTCACAGGTAGGTTTTTGACCTACGTTCATATCGTGTGGCGCATGACAGTCAGCACACACTAAGTTGCCATCGTGTGGCTTGTGTACTGCGTCCATTTCAGCCAAAGAGCCGTGGCAGCTTTGACATTGTTCAAATTCGAAAGCACCGTCAGCAGAAGGTGTACCGTCTTTATGACAGCTTTCACAACCACCAGATTCTGCATGGAAGTCTGATAATTTTTGATCCGCGGCAAATGCGGTTGGTGACAGCGCTAGCGCTGCAAGACTTGCCCCGAAAAGCGCACTTAATAGTTTTTTGCTCACAATTGTATCCTCCAATGGCGATTGACAGTGGAAATTCTTGTCAGGGTGACTTCCATCTCGCAACCAATGTAAATAGCACGACTCGATTTAACTTAGCTAAGGATTGAGCAATAAGCAACCCAATCTTATGCAAAGTAACTTTATCAATATACCGAGGGGTAAAATGTGCGCTGCATCATGTAACCACATGCTTATATAAGAGTTTTACATTGCCACAACCTAAAAGTCACAACTAAAAACCTCCCTAGCCTAATCATCAGCAAAAGAAAAGCCCCAATAAAAAAGGAGACCCGAGGTCTCCTTTTTGTGAACTTTTGAACTCGATTAACGAGTTTGTAAGGCGGCGATACGCTTCTCTAATGGCGGGTGGCTCATCATCAGCTCAGCCATTGAACGCTTACCGTTAATACCAAAAGCCGACATTTGCGCTGGCATTGCCGAGCTTTCAGGGCCTTGGCGTAAACGCTCGAGCGCTGCAATCATCTTATGCTTACCCGCTAAACGCGCCGCACCTTCGTCTGCACGGTATTCACGGATACGTGAGAAGTAAGCCACGATGATCGAGGCCAAGATACCAAACAGCATGTCGAGGACAAATACCACTGCCATATAGGCGAACATACCTAAACCTTCGCCTTCTTCATCGTTGCTTGAGACGAAGTTGTTGATAATACCTGCAACGACACGTGCCGCGAAGATAACAAAGGTGTTCACCACGCCTTGAATTAAGGTCAAGGTCACCATGTCGCCGTTAGCGACGTGGCTCACTTCGTGGGCGAGTACGCCTTCAACTTCGTCTTGACTCATGCCATACAACAGACCGGTACTCACGGCAACTAATGAGTTGTCTTTGCTTGGGCCTGTGGCGAAGGCATTCATCTCTGGTGATTGGTAAATTGCCACTTCTGGCATTTTAATCCCAGCTTGTTGCGCTTGGCGGGCAACAGTGTCTAATAACCAACGCTCTGTGCTATCACGTGGCGTGGTGATCACTTCACAGCCCATGGTCTTTTTCGCCATCCATTTTGAAATGGCTAAGCTGATGAAGGCTCCGCCGAATCCAAAAATCGCAGCGAACACAAGCAGTCCACCCATAGTCGACGTATTAACGCCCAGAATAGACATCACAATTGAGGCTACCAGCAACACGGCTAGGTTAGTCGCAATTAATAAAAAAATACGCTTCATTTCAGCTCCTTTACGGCAAACATATGCCATTTAACTTTGCTCAAAGACATAATATGTCCAATTAATCGAAATTCAAGGGGTAAAGATAAGAGTTTTTCTACTCGCTAATTTTTCTCTCAATTTAGACATTGCCTTTCATGGCTCGTGAGTCTAGGGACAATGTATTAATCCAAACTTAAATCTAGGCTCTGTCAGCGTTACAGCCAAATTCATGTGTGTTTATCTATGTTTATCGCGATTAAACTTTGTTAACATGCCAGCACATTCCGAGATTTCAGGATAAAAAAATGACAATCAATGCCCTACTGCTGAGCAGCTCTCGCGTCGGTGATACGCCTTACCTTTCCCATGCGCTTCCCTTTATCAAGCCGCTCACCGCTAACGCCCAAAAATGGATTTTTATCCCTTATGCTGGTGTCAGCATGAGTTATGACACGTATTTGGCCTCAGTCGTCGCAGGCTTAAGTGAACTCAGGCTCGATATCAGCGGCATTCACCAGCATCCTGATCCGCGCCAAGCGATTAAAGATGCCGACGGCATTTTGATCGGTGGCGGCAATACCTTCCATTTATTGCACGAGCTCTATAAGTACGATTTAGTGCATCTTATCCGTGAAGAAGTACTGAATGGTAAACCCTATATTGGTTGGAGCGCGGGCTCTAATGTCTCCGGATTGAGTATTCGCACCACCAACGATATGCCGATTATCGAGCCGCCTTCATTTACCGCGTTAAATATAGTGCCGTTTCAGTTAAATCCACATTATTCGAACTACCGCGCTCCGGGACATAACGGCGAAACCCGCGCCCAACGTTTGCTCGAATTCACTCGTGTCGACCCCATCACGCCAGTTGTGGGTATTGTCGAAGGCAGCGCACTTTGGCGTCAGGGAGACACCTTATCTCTGCTAGGTGACAATCCTGCCTATTTATTCTGTGGTGAGCAGCAAGAAATCCCGATCCCTGTCGGCAGCGATTTATCCCATATGCTGAAATAAGATCTATGCGGCGGCATTGCCTAAGCGGATCTGCTACTATCGGCCACCGAGTATGAGTGTGTCATCAAGCTGGCTGGCCGATAACATGCCGCAAAGTGTCGTATACAGAGGCAAGGATACCGCGCGCGGTGAGGACGGAAATCAACAATATCCTAAGTGATAACACCAGCCAGCAAGTGTTTTAACCGATAAGGCAAACACTTATCCTGCGGGAGAAAAGACTTGCACCACTTAAGTAACTGCTCTAATTTCGTTGTCGAACACTTTGATAAACAAGATTAAATTATTATTCACCCCTGAGCACTTCCCGTACAAAAGCATTCTAAGTTATTTATAAATCGGGAGTTTTGGGCAAGTCATTAAGTGCGAGTCTCTCGCCTTAGCCCATTAAAGTGAGGAGTTTCTATTTTGCGACTGCATTCAACATTCAATCATTTCACCCCTATCTCGCGCCTAAAAGCGGCCAAGTCGAGGTTTTTTCTCGGTTCGTTACTCGCCTGTACACTCGGCATCAGCAGTTTTACCGCCTATGGCGCCGATGCCACTCAAGAGAAAAAAGCCAAGATGTTCTCCCATGACACTGTGGTTGAACTTGCCCAGCAACTGGCTCAAAAACCGTTTAAAGAGGCGAGAAAAGCTCCCAAGGAGCTAATCGATCTTGATTACGCCACCTATGGCAAAATCAATTATCAAGAAAACGCCGCGATTTGGGGCGGAACCCCCACTAAGTTTTCGGTACAACTGTTTGCCCCCGGCTTTTTATACAAAAACCTAGTCGATATCGATGTGGTTGAAAACAGCCATGCATTTCCTATCGAATTAACCGAATCCTCCTTTAGTGTGCCAAACGATACCATAGAGAAATTACTGACTCAGGTTGGCCAATACGCCGGCGTGCGCCTGCACTACCCCATCAATGATGATGAGGTAAAAGATGAGTTCATCATGTTCCAAGGCGCGAGCTACTTTAGAGCACTGTCTAAAGGGCAAACCTATGGTTTATCGAACCGTGGATTAGCTATCGATGTCGCTCAACCTAAAGGTGAGGAATACCCATTATTCAAACGTTTTTGGGTAGAGCGTCCGTCTAAGTATCAAACGGCGATTGTGGTGCATGCGCTGTTGGACAGTCAGAGCGTTACTGGTGCCTATCGCTTCGGTATTTACCCTGGCGCGCCAACACGGGTCGAGGTAGATGTCACCCTATTCCCCCGCCGTGATATTACCCATGTAGGGATTGCACCACTGACCTCAATGTTCCTCTATGGTGGTTTAGATACGCCGGATAAGCCAGATTATCGCCCAGCGGTACATAACTCCGAAGGATTACAAATTGATCGCGGTAACGGTGAGCGCTTATGGCGCCCGCTCAATAACCCTAATAAATTGCAGATCAGTGCCTTTGGCGATGAAGATATTAAGGGTTTTGGCTTAATCCAACGCCATCGTAACTTCGATTACTATCAAGATCTGACTGCAAACTACCAGCAGCGCCCTTCCGCTTGGATTGAGCCGCTTAACGATTGGGGTAAAGGTCAGTTAGTGCTTCTTGAGATCCCATCGAGCGCCGAAACCAACGACAATATAGTCACTTACTGGGAGCCTCAGGGCGGATTGAAGCAAGGTGAACCCTATCGTTACTCCTATCGCATCACGGCGTCTAACGATAGCCCCAGTGCTAACACTAAGGCGCGAGTGGTTCGCAGCTCAAAGGGACAAAAGCAAGCCAAAGGTAAAGAGTTGCTTATCGATTACAGCAATATCAAACCACAAGATATTGAGAACATTGTGATTGATGCCAGTATCAGCAAGGGCAAAATTCTGTCATCGCGTATCGTCGCTCATCCAGATATCAATGGTGCCCGCGTATTTGTGACCTTCGAGCCCGAAAGCACCAATGTGGCAGAACTGCGCATCCAATTGCGTAAAGATGAAAAACCTGTTGCCGCCACTTGGCTGTATCGCTGGAACAGTGATGATTGGCCCTAGGCAAATAAGCTAGCTATCAGTTACACCATAAAAACGCCGAACCTACGGCGTTTTTTATTACGCTATGTTTTACACTAACGAGTGTTCAGCTCTAACTCGATTATTCTCAGCAAGTCGTGGCAACATCATAACTCTTTAGCTATTCAGCTTCTTAATTTACGGGATAACTTGGACAGAATGACGTCTTCGGAATATCTAGGATTATTTCTATCTAACAAAAATAGGGAACTTCAGTTCCAATTTTCGGCCCTATTTCGCGCCCCCATAAGATTTACTCCCCTACTCCACAGCGGTATATTACCCCTTCACAACAACTGAATATTTGCTATATACACTTATTTACAAAATATCTATCTATTGCAATCACCATATTCAGTGTTAGTTATATTTCGCATCATGAATATGTCAGAGAAAAAATGAAGTTACCTACATTAAATGCTGCGTACTTTCGTAAGCCAACGACAATATTGTTAATGATAAGCATCCTACTTGCCTTATATTCACTACCAATGATTGGACGAGTGTTTTGGCTTGCGTTGGTTTTACTCTGCTATACGCTAATTTAAATGCAAATAAAATGTTAATTTCGCAATTAGCGTTAACATCTATATTAATCATCAGTGTAACTGTTGGTCGATAATACCCTGTTTCATCAACCCATCGAATCTAGATAACTCATCATCTAGACGGATATTTAAGTTATGCCGTTTTCAAACCTTAAACCAGCCTTTGCGCTTTCTTTGCTGTTTGTCCCGAATGCCTTTGCTACTGCCGTCGATTTTAGTGACTACGGTCCTTTACGCACCTACGCACAATCACCGACCCAAGCGGGCAGTTTAACGCCGATGCTTAGATCTGGGTTTTCGTTACCTGAAGGTCAAAAAGAGCTGCACTTATCTGCAAGTGCGGCCAGTGTTTGGGCTGAAACCGATGATTATTTTGCCGATTACTACCACAACACCCTCGAAGGTGGGCTGACTTGGCAAATCAATGACAAATGGATGATAGACACAAGTTATCACTGGCGCTTTAGCGGCGATAATCACTTAGACTCGGTAACTATGTGGTTCCATGATGCTTTTGGTTTTAGTCAAAATGGTCGTGAAGATACGGCAAAACACCAAAACCAAATATTTTCTAAAGATGGTGTGAACCAACAAGATATTTCGGGTGAGACACTCAATAATGCCATTATGCTTTATGTTGGTTATCAATTATTTGAGAACCAACATCAGGGCTTATCCTTAGGTGGTAGCTTATATTATAACTATGTGGACTCAGGTCCCTTTGAAAATGAAGCCTTTGAACAAGCATTGCAGTTAAATTACAGCTTCCGTTACGAGAAGCATCATTTTCATTCAAGCGCCGCTGTCAGTTTCAGGCAGGGCAATGAAGTGCTCTCGGGGATCCGCTACGATAATCATGCCTATTCGGTCAATCTCGGCTATGAATATATCACGGGTCGCCATGGCTGGTTAATTGAGTTACATCATTACCAAGGTTTATTAGAAACTGAAAACGATTTCGCTAAGGCTTCAAATGAAATATTACTCGGCTACCGTTATTACTTAGACACAAGTGCAATTGAGTTTTCCGTCGTTGAAAATTATTTCAATATGGATAACAGCACTGACATTGCCTTTAATATTGGCTACCGAGTAAAGTTTTAGCCACAATAAATTAAACACTCAATAACAAAAAGAGGCTGTATGGCCTCTTTTTTTGTTATATCACACGTATTTTTTGAATGGGTTATTTCATCAACAAAGCCTGGATATCGATAAAATGGGCGGCATGTTCTGCATCAGCCTGTTTAAGATGCGGAATACAACCAAGGAAAGGCGATGTCATCATCTCTTTAAGCGATGCTAAGTTTTCATCAAACACGCTCATATTGGGATCGACGCAATTTGCCACCCAACCCGCCACGGTTAAGCCATCGGCGATTATCGCCTCTTGGGTTAATAACGCATGATTTAAGCAGCCCAGTTTCATTCCCACAACCAAGATCACTGGCAAATTAAGTTGCTGCACTAATTCCGATAAATAACGCCCGTCCCCTAAGGGCAAACGCCAGCCACCCGCACCTTCTATCAAGCAAAAATCAGCCTGCGCAAAGGCTTGTCTATCTAACGTTGCCAAAATCGCCTCGGGAGATAAGTTAACCCCCAACTGTTTTGCGGCAATATGCGGCGCAATGGCGGGTTCAAAGCTTATTGGATTGACCTGCTCATAGCTGAGCTTTAAAGATGAGGCCGACATCAGTTTTAACGCATCACTGTTTCGTAAGCCCAGCTCTGTGGTTTCACATCCCGAGGCCACAGGTTTGACCCCCAGGCTTAAGTGCGCAGCGCCTGTGCGAGCAGCTTCACGATTGAATGCGGTTAACAGCGCCGTCGACACTAAGGTTTTACCACTATCGGTATCTGTACCTGTTACAAAAAACATGCGTTTTCCTTCTTAATCCATGGTCAATCACGCGCTCAAAGCTCAACGACAAGCCTTACCCCCTATCGCCTTGGCGACGCACACGAAATTGGGCGATTTGATAGGTTAAAGGCAGGCCCTGAGCCTCACGGAATAGTTCTGCGCGTTGTTGTAATGCCTGCCAATCGCGGCGGCCACGCAATTTGCCTAAGTGAGTATCGGCATCTGAAGAGTTTTCGGTTTGTACGTATGATTGCACCGATGCGCCCACGCCCTTAATGGAATAGAGCAAGGTTTTAAGATCTTGAAAATAGACGGTCATTGGCACAAGTTGAACATCAAACAGTTGCCAATCAGAGGTATCAAAGGCGGCTTGTAAGCTTTCAAGGGATTGAAAACCGTTCACCCTCAAACTAAGAGTGGATAACTGCGCCAAGCTGCCTTCGGCCACGATACTCAGGTGCGCTTCTCCACCGGGTTTTAAGACTCTAGCCATTTCACTGGTCGCAGCCGAAAAATCATGGCACCACTGCAGGGCTAAATTGGAGTAAATACTATCGATACTCCCATCGGCAAAGGGGAGTTGCTCGGCATTACCGCACACACATTGGTGCCGAGGGAAAGTTGCGTGGAGTTGTTGCAGCATCCCTAGGGCGATATCGAGGGCATAAACCTTGATATCATCGCCCATTGCACGGTCGGCAAAATCGGTTCCCGGCCCCGCGCCAATATCAAGAATTGTGCCCTTGGCAGCAAATCCCTGCAACAAACTCGCGCCGCTTAAACGCTGTAAACAGTTATGCTCTTGGTAGCGCTTGGCCGCAGCAGAAAACCTATCGGCAATATGCTCGACCTGACTGGCAGATGGATGGGAATTAACACTCACGCCAAGCGGCATAGACATCACAGATTATTCTCACTTTAACATCAAACTTTTACTTAGAAGCTTTTACGTTCAAGCTCTTACTTTAAGACTCTTATCTTCAAGCTCTCAATACTCGAGCATTGAAGTGCCCTGCCATTCACCGGATATTCTGAATCAAACGCTGCCTTACCCTTCAGGCCGCTCAGAAACCCTCGGCAGTGCACATTCCTTCAGCACTGTGGCAATTCCACTAACGCAGCGCCGTATTGCCGCCTCGCTATGGGATGCACTTAAGGTAATGCGCAATCTTGCCGAGCCAACGGGCACTGTCGGTGGACGAATAGCGCCGACCCAAATGCCTAATGCCTTTAGCTTTTCCGCCACCAGCAAGGTTTGCGTCGCATCACCAATAATCAAAGGTTGAATCGCTGTGTCGCTACCAAGGAGTGGAATGTCCGCATCTTGGCACAACTGCTTGAACAATAAGATATTGCGTTGCAATTTTTGCTTAAGCTCAGGATGGGCCTCAGTGTATTCAACAGCAGCCAAGGCAAGGGCCGCATTTGCGGGCGACAAGGCAGTGGAATAGATATATTCCCGTGCATTGCTGACCAGAAATTCAATCAACTGCCGACAACCAAGAATCGCGGCTCCCTGACAGCCTAACGCCTTACCAAAGGTCACTATCTGGATATCGATAAGGTTTGAAGCTGGAGTAGACTCAGCTTGAACACTCACAGCATCAACAACGCCAAAGCCATGGGCATCATCGACAATTAGCCAAGCATTATGTGCTCGGCAAAGTGCGGATAACGCCGAAATCGGCGCAATATCACCATCCATGCTGAACACACTCTCAGTGATCAGGGCAGATACAGCGTTCTTAGTTAATAGTCGCTCGGCACTTTCGGTGGAATTATGCAAAAAGCGCTTAAAATCCGCGCCGCTGTCGCGCAATCCATCGATAATCGATGCATGAACCAGCTTATCGGCCAGCACCACATCCTGCTTATCGAACAAGGTCTTACACAAGGTGGTATTGGCACTGAACCCTGAGCTAAAAAGTAGCGCCGCCTCAAATCCAGTAATCTGGCACAGCTTAGTTTCTAGCGCCAAATGCGCCTCGCTGTAACCCGTCACCAGCGGTGATGCGCCGCTACCCACGCCATATTGCTTAGCGCCAAGGTGCAGCGCTTCGACCAATGCGGGGGCACGGGATAGACCTAAGTAATCATTGCTGCTGAAGTTAAGATAGTGCTGCTCCGCTAAGCCAAACTGAGGGCCATCCTCACCGAGTGTTGCCGCGCTCGACAATGCCTGACGCTGCCTAAGCAAACCTTGCTCGGCTAACGCCTGCTGACGGGCGAGAATTTTTGAACCCAGTTTTGAGGTGAGTGGTGAACTCATTTTTTCTTACTCAACTTTTCTTACTCAACTTTTCTTGCTGTGCATTTTACTTTGCTGGCTTACTCGGCGTCTTGACTGGTTTTTCGCTCAGTCTCGGCATAACGACGACTCAAATGTTCGCAGAGTCTCGCCGCCCGTATCACCTTTGGAGCCTGCGCTTCGCCCTTAACGAAGCGCAAGTCCAGCATAGCGAATTTTACTGAGGCGATAAGCCTTAGTTACAGCGCCGCTGCATCATAAAAAGGTGCCGAGGCTTTATCTTGGTGAGCCGCAGCTTTGGCTAATACAGCTTGTTCATCATCGATAGTCGCGGCAGCGCCCTGCTCAGGGCGTAAACCCAGACGGCGGAACAGGCCCATATCATCACTTTCTTCAGGGTTTGGCGTAGTCAGCAACTTGCAACCGTAGAAAATCGAGTTCGCGCCGGCAAAGAAACACATGGCCTGCAGTTCGTCAGTCATGTTTTCACGGCCCGCCGATAAACGCACTCGGGATTTAGGCATTAAAATACGCGCCACGGCGATGGTACGGACAAACTCCAGCGGGTCTAAATCATCGAGTTTTTCGAAGGGGGTGCCCGCCACTTTGACCAACATGTTAATGGGTACAGAATCGGGATGCTGAGGTAAATTAGCCAGTTGTTGCAATAAGCCCGCTCGGTCTGTGGCCTTCTCGCCCATACCAACAATACCGCCAGAGCAAACTTTCATGCCCGATGCACGCACGTGGCTTAAGGTATCTAAACGGTTTTGATAGGTACGGGTCGTGATCACATCGCCGTAATATTCAGGCGAGGTATCTAAATTGTGGTTGTAGTAATCAAGACCTGCATCCGCCAGCTCATTGGCTTGCTCGGCACTTAACATGCCTAAGGTCATACAGGTTTCCATGCCGAGGGCTTTAACCTCTTGCACCATTTGCTTGAGGTATGGCATGTCTTTATCTTTCGGGTTACGCCAAGCGGCGCCCATACAGAAACGTGAAGCGCCCGCGGCTTTAGCACTGCGTGCTTCGGTCAATACGGTTTCCATCGCCAATAGGCGCTCTTTTTCAAGGCCAGTGTCGTAACGCGCACTCTGCGGACAATATTTACAATCCTCAGGACAAGCACCAGTTTTGATCGACAGCAATCGGCTGATCTGCACTTCGTTAGGATCGTACACTTCACGGTGGATACTGTGTGCTTTAAATAATAAGTCATTCATCGGCAGCGCAAATAAGGCTTCGATTTCTTCCCGCTTCCAATCATGACGAACTTGCAACTGCGACATTGAACACCCTTTTATTTTTGTATTTTACCTTGGCTAGGATAACCTCAGCCCTTAAACTGTCAACGCCAACCAGTGATACAGGTTTACCACTGATTAATTTTCAATCAACGCTGTGAGCTTTTATGCGCAATTTACTCGATTTGGATTTTGATAGCGCCCATATTTGGCATCCTTATACTTCAATGACCCGTGCACTTCCTGTTTATGGGGTACACAGTGCACAAGGCTGCGAGCTGGAATTGGTCGATGGCCGTAAGCTTATCGATGGCACCAGCTCTTGGTGGGCCTGCGTACATGGCTATGGACACCCGGCGATATTAACGGCGATGGAGCGGCAGCTGCACCAACTTAGCCATGTTATGTTTGGCGGCATTACCCATGAGCCCGCCATTACACTCTGCAAAAAACTGCTGGCGATGACCTGCGAGCCCCTCACTAAAGTCTTTCTCTGTGACTCAGGCTCAATTGCCGTCGAAGTTGCCATCAAAATGGCGCTGCAATATTGGCAAGGGCAAGATTTGCCTATAGCGCAAAAGGCCCAAAAACAGCGCATTCTTACGGTGAAGAAGGGCTACCATGGCGATACCTTTGCCGCCATGAGTGTCTGCGATCCCGAAGGTGGCATGCATACCATGTTTGGCGAGGCCGTCACGAAACAGTGTTTTGTCGACGCGCCACAAACGCCCTTCGGTGAGCCATTACGCCAAGATGATTTAGCGCCAATGCAACGTATTTTACGCGAGCAACATCAACATATTGCCGCCGTGATTATCGAGCCGATTATGCAGGGTGCAGGGGGAATGCGATTCTACAGCAGCGAATATTTACGTGGCCTGCGCGCCCTGTGTGATGAATATAATGTGCTGCTTATTCTCGATGAAATCGCCACGGGTTTTGGCCGAACTGGTAAGTTATTTGCCTATGAACATGCCGATATCACGCCCGATATTCTCTGCCTAGGCAAAGCCTTAACGGGCGGGTATATCAGCCTTGCCGCCACCTTATGTACGGATAACGTCGCCCAAGGCATTAGCCAATCGCCCGCCGGCGTCTTTATGCATGGCCCGACATTTATGGGCAATCCCCTCGCCTGCGCCGCCGCCTGCGCCAGCTTAGATTTAATCAATCAGCAGGAGTGGCCAGCACAGGTTGCCGCCATCGAGCAGCAAATGCAGCGCGAGCTTGCCGATGCCATCGATATTCCCAGCGTGAAAGAGGTGCGCGTGCTCGGCGCGGTTGGTGTGCTCGAAATGCACCAAGCGGTCAATACCGCCGAGCTGCAGCAGCAATTTGTCGACTTAGGCGTATGGGTGCGCCCCTTTGCCAACCTGATTTATATTATGCCGCCCTATGTGATTAGTTCTTCACAGCTCACAAGGCTGACTCAGGCGATGAAGCAAGTGGCGGCAACGATTGCACCGCCCCATGCCAATCAAAGCGAGGCACTGGTGACAGAGAGCATCACTATCAGCCACGGCTAATGTTGTTCAATCACAATGCACTCGTGATGCAAACTCTGCACGTCTTAGCTTGGCCCCATTTAAACTCAGCCAAATATCAGTTCAGCTCAGTTTCAGTTCTGCCGAATGCCTTAACGCTCGGCAGAACTGTTTCTCAAAGGCCTCAGGCTTTGGCTTTGCGATCCTAACCAGGCTCACTCAACCAGCTCACTCAACCGGCTCAGAATTGAATTATCTTTTGTACTCTTAATGTGGTTCACCTTACTTTGAGTGAAATAAGTCACATAAAAACGCTTTAGATAACCTTGTTCACAAATTGCATAAAATCTCACTATTTTCACATTTATTTAGCAAGTTAACTGGAAAATTAGTTAAAGCCAGTAATGCTTAATAACACTGACTTCCACATAAGTACGTTTCATAAGCAGCCGCTAAAAACCTAGGCAAAAGGATAGCTTAGTGAGCGTGACCAAGAAAAAGGAGCTTTTATGTTTAAACTCGCCGACATCCCCGTCAGCCGAAAACTCGCGCTACAACTTATCACAGCCTTTATCGGCGCCTTAATTCTTCTCACCCTTTCTGTCACTACCTTAAAAAGCAATTTGATGGCTGAACGTGAAGCCAGACTCAACGCAGTGCTCAGCTTAGCCCTCAGTCGTATTCAGGCTTTACAACAAAACTTACCCCTAGAGCAGGCTCAACAAGCCGCAAAAGAGATGCTTAACAATATGCGGTTCGACGGTGACAACTACCTGTTTGTGATTGATGAAACACGCCACATCATAGTTCACCCCGTTAAACCCGAGTTAGTCAGCCAGCAAATGGGCAACAATGGCGCTGAGCAGTATTGGTTTAGCATGGTCGAGTTAGGGCGCAATGGTCAGCAAGGTGTCTTGCAATATCCTTGGGTAACAGGCAATGGCAAAAAAGCCCAGAAAATGTCCTTAGTGATGGGATTTAAACCCTGGGGCTGGATTTTAGGATCGGGGATTTTACTGCAAGACATTGAAAACACGATTTGGCATGAATATGTGCTAATGGGCGGCACTACACTTATTCTCATTCTACTGATGGCGGCACTGGGCTACATCATCAGTCGCTCTATTGTTCAACCCTTAGATCAAGTGAATAACGCGATGCAAATCATCGCCACTGGCAACTTGACGCCGCAGCTTGCGGTCACAGGCAAAGATGAACTTGCGGCCCTAGCGCACAATATCAATCAGAGCATGACAAGCATTCGAACGGCACTAGCTGAGGCTAACCACAGCGCCGACAACGTCTCACAAGCCGCTTCACGTATAGCATCAACCGCCGAAGAAACCAATCAAGCGGTAAACAACCAGCGGGATCAACTCGCCCAGTTAGCCACGGCGATGAACGAAATGAGCGCCACTATTGCCGATGTGGCCAATAATGCCGAAAGTACCGCGAAAGACACCAAAGAAGCCACCCGCGAAGCCGGACTTGGCGATAAAGACGTGCACGCCAGCGTTGATGGTATCCATGCGCTTGCCAAAGAAGTGGAGCAAGCAACGCAGCAAGTGAACAAGCTAAAAGAAGAAATCATGCAGATTAGTGAAGTGACGGCGGTGATCAGTGCCATTTCGGATCAAACCAATTTATTGGCATTAAACGCCGCCATTGAAGCGGCACGTGCCGGTGAGCAGGGCCGAGGTTTTGCCGTGGTGGCCGATGAAGTGCGGCAATTAGCCAGCAGAACGAGGCAATCCACAGAGGAAATTCAAAACACCATCTCCCTATTACAACAACGTGCTGTCAGTGCCGCCAATGCGATGGATACGAGCCGCGATCTGGCTGAAAAGAGCGTTGACCAGTCCACAAAGGCAGGCAACGATTTATCCCTCATTGTGACCCATATTAAGCACGTGAGTGATATGGCCACTCAGATTGCAACCGCGGCCGAAGAGCAAAGCGCGGTGGCAGAAGAAATGAACCGTAACGTCTGCGGGATTAATAGTTCGGCGCTTGAAGTGTCTGAATCAGCCACCTATCTTGCTCAAGAAAGCGAGAGCCTCGCCGAGCTATCGCTTAATCTCAATACCAAACTGGCGGCGTTTAAGCTCTAAGCTCGAGTGAACTCAATATGGGGCCAACATCCTGATGTTGGCCCCTTCTTTAACGACTCGCCTTGACCAGGCTCGAAATCAAGGCCCGTAGCGCCGCCGGTTTAATCATTTTCGCCATATAGTGGTAACCTCGGCGCTGCACATCCTCCACCAGCTCCTTACGGGTATTGGCGGTGATTAAAATCCCCGGTAACTCTTTGCCATAGAGCGCGCGGATCCCGTCCATCGCATCGACACCATTTTGGCCATCGTCCAAGTGGAAATCTGCTAAAACAATATCCGGCGCCACCCCTTTTAGGCCTAACTTTATGCGTGCATCGGCTAAATCTTTGGCGCAAATCACCTCACACTGCCAGCGGCTGAGTAGACTCTCAAGCCCCGCCAAAATGGCCTCTTCGTTGTCGATACACAGTACTTTAATCCCAGACAAAGGTTGCAATAGCGATGGCAACGCCTTCACCTGCGGCTGACGCACGGTTTCCCCTAAAGGCACACTTATAGAGAACACTGAACCACGTCCAAGTTGTGAGGACACTTGAATACTGTGGTTTAGTACCCGGCTGATCCTATCGGCAATCGCCAGCCCAAGGCCAAGACCGCTAACGCTTTTACTACGTGGATTATTTAAGCGCTTAAACTCTTTGAAGATTTCACGGGTTTCATGCTCATCAATGCCGCAGCCCGTATCCAATACTTGGATCTCTAGCTCACTGCCGCGATGGCGACAGCCAAACAGCACCCGCCCACCTCGGGCATAACGATAAGCATTGGTTAAGAAGTTTTGCAGCACGCGCCGCAGTAGCGAAGGATCTGAGTTGACCGTCGCACTACAGGGGATCATCTTAAAGCGAATTTGATTGTCCGCCGCCATCGCCTCAAATTCGACCGACAGACCATTGAGCAGCTCGGATATGGCAAAGTCGCGGCGATTGACCTCCACCATGCCGGAATCCAGCTTCGAAATATCCAATAAGTCGGTGAGCAACTCGCCCGCTGTTTTGAGCGAGCT
This sequence comes from Shewanella sp. Shew256, assembly GCF_002196695.1. Lineage (NCBI taxonomy): Bacteria > Pseudomonadati > Pseudomonadota > Gammaproteobacteria > Alteromonadales > Shewanellaceae > Shewanella > Shewanella sp. Shew256. The sequence goes on along the minus strand of NZ_NAJR01000005.1, from coordinate 100,136 downwards.
ATTCACATGGGATAGGGTGGTGCGCGCCTCGCGGTCCAAATTAGGATACTGGGACAAGGACGCGGTAAACAATCTCGCCGCATTCAGGGGTTGCATTAAGTCGTGCCCTACCGCCGCTAAGAAGCGACTCTTAGAAGCGTTAGCCATTTCTTCCTGCGCCTTGGCCTCAAGCAACTCACTGTTTAGCATGGCTAACTCATAGGTACGCTCTTTAACACGCGATTCGAGGGTTTCATTGGCCTCAAGTAAAGCCCGTTCCTGCTCACGGTATTGAGTGATGTCGGTAAAGGTCATCACAAAGCCGCCATCGGGCATAGGATTGCCTTGAATTTTAATCACTTTACCGTCTTTACGTTGTCGCTCTGAGGTATGCGGCGTGCCATTACGCATATGCTGCACACGTTTTTCGACCTGTGACTCAATATCCCCCTCGCCGCAATAGCCCCGCGCCGCGTTAAAGCGGATCACTTCGCCAATCGGCATACCTTGCTGCAAGAATCCTTCAGGATATTGATACAGCTCGACGTATTTGTAGTTCCATGCCACCAAGTTGAGGTCGCTGTCGATAACGCTCATTCCTTCATAGGCATGCTCGATAGCCCCGCGCAGCATATCTTGGCTGAGCATGATTTTGGACGAAGCTTCATCGACTAGGCTAAAGACTTCATCGAGCGCCAAGTCTCGCCCCTGTAAAACCGAGTCCATTACCAAGGAGGCACTGGAAGCGCCAAGTACTCCGGCGAGTAAGCGTTCGGTGTGGGCGATAAGCTCAGGTGTCGCTGCCTTGTGCCAACTATCACTCTTGACCGCCTCGGTGGAGAATCGGCTAAAGCTTTCATAGGCGCGAGTTGGGCTCACAAAGCGGCTGGCTAAGATCAATAAATCCTGCTGAGAGATTGGGCCATTTTTCTTATTGGCATTATTTTTAAGCTTACCCGGGCTGACAAAGGCGCTGGCCTGAATACGCTCGGCCACCCCCGCCCTAAACCAAATCGAGCCTAAGATGTAGCAGGCAATATTGGCGAACAAGGCTGTGAGGGCGTCACGCACATTGGGGGTAATGGCATCTAACAGGTCGATATTACTCGACAACAAGGTCGCCACATTTTGGCCGTCATTCATGCCGCTCAGCATGATGTAAAACCACAGGCCAAAGCCCACACTCAAGCCTAAAAACACCCCAGCACGATTACCGTGTTTCCAATAGAGCCCGCCCACCAGCGCAGGAGCCAGCTGGGCAAACGCCCCAAAGGATAACATCCCAAGGTGCGACAAGGAGTCACTGTCGGCGAGCGCCAGATAACTGCCATAACCCAGGCCAAGGATGATGACGATGGCAAGGCGGCGTGCATTTAACAGCATCTGCGAAAACTGGCTAAAGTTTTTCTCACGGATATTACCCGTGCGCAGCATCACGGGCACCAGCCACTCGTTACTCACCATCACGCTTATTGTCACTACCGCCACAATCACCATGCCAGTTGCCGCTGATAAAGTGCCTAACAACGCAATCACGGCGAGCAGTGGATGATCTAACGCAAGCGGTAAATTGATCACATAAGTGTCTGCGGCAACGCTATCGCCGAGGATGACTTTACCCGCTAGTGCCAGTGGCCCAACAAATAAGCCAAATAAGGCCAAATACAGCGGGAATAACCAGCGCCCCTTGGACAACACCGACTCATCGGCGCACTCCACCACCATCACGTGGAATTGCCGCGGCATACATAAAAACGCCGCCATGCCGACGAGCAGCTCAGGCATGAGGGCTTCGATGCGAGGATTTGGGTAATTAATTAAGGCTCTTTCGCTCGCCTGCTGCCAGATATCACCAAAACCGTCGAACACCCCAAAGCTAATCACAATCCCCACCAGCAAAAATGCCGCCAGTTTGACTAACGATTCAAAGGCAATCGCCAGCATCATGCCGGGGTTATGCTCGGTAGCGTCGAGCTTACGCGTCCCAAATAGAATGGCAAAAATCGCCAGCAATGCTGTGATAAGTAAAGGGATAGTAATGCCGTTTAAAGGTTCGTCTGCTGGCTGAAACAAATTAAGGCTAAATACCATCGCCTTAAGTTGCAGGGCAATGTAGGGCATGATGCCAAATAGCGCGATGAGGGTAACAATGGCCGCCAAGGTTTGTGACTTACCGTAACGGGCGGCGATAAAGTCGGCGACCGAGGTAATATTTTGCGCCTTGGACACGAGGACCATCTTGCGCAGCATGCCAAAACCTAAGGTGAAAATAATGATAGGACCGATAAAAATCGGGATGAAGGACCAAAAATCATTAGCCGACTGCCCTACCGTGCCTAAAAAGCTCCAGGAAGAACAATAAACCGCCAGACTTAAACCATAAATGCCTACCTGAAGCTTCTTGGTCACGCCGCTAAACCAACGCTCCGCGCCCCAGGCTAAAAGGAATAAAAGTGAGACATAACAAATAGCAATAACGGCGACGACTAAGGTTAGATTCATATTTTTGCTCTTTTTTCCATTATTGTGCGATAAATAATGGCTGAAATCTAGCCAGATTTTCGAATGCAACAGCCTAAATATAAAGGAGATTTTAAAACTAGACCAAGGTCTAATGGAGTTGCCCGCCCCTTGCATACCATACTCAGACTACGCAATTTTTAGAAAGGGAAGCCCTATGAGCTCGCAGTCTCTCTACAAAGTCTCCGGCAATATCGCTGCCAATGCACTTGTAAATAATGATCAATATAAAAAAATGTACCAAGAGTCGATTGTCAATCCAGAGGGTTTCTGGAGAGAGCACGGCAAACGGATCGATTGGATAAAGCCATACACTAAAATCAAAAAAACCACTTTTGACGATCATAACTTATCGATTAACTGGTTCTACGACGGCACCCTAAACGCCTCAGCCAACTGCTTAGATCGCCATCTAGCAGAGCACAGCGACCGCGTTGCCATTATTTGGGAAGGCGATAACGCCAGCGAACAACGTAAAATCACCTACGGTGAGCTGCACACTCAAGTGTGTAAGTTTGCCAACGCCCTACGCAGCCAAGGCGTGCGTCGTGGGGATATTGTGACCATTTATATGCCAATGGTGCCAGAAGCGGCTGTCGCTATGCTGGCCTGTGCCCGCATCGGTGCCGTACACTCGGTGGTCTTTGGTGGCTTCTCACCCGATTCTATCGCTTCACGGGTCATCGACGGTAAATCTAAGGTGGTTATCACTGCCGATGAAGGTATGCGTGGTGGCCGCGCGATCCCACTCAAACGCAACATCGACGATGCGCTAAAACATCCCGATGTCACCAGCGTTGAGAAGGTGATTGTACTTAAACGTACTGGCGGCAAGGTTGACTGGGTAGAAGGCCGCGATGTGTGGTGGCACTCTCTGGTTGAAACCGCATCCGAGCACTGCGCCATTGAAGAAATGGGCGCTGAAGATCCGCTCTTCTTACTTTATACCTCTGGTTCAACCGGTAATCCCAAGGGCGTATTGCACACCACCGGCGGTTATATGGTGTATGCCTCTATGACCCACGAGTATGTGTTCGATTACAAACCCGGTGAGATTTACTGGTGTACCGCCGACGTGGGTTGGATCACGGGTCATTCCTACATGGTGTACGGCCCACTGGCGAACGGGGCGACCGTGCTAATCCACGAAGGGATCCCTAATTACCCAAGCCCAGCACGTTTAGGCGAGATGATTGACCGTCACAAGGTAAATATTCTCTATACGGCACCAACACTTATCCGTGCACTGATGGCCGAAGGTAAACAGCATTTTGACAAGTATGATGGCAGCTCGCTGCGCATCATGGGCTCTGTGGGTGAACCTATCAACCCAGAAGCTTGGCGCTGGTACCACGAGGTCATCGGCCATGAACACTGCCCAATTGTCGATACTTGGTGGCAAACCGAAACGGGCGGCATTTTGATCACCCCATTACCAGGTGCAACCGATACCAAACCCGGCTCGGCGACTCGCCCTTTCTTTGGGGTACAACCGGCGCTCGTGGACAACATGGGTAACATTTTAGAAGGTGCAACCGAAGGTAACTTAGTGCTGCTCGACTCATGGCCAGGCCAAATGCGTACCGTATATGGCGACCATGAACGCTTCGTGCTGACCTACTTCAAAACCTTCCGTGGCATGTACTTTACCGGTGACGGCGCGCGCCGCGATGAAGACGGTTACTACTGGATCACTGGCCGTGTAGACGACGTGATTAACGTCTCTGGACACAGATTAGGCACAGCAGAAGTAGAAAGTGCACTGGTGTCACACGAACTGGTCGCTGAAGCCGCGGTTGTGGGCTATCCCCATGATATTAAAGGCCAAGGTATTTACGCCTATGTGACGTTAACCCGCGGCACAGAAGAGAGTGAAGAACTTCGCCAAGAGCTGCGCCAATGGGTTCGTAAAGAAATTGGCGCCCTGGCCACACCGGATCTTATCCAGTGGGCGACAGGATTACCTAAGACACGTTCAGGCAAAATCATGCGCCGCTTCCTGCGTAAGATTGCCGCGAACGAAGTGACCAACTTAGGTGATGCATCAACGCTGGCCGATCCAGCCGTGATTGAGACCTTGATTGAAACTCGCTTGAATCGTAACGAGTAATCGTTATCCCGCGCTTAATCGTGATTTATCACGGTTAAGCGCAGCTTTAGCTCCTGTACGTTTGAACCTTGCTCCATCGAGTACAGGTTCCTTTAAATGAAGCAAACCCTGTTGAGAAAGTGCCTGATTGCCCCTTTCTCTTAGTTGCCCCTCCAACCAAGGGGCATTTTTTTGGTTCTGTGTTAAGCTTGGCGCCAAATTCAATCGACCAAGAATATCTAACAGCGTGTCAGTTAATTCCAACCCAAGCGTTACCCTCAGGGATTACCAGCAACAAGCTGTCGATGCCGCCATCGCGCATTTCAAAAAAAGCACCGATTCCGCCGTGTTAGTCCTACCAACGGGAGCCGGAAAAAGTATCGTTATTGCCGAGCTCGCCCGCATCGCCAGAGGACGAGTGCTGGTTTTAACCCATGTGAAGGAACTGGTTGCCCAAAACGCGCAAAAGGTCGGATTACTGACGACGGAGGCTAGCATTTACTCCGCAGGGTTAAATCAAAAATCGACTGACGGCAAAACCGTCGTGGCCAGTATCCAATCCGCCGCGCGCGCCTTAACTCAATTCGATGAGCCCTTCTCGCTGGTGATTATCGATGAGTGCCATAGAGTCAGCCTCGAAAAAACCAGCCAATATCAGCAACTCTTAAGTCATTTACAAGAGCGTAATCCCAAGCTCAAATTATTAGGCCTCACAGCCACTCCCTATCGGCTCGGGACAGGTTGGATTTACAAACGTCACTACCACGGCAAAGTCGGCTCGCCTGAACTTGGGAGCTTCGAGCAGTGTATTTTCGAGCTCCCCATCCGTCCGCTGATTAAACAAGGCTATTTAACCGCGCCCACTTTATTTGATGGTTTAAGTGCCCAATATGACTTCAGCCAAATCAAGCCCAATGACAATGGCGAATATCCCGAGGCCCAAGTCAATGCGCTGCTGAATCACGCTGGGCGAGCAACAACGGCTATTGTGACGCAACTGATTGAACTGAGTCACCATCGCCAGGGGATCATTATTTTTGCGGCGACAGTGCGCCATGCTGAAGAAATTGTCAGCCAGCTTAACAAGGAGCACGGCGAGCAAACGGCAATCGTCACGGCGCAAACGCCAGATAATGAGCGTGATGAGCTTATCAAGCGCTTTAAAGCCAGAGAGCTTAAGTTCCTCGTCAACGTGGCGGTATTGACCACCGGATTCGATGCGCCCCATGTGGATTTGATTGCGATTTTACGCCCCACCGCATCGGTGAGTTTATTTCAGCAAATGATTGGCCGCGGTCTTAGGATCTGTGAAGGTAAAAAAGATTGTTTAGTGATTGATTACGCAGCCAATGGCTATGATTTGTATTTTCCAGAAGTCGGCCAAGCTAAGCCCAATAGCAAGTCGGTTCCGGTACAAGTTCACTGCCCTGTCTGCCAGTTTGCCAATATCTTTTGGGGATTAACCGACAATGATGGCGATATTATCGAACACTTTGGCCGTCGCTGTCAGGGCATAGTCGAGCATCATGGGCAAAAGCAGCAATGTGACTTTCGTTTTCGGTCTAAATCCTGTCCCGATTGCGGGCAAGAGAACGACATTGCGGCGCGTATTTGCCAGCATTGCCAATCAACCTTAATCGACCCCGACAAACGCCTTAAGCAAGTATTGAATAAGCAGCACCATCATCTGTTCCGCTGCCAGCATATGACGTTAATGGGTGATGCGGGCGATCTTAAGGTGCAATATCTGGACATTGAAGGAAACGAGTTTAATCGACGCTTTAAACTGCAAACGCCCGCCCAATGGCGTGCCTTGTATGCGTTGTTTATTTTCCCCCATAGCCGTACGCCGGGTCTTAAACCTAAGCAATACAAAAGCGTGTCTGAGCTGATTGCCGATAGCGTCGCCTTTCGAATGCCGGATCTGTTACTGCTGAAAAAGCATAAAAAAGGCTGGGATCTGCTCGAAAGCTATTTCGATTACCAAGGGCGCTATCAAACTGAAAATAAACACATCTGACATTATCAATTCGGTTAGCGCTATGGTATAAAACGCTTAAAGTAATCCTAAGGAGCTATTATGTACGTTGTTATTTTTGGCCGTCCTGGCTGTCCTTATTGCGTGCGAGCAGTACAACTGTCAGAGCAACTCGTTGAAAAACGTGATGACTTTAAATTTAGATACGTGGATATCCACGCCGAAGGGATTTCTAAAGCAGATCTCGAGAAGACTGTCGGTAAGCCAGTCGAAACTGTGCCACAGATTTTCGTTGATGAAAAACACGTAGGTGGTTGCACCGATTTCGAACAATATGTTCGCGATAACAACCTGTTAGGTTAATCCTAATACCAAATAAAAAGGAGACCTCAGGTCTCCTTTTTATTTATTACATCAAACGTTAGAGCACATACTTCGCCGAGAAGATGATCCGGCTTAAATCACCATCATCACCATTCTCTTTACTGTTTTGGGCGTACATATATTCCACCCCAAAGGTCAGTGGTTTACTAGGGGAATACAACAGGTTGATATAGCCAGAATAGGCATCCTTATTCACCCCTGTGCCCGTTAAAGCCACATTATTATCCGCTTGCATACCAGAGAGTGTCACACTGGTGCGCCACTGTTCGTTCCACCAATGACGGTAAGACACAAAGCCGCCGAAGGTACGAATGGATTCGATATCGCCGCTCGCATCTAACACACCCGCATTAATGTAGTTAAGCGCCATATAACGCCCTAAACCGTCACCATAGGTTGCGGTAAAGCGCAGATCATCTTTACCAATGGGGATAATCCCCGCCACACTGGCGCCGTAACCAAAGCTCGAACTATCGATTTGGGTCGCACCGATTTTGGTTTCTAAATTGAGTTGACGAGCAATACCCGCAAACGAGAATGAGGCGCCGCCGTCCGTCTTGAGATTGTATCGCGCCACCACATCAGGCACGACACCATTACCACTGGTGATGCGTGCGCCACCTTGGTTCGGAGTCACCGTTGTTTCAGGGTTTTCTATCGCAAATTGGAAGTTGCCATGGGTATAACGCAGTAACGATTGACGCACAAAGGGCGTACCATCTGCAGCACCCACAAAGTCGAGGTTTTCGGGCAGAGCTGCAGGGTTTTGGAAAGTGGTCCAGGTTTGACCTACGGTCCAATTATCATAGGATACATAGGCATGGCGGATACGTGGTGAATAGCTGTTAGACACCCGCTCATTGCCATCGGTGTGGGTCATAAAATCCAGTTCAATAAAGCCCGACAAGCTATGGCCATCAAGATCCGTTGCCGCCTTAAAATTGAATCGCGTTTCACGGGCTTGGAAATCCACCACTTGGTTACCGTTGCCGTCTTTACCGTAAATGGTACCCGGCACGTAAAACTGACGGGATAAATCCCCCGAATCGGGTGCCCCATTGCCATAATCGCTGAACATCACGTCCGCCTTGATATAGCCACCAAATTCAACGTCAGTATTTTTTAAAGAAGCCGCATTGGCAGAGCCCATAAATGCCAATAAGGTTGCAGAGTAAAGCAAGCTAAGTTTTGCTTGTTTCATTTTATGTTTCCCCAGTTGTTATTATTTGTCCGCAGCCAATATGGACAATTTAACAAGCGAGCAACATTGGCAATAAGTCTATGAGACAAAAGTAGAAAATGCTGAATATAACGCGAAAATACTTTGGGATTGCAAGCTAAAGAGGAGTTTACTAGGGAATTTAAGAGTGGTGGGTCGTGAAGGATTCGAACCTTCGACCAATTGGTTAAAAGCCAACTGCTCTACCGACTGAGCTAACGACCCATATAGGACTCTGAATTTTACACTCTCAGAAAAGTGGCGAATCGTGAAGGATTTAAACCATTCGATTGATTGGTTAAAAGCCTACTGCCCTCGCTTTATAAAATAAGCGACAGGCTAACGACCCATCTATGAACTCTGAATTTTACACTCTCAGAAAAGTGGTGGGTCGTGAAGGATTCGAACCTTCGACCAATTGGTTAAAAGCCAACTGCTCTACCGACTGAGCTAACGACCCATCTAGTACTCTGAATTTTACACTTTCAGAAAAGTGTGTGAATCGTGAAGGAGTTAAACCATTCGACTGATTGGTTAAAAGCCAACTGCCCTAGCTTTATAAAATAAGCGACTGAGCTAACGACCCATCTAAGGACTCTGAATTTTACACTTCCAGAAAAGTGGTGGGTCGTGAAGGATTCGAACCTTCGACCAATTGGTTAAAAGCCAACTGCTCTACCGACTGAGCTAACGACCCATCTTATTTACAACACTTCAAATACCGCTAACTTATTCTATTTACTAGAGTAAGTGGTGGGTCGTGAAGGATTCGAACCTTCGACCAATTGGTTAAAAGCCAACTGCTCTACCGACTGAGCTAACGACCCATTTACTGGTATTTTGCGCCCCGAACGACCTCGCCGTTCCGAGGGCGCCTATAATACCTTTTTCATTTTCCCATGCAAGCGTAAATTCCCAATTTTTTGTCGTTTGCATGAAAAACAGACTAAGAGTATGTTTTTTAGTTAATTATGCTTTAATTGCAGCCAATTGCTGTTGTGCAATGCGTGCTGCAGCGCTGTTGGCGTAGTCTTTTACTACTTGTTGGTAGTATTGAGTCGCTCCGGCTTTATCACCGGTTTTCTCTGCGATCATGCCAAGCTTCACTAGACTGTCACCACGTTTGTTGGAATCACTAAAACGAGTCACGACGGTGTTGAAGGCTTGTTTGGCTTCAGCAAATTCACTCTTATTAAACAGTAACTGTCCTAACCAATAGTTGGCGTTGGCAGCATAGACTGAATCTGGATACTGTTTAATGAAGGCACGAAACGCTGGAATAGCATCATCATACTTGCGCTCTTTCAGCACTAAGTTCACCGCACTTTCGTAGCTGGCCGTTTCACTTAGGCTACTGGCGGCGGCATTGGCACTTGCTGCCACAGCAGCGGGCGTTGAAGGAGTAGAAGCAGCTGGCGCGGCAGCAGCTTTGGAGGATAAATTGGCAATTTCATCGTAAAGCTGACGCTGACGTTGTTGCATCTGCTCTATTTGATAATTCTGTTGTTCGGTCAAACCACGTAAGTCGAGAACTTCTTGCTGCAAAGTATCCAGACGGCGCTGCATATCAATTTCGCTTTGTTGTCTCGATTTTACAATGCGCTCTAAACGAGCAAGTCTGTCATCACCTGAACCACCAGCAATATCTTCAACAGGAGCAGGAGCTGCCACTGCAGCTCCTGCGCCGAAGAACATTGCCGTAATTAAGACGGCACGTTTCATCTAGTTACTCTCCGTAATTCAATCTTAGTAAACTAAAACTGCACGACGGTTTTTAGCAAAACCTTCATCGGTACGAGTGAAGTCAAGTGGCTTTTCTTCGCCATAGCTTACGATGCTCATTTGGCTAGGTTGTACACCCATGCCTTGTAAGTATTTAGCAACAGCTTTAGCACGACGCTCACCCAGTGCGATGTTGTATTCTGGCGTGCCACGCTCGTCAGCATGACCTTCAATCAATACGCGTACGCTTGGGTGCTCAACTAAATAAGTACCGTGGGCTTCGAGTACGGCGGCGAATTCAGTTTGAACTTCACTGCGGTCGAAGTCGAAGTAAATGATGTGTTCTTTTCTCAACTGCTCGAGTTGCTGACGTTGTTGCTCTTCAGGTGACAACATTCCACCAATACCGCCAGTTTGAACGCCACCACCATTCAGTTCGCTACCAGAACCGTTTGTAGAGCCCATTGCATCAGTTTCTGATTCAGAAGTTGAGCTACACGCACTAATAGCCATAATTGGAAGTGCTACCAACATAGCTTTTAACAACTTGTTCAGATCCATTATCTGTTCCTTATAAAATTAAATGTGAATAAATCGAGCTAATACATTAGAGAAACGGAGACCAAGAAGGTGATTTCACCTCACCCTGACCTACCGGTAATCTCGCTTTAAAGCGTCCGTCCGTAGAAACAGCTGCTAAAACTTGCTTGCCTTGATACGTGGTGCCATAAATCACCATAGTACCATTAGGGGCCACACTTGGAGATTCGTCCAAACGTGTCGATGTCAGCACCTGCATAAAGCGCGTACTTAAATCCATACGTGCAATATTAAATTTACCGTTTGTGCGATTCACAAAAATCATGCTACGACCATCAGGGGTAATTGAACCACCTAAATTCCATTCACCTTCAAAGGTTTCACGGGTCACTTTGCCTGAATTTAAATCTACACGATATAACTGTGGTCTACCACCGCGCTCGGAGGTAAACAACAATGACTTGCCATCGGGATACCAAGATGGCTCAGTATCGATGGAATAGTGGTTGGTAATACGTTTTGCTGCCTTAGTGGCGATATCGATAACGTAAATCTCAGGTTGACCATCCTTTGAGAGAGTCACAGCCAAGGATTTACCATCAGGCGAGAAAGTCGGTGCACCGTTAATGCCAGGAAAGCTGCTCACCTTTGTACGTACTTGGGTGTAAAGATCCTGAACAAAAATCTCTGCCTTTTTGTTTTCAAAGCTTACATAGGCTAAACGACGACCATCAGGCGACCAAGAAGGCGACATCAGAGGCTCTGGAGAGCGCAGTAACATTTGCTCGTTGTAACCGTCATAGTCGGCGATCATCAGTGAATAAGCCGCCTTCTGAGTGTGATTCACCACCACGTAGGAAATACGGGTTAAGAAAGCACCACGAATACCCGTCAACTTCTCATAGACGATATCGCTAATCCGATGGCCATATTGACGGAACTGCGCCGCAGAAATCACAGTTTGGCGACTGTCCATCAAAAATTCTGTCGCACTGGTAGGCCCTTTTAGCGCTTGGTTTTGCGCTTTAACCAAATCGATAAGGTCAAAACTCACCAAAAACTGATCCGTACCATAGGGTTTTACCGACCCCACGACGACGGCTTCGGCACCGACATTGGCCCACGCGCTCGCGTCAAACTGAGCTAAGGCACCGATACCACGTTGTGGTAACCCTAATTCATCTAATGGTTTGAAGGTACCGCTACGAATTAAGTCAGACATCACCACATCGGCGATCGCCTGAGGTGGCGCTCCCGCACCTTGCCATTGGAATGGCATCACTGCGATTGGACGCGCCGCATCCACCCCCTCAGTGATCACAATATCCAGCGCCGCTTTTGCCGGCATAGTGCAAAGCAGAACCGCCAATGCTAACCATTTTGCCAAAATTTTCATGGGACTCCTTTAATTAAACGTTGGTTCAACGATTAAGTTAATTTCTTTCATCAAGTTATAAACCGCAGGATCCGGAGACACTGGTAACTTGCCCGCTTTTAAGATCGCAGCTTTTGCTGCACGGCACACATTAGGATCGCCACCCTGCGTCTGACTGCTGATCACAAAACCATCATTGGCTAAACGCACAGAAACAGTACAGGTTTTACCACGCATCGACTCGTCAACCACTAGGTTACGTTGAATCGTCGATTTAATCATCGCGGTGTATTTACCCACTTCCGTTTGCATTTGCTTATTCATGGTTTGCGATAACGCAGCCTGCTCGGCGGCTAACGCATCGGCCATTTCCTGCTCCTGCTGGGCACGCGCCTTGGCTTCAGCATCCGCTTTTGCCTTAGCTTCGGCTTTTGCTTTCGCTTCTGCATCGGCCTTGGCTTTTGCCTCCGCTTTAGCCTTAGCGTCTGCCTCTGCTTTCGCCTTGGCTTCGGCTTCCTTCTGCTTACGGTCGGCCTCGGCTTTCGCGGCTGCTGCCTCTTCTACTTTGCGTTTTTCCGCCGCTTTTTGAGCTGCATCTTCAGCAAGTTTACGTTCTTGCTCCTTCTGCTTGCGGTCGGCTTCAGCTTTCTGCGCTTTTTCCTTTTCCTGTTGCTGCTTCACCTGCGCGGCTTTCGCAGCATCATTGGCCTTTTGGGTCTCAATTTCCTGCTGCTTACGTTCTTCCGCCAGTTTCTTCAGCTGTGCTTGTTCACGCTCACGGGCTTGCTTTGCTTCCTGTGCTTTGCGTTCAAGTTCGGCTTGGCGCTCACGTTCGCGGCGCTCGGCATCGCGCTTTTCCTGCTTAAGCTTTTCAACTTGATTAGCCACTTTTTGCTGATCAACCATAACAGCTTTTACTGCAGGGGCGCTAACTTGTTGCACAGGTTCAGGTTTATGGGTGAAATCTATGCCAATGGCCAGAATAATTATCACGCCAATATGAATACCTGCTGAAATCGACAGAGGTAATGCAACATTTGAATTATCCGCCACCTATTTCTCCTTGGGTGAATCCGTCATCAAACCGACTGAGGGAACGCCAGCCTGCTGCAGGGTCACCATCAATTGGATCACGTTATCGTAAGGAATATTTCTATCGGCTTTCACCACCACTGGGCGCTCAGGCTCTGTCACCATGATTGCTGCAACGGCGGTAGCTAACTCATCCAATTCCATCTCTTCGTTATTGGAACCGCCCTGATTAAGGAAATAAGCGCCGTCGGCATCGATAGACGCTACCACTGGCGGCTTACTGTCCGCAGGTAGAACTTCGGCGGCACCTTGCGGCAGCTCCACTTTCACCCCTTGGGTCACAATCGGCGCTGTTACCATGAAAATAATCAGCAGCACGAGCATGACGTCGATATAAGGCACCACGTTGATTTCGGCAACGGGGCGACGACGTTTACGCTGATAACCGACTTGCATTATACGCCTTCCTTCTCACTGTACGCTTGGCGATGCAGGATGCTAGAAAACTCTTCCATAAAGTTAGCGTAACCGATTTCCAGTTTTTCAACTTGGGTGGCAAAACGGTTATAAGCGATAACTGCTGGGATTGCCGCAAACAGGCCCATTGCGGTTGCGATCAGTGCTTCTGCAATACCTGGCGCCACCATGGCAAGCGTCGCGTTTTCCATTGAGCCGATAGCGATAAATGAATTCATAATACCCCATACCGTACCAAACAAACCGATATAAGGGCTAGTCGAACCAATGGTTGCCAATAAAGGTAAGTTGGCTTCTAACTTCTCTAATTCACGGGATAAGGTAACGCGCATCGCACGTGAAGTCCCATCCATCACCGCATCGGGCACTTTGCTATTTAATTTATTTAGACGTGAATATTCTTTAAAACCCGTCACAAATAATGACTCTAAGCCAGTATTATCTGGACGAGCCGATAATTCTTTATACAGACGATTTAAATCAACGCCTGACCAAAATTTATCTTCAAATTTTGCCGATTTACTTTTTGCAGATGTCAATAAGCTACGGCGTTGTAAAATCACCGTCCAAGACATTACAGACAAGCAAAGTAAAGTGAACATCACAAATTTCACTAATAAACTGGCTTGTAAAAATAACCCAACAATCGACATATCAGCTTGCACTGTCAAACTCCTGCACAATATTTAAGGGAATAGCTCGGGGCCGCATTCGTGATAAGGCAACACAGGCCACTAGCACTGTACCTTCACAATAACAGTCTCCCTGATGATCAACCAAACGTTGATGAAATACCAACGAGGCCTTTTTCAACTCTATGACCTTAGTTTCTACAATAAGGTTCTGTTCAAAACGCGCGGCTTTTTTAAAATCCAATTCCGCCCGCTTAACCACAAACGCCGTATCATCGGCTAACAGTGCAGTCTGGCTTACGCCTAAGGCTCTTAACCACTCGGTTCGCGCCCGCTCAAAAAAATTGAGATAGTTCGAATGATAGACAACGCCGCCTGCGTCGGTGTCTTCGTAATAGACTGAAATGGGCCAATTAAACGTCATTTGAAATCAGCAAATTTTGGTTGAAAAATTGACGCTTACTATACCTAGGGAAACAAGACTTGTGAATGACCCGACGAAGATATAGATAGGGATAGCGCGGGTTTCAGCGCAATTGAGGGATTTGTAAATAACAATGGGGTCAAACGACCCCATTTCATTAACATAGTTCGCTATTTTGCGAGGGTTTGCGGCAATGTCAGCCCAAAGCTTTGCCACAGGAAGCTGTAAATGTCAGCAAATTCGTCGATCTTCATCGCCGTCGGTTTGCCCGCACCGTGCCCTGCATTGGACTCAATGCGCATAATGACGGGTTTATCGCCCTGCTGCTTCTCTTGCATCATGGCAGCAAACTTAAAGCTGTGTAGCGGTACCACGCGATCGTCATGGTCAGCCGTCATCACCATAGTCGCAGGATAGGCCTGCGCTTTAACGTTATGGTAAGGCGAGTAAGCCAATAACGCAGGGAATTGCTCCGCATTGTCGGCACTGCCGTATTCACTGGTCCAAGCCCAGCCAATGGTGAACTTGTGGAAGCGCAGCATATCCAGCACACCCACGGCCGGTAACACGGCGGCAAACAGTTCTGGGCGTTGAGTGACAGCAGCCCCCATCAACAAACCACCGTTACTGCGACCATAGGCACCTAACTTAGTGCTGTTGGTGTATTTTTCGTTGATTAGGTATTCGGCCGCCGCAAAATAGTCATCAAACACATTTTGCTTCTTATCGAACATCCCTGCTTGGTGCCAGCTTTCACCGTAATCCGCGCCGCCACGCAAACTTGGTACGGCGTAAATGCCGCCCATATCTAACCAAGCGATGTTGGCAGGACTAAAACGCGGTGTCATTGAAATCGCAAAACCGCCATAGGCATAGAGTAGCGTTGGGTTTTGCCCATTCTTCACCAGCCCCTTCTTGTAGGACACCATCATAGGGACGCGAGTACCGTCCTTGCTGGTGTAAAACACTTGCTCAGACACATAGTCATCGGGATTGAACGACACCAGCGGCTTAGCGACCACTGTCGATTCTGCCGTTTTAAAATCGAACTTATAGGTAGTTTCGGGTTGAATATAGCTGTTAAAGACATAGTAGAAATAGTCTTTACTCGCCTTACCGAAAGGTCCGGCGACATTACCTTTACCAGGTAAAGTGACATCCTGACGCTTTTGTCCGCCCATGCTGAAAATCGATAACTGTCCCAATACATCGTGCAAATAACTCACGACTAAATGGTCGTTAATAATGGCCACTTTATTAATAGGATCTTTCGATTCTGGAATAATGGTTTGCCACTGGGATTTATCACTATTACGGGTATCGATGGCAATCACTTTACCGTTTGGCGCATCTAAATCGGTCTTGAAATAAAATACGGCGCCATCATTACCTAAAAACTCATATTCCGCTTCGAGGTTAAGGATTAATTCCACCACCTGCGCTTTAGGTTCAAACAGTGATTTATAGAAGAAACGATTACGTTTGTCTGTGCCTTGGGAAATTGACAACAGTAAATATTCGCCCTGCTCAGACACATCGATGCCGAAGCCCCAATCTTTATTTTGTGGGCGTTCGTAAATCAATAAATCTTGGCGCTGATCAGTGCCTAATTTGTGGTAATACACTTTTTGATTAAAATTCACATCGGCCAGTAAATCACCGCCCGCGGGCGCATCGTAACGGGCATAGAAAACACCTTGGTTTTCCTTATCCCACACTGCGCTGGAGAATTTAATCCAGTTGAGTTCATCTTTAAGCTTTTTACCCGTGGCAATATCGATAAACTGCCACTGCTGCCAGTCAGAGCCTGACTTAGACACACCATAGGCTAAAATCTTGCCGTCATTACTGACTGATACGCCGGAAAGCGCCACAGTCCCATCGGCTGAAAAACCATTTGGATCCAGTACAGGTTTCTCAACGCCATCTTTGCCTTTTACATAGAGTACAGATTGCGCTTGTAAACCATCGTTACGGTAATAAAACTGGTTATCGCCATTCTCGAAAGGAGCTGAGATTTTCTCAAAGTTCCACAGCTCTGTGATACGGTCAACCACGGCTTGTTTGTTGGGGATCTTCGCCAAGTATGCTTGACCAAAGGCCTGTTGTTCTTTTACCCAACTTTCGGTTTCTGGCGTATTTTCTTCAAGGTGACGGTAAGGATCCGCCACTGCAACACCGTGAATCGTCTCGACTAAGTTGTCTTTTCGGGTTTCAGGGTAAACCAATTTGTTGGCGCTGACCTGCTGTGCGGCCTCTTCTGGCGTATTGCCACTCTGGCAGGCGGCCAACGCCATGCCCAATGTGGCCACTAATAAACCTTGCTGGGCAAGGCGAAATCTTAATGCCATCTTTTATCGTCCTTTTGGTGATGTCCGGCTTAACGCTCTTTTGCAGCAAGTACTATACAAGCAAAATTTTTCATGGCAATGCCGCAGCAAAAGATGAGCTTTTCTCGCCAAGAGGCAAGATTTAACAAAGTGGTAGCAATGATGAGTTTATTGAAGTGTATTTTTATGCATTAATTCTGACTGACAAGTTGTTAATCAAGCAAAATAGTGACTTGAGTGAGCCAGATCACTTAATTAGTCATTAGTTTTGCTAATGCGTCCAGGCAATTTTTCTCGTTTGCTTGAGCCCTTGGGACGCACTAGAATGTGCTTGTTTTCAGGAGATATCCGCTAGCGGATATGGAAAACAAAGAACTTTTAAACTGGTGTCTTTTTAAGATGTCAGTTCATCTCTGGTTCTTATGCTTGACTTCCTTCCTTCAATTTGTTGATTGCAAATGCATTTTTTGCGGCCCGCTTAGTTTAAGCGGGCTTTTTTTTATCTCGATTCAAACGCGTCGCGAAAATCTAGCGATTTTCAGTCGTTTTTTGTTACATAAAAATCTGATTCCCTTCCCTAAAAGCGCAGCAATAAACTTATGCCTTGACGTCACTCTTAGCATTGCCGCACTTTTAATACCAATCACATTAAATATCTAATCAGTTCAGAGCCTCACAGGCATCTCAATCCAAGGCGCATTGACGAAGAAATGGTTATTCCCTTTTAAGTCAATGTAACACGGGAGTGAGATGCCTGTGAGGCTCCCGAAGGGCGGGGTTGAACGGGCTTTATACTGTGTTTAAGGCTTTCGACAGAGCGCCACTATGCCTTCAAGCCTTCGCCTTGTCTAAAGCCCGTTTAACTCCCGCTGAATGAACAGATATTTAATACGATTGGTATAATAAGCCATAAGTTTGAATGACTGAGATTGGAGTAACATTCATGCGTTCACGAAATGCACGCTTCAGAAATGACAATGCCAAGTCCGAAGACTTGGCATTGTTGGTTTATATGAAGTGCATTTAAACTGAACGAAACTAGAACTTAGAGCCAAATATCACATCAGCGGCTTACTGATCCGGATAACGACGCGGCGGTTGAGTGCTCGCTCCTCAATATCATCATTCGACGCCACATGACGGCGCTCACCATGGCCGACTGTGACTATTCTATCCTGCGGAATACCGCTGGCGACAAAGAAATCTTTTACCGATTCTGCGCGCTTATCCGATACTTTTTGGTTAACGGAGCGGCCACCGTAACTGTCGGTATAGGCATCGACTAACACCAGTTCCACATCCGGATCGTAGGACAAGTATTCCTGAATGCGGGAAAGCTGCTGCTGTGAGAAACGGGTTAAATCGGTGCCGCCTTCTTCGTAATTCAGTACGGTAAAGGCGATATCCTCGAAACTGTATGGCAATAAGTGTGATAGGCACGACTTAAACTCAGCATATTTACGGCCAAAGTTCGCCGCCGACAGCCCTACCGCAATTTTATTCGATTCGTTATACCAATCGGCATAATAAAACGTCGGCTCCATGCCACGGCTCAGTTCGCTCAACATCGACCAAGCGGCACGCTTTGGTACTTCACCATTAAAATACTTTTGGTAACGTAGTGAAGTGATTTCTTTCGATACTACACCAGGACGCCACTGGGGGGCGCGACTCATCAAGGTCGCCTGTGTGACTTGGTCCGGTTTCACCCACATGTCCAAGGTAAAGTTAAGGTTTAACTGTTTACCCGCTTCGCTGGTGAAAATCGCCTTACCGTAAGATGGAATATCATGCTCAAGACGGCATACGATGGGGCTATTTTGACTGACTCGCCATTGGGATTCGCCCAAAGAGGCCACATAGTGGCGCAACTCTGCCATTGCAGTTGCTGGAACGCATAAAATTGATACTAATATCAGTTTTCGCCACATAGCCCTTACTCGTGTTTATTCGGTTACGAAGTTTTATCGGCAAACTTTTTAGTTCCTTTAGCTCATAAAACCACCAATCAAACATGACACATCCTAGTACATTTAGCATAATAGCGCCCTATCATTTTTCTTGGGTACTTTAATGAGCGATATTAGCGACGCAAACAAATTGAAACACCGATTTCGAGGCTACTTTCCGGTAGTGATAGATGTCGAAACCGCGGGCTTCAACTCTCAAACCGATGCGTTGCTGGAAATAGCCGTCACGCTGTTAAAAATGGATGATGAAGGCTTGCTCGGCATTGATAAAACCCTGCATTTCAATATTGAACCCTTTGAAGGCGCCAACTTAGAACCCGAGGCGCTGGCCTTTAATGGTATTGATCCCACCAATCCATTACGCGGTGCCGTAAGCGAAAAAGAAGCCTTTTTAGAGATTTTTAAAGCCGTTAAAAAGGCGCAGAAGGCCTCAGATTGTCACCGCAGTATTATCGTGGCACACAATGCCGCCTTCGATCATGGCTTTGTGAGTAAAGCGATTGAGCGCTGTGACTTAAAACGCTCTCCCTTCCACCCTTTTGCCACCTTTGATACTGCGACACTCGCGGGCTTAGCGATTGGCCATACAGTGCTGGCCAAAGCCTGTATCATGGCGGGGATCCCCTTCGATAATAAAGAGGCTCACTCAGCACTTTACGATACCGAGCGCACCGCAGAGCTGTTTTGCCATATTGTCAACCGCTGGAAGCAGTTAGGTGGTTGGCCATTATTAGCCGCGGGTGAGTCAGAGGATGCAGATGGTGAGGAATAAGCGTTAATGCTTATCGACCGTCCAATAAAAAAGCTGCCCTTGGGCAGCTTTTTTATTACGCGAAAATCCGCAAATTACAGAGAGCTTGCGTTTTCTGCTAAGTAAGCCGCAACGCCTTCAGTGCTTGCGTTCATACCTTTGTCGCCTTTTTCCCAACCCGCTGGGCATACATCACCGTGCTCTTCGTGGAATTGCAGAGCGTCGATCATACGCAGCATTTCGTCTACGTTACGGCCTAATGGCAGATCGTTAACCACTTGGTGACGTACCATACCTTCTTTGTCGATCAGGAATGAACCACGGAAAGCCACGCCAGCTTCTGGGTGCTCAACATCGTATGCTTTACAGATGTCGTGTTTAACGTCAGCAACTAAAGTGTATTTCACTTGGCCAATACCACCTTTTTCTACTGGGGTGTTGCGCCATGCGTTGTGAGTGAATTGAGAATCGATAGACACACCGATCACTTCAACACCACGCTTAGTGAACTCTTCCATGCGGTGATCGAAAGCGATCAACTCTGATGGACAAACGAAAGTGAAGTCAAGTGGATAGAAAAATACAACCGCTGGCTTACCTTTGATGGCCGCAGTTAAGTTAAAGCTATCTACGATTTCGCCAGAACCTAATACAGCTGCAGCAGTAAAATCAGGAGCCGGACGGCCTACTAATACGCTCATTTTATATCTCCATCTATGAGTTGAACTAACTATTAAAGTAAAACATCCCTTAAACACGCTTGCACCGATTTGCGCGAGTGTCTTTGAGGGAGCTTACCAATCAAATCTTTAGGCATTATAAGTCGTGCGTTTTGCCTTACAACCTATTTAAGACCAATATCACATTTTTCAAGGGCATTTTGACACTACTGCTTAAGGATAGAGCAATCTGGGCGACTGGTAAGCGTACGAGAACACATTCGTCTAACAGTAAAAACCCACCCAATTCACATTTTCAGATATTTTTCAGATTAAGCCGCCGTAAACTGGACAGACACGGCCTTTGCAGTCAAAAATAGTCCCTTTGGTTTACAGAATTAAGATATTGTCTATGAATGCAGTCGTTATTGCAGTGTGTTTAATGTTAGCCCTCAGTTTGGCGAGGGTGAATGTGGTGATTGCACTCACTATCAGTGCCCTCGTTGCTGGTTTGGTCGGGGGAATGGATCTGCATCAAACGATTGATGCCTTCAATACGGGATTAGGTGGCGGCGCACAAATCGCTCTCAGTTATGCCTTACTCGGGGCGTTTGCTGTGGCACTCTCCCATTCGGGCTTAACGACACTGATCTCCAACTCCATCATTAAAAGCCTTGGCAAGGACCCCAATGCCACCAACACCAACTGGGTGCGCTGGTTATTGTTGTTATCCCTGCTTGCTATGTCGATGGCGTCGCAAAATATCCTGCCGATCCATATCGCCTTTATTCCGATACTCGTGCCGCCGCTGCTGCATGTGATGACCAAGCTGAATATCGACCGCCGTCTGGTCGCCTGCGTGCTGACCTTTGGCCTTGTGACCACCTACATGATTTTACCCGTGGGCTTTGGTGGGATTTTCTTGAATGATATTTTGCTCTCTAACCTGACGGGCAATGGATTGGTCGCCGTACGCGATCAAATTCCCCCTGCTATGCTGATCCCCGCCGCCGGTATGGTGGTTGGCTTGTTGATCGCAGTATTTTTCAGTTACCGCAAACCTAGGGTTTACGATGAAGCTAAGGTACTGACCGCCGAGCCTGAAGAAAGCCTCAATAAACGCAATATTGTTATCGCTGCGTTTGCGATTCTGGCGACCCTGTTTGTGCAACTTGAAACCGATTCGATGATCTTCGGCGCCTTAGTCGGCTTTATGATCTTCAGTTTTTCGGGCGCGCTCAAGCACGTTGCCGATCAAGATATTTTCACCCAAGGCGTGCGCATGATGGCCAATATCGGCTTTATCATGATCTCCGCCGCAGGTTTTGCTGCGGTAGTCAAAGAAACCGGCGAAGTCGGCACACTTGTCTCGTCATTGAGCTCATTGATTGGCGATAATAAAGCCCTCGCCGCCTTTTTGATGTTACTGGTCGGCCTTTTGATCACTATGGGCATTGGCTCGTCTTTCTCGACCATTCCGATTATCGCGACGATTTACGTGCCCTTAGCCTTAAGCTTTGGTTTTTCAGTGCCTGCAACTATCGCGTTAGTCGGCACCGCTGCGGCCTTGGGCGATGCTGGCTCACCAGCATCTGACTCAACATTGGGCCCGACCTCAGGTTTAAATGCCGATGGTCAGCACGACCATATTCGCGACAGCGTGATCCCAACCTTTATCCATTACAATATCCCTTTACTGGTCTTTGGTTGGATTGCCGCCATGGTGCTCTAAGGCTGATAGCAATAAAAAAGCGTGGCAAGACCACGCTTTTTTATGCCTAATTTTTAATGTCTAGCTAGCTCAATAAAAGGAACTTAGCGCAGACTATTATCGGATGCATGCCCTCCCTTTTTAGCCTTATCCACGTATAAAGCCTTATCCGCCGCCTGTAACACTGAGTCAAAGGATGGATAGCCGCTCGAATCGGCCACCCCGCACGATACCGTTAGCATGCTTAAGAACTGGCGCTGCTCAACATTCTCTTTAAGCTTATGAGCAAGTTGTAACGCTTTATCTTGGGAGCAATTACTGAGGATCACCACAAATTCGTCCCCACCAGTGCGGATGAACAAGTCATTCTCCCGAAATACCGCCCGCATGGCTTCAACAATTTGCAGAATTGCCATATCGCCCAGTTTATGTCCGTAGGTGTCATTGATGGTTTTGATTTTATCGCCATCGATACAGATCACCGCATACAGGCCCTCAGTCGCCGCCTTGAATGTCAGTGTCTCATAGACCTTCTTATTGTAGGTTTTAGTAAAAGGATCCTGCAGCATCGCCTCGCCGAATCGTTGACGTTCTACTCGCAGCTGTTTAAGGCGCATATACCTGAGTTGGAAGATAACAGTTAACACACACAACAAGAACCATAGAGGAACATACTGAACCACAAAGCGTAATACACTGACTTTGTAGGTTAATGTGGTGAGGTTATCCAAATGATTACTCATGGAATAAAACAAGAACTCGGGCGTAATACGCGTCCAGAGGCTGTCGCCAGTGATCACTATATCGGTGCCATAAGGGGTCATCACCGACTCATAGTCTTTACCCCGCATAAATCCCGATGCCATAAATGCCGTATCGGCAATCACATCCCCCCACATATGCGCAGGATCGTGGGAAGATGAAATCGGCGCCGCCATAGAGAAAATAACATTTCCTGTAATTTCATCGACGTAAGGAATCGATAACACGATACCGTCCGCCAAGGACTCCGCCGACGCGTCCTTACTGCAATAATGCAGCCGCTGACAGAACTCATTGGTCAAAATATGATCGTGAATTAAT
This sequence comes from Shewanella sp. Shew256, assembly GCF_002196695.1. Taxonomy (NCBI): domain Bacteria; kingdom Pseudomonadati; phylum Pseudomonadota; class Gammaproteobacteria; order Alteromonadales; family Shewanellaceae; genus Shewanella; species Shewanella sp. Shew256. Next base: position 77,261 of record NZ_NAJR01000005.1, on the reverse strand, counting down.
CGGTTTTTCACTTCTTCCGGAATTGGGGATGCCACATACAAGGCATTGCTTTTATATAAGCCGATATAGACAAAAGCCCCGCGAACCGCATTCTTGCGACTCGAGTAGAGGTAGTCAAAATAACGAATGATTTGCTCTTCTTCCGGCAGTAAATGGCTCCCTGGAGGCAATAATAAGCGGGATGGGTCGAGCTTAAAGGGCGCAAGCAGCGCGCTATCAAAATCAATAATATCGTGTAACGACAAGCCTTTTCCTAGCAGCTCCACATAACTTGGCACAGTATGTTTTGCCCTCAGGAAATGAACGAAGGCCTTATGTTCCTTATCAATTTTGAAGGGTAAGAGGATCAGCAGCAGGACAACAAATATCAATGTTGCCAGTGAACAGGATTGACGAACCAGTGCCCAACTGAGTTTTGTACTAATCATAATCCCTGCGATCATCTTACTTAAAATGAATTGAATATAACGAACATTTGTATTGTTCAAGTATTAAATTGAAATAAATCTTATTGTTAACTCTAGTTCAAGCACTGGGAAGGGGCGATGAATATTGTATTGCGAACGCCAAAAACAAAAAGGGAGCCTAAGCTCCCCCTATCGAATCTTAATGACGGCTAAGTCATCTCGTTTTTATTTAGTACCGAAGATTTTATCACCGGCATCGCCTAAACCAGGCAGAATGTAGCCCTTCTCGTTTAAGCATCTGTCGATAGCGGCGGTATACAGCTCTACATCTGGGTGAGCTGCTTCAAGGGCTTTAATCCCTTCAGGCGCGGCAACTAACACTAAGGCTTTAATCGACGTACAACCGCGTTTTTTCAGCAGATCGATCGTCGCAATCATAGAGCCGCCGGTTGCCAGCATAGGGTCAACAATCAGCGCGATACGCTCATTCATATCGCTGGCCAGCTTTTCAAAATATGGCACTGGCTCTAAGGTTTCTTCGTCGCGGTAAATACCCACAACCGAAATACGCGCACTCGGAATATGCTCAAGCACACCGTCCATCATGCCTAAACCCGCACGCAGGATTGGCACAACAGTCACTTTTTTGCCCTTGATCTGATCCACATCCACTGGACCATTCCAGCCTTCAATCGTAACAGTTTCGGTTTCGAAATCTGCGGTAGCTTCATAGGTTAACAAGCTGCCCACTTCGGCGGCTAGCTCACGGAAACGTTTAGTGCTAATGTCACCTTCACGCATCAGGCCGATTTTGTGACGCACTAACGGGTGTTTAACCTCGACAACTTTCATTTTTCTCTCCTACTGTTGTTCGCGAAATATCTTAGGCAAATTTTTCAGATTTTAGATGATTTGTTTATTGGGTAAAACATAAAGTTTTGCCATTCGAGCTAATCGTGAGCAATATCCCAAGAATTATTGCCTATCGCTTAAGATACGCCCATTCATCTACTATTTTATGACCAATCGCAGGATAGAAAATGTGAAATATCCCCCTGTGAAGCTAAAAATACTCCCCGCAAGTCGATAAATCCAAATCATGGCTTTCGACCCCTAGCACAAGCTGGTAGAATACCGCCGCATAAAAATCCAATAACGATGTACCCGAGAGGATCCTCCGTGAGCACTCCTACCCCACTGAGCTATAAAGACGCTGGCGTTGATATTGATGCTGGTAATGCACTGGTAAGTAACATTAAAGCGGCTGTTAAACGTACCCGTCGTCCAGAGGTAATGGGCAACTTAGGTGGTTTTGGCGCATTGTGTGAATTACCCACTAAATACAAGCAACCTGTTTTAGTGTCAGGCACCGACGGTGTTGGTACTAAATTGCGTTTAGCTATCGATTACAAAAAACACGACACAGTCGGTATCGACTTAGTGGCCATGTGTGTGAACGACTTGATCGTTCAAGGCGCTGAGCCATTGTTTTTCCTCGATTACTACGCAACAGGCAAGCTCGATGTAGAAACAGCAACCTCTGTTGTTAACGGCATCGGCGAAGGTTGTTTCCAATCTGGTTGTGCGTTAATCGGCGGCGAAACCGCTGAAATGCCAGGCATGTATGAAGGCGAAGATTACGACCTCGCAGGTTTCTGTGTGGGCGTGGTTGAAAAGGCCGACATCATTGACGGGAGTAAAGTGGCTGCGGGTGACGCCTTAATCGCCTTAGCCTCAAGCGGTCCTCATTCAAATGGCTATTCATTAGTTCGTAAAGTATTAGAAGTCAGCCACGCGGATCCTCAACAGGACCTCAATGGCAAGCCATTGATCCAACATCTGTTAGAACCAACCAAAATTTACGTTAAATCATTGCTCAAGCTGATCGAAGCATCGGACGTGCACGCAATGGCGCACATCACTGGCGGCGGTTTCTGGGAAAACATCCCCCGCGTTCTGCCTGAAAACTGCAAAGCCGTTATCCAAGGTGATTCATGGCAATGGCCTGTCGTTTTCAATTGGTTAATGGAAAACGGTAACATTGCAGAATATGAAATGTACCGCACCTTTAACTGTGGTGTCGGCATGATCGTTGCGCTGCCAGCCGATAAAGTTGATGCCGCACTGGCACTGCTCGCCGCCGAAGGCGAACAAGCTTGGCTAATCGGTGCTATCGCTGCTCGCGAAGGCAATGAAGAGCAAGTGGAGATCCTGTAATGCCCCAAAGCTGTCGTGTAGTTGTATTAATTTCCGGAAATGGCAGTAACCTGCAAGCCGTTATCGACGGTTGTGACGATAATCTGCAGGCCGAAGTTGTCGGAGTGATCAGTAATAAACCCGATGCCTACGGTTTAATTCGCGCCCATCATAGTGAAATTGATACCAGCTGCGTGATTGCTCATTCAGGTGAATCTCGCTCTGATTACGATGCACGGTTAATGGCAACGATTGAAAAGTACCAACCCGATTTGATCGTGTTGGCTGGATTTATGCGTATTCTTACCAACGATTTTGTGAATCGTTACTTAGGACGCATGATCAATATCCACCCTTCATTGCTGCCTAAATATACCGGATTAAACACCCACCAGCGCGCCATTGATGCAAAAGACACTGAACATGGCGCCAGTGTGCATTTTGTCACCCCAGAGCTGGATGCAGGCCCAGTGATTTTACAGGCAAAAGTCCCTGTTTATGAGGATGATACCGCTGAGATGCTCGCCGCTCGTGTCCATGAGCAAGAGCATGCGATTTATCCTTTAGTGGTGAAATGGTTCAGCCATCAGCGCCTCAAGATGCAGGACGGCCAAGCCTATCTCGATGGCACCTTAATCGGACCTAACGGCTACGCCCCCGATTAAACATTGCCTCGCGAAAAAAAAAGAGACCTTAAGGGTCTCTTTTTTTTCGTCTTGTCATACAAAATCATTGTTTTCTCGCCTAATGTGGCATTAGATAAGCTAACGAAAAGTGATTTTGTTCGGCATACAAGAGACTATTAGATGAAAAATATTATCTGCGATATCGATGGTGTACTCCTGCACGACAATAAACTGATCCCCGGCAGTGATAAATTTATCCACCGCGTTCTCGACCAAGGCAATCCCCTCGTTATTCTGACCAATTACCCAGTACAAACGGGTAAAGATCTGCAAAACCGCCTCAGCGCCGCCGGGATAGACGTACCAGAAGAATGTTTTTACACCTCGGCCATGGCCACCGCCGACTTTTTAAAGCATCAGGAAGGCAGTAAAGCCTTTGTGATTGGCGAAGGCGCCCTCACCCATGAGCTCTACAAGGCTGGCTTTACCATTACTGACATTAATCCCGACTTCGTGATTGTCGGTGAAACCCGCTCCTATAACTGGGATATGATCCATAAGGCCGCTGGATTCGTCGCCCGCGGCGCCCGTTTTATCGCCACCAATCCCGACACTCACGGCCCCGCTTACAGTCCGGCCTGCGGCGCACTGTGTTCACCGATAGAGCGGATTACTGGCAAAAAGCCCTTTTATGTGGGCAAGCCCAGCTCGTGGATTATCCGCTCGGCGCTCAACCATATCGACGGCCATTCCGAAAATACCGTGATCATTGGCGACAATATGCGCACCGATATTCTTGCGGGGTTTCAAGCGGGGCTTGAGACCATCCTGGTCACCAGCGGCGTGAGCAAGCTTGAAGATATCGATAAAGAGCCTTTCCGCCCCAATCATGTATTCGCCTGCGCCGGCGATATTGATGTAGTTTAATCCTTAAATCGCCCGATTCTCAGCACCTTAGCGTGCTGAGAACCACAACAGACTCGATACGGTAAAGCAACATTAAGTAACATTTTTCCCCTTAGCTCTCCCTTGTCCCCCATAAGCGCTTGCTTCATGATAAGGCGCGACATACCCCTTTGATATATGCGTGAAATACGCCCTAAAAACAACAGTAGGATTAACCTATGCGACGTTTGTATCCTGTCTGCGCGCTAGCCATGCTCAGCGCCTGCAGCCCTAATTCGGCCCAGCCCGATGCCAACAGCAGTGCAGCCCTGAAACCCGTGCAAATGAATGAAGCACGCTTTAGAGACGATATTAAAAACCTTTCCTCCGATGAATTTGAAGGCCGCGCCCCCACCACCCACGGTGAAAAGCTCACCTTAGACTATCTGTCAAAAGCCTTTGCCGAGATGGGACTCAAAGGCGCCTATCAAGGCAGCTTTTTACAGCCTGTACCTATGGTGAGTTATACCGCCGACGAGGCGCAGCAAATCAGCTTGGCAGGATTGCCGTTAACCTTTCGCAAAGATATCGTCTTAAATAGTCGCCACGATAACGGCGGCGTGAATATCGAGAACGCGCCCTTAGTGTTTGTTGGCTATGGTGTGAATGCGCCCGAATATGGCTGGAACGATTACCAAGATGTGGATATGAAAGGGAAAATTGCGGTGATCCTTGTGAACGATCCCGGTTTTGCCCGCCCTGACTCAGGTAAGTTTAACGGTAAAGCCATGACCTACTATGGTCGCTGGAGTTACAAATTTGAGGAAGCGAGCCGCCAAGGCGCGCTCGGTGCATTGATCATTCACGATACTGAGCCTGCGTCCTATCCTTGGTCCGTGGTTGAAAATAGCTGGACTGGCGCGCAGCAAGATTTAGTCCTCAGCAAAGCCGAGCAAGACAGCCGCGTGCAAGTCGAAGGCTGGTTAACCTTAGATGCTGCTACACAATTATTTGAAAAAGCGGGTTTATCCCTACCAACGCTGATGGCGCGCGCCGCCGATAGTCCGATTAACTTACCCCTTGAGCAAACGGCCAACATCGCCTTTAAAAACAAAGCCGAATACGCCAACAGCTATAACGTTGTCGCCACCCTTCCCGGCACTCAGCAAGCCGATGAGCAAATCCTGTTTACGGGCCACTGGGACCACATTGGCAAAGATGACAGTAAAGAAGGCGATAAAATTTACAACGGTGCCATGGATAACGCATCGGGCATTGCGGGCATTTTAGAAATCGCCAGACAACTGGCCGATAACGCCAAACAGGGCCACGGCTTAGCTCGCTCGGTGACCTTTATCGCGACGACGGGTGAAGAGCAAGGTTTACTCGGATCACGCTATTACGCTGCCAACCCTATCTACCCCATTGATAAAACAGTGGCGGTACTCAACTTAGATAGCACCAATATCTATGGAAAAACCAAGGACTTCACTATCGTCGGTAAAGGTAAGTCCGAGCTTGAAAACTACTTAGTCGATGCCGCCAAACAGCAAAACCGTATTGCTTTAGGTGAAAAGAATCCTGCATCGGGCGGTTTCTTCCGCTCTGATCACTTCAGCTTTGCCAAACTTGGCGTGCCTGCGGTCTTTGCCGGTGGCGGAAGCGACCCCATAGATGCCGCAACAGCAAGCTATAAGACTCAGATGCAGGCGACCATGAAGGGCTGCTACCACAATGTCTGCGACGAATACCATGAAGACTGGGATCTGAGTGGTGCGATTCAAGATCTTGAAGTTTACTATCAAGTGACTCGCAGCTTAGGTAACAGCCAAGATTGGCCTGGCTATTATCAAGGCACTGAGTTTAACAGCCTGCGTCCTGCCAAAACGGAACTTGCCACGGCCGCAAAGTAAGCACTTGAAAACGATTCCTCGCTGAAAAATCCCATAAGGCACCTTGAGAGGTGCCTTATTATTTTATGAGCCGCCCCGCCCCACTTTAGACTCATAGTTTGACCTTGACTGTAGCAACACGCGCAATTACCGACGACAAACTGGTTATTAAATCAGCAATATTTGCGCTTGGATCACTATCTTGCTCACATTTATGATGATTTTTCCAAAAACGGATTTTCTTGAGTCAACATTACGCATTTGCCAATATCCCGCTTTGCAACCAACGAACAAAAACACTTTATTCATAAAAATACGAAATAAATTAAATAAAAACCAATCAAAAGCATTTTAAAGATAAAATAAACTCATCAAAAACACCTAAAACCGAACGAATCATCAAAAATAATATTTGGCAAAATCCCAAATCGCTGGCACATTGATACTCAATTGAGACATCCTCAAATGAAATACAGCGGTTTAGGAGTTGCATTATGTGTTCGATTTTTTCAATTTTAGATATTCAATCCGATGCGAAAGAGCTGCGCCAAGTGGCACTGGAAATGTCCAAACTGATGCGCCATCGCGGCCCCGATTGGTCAGGCATTTACGCCAGCGATAAAGCGATTTTGGCCCATGAGCGCTTGGCGATTGTCGATATTGAACACGGTGCGCAGCCACTGTTAACCGAAGACGGCAGCCTTATCCTTGCGGTCAACGGTGAGATCTACAACCATAAAGAACTCAAAGCCCAACTCGGCGATAAATACAGTTATCAAACCAACTCTGACTGCGAAGTGATCTTGGCGCTATATCAGGAATATGGCACTGAATTTCTTGATAAATTAAACGGTATTTTCGCCTTCGTACTCTACGATAAAGCCAAAGACGCCTACCTTATTGGCCGCGATCATATGGGCATCATCCCACTGTACACTGGGCGTGATGCGGCGGGTAACTTCTACGTTGCCTCCGAAATGAAGGCGCTGATGCCCGTCTGTAAAACTGTGGCCGAATTCCAGCCAGGGCAATATCTGTACTCAACCACAGGTGAGCCAGTGCAATACTACACTCGCGATTGGCAGAGCTTTGATGCGGTGAAAGATAACGGCGCCAGCCAAGAAGAATTACGTGATGCCCTCGAAGCCGCAGTTAAGCGCCAATTGATGTCCGACGTGCCCTACGGCGTGTTGTTATCTGGCGGTTTAGATTCATCGGTGATCTCGGCGATTACCCAAACCTTTGCCAAGCGCCGTATCGAAGATGACGATCAAAGTGGCGCTTGGTGGCCACAGCTACACTCCTTTGCCGTGGGTTTAAAGGGCGCACCCGATTTAGCCGCCGCTAAAAAGGTTGCCGATGCGATTGGTACCATTCACCACGAGATCAACTTTACCTTCCAAGAGGGTTTAGATGCGATTAAAGAGGTCATCTACCACCTAGAAACCTATGATGTGACCACCATTCGTGCCGCGACACCTATGTACCTGATGGCGCGTAAAATCAAGGCGATGGGGATCAAAATGGTGTTATCGGGTGAAGGTGCCGATGAACTCTTTGGCGGTTACTTGTACTTCCATAAGGCACCAAACGCGCAGGCCTTCCATGAGGAACTCGTGCGTAAACTGGATAAACTGCATCTGTTCGATTGCCTGCGCGCCAACAAAGCCATGGCGGCGTGGGGACTCGAAGCCCGCGTACCTTTCCTCGATAAGGAATTTATGGATGTGGCGATGCGTATCAACCCTGAGGCAAAAATGTCTAAGGATGGCCGGATTGAGAAACACATTCTGCGCCAAGCCTTTGAGCATAAATTGCCAAAAGAAGTCGCTTGGCGTCAAAAGGAGCAATTCAGCGATGGCGTGGGTTACTCTTGGATCGATGGTTTAAAGGCCCATGCCGCAGAGCAAGTAGACGACTTGCAACTAGCCAATGCGAAGTTCCGCTTCCCGTACAACACGCCAGAAACCAAGGAAGCCTATTTCTACCGTTGCTTCTTTGAGGAACATTATCCCTTAGCTAGCGCGGCCGAAACCGTGCCCGGTGGCAAGTCAGTCGCCTGCTCTACTCCAGAAGCACTGGCATGGGATGAAAGCTTACGTGGCATTATCGACCCATCGGGCCGTGCCGTACGCTCAGTGCATGCTGCCAGTTATTAATCGCTAACGCATGTCATCAAGATAAAAGCCACCCTTAGGTGGCTTTTATCTTTAACTATCTAACTCTTTAAGACTTGGATTTAGCTTGACCACATGGCGCCAAACATAAATGCTGCTTTGAAATATCACCTTGAGATCGAACAAATAACCTAGGCCGATATCGCCAACGGTGCAACGGGCGTCGCATCGTTAGCCTTGGCAATTTGCCAAGAAGACGTTGCAAGAAACGCCTTCCCCGCCTTTATCCCTTGCTGGTAATCAATGCGTAAATCCGCATCTGTGCTGCCTAACAGCTTGCTCTGTAATGGCGCCTTCGCAAATATCTGCACAATTTCAACATCATCGGGAGGATTGGCAATAAAATCTAACTCGGCTTGATAGGCCTCTTCATGCTGCACTAGGTAATCAATGGTCTTAGGGCAAAAACCAGAGACACAGATCCACGATTTAAGCTTATGTACCCAAGCCGATTGAGCTTGAAAGTCCTCATTGACCGTCCTGACCACCACAATTTTGCGGGCACCCCGTTTATACGCCTCACGCACGGGCAGCGGGGCCGCTAAGCCGCCATCTAGGTAAAAGTCTTGCTCGGGCTCGAGTGTCGCATCGCTATGATTAGCAGATCCAATCCCTAACCAAGGCGTTAACTTCACCCCCTGTTTATATAAAAAAGGCAAGGCGCTAGAGGCTTTGAGTAGTTCACGCCAGTGCTCATGACTGGTTGGACTCAAGAAATACCCTTGGCGGTCAGAGACTCGCGTGGTGGTGATAAGGAGTTCTCGGCCATTGAGGGATTGACTCGCCGCAGCTAGATCCAGCTTAAAACTGCCACGCTGAGTCTGCTCGAAATACCAGTCGAGATCGATCACATTGGCACCAATCAAACCACGCCCTAACTGATAAAAGCGTTTATGCCGTGTTAGCCCTCGGATGAGTTTTTTGGCGTAACCCTTTTGTCTGGCTAAAAAACTGGTCAAGTTTTGTGAGCCTGCTGAGGTACCAATCAATAAATCGAAGGGGTCGAATTCCGCCTCGAGCCAAGCATCGAGTACGCCTGCGGTAAAAATGCCGCGCTGGCCACCGCCTTCTGCAATTAACGCTACTTTCGGCGCGGTAACAGATTGAGAGGCAGAAGATAAATGGCTAATCGGCGGCATAACTGACCTTATCGCAACAAAGACGCAATGGAGAATAGATAAGCTCAGTCTAAACAAAGATTGTCACAGTCAAAAACGGATAGAATCTATCGTTGTAATCGATAAATAAAATATGAGAAGCGTTTCATGCGGATCATGGCATGGTTAGCAGCAATGCTAAAACACGCATGCACATTAAAAGGCATAACGGAATTTATATTTATATACAATCTGTTGCACAATCAATCTATGCCCGCGAATCATCACGCGGGCATAGATTATAGTTGGAAGCTTTACCCTAGAACTTATGGGTCAACTCCAAGGTGACATTGCGTGGCTCACCGGGGAAATGGCCATTGCGCTCACTAAATCCGCTAACGGCATATTCCTTGTCGAAGATATTCTTCAGATTTACGCGCACTTGGGTTTGATCCCATTGGGTTGTCCAGCTCATATCAAACACTGTATGGGGTTTCACCGTTTGACCATTGAGGCTAAATTGCTCGCCCACATAGTCCATCCCAAAAGCAATGGCCGAATCAATCGCTTGAATATCGTAACGCGTCCATAAACCTGCTTGATGACGCGGCGCATTGGCAAAGTGTTTGCCGTCGCCAAAGGTGTTGGTCAAACTGTCGTTGGTCACGCCTTTAATCACTTCGGTATCGTTATAGGCATAGTTGGCCGTCACGGTAAGGTTATCAGTGAGATCCCCCACCAGCGTCCATTCCACCCCTTGGCTGCGTACTTCACCTAAATTAACCAAGTTAGGAATACCATCGTCATCCCCGGTATCTAAAGGGTTTGCCTGAGCAACATTTTGTTTTTCAATGCGATAAAGTGCAAGCGTGGTCATAAACTGGCCATCGAGCCACTCGTTTTTCATCCCAAGCTCTATTTGATTACCAGTTTCGGGATCGAGTGCGCCGTCACTTTTAATGCTCTCTTGATCCGACAATGATGCCGGATTAAAGCTCTCTGAGTAGTTCAAATAGAAAGACATAGATTCGATTGGACGATAATTCAGCCCAGCCCTTGGGGTAATAGCATTATCGCTAAAGGAGAATCCGGTCTTTTTATCGTAATCATCAAACTGGCTAAAGCGTAGACCCGCAATTAAAGACCACTGCTCGTTGAAATGCAGATGTTCTTGCAGATATAGGCCAAAACGGTTGGAGCGAGTACCGTCGGTATCCATGTCTTTTAATTGGTAAGCACTCGGATTAGTTTCTCCGTAATTCAGCTCAAAGATATTGAGATTACCCACGCCTTCCTTGCTGGTCGCCAACTTGTAATGGTATTCGGTTTCGACATAGTGATAATCTCCACCAAACAGGAACTCATGCTCAAAACCTAAGGCATTAAAACGATAGACAAAATCATTGGTTAAACTGATTTCGTCATTGGCACGGGATTGGACACGATATTCACGTTTGATGGTGCCATCTGCGCTGTTTGCCTTACCATCACCGTTCACATCGACCCAACCACGGGATTCGTGATATTGCTGATCGGATTCATTATTCAGATAACGAATTTGAGTTTTTACCGAAAAATCATCACTAAATTGATGATCGAGAATCGCTTGCAGCACCGAGGCATCCATTTTCTGGAAGTCGCTTTTCTCGTTGGCATTGTAGGAAGGGTCAACGAGGAAATTCCCCGCATCATCCACGGGTACACCACGTAACCGATTACCGCCCAAATCCTGTCTTATCAGATCGAATGTGGTGGTCAGCTTAGTATCGTCACTGATTTCATACAGTAAGCCACCAGTCACTTCGGCGTTTAAACTATCGGCATTGTTACGAAAGCTATCTTCCTGTTGATAATAGCCTCCCAATCGATAGGCTAAATCCTCGGTTAAGCCGCCGGTGAAATCCAGCGAGCCGCCCATCATGTCGTAGCTGCCCGTGCTTAGGGTGAGATCTTTACGCTCGACAAAGGTCGGTTTTTTCGTCACATAGTTAATCATGCCGCCGGGTTCGCCACCGCCATAGAGAGCCGATGCAGGGCCTTTTAATACCTCAACCCGCTGCACGTTGAACAGTTGTGGCACCGAGAATCCCGAATACGGGTCGCCACGCACGCCATCGTAAAACACGTTGGCATCGTCGCGAAAGCCACGAAAGGTCACGCCGGAATAGCTAAATTCACTGACACCCGCAATGGAGCGGTATAAGTCAGTAATATTACGGGCGGCTTGATCGTCAATCAGTTGCTCGGTCAGCACTTGTACTGACTGCGGCAGCTCCATCACATTGATTGCCGTTTTAGTGCCAATTTCCGTCTCTTTATCGACATACATTTGCATGGCGCGACCACGCACGACAATTCGCTCTGGCGCCTTAGTCTCGGCTTGTACTTCGGCCTGCGAGCTTGATTGCGTAGCGGCTTGTGCCGTTGAAGCACTTTCTTGCTCGGGTTGACCCGCGTTAGGCGCAGCCGCAAAGACCAAATGCGGCATCAGGGCAAGCGTTAGTATTGAATAGGCAAAACGTGATTTCACAAAGTCCCCCAACCTTGAGCAAACCTGTGGTTTACCCATGTCATCTAAAATGTGCCGTCATTATAAAGTTTGATTATTAGATGACAATAATTCTCATTTAAATTTACATCGGTCGGGGTTTGTAACAATTGTAAAGAGAGTCCACTCTTTATGTATGGATATAGCTGCATGGCTCTTAGTGCATAGTTCTTAGTATCTGGATCTTAGTGCATCGCTCTTACTGAATGGCGCTGAATGAAAGCCATCTTAATAAAAAAGCCAGCATCACGCTGCTGGCTTTGACTAGTTGTAACACTTTGAAGGTAAACTTAAAAAATCGCCTCATCGAGCGTGGTTAACATCTCACTCGCCTGCTCCAACTGTTTACGCAGACTGCGGCTCTGCACGGCCCAATACGCCATATAAAAGTCCGCCGTTTTCAGTTTAGCTTGGTAAAAGTCGGCATCTTGCGTGCCATTTTCGAGCGCTGTCAGGGCAATCTTCGCCATACGCGCCCACATCCAGGCAAGGGCAGTAATGCCAAATAACTCGAGATACGCCATCGATGCCGCGCCAATAATGTCGGGATTGCTGGCTGCATGGGTCGCTAAATAACCGCTCGCCTTTTGTAAATCGGTGGCGCAATCCATTAGCCCGCTGATATAGGGCTGCATTTGCGGATCTTTGCCCTGTGATTGAATAAACTCAGTCACTAACGCAGACCATTGCTGCATGGCAGCGCCGCGATCGCTCAGCAGCTTACGCCCAACTAAATCGAGCGCCTGAATGCCATTAGTGCCTTCATAAATCAAAGCGATGCGGCTATCACGCACAAACTGCTCCATACCCCACTCGTGGATATAGCCATGGCCGCCAAACACTTGCTGGGCATCCACACAGGCATTAAAGCCACGATTTGTGATAAAGCCTTTCACCACAGGTGTAAATAACGCCGCTAACTGGGCGGCCACTTTAGCCTTGGCAGGATCGCTATGGCGCTCTGCCTCATCGAGCCACAGCGCCTGCTGACCAACGAGTGCCCGAGCACCTTCATTAAAGGCTTTTTGCGATAACAACATTCGACGCACATCACCGTGAACCAAAATCGGATCGGCGGCTTTTTCGGGCGCTTTAGCCCCACTGATGGCGCGGCTCTGCAATCTGTCTTTGGCGTAGGCCAAGGCATTTTGATAGGCGATTTCGGACACGCCTAATCCCTGCATCCCGACACCAAGGCGTGCTTGGTTCATCATGGTAAACATGGCGCGCAGCCCTTGATGGGGTTCGCCGACTAACTCACCGAGTGCCCCCTCGAATACCATCACGCAGGTTGAATTACCATGGATCCCCATTTTGTGCTCGAGGCCGCTGGCATAGAGGCTGTTCGCCTCACCTAAACTGCCATCACTGTTCACCAACACTTTGGGCACGGAAAACAGCGAAATCCCCTTCACACCTTCGGGGGCATCGGGTAAGCGAGCTAGCACCAAGTGCACTATGTTATCGGTAAATTGATGGTCGCCCGAGGAGATAAAAATCTTCTCGCCAGTGATGGCAAAGTAGCCGTCCGCCGCGGGAACGGCCTTAGTACGCAGCAGTGCTAAGTCAGTTCCTGCATGGGATTCGGTTAGGTTCATGGTGCCAGTCCATTCACCACTCACTAATTTGGCTAAATACTTTTGTTTCAGCGCCTCACTGCCGTGGGCATGAATGGCCGCATAGGCGCCATGGGTAAGGCCGGGATACATGGCAAAGGCCATGTTGGTCGAGGTTTGCATCTCGGTGGCGAAAATACCGACCACTTCGGGTAACCCTTGGCCGCCATAGGCGGGATCGCAGGTCAGTGTTGGCCAGCCATTGTCGACAAACTGCTGATAGGCGTCGGCAAAACCTTCGGGGGTAACCACTTTGCCATCCACGAGTTTGCAGCCCTGCACGTCCCCTACGCTATTTAACGGCAACATCACCTCAGTACTAAAATCCGCCATACCTTGTAGGATGGCATCGACCAGATCAGGGTCGATTTCATCGAAGCCTTTAAGAGCATCTTGCTGATAAATATGCAACATTTCATCGAGGATAAATTGATAGTCACGTAGTGGTGCTTGATAGACTGGCATAATCGCTTCCCTTTCTTGTTTTATGGCAATGAACTAAGTGCTCTGACCACTTTAGCTAAATCTGTTGAAAAAGGAAGCATCTGGACCTTGGCACAATGACTTTTGTTTACACAATCGAACAGCGAAACCGTAAATTGATCGCAACAAAGGCTTATGCTCAAGTGCAAAAGTTTGTAAGCTAAGTGTCTGTATTGCTGATACGTCATCAGGTTGAGGATATTGTTACTATGGGTTCTGTTACCACCAAAAAACACGCAAATGGGCTCGATTATGTCGAAGTGAACACTGCGTTATGCCAAGCAAGGATTTTTTTACAGGGCGCGCAAATCGATCATTTTCAACCCGTAGGTAAGCCGCCCTTGTTATGGGTGTCTTCGGCGGATGACTATCAACCCGGTAATGGGATCCGTGGTGGCGTGCCCGTCTGCTGGCCTTGGTTTGGCATGAGCAATCAAGCTAATTTTCCACAACATGGTTTTGCCCGTACCCGAATTTGGACACTCGAGTCAGTTGAGATGCGTAATCAATTGGTGGATTTACGTTTCAGCTTAACGATCGGCGAAGAAGATAAAATCTTTTGGCCGCACCATACCCAAGTCAACGTCCTCTTTACCTTAGGTGAAACCTTGAGTATCAGCTTAGTTAACACTAACCTCGGCGATGTGCCCGTTACGCTCACCCAAGCACTACACAGCTATTTTCCAATTGAAGATATCCACCAGCTTAAAGCGACTGGTTTTAGCGGTGCTCAATATATTGAGTTTGCCGAAGGGCCTTACCCACAAACGACGGACGACGTGCTATTCGACCGAGAAACCGACCGCGTTTACACCAACCTAGGCCCAGTACAACACTTACATACGCCCCAAGGTGTGATTGAGGTGAGCCGCGAAAATAGCCGCTCTGCCGTGCTGTGGAACCCTTGGATTGAAAAATCGACTCGCCTTGCCCGCTTTAATGACGATGACTATCTGACCATGGTGTGTTTAGAAGCCGCCAATGTGCTTGAAGATAAATTAACGCTGGCTCCCGGCGAGAGTCACAGTTTAGTAACCCATATTCGTTGGGCAGACTAATCCGTCTTTGTCGATATCCCATCAATGTAAAAAGCCCAGTGCATGACTGGGCTTTTTAATGCCATCAAATTCACGATGGCCATCAGTTTGGCAATCACCGCCTACTTAGTGTTTTTCTCAAAACGCGCTAACAAGCTTGAGGTGTCCCAACGATTACCGCCCATGGCTTGAACTTCAGAATAAAACTGATCCACTAATGCGGTTAAGGGTAAGTGCGAGCCATTGCGGCGAGCTTCTTCTAGGGCAATGCCTAAATCCTTACGCATCCAATCGACGGCAAAACCAAAATCATAGCTTTGGCCCCACATGGTTTTGTAGCGATTTTCCATCTGCCAGCTTTGCGCCGCGCCTTTACTGATCACTTCAACCACTTTTTCACCGTCAAGACCTGCCTTACGGGCAAATTGCAGGGCTTCGGCAAGGCCTTGTACCACACCTGCGATACAAATTTGGTTAACCATCTTAGTGAGTTGACCTGCTCCTACCTCACCTAAACGCTCGGCGCAGCGCGCAAACGCCTCCATAACGGGCTTAACACGCTCGAACACGGCTTGATCGCCCCCGACCATCACGGTCAGCACGCCATTTTCGGCGCCAGCTTGGCCCCCCGATACAGGCGCATCGAGAAAATCGATGCCTTTTTCGGCCAGCACTTTATGTAATTCACGGGCCACATCGGCAGAAGCAGTCGTATGGTCAATCAGTACAGTACCTTGAGCCATACCATGGATCACGCCATCATTGCCTAATACCACTTCACGCAAGTCGTTATCGTTGCCTACGCAGGTAAACACAATCTCTTGGCCGATAGCCGCCTCTTTGGGCGTTGGGCAACAACGACCGCCGTAGTTCTCAACCCAAGTTTGTGCCTTGGCAAAAGTGCGGTTATACACAGTAACCTCATGGCCCTTGTTGAGTAAGTGTCTTGCCATGGGGTAACCCATTACGCCTAAACCAATAAATGCGACTTTTGCCATGAGGAATTCCTTTGATTGATAAACAAGGTGAAACGTTTTACACCACACATTTTACTGCGTTCATTAACACCGCTAGATTGACAATACTGAATTGACAAAATGGACTAACGACACGCAGAACGCGCGCTTATGTTACTCCGAGAAAGACCCGACCTAAACTAAAAAAATGCGAGCAAGTGTTTCAACTTACAGGGTCAATCGGCAGCAAAACGCTGGCGGCAGTGTAGCACTCGCTTAGGCAAGCGTCAGAGTAAAAATGCCCTCGGCAGCAAACGCAGTGTTCGACAGAAACAACAAAGGCGCACACCGGCGCCTTGGTTTTATTTCACAAGCCTAAATCACTTTTGCACGTGGGCTTCCATTTCGGCGCCAATTTTCTTGCGCATCTCCATTAAACGCAGCGCAGAATCACGCAGGTGAATATCATGCTCAGTCTGCGGAACCCATTCAGGCACAGGTGTCGGTTGTCCGTTTTCATCCACGGCCACCATGATAACGATACAGTGAGTCGTGAGATGGCGCTCAGAGACCTTAGGATCCCCTGCCCGCACATCAATACCGATATGCATCGAGGTCTTGCCAGTATAAATCACCTTGGCACTGACTTCGACAATATTGCCCACGAGGATCGGCTGTACAAATCGAATTCCCCCCGCATAGGCGGTAATGCAATATTTACCACTCCAACCTGCGGCGCAGGCATAGGCTGCAAGGTCAATCCATTTCATCACAGCGCCGCCGTGAACCTTACCACCAAAATTCACATCCGCAGGCTCAGACAAAAATCTCAGGGTAATTTGTCTATCGATACCAGCCATATAACCTCAACTTATTCAGCCTCTGTGGCTCAATGATTTTGCAATAAGTTGAGTTTACGATAGAAATGCGCAATAGCGTAAAGATAAATGCGATTGTCCCTGTGAAGAGAACCGATTTAGCCAAAGTAGCTTATCAGCCCGCAGGAGAGCAATAATCCTGGTAATGCTAGGCGATACAACCACAGCTGTAATTGACTGCTAACAAAGCGAGTGCCTTTACCATAAGTGTAAATACCCAACCCCGCCAAAAACAGCCCAATCACTTCAAATCCCGATGACATATGATTGCTGCCACCGACACTGATGGCAGTCACCAACAACGCAAACCACACCAGCACATATGCGGCAATGGCAAAGGTGAAGGTCTTCATGCCGATATCCATATTGGGATGCCAAACTTTAGATTCACCACGGATAAGTTCGGTCAAATTTGCGGTTACGGCGCCAACGATTGGCACAAGCGGGATCACCAGAGGGTTTAACATGACAAGCTTCCTTTTAAGCGGTATATGCCTGTCATTATCGGCGGCAAGCTGGATTAAACAAGCTTGATGAACAAAGGTTAACTATTTGGATATCAGCACGTTAGAAAGTGATACTCGGCACAATTCGAGCATAAAAAAATGCGCCAATAGGCGCATTTCTTATCGAGCTAACCGCTGTTTAAACTTTCTTGAACAGCAATGAGCCGTTAGTGCCACCAAATCCGAAGGAGTTACATAGAGCGTACTCTAACTTCACATCGCGTGCGGTGTGCGCCACGAAGTCTAAATCACAGCCTTCGTCAGGATTATCCAAGTTGATGGTCGGTGGTACAGCTTGATCGCGCAGTGCAAGCAGGGTGAAAATCGCTTCTACTGCACCCGCAGCGCCCAGCAAGTGACCCGTCATAGACTTAGTCGAGCTGACCAGCAGATTGTAGGCATGATCGCCAAACACAGATTTCACCGCGGCCGCTTCGGCTTTATCGCCCGCAGGGGTTGAAGTGCCGTGGGCATTGATATAGCCAATTTTCTCAAATGGCAGCTTGGCATCATTCACCGCATTGACCATAGCCGCAGCAGCGCCCGCACCATCGCTTGGTGGCGATGTCATGTGGAACGCATCACCGCTCATACCAAAGCCGACGAGTTCACCGTAAATGGTCGCGCCGCGCGCCTTAGCGTGCTCGTATTCTTCCATCACCATCACACCCGCGCCATCGCCGATGACAAAACCATCACGGTCTTTATCCCATGGACGGCTGGCTGCGGTTGGGTCATCGTTACGGGTCGACAGCGCTTTGGCCGCACCAAAACCACCCACGCCTAATGGACAAGTGACATCTTCGGCGCCGCCAGCAACCATCACGTCGGCGTCGCCATAGGCGATGGTGCGCGCCGCAAAACCGATGTTGTGCACACCAGTTGTACAAGCAGTCGTAACGGCAAAGTTAGGGCCTGTCATGCCGTACATAATCGATAAATGGCCAGCAATCATATTGATGATGGTGCTTGGCACGAAGAAAGGCGAAATCTTACGGGGGCCACCGCTTAATAGCGCGCTGTGGTTTTGTTCGATTAACCACATACCGCCCATGCCCGCACCGATAGCAGTACCGACACGGCCAGGATTTACTTTGCTCATATCCAGACCTGAGTCTTGGATAGCTTGGATGCCAGCAGCCATACCATACTGAATAAAGAGGTCCATTTTACGGGCGTCTTTCTTGGTTAAGTACTGCTCAACATCAAAATCTTTTACAGAACCACTGAAACGAGTGGTGAATTCGCTGGCATCAAATTTGGTTATAGGTGCAATACCACTCTTACCCGAAAGCAGCGCCTTCCAAGTAGTATCGACAGTATTACCCACGGGAGTTACTAACCCTAAACCGGTTACCACTACACGACGTTTAGACACGGCAGTCACCTTTTAATGCTAAATAGATAAGGTTATGACAGATAACGGTGTTTCTATCATAAAGAGTCTTCGCCAATCTGCGGCGAGCATCTCATGGACAAATGCAACACAGCTTCCAGAGACGATTGAATGGCACTATTGCAGAATTGGGCGGGGCTAAAACAAAAACAGGCGGCATATTTGCCGCCTGTTCTCTAGAATTCAGAATTACTGATTCTTAGAAACGTAATCGATCGCTGCTTGAACAGTAGTGATCTTTTCAGCTTCTTCATCAGGGATCTCGGTATCAAACTCTTCTTCCAGAGCCATAACCAACTCAACAGTGTCCAGAGAATCTGCACCCAGATCGTCAACGAAAGATGCCGCTGGTTTAACGTCTTCTTCTTTAACGCCCAGTTGCTCTACAATGATTTTCTTTACACGTTCTTCGATGTTGCTCATTAGTTTTCTTTCCTATTCAAATTACGCACTTGCGTAAGATTGCGAGTAGTTTATTAGATTTGGCTGACAATGCAAGCTTAGTTTTCGTGGTCTAACCACGAAATTTAGCGACCAATTGATACAGATCACTACTCAGTTGCGACAGTATCCCTGCCATCCGCCCTTAAACCATGTACATTCCGCCATTCACATGCAAGGTCTCGCCTGTGATATAAGCGGCAGAATCCGACGCCAAGAAGAGTACGGCATTAGCAATCTCTTGCGCTTGCCCTAATCGTTCCATCGGAACCTGAGACATGATAGCTTTTTGCTGATCTTCGGTCAGCTCATCAGTCATATCGGTCTGGATAAATCCAGGAGCGATAGCATTAACTGTAATTTGACGAGATGCAACCTCTCTTGCAAGAGATTTTGTAAATCCGATCAAACCAGCCTTTGCAGCCGAGTAGTTAACTTGACCTGCATTGCCCATAGTGCCTACCACTGAACCAATATTGATGATCCGGCCGAAGCGCTTTTTCATCATGGTACGCATCACAGGTTTTGATAGTCTGAACAATGATGTCAGGTTGGTATCGATGATATCGTTCCATTCATCATCTTTCATTCGCATCAGCAAGTTATCACGGGTGATACCCGCGTTGTTGACTAGAATATCAACATCACCCGCTTTTTCTTTGATCGAATCGAATAAATCGGTGACGGATTGACTATCGGTAACATTAAGCACTAAACCAAAACCTTTGTCACCCAGATATTCTTGAATTGCTGCGGCGCCCTTCTCACTTGTGGCAGTTCCTACCACAATCGCACCGGCTTCGACTAAGGTTTCGGCAATCGCGCGGCCAATACCACGGCTCGCGCCTGTCACTAAGGCAACTTTGCCCGCTAAACTCAGATTGATACTCATACAAACTCCTTATTCAGTTAACGCGGCAAGGGATGCAACGTCATTAACTGCTTGGGCAGAAAGAGATTTATTAATGCGTTTTGCAAGGCCTGTCAATACTTTACCTGGGCCACACTCAACTAACTGGGTAATGCCTTTTTCGGCCATTAATTCAACGGTTTCGCTCCAGCGCACTGGGCAATAAAGTTGACGAACCAGCGCATCTTTAATGTCGGCAACCGCAGTGGGTGATGCCACATCTACGTTATTGATAACTGTGATGCTTGGCGTATTAAACTGCAAATCGTTCAACGCAAGGGCTAATTTATCAGCGGCAGGTTTCATTAATGCGCAGTGTGATGGCACGCTGACAGGTAAGGCAACCGCCATTTTGGCGCCCGCCGCTTTACAGGCCGCAGCTGCACGTTCAACCGCCTCTTTTTGACCGGCGATAACCACTTGGCCAGGGCTGTTGAAGTTAACAGGGCTCACCACTTCGCCTTGGGCAGCTTCAATACACGCATTAGCAATGCCGTCATTATCCAGACCGATAATCGCGTACATGGCGCCAGTACCCGCTGGCACGGCTTGCTGCATCAGTTGACCACGTAGCTCAACCAGTTTGATCGCATCTTTAAAGTCGATGACACCAGCACAAACTAATGCAGAATATTCACCCAAGCTGTGGCCCGCTAACATCGCAGGCATGGCCTTGCCAGAAGCAACATAGGCGCGCCAAATGGCCACACTTGCCGCTAATAAAGCAGGCTGAGTTTTATCGGTTTCATTTAAGGTTTCAACGGGGCCGTCTTGCACTAAAGCCCACAGATCATACCCTAACACCTCACTCGCTTCGGCAAAGGTTTGTCCCACAATCGGCTGTGCACCAGCCAGCTCGGCTAGCATGCCTAGGGCCTGTGAACCTTGGCCTGGGAATACAAAAGCTACATTTTCCATATCAAATTACCTATGGCGAACTTAATTTATTGAACACTAAACCGTTATCTTGGACAGCAAACCAAGATAACGATAGTTAGGAATTTAGTCGTATCCAGATACGGTTAAAAACGGACGAGCGCACTGCCCCACGCAAAACCGGCACCGAAGGCTTCGAGCAGCAATAGCTGACCACGTTGGATCCGGCCATCACGCACGGCTTCGTCTAAGGCAATCGGTACCGACGCCGCCGAGGTATTACCGTGTTTGGCAAGGGTTAACACCACTTTATCTAAGCTCATGTCTAGCTTTTTTGCCGTAGCATTAATAATGCGGAAGTTAGCCTGATGGGGAACCAACCAGTCGATTTCCGACTTGTCGATATTATTCAGGCGTAATGTTTCAGTGACTACATGGGATAACTGAGTCACCGCCACTTTAAAGACGTCATTGCCTTTCATGGTCATAAAACCAACTGCTTCAGAAGTTTCCCCCTGACGAGGTGGGAAGGCGCATTTAAGCAAGTCACCTTGACGACCATCGGCATAAATATGGGTTGAAATAATCCCTGGCTCATCGGAAGCGCCGATAACCGCCGCCCCTGCACCATCACCAAATAGGATAATAGTAGTGCGGTCTTCTGGCTCACACAGACGGGATAATACGTCTGCGCCAATCACGAGGACTTTTTTCGCGGTACCATTTTTAACGAATTGGTCCGCCACGGATAAGGCATACACAAAACCTGAACAAGCCGCCGCAATATCAAAGGCTGGGATGGTATGTACGCCGAGCATGGCTTGAATTTCGCAGGCCGCCGCAGGGAACGCATTTGCCGCACTGGTGGTGCCACAAATGATCATATCTAACTCTGATGCTTCTATGCCGGCCATCTCGAGCGCATTTAATGCCGCCTGATAGCCCATAGTTGAGACAGTTTCGTCTTGCGCCGCTATGCGACGCTCTGAAATACCT
Organism: Shewanella sp. Shew256; assembly: GCF_002196695.1. Classification (NCBI taxonomy): domain Bacteria; kingdom Pseudomonadati; phylum Pseudomonadota; class Gammaproteobacteria; order Alteromonadales; family Shewanellaceae; genus Shewanella; species Shewanella sp. Shew256. The sequence goes on along the minus strand of NZ_NAJR01000005.1, from coordinate 55,338 downwards.
GTACGTTCAACAATCCATTGGTCACTGGTTTCCACCATTTTTTCCAAATCTTGATTGCTACGCACCTGCACTGGCAGATAACTACCAGTTCCGAGAATTTTTGTATGCATAAGGAGGAATCAGTTATTTATATCTAAAAGAATCGACTCCAAACGATCTTTTATCATTTCGGGGAGTCGACGTTGCGCTTCAGTCACTGCCAAACTAATTGCTTGTAAATAGGCAGTTTCATCCGCATTTCCATGGCTCTTTACAACTATGCCGCGCAATCCTATCAGACTTGCACCATTATAGTGGTCGGGGTTCATCTGGCTGAGGACCGCCTGAATGCGTGGGGCGATGAGTTTTGCCAAAAAACGCACGAAGAAACCTTGGGTTAGGCCACGTTTTAACTGATGAACCAATAACTTGGCAATGCCTTCAGAGGTTTTGAGCGTGATGTTACCCACAAAACCATCACAAACGATCACATCCACATTGCCCGAATAGATTTCATCACCTTCGATAAAGCCGGTGTAATTAATCTGATCGGTGTTTTGCAGTATTTGCGCCGCCTGTTGAACCTGATCGTTGCCTTTGATTTCTTCTGTGCCCACATTAAGGAGTGCAACTTTAGGGCGGGATTTTTTATCCACCGCCTCGCACAACACAGAGCCCATCACGGCAAATTGGAAAAGCGTTTCTGAATCGCAGGAGATATTGGCACCTAAGTCCAATAAATAAACTGGCTTTTGCGTGACCGAGGGTAAACAACTGACCAACGCGGGTCTGTCTACACCGGGCAAGGTCTTCAATAGCACCTTGGCCATGGCCATCAAGGCACCAGTATTACCCGCACTCACACACGCCGCAGCGCGTCCATCTCGCACCAGTTCAATCGATAAGCGCATCGAACTATTCTTGCGGGTACGTAAAGCGTGCACGGGTCTATCGGACATACTCACCACTTCATCGGTGTGAATGACTTCAATACGTGAGAGTAACGGTTGTTCTGCTTGACGCAGATAGACATCAATTTCAGTCTTATCGCCGACTAAAATGATTTTAAGGGAAGAGTGAGATTTTAGTGCCCGCAAGGCTGCAGGCACCGTGACGTGGGGGCCATGATCGCCACCCATCGCATCTAACGCGAGCGTCAGACTCGTCATTAGGAAACCAACAAATTACTTGTTGATTACCTTTTTACCGCGATAGAAACCATCAGCAGTCACGTTGTGACGCATATGGACTTCACCGCTGGTAGCGTCAACAGACAGCTGAGCAGTGCTCAGTGCGTCATGTGAACGGCGCATACCGCGCTTAGAACGAGATTTTTTATTCTGTTGTACAGCCATTGGCCCTGTCTCCTAGATTACTTGCTCTTCAGTTTTTCTAACACTGCAAACGGATTTGGACGCTCCTCTTGAGCGGGTTCGATCTCGCCTACAACTATGTCCATTGACCCGATGTTGCAATCAGTTTCTTCATGCATCGGGATGATAGGCATAGCGACTATCAATTCATCTTCGATCAATTGATGCAGACGTACTTCGCCAATCTCATTGCACTCAATTGGGTCATACGCATCCGGGAGCTCATCGATTTCTGCCTTAGTCCGGCATGGACCGAAGCAAAACTCGACCGTAACCTCAGTGGTAAATAGCGTCATGCAACGTTGACAAACCAGAGTGAGCTCCGTCACAGCCTTCCCTTTCAGGTAGACTATCCCCTGCAAATCTACGCCACATTCAATCGACACTGCCACATCGGAACAGTCGCCGGCACATAACTCATTTAATCTTCTCAATTGCTGCCCAGGCACTATCCCCTCATAGGTAGAACGGCTCGAGGCGGCGCGAAAAGGATCAATTGAAACCGGTATCTTTACTGTTTGCATAAGGCGCGCATATTATAGTTTGAAAACGCTAGAGTCAAAGAAAAATTTCTAACTTAAGTCCCAGTTTGCGACTTAAGTGATTCTCTAGCCCCAACATTGAAATTAACGGAAGCGAAATTTTACCCAAGCACGGGGCGGCGCACAAGCGTAAGCCGTCTAAAATAGCCGCACTCATCGTAAGAATCCCCGATTACCGCCCCAAAGTCATGCTATCTGCCACCACTCGCTTGCATTCAAGCGGCTAGGTTAGCGACAATAAGTCAGATTTTCTTATGGATTTTACCGATGACGCCCCAGTTAATCCTCGCTTCCACCTCTGTTTACCGACAAGCACTATTACAAAAGTTAGGCTTAGCCTTTGAAACTTGCAATCCGGATATCGATGAAAGCCCCATGGCAAATGAGTCCGCCCAAGACTTAGTCTTACGACTCGCAAAAGCCAAGGCTGAGGCAGGAGCAAGCCATTTTCCACATGGATTCATTATAGGCTCAGATCAGGTCGCCGTGATTGACGGCAAGATTATTGGTAAGCCATTAAATCGAGACAATGCGATCAAGCAGCTCAGCCAAGCCTCGGGCAAAGCAATCACCTTTTATACGGGTCTTGCGCTCTATGATGCCAAGACTGGAGAAGTGACAGCTCAGGTCGAACCTTTCACCGTGCATTTTCGTCAGCTGACGGCCGCGCAAATCGCCGCTTATGTCGATAAAGAGCAACCTTTTTATTGTGCGGGTAGCTTTAAGAGTGAAGGATTAGGGATTGCCTTGTTTAATCGCTTAGAAGGCCGAGATCCTAACACCCTGATTGGGCTGCCCTTAATACTGTTAACTGAAATGCTGCTCACTCAAGGAATCGATGTCTTAGCCGACTAGCGTGAAGCGGTTATTAAGGTTACATGACGCAAGTGCGACTCAATATGGGCAAGCTAGATGACACTTGGCCATATCGCTTGCTCAGATGATTCAAAAAGCATTTGGATTACTCACGGTGCAAGTTTTCAGTGCTCATTAATCTGCACTAATGAGTCCATCACTATAAATGCAGCAAGAGTTTTTCTGGGGAATCAATTAAGGCAATAGGATTGGCTTGCTGGAGCATTGCTTCATTATGGGCGCCGTAAGTCACGCCCACAGCGTCAATCCCCGCATTCGCCGCCATGGTCAAATCCAACAAAGAGTCTCCGACCATCAAGGCTCGTTCAGGCTGAACACCTAACTCCTGCAGCAGACTTAAGATCATTTCAGGATGGGGTTTACTCTGCGCCTCATCGGCGCAGCGTGAAGCAATAAAATAGTGACCTAAGTCGGATTGCTCCCATACACGCACTAAACCTGCTCTCGCCTTACCCGTCGCGACGGCTAGTTGGTACCCTGCAGTTGATAATGATTCGAGTAATTGGGGGGCTTGGTTAAAAATCGGCGTTGGCGTGGTATCAAGGTGCAAATACTGCGTCTTGAACTCGGCGCGCATCTTAATATAGCAATCATCGGTGCCCACAAGCGCTTGAGCAGCATTTTCTTGTGTTGCACTCGCAGCTGCGTTAATCGGCTGCCCTGAAGTCAAACCTGCGGGAAATAACACCTGTAACGCCTTCGTCATCGACAAGCCAATCACATTGCGAATATCCGCCTCAGCAGGCACGGGTAACGCCAGCGCCCTTGCCATATTCTCAATGCAAACAACAATCTTGCCGATGGAATCCATTAACGTGCCATCCCAATCAAAAATCACTAAATCATATTTTCGTTGGGTTGAATGGCTCTCTGACACTTTCACGCTCTCAAGTTATCCATGGGTAATAGGCGCAGAAAAAACGCTAAGCGCGCTTTAACTTGCCGAGCAGTTGTTGCAAATTATCATCAAGCGGCGCTGAGACTCGCATCACCTCATCGTTTTCAGGATGAATAAACATTAACTCTGCCGCATGTAAAAACAGTCGAGTCAGACCCAGTGAGCGCATACTGTCATCGAACGCCTGCTCGCTGTATTTTTCATCACAGGCGATGGGATGTCCCATATATTGGCAATGCACCCGAATTTGGTGGGTACGTCCTGTTACAGGGCTCGCCTGCACAAGCGTACAACCCTGATAACGCTGTACAATTTTAAAACGCGTTTCAGAAGGTTTACCTTCGGCATTGACTCGAACGATACGCTCGCCCGACTTAAGTGTCAGTTTTAACAGTGGTTGCTTAACCACTTTATCCTGCGCCGACCACTCACCTTTAACTAAGGCCAAGTAATCCTTTTGCATCTTTTTATAACGCAGTTGGTCATGCATATGCTTAAGCGCACTGCGTTTTTTCGCCACCAGTAACACGCCCGAGGTGTCTTTATCGAGACGGTGAACCAGTTCTAAAAACTTTTGTTGTGGACGTAACGACCGTAGCGCTTCAATCACACCATAATCGACGCCACTGCCACCATGCACCGCAATCCCCGCAGGTTTATTTAATACAATCAGATGATTGTCTTCATGCAAAATACGGTCTTCAAGCTGTGACACTCTGCTCAAGTTTGCTGAAGGCGCGGTGCGATTGTCCTGCTCAGCCATTCTGACCGGCGGCACGCGAACCACATCACCGATTTGCAATTTGTACTCGGGCTTAATGCGTTTTTTATTCACCCGTACCTCGCCCTTACGGACGATACGGTAAATCATGCTCTTAGGAACGCCCTTGAGCACTGTGATTAAAAAATTGTCGATTCGTTGGTCGAGGTGGTCTTCGTCAATCGTGATCAACTGCACCTGTAGCTGTGGAGATTCTGTATTCATGATGTGCCATCTGCTTAAAACGGCGGCCATTGTACAACACTTAAGAAGAATTGTGCCTTTCCATTGCTGAATTTTTTGATTATTGCTATATTTCACCAGCGATTAGGGATAAGCCGTGAATAAAGTGTTCACAAGGTCCCAGTCCCAAGTGAAAAGCTTTATAGATTAAAAAAGATTTTCTTGATAGCAACTCATTGATTTGCAAATCGTATACTGAGTAAAAATACCACAAATGCGTTTTTTACGATTAAATCGAGAATCTAACCTTACTTTGACTAGGTTTATCTAAAGTTTTTCTCACCGATTTCGAAATATATTTTAACTTGTCGTCAGACAAACCGATTCGACTTGGGCATTACCGGAACGAAATGAAAGAATTTATGGGGTTGGTTGATGTTTTACAACGAATTCCTTGTTTTTGTAATCATTAAAAAATAAGCCATAAATAGGATGCGACACGCAGCGACTGCGTCTAACAGTAATGCGCACCTTGCCTAGCCACCAGCCGTGAGGCTTCGTTGACCTACTGCTAGGCCCGTAATGCAGCGAAACGCGATTGTTTGATGACCTCCATTTAAAGAAGAATGACGTCATCATGAAACGTATGTTAATCAATGCAACTCAATCAGAAGAGTTGCGTGTTGCCCTAGTTGACGGGCAGCAACTGTACGATCTGGATATTGAAAGTCCTGGTCACGAGCAAAAAAAATCCAACATTTACAAGGGTAAAATTACCCGCGTAGAACCCTCTTTAGAAGCCGCTTTCGTTGATTATGGTGCCGAGCGCCACGGCTTTTTACCGCTAAAAGAAATTGCCAGAGAATACTTCCCTAAAGGTTATTCTTTCCAAGGTCGCCCAAACATCAAAGAAGTCGTCAGTGAAGGACAAGAAGTTATTGTTCAGATTGACAAAGAAGAGCGCGGCAATAAAGGTGCGGCACTGACGACCTTTATCAGCTTAGCGGGTTCTTACTTAGTCTTGATGCCAAACAACCCTCGTGCTGGCGGTATTTCTCGCCGTATCGAAGGTGACGAGCGCACCGAATTAAAAGAAGCCATGGCCGATTTAGAAGTTCCAGCGGGTATGGGCCTTATCGTACGTACCGCAGGTGTTGGCAAAGAATCGACTGAACTGAAGTGGGACTTAAAAGTTCTACAGCACCACTGGGCTGCGATTACTGAAGCCGCGCAAAGTAAACCAGCGCCTTTCTTAATTCACCAAGAAAGTAACGTGATTGTACGTGCAATTCGTGATTATCTGCGCCGCGATGTGGGCGAGATTTTAATCGACCATCCACGTATTTTTGAAGAAGCCAAACAGCATATCGCACTAGTGCGCCCTGATTTCGTTGAGCGTGTAAAACTCTACGAAGCCGAAGTGCCATTGTTCACTCACTTCCAAATCGAGTCGCAAATCGAATCGGCGTTCCAACGTGAAGTGCGTCTGCCATCGGGCGGTTCGATTGTTATCGACCCAACTGAAGCATTAACCTCAATCGATATCAACTCTGCCCGCGCAACTAAGGGCGGCGATATCGAAGAAACCGCATTAAACACCAACCTCGAAGCCGCCGATGAGATTGCCCGTCAATTACGTCTGCGTGACTTAGGTGGTCTAGTCGTTATCGACTTTATCGATATGACGCCAGTGCGCCATCAACGCGAAGTTGAAAACCGCCTGCGTGATGCCGTTCACCACGACCGTGCCCGCGTGCAATTAGGCCGCATTTCTCGCTTCGGCCTGATGGAAATGTCGCGTCAACGTCTGCGTCCATCGTTAGAAGAATCAGCTGCGCATATCTGCCCTCGCTGTCATGGCCAAGGCACTATCCGTAGTACCGAATCTTTAGCGCTGTCGATTCTGCGTTTGATGGAAGAAGAAGCCATCAAAGAAAACACCTCACAAATCGAAGCCATCGTGCCTGTCGATGTGGCGGCCTTCCTGCTGAACGAAAAACGCAAAGCGATTCGTATCACAGAGCAACGCCATGATGTGGAAGTCTATGTGATCCCAGATCCGCACATGATGACTCCAGATTATCGTGTGATTCGTCACCGCACTGACGATGAAATCGATGAATCCAGCTACAAGCGCATCGAACAGCCAGAAGCCAAGTTATACGAGCCCCGTAAACTGGAACGCACTGCTGCGCCAGCACCAGCCCTAAAAGGCTTCACTGCACCACAGAAAGTAGAACAAGCCGCCGCACCAGCTGCCAACAAAGTGGAAGCAACCGAGCCAGGTTTCTTCAGCAAACTGTTCAGTGCTATTGGCGCCTTCTTCAGCTCAAGCGATAAGCCTGCGGCTGAAAAGACCACAGAAACCAAAAAGTCTGACAGCCAAACGGCCAATGCGAACCGTCGTAATCGTCGTAATGACACTCGCCGTACTCGCAATAACCAAGATGCAGACAAAGCGAAAGAAGGCACCCGTGAGCCACGCACCCGCAATGCCAAGAAGTCGGCTGATGCACCTCAGACTCAGGAGCGTCCAGCTCGTGAAAAAGACGAGAATGCAAAACGCACTAAGCCAGAGCCTAAAAGCCGTAACCAAGCACCAAAAGAAGTAGTAGCAGAATCTCAAGACGACACGCCAAAGCAAGAAGTGGCCCGTGAGCGTCGTCAGCGCCGTAACATGCGTCGTAAAGTACGCATCGATAACGCCAATGACACCACTGAAACGCCAATTCAAGAAGAAGTGGTATTAGCCGAAGTGGCCGCTGTTAATGCTGCCAATACTGACGTTGCAACTGAACCACAAGCTGAAACCAAAGCACCTCGCTCACGTCGCCAACCACGCAAAGAAGCTGCGGTTGCCAACGAAACAGTAGAAGCGGCAGATGCAGTAAGCCAAGCTGAAGCAAGTGCTGAAGTGGCTGTAGAAGCGCCTGTAGTAGAAAACCGTGCTGATGCGCCTGCTAACGTAGCAGAAAGCGTAAAGACTGAAGCCGAGACCGATGCGGATAACGCAGACGTCAGCGCCGATGCAGATGATAAAGCGAAACGTGAATCTCGCGATGGACAACGTCGTAGTCGCCGCAGCCCACGTCATTTAAGAGCAGCTGGTCAACGTCGTCGCCGTGATGAAGATGAGCAAGGCGCCTCTGCACCTGCACAATTCGTACCAAACGACGCACTGGGTGAAGATCAGGACTACCCAGCTCCAAGCGCTCAAACGGCAGAAGCAGCTGAGACCACTGAAGCAAAAGCAATTGAAGTTGCGGCTGAACCGACTGTGACTCCTCCTGCAACTGTAGTCGAAGCAGCAGATGTCAATGTGGTTACTGAAACCACCGCCAATAACGCTGTTGAGACTGAAGTTATTGAGGCTGTCGCTACCGAGCATGTGGCTGAGATTAAAGCTGAACCAACAGAAGTTCCAGCAGACACGGCAGTAAACAACAAGGCTGAGACAAGCGTTAAAACTGAAGAAGTTGCTGTTGAGCCAGCTAAAGCCGTAGAAGTAGCAGTTGATGCTGTTGTTACCCCAGCCGAAACTCCAGCTCAATCGAAGGCTGAGGCAAAGGCCGTTGCCGTCGAAGCCGTAACGCTTGAAGCAGACAAAGCCGAAGCAAAAGAAGCCGTAAAATCTGTGGCCTCTGCGCCAATGGCAAAACCTGCACCTATCGTTAAACCACAGGCAAAACCCGTTGTGACTCAAGCCGCAGCAGCGCCTACAGCAGAAGCTGTGGTGAGCAAACCCAAAGCGACGAGTCGTTTTGGTTCTATGGTGTCATCAGAAATGACCAAGCCAACGGTAGAAGTTAGAGCTCAGGTAGAAGTACCAAAAGGTCGCGAGTATGACAGTGTCGCCTCCGCCGAAGCGGCTGCGCCTAAACTGAAACACAGCAACAGCGCTGAATCGGATATGGCTCGTCCATAATCCTCAACCCGTTGCGAAAAAAGCCATGCTCTTGCGTGGCTTTTTTATTTTCAGCAAATTAAGCCATATTTAAGGTTTAGCTCAATCGGCTTTTTTGTTAGTATGCGCGGCTATTTTGCCAACACAAGTCATTAACAGAGGTTTCATGTTCGATCTCTTTCGCCACAAAACATCTAGTCACAAAGCCGATATTCTCTCGGGGCTGACGGTTGCACTTGCACTTATCCCTGAAGCTGTTGCCTTTGCCTTTGTCGCCAACGTCGAACCTATGGTCGGCCTCTATGCAGCCTTTATTATGGGATTGGTTACCGCACTGATTGGCGGCCGCCCGGGCATGATTTCGGGCGCTACAGGGGCCATGGCCGTGGTGATGGTGTCCCTTGTGGTTGAACATGGCGTGCAATACTTATTCGCCGCAGTGGTGCTGGCAGGGTTAATCCAAATCAGCGCAGGGATATTTAAACTGGGTAAGTTTATCCGCATTGTGCCCTACCCTGTGATGATAGGTTTTGTTAATGGCCTCGCCATTGTGATTTTCTTGGCTCAGCTCGGGCAATTTAAAGTCAAAAATACCGCAGGGGAATTAGTCTGGCTACCGCAAGAGCCTTTGATGCTGATGTTAGGGTTAGTCGCTCTGACCATGGCAATTATTTACTTTTTACCCAAGCTGACTACAGCAGTCCCCTCATCGTTAGTTGCGATTTTAAGCGTGACCGCCATCGTGGTGGGTTTTGACTTAGAAACCCGTAATGTGTTGGATTTTCTTAAAACCATGAGTGGTGACGAACACGCCACCATCGCAGGCTCACTCCCAAGCTTTGCTGTTCCACAGGTGCCGTTTAACCTTGAGACGCTCTATATCATTCTGCCCTACTCCTTTATTTTAGCCGCCGTCGGATTAATCGAATCCCTGTTAACCTTGACGGTTATCGATGAGATGACTAATACCCGCGGACGTAGCAACAAAGAATGTATAGGCCAAGGTGTGGGCAACATCACCAGCGGCTTTTTTGGAGCCATGGGCGGCTGCGCTATGATTGGTCAATCGATGATTAACATAAACTCAGGTGGACGTGGCAGATTATCCGGTATTACCGCGGCTATCGGTTTACTGACCTTTATCCTGTTTGGCGCATCTTTTATCGAAATCATACCGCTTGCCGCTTTGGTTGGGGTGATGTTTATCGTGGTGCTTGGCACATTCGAATGGGCAAGCTTTAAGTTTATGGGCAAAGTGCCTAAACATGATGCCTTTGTTATTGTGCTCGTGACCACAGTGACCGTTTTTACCGATCTCGCCTTTGCCGTCTTTGTCGGCGTCGTAGTGTCTGCGCTCGTGTTTGCATGGCAACATGCCAAGCACATCAGTGTGAAAGTGACCTCAAATAGTCTGGGCTGGAAAGTCTATGAGCTAAGCGGCCCACTGTTTTTTGGCTCGGTGGCCAGTTTCCTCGAATTATTTGATGCCTCGCAGGATCCACAGGATGTCATTATCGATTTCAAACATTCACGCGTAGCCGACCATTCAGCATTAGAAGCCATAGATACCCTTGCCGAACGTTATGTTGCGCTGGGCAAAAAGCTGCATTTGGTGCATTTAAGTGCCGACTGTAAAGCCTTGCTTCACAAAGCAGGCGATCTGGTTGAAGTGAATTTGCTAGACGATCCCCACTATAAAGTTGCGGACGATAAGCTCGATTCTTAAATAAGCATCTAATAAGGCTGCAATAACTGCTAACCCACGGTCTGAAGGTTAACTTCGCAAAAGATCGTGGGTTTATTTTTGCAGGCAAAAAAAACTTGATGTGCCCCGATACCTGATAGCTTAACTATCAAACTCAACTTTCACTACTCAACTTTCACTACTCAACTTTGGCTAGATAAATAGGCTCCAGAACAGAGGAAAGGAGGTTAAGAGGTTAAGAGGTTAAGAGGTTAAGAGGTTAAGAGGTTAAGAGGTTAAGAGGTTAAGAGGTTAAGAGGTTAAGAAAGAATATCGCCTAATCCACTCACGATATACAAAGCAAGAGTGTAGAAAGCTTAAAAGCGACACAAATAAAAAGAGCCGTGGTATAAACCACAGCTCTTAAATCCCTTGCTATCAGCGCTAGGCTAATAGCACTGAAAATTAACCGATTACGGTTACGTTTTCAGCTTGAGGACCTTTTTGACCTTGAGTCACAGTGAAAGACACTTTTTGACCTTCGTCAAGAGTTTTGAAACCGTCAGAGTTGATTGCACGGAAGTGTACGAATACGTCTGGACCAGATTCTTGCTCGATGAAGCCAAAACCTTTGTCAGAGTTGAACCACTTAACAACACCAGTAACTTGAGACATGATATAAATCCTGTAAATAAAAAATTAAAGCCTTAACGGCGGTGGAGCTGGAAAATGCCGGTATTACTTATGTTTACAGGACGAACTGGTCGTATTGAACACATAAATATAAGCCCAACCTTCAAGCTAGTAAGACTATAAACCATTCTAAAGATAAGTCAACATACTGCGACACTTTGAAAAATTTATTTAAACCAAGCCCATCTCAGGTTTTGCCACCGGCTCGCAGAACAGCATGTTCTTACGGCGTAAGCATCGACAGTTAAGCATTTTAAATAATTTATTTCAATAGCTTAAAATCAACCTCTAGACTGAAATGCGATGTACTTCAATCTGAAAGTCTAATTCGCAGCTTAATCCACTCTGTGCAAATGTGTGCTTTTGTTCGGCCGTAAACTTCCAAGCGTAGGGGGTCATTTCCAGAAAATGGCTAATATCGTGGCTATTATTTAGCTCAAGTTGTGACCTAAGGCGCTCTTGGTGTAAGCATTCGAACCCCGCAATCTTGGCATCGGACACTGGATGCAATCTCGGTTCGGCATAAATTTGCTGTTTTAGCGCAAAATGATGTAAAGGTCCTGGCGATACAGTGATCAAAATGCCATTGGGCGCCATGACCCGCTGTAACTCTTCCGCCTTCGATGGCGCATAAATACGAATCGCTAAATTGATACTATGCGATGGAATAGGCATTTCGTAGGCACTCGCCACACAAAAGCTGAGGTTCGGGTAACGTTTAGACGCATATTTTATCGCCGATTTGGAGATGTCCACGCCCTGTAACTGGCACGGATGCTCGGCGACAAGCGTATTGTACAAACGATGGCTGTAATACCCCTCACCACAGCCGATATCGAGGATCTGCAGCGCCCCGCTGGCATACTCAAGTGCCAACGCATTCACTCTGTCACTTAAGCTTTGATAGTAACCCGCAGTTAAAAACTCCCTGCGGGCCAACATCATCTGTTGATTGTCGCCAGGATCTTTGGAATTTTTCTTCTGCACGGGAAGCAGATTCACATAGCCTTCTTTGGCCATGTCGAACTTGTGTGCCTGCGGGCATCCCCAGGTTCGTTCAGTCAAGGTGAGCGGTAAGGCACACAAAGGACATATATATTGCATTGGTTAACTCTATAAATGATTGGAATGGCTGGCTTATGCCTCATCTTCCATGAGTCGCTCCACCATTTGCAGTAATTCTGGGGAGGCGAGCAGCTCAAAACATTCGAGCTTCCTTAAGGCTTTATCGATATTTAAACCGTCATTGGCCGCACGGCTAAAATTAGGTCGTTCGAACATATGAGTATAAGTGCGAAATAACCATTGGCGTTTTTGTTGCAGTAAGGGATCAAGTCGCACCGCCTCTTCGGCTAACCCCGTATGACAGAGCCCCAAGTCTCCCCGTAAAAACGCTTGTAGCTCGAGCCGAACTTGTTCTATTTCAGTCAAGCATACGGCCAAGGATTCAGCGGTAGCATTATAGTCATATTCCCGCGCTAATATCGCTTTCGCCATCATCAACACTTTGGGCTCATGCAAACCTCGGCCATCGGACTCGAGTGCAACGAGCTCAAACTTAGATGCTGCTTGCAGTGACACACTGATCCCGGCCTGCGCATCGACTTTAATGGCAATGCCCGCGCGCAGTTCCTGCGCGCAAAATTTGGGTGCAGTACCTAAACGATGGTAAAGCCGAACTCCTTGCCCCAAAGATCTTGACGTCGATACTGCAAAACTTGTCGCTTCCACTATCTCGGCATTGAGTTTGAGTCCTAAGATAGGTTGAAAGCGGACGGCAATCTGCGGCTGCAGTGTTTCAGACACCACAATCAACTCAAGCAATGGTGCCCCCATCGCCTCAAGCACAATAAAATCGCTGATATTGCTGGGCAAGGTTAAGGTCAGCGTCGAGCTCTGCCCAACATCGAGTACCATAGGTTCATTAAGATATTGATGATGCATAAGACTTATTCCCTGTTCTAAAGGGAATTGTAACTGCCAACCGAGGTAAAGATCACCTCTTAAGCGCTTATCTTTTCAATATAATTTCTCAATCTCGGTTTTTGCTAATGAATATTGCGGTGAGTTTAAGTGTTAAGATGCTATCATTCGACAAAACCGTCATTTGATTGAAATTATGTATACAGCATCTCAGCCAAGTATTTTTTGGCACGATTATGAAACCATGACTTTAATCACTTTGTTTTAAAAAGAATTATCAATCATCACTTATTAATCATGTACACGCATGTGTACACACATCTAAATGCTGTTACGCTGCTAACTGTGTACAGATACCCTCTAAAGTTACCCTTAAATTGACACAAACTAACATTAAAAACTGTGATAATTTAATGTTTGATTGGTCTGCAATTAATCGATAATTGCCTAATTAATGATTAGAAATTTTTTCGAGAGGATTTTATGAAACGTTTAGCGCTAATGGCTTTAATGGTTTCACTCGCAGGATGCGGCGGTGGTGGTGATGATGACGTGGGTGCAGATATCAAAAATTTGATCTCTAGCACGAATGCGGTTGACGGGAAAACGGTTAGACCAAGTGATGCAGATTTACCGCTGGTGATCGCTGTTGAGTCTCACTCTGAAGATATCGACAAAATCTTGTTGTCATTAGAGCGTATCGAGCAAGTGGCCGGCTATCAGATCATTCGATATTCGAACGGCACTGAGCAAGCTGACATTACAATTAAATCATCAAATGTGGGCTGCCTTACCTCAATCCCTCTCGGTAATTGGCAATACACCATTGAAGTTGGTGACATGGCATCCTGCCCTAATGTCACTTTTGATTTAGTGGCCTATAAGATCTTCGGATTAAATCGAACCGATAAAGACTCTTATCGAGTGCTCAAAGCTCAGAGCACATTGGCTGATAGTGCTCTGGCTACGATTTACAATAATCCACCCAATACACCCATTTCTGAGTTAAGCGTTATCAGTAAATAACTACTGTGGGAAGTTGCCCAAGTTTGGAAACTGCTCATAGTAAGATGCATCAATAACAGCGTAATTCATTACATCTGCAGGTTGATAACGAGAAGGGCCACCGCGTGGCCCTTGCGTTTGCAGTGTCCATCCGTGCTGATAGCCGCCATCACTACTGTTGTAAAACCCATTAAATCGCGAGTACTCAACGTAGTATTGCCCTGGCGTTCCTGCGTATTCAGAATCGACTCGCGCAATGGTCGGCTTGCATGCTGGCTTAAAGCTGCAGTTGGTTCTGTGTTTTCCTTGCGAATAAATCACTTCGCCAAGCAGTTTTATTGATACCGGAGGCCTTGCGCTGTGAAAGCGCACATTTCCAGCAGTGTCATAAATGGCTAACCCATATTTGGGCAAATTAATTGCCTTTGCCGAAGCAAATACATACACCCTAGCAGTACCGGAATACATCCAAAAATTAACCAATCCTCTCCATGTGCTACCCGTTCCATCTAAAGTAACATGAAGCGCTCTAAGATATGGGAATTGCTCTCCTTGTGTGTTGCAGTAGGTATAAATTTGAATATCGTAACCAACCGGAATACCAAACAGATCGATATAAGTATCGGTACCACTGGTATGAGTTACGTCCTTGTAACCCCAATACATGAAGGTAGTTTCATAGGTACCTAAAAATAGCGATAGGTCCTTGTTGCGAATTTCGACGCCGTACATAGATCACCGAGAATAAAAAAATGAAAGCAATATAGATGAAACACCCCACGCATCTTGCTCTAATGTAAATGTTACGGTGTTGCCTGTGATAGTTAGGCTGTTAATTTTGACTCTAAAAGTGCTGCCTAAAGACACCTCTTGATCCGGTGTACTGCGCTCTAATCCCCAAACGAATGAAAGCTTACCGCCAACGCCATTTGACGGCAGCGTGACAGAATGAACACCAGGGTAAAGGTCTTTTACACGCAAACACCAAAACAAGTTGTATGGTGTCGCGTTGTAAAGAACCTCTTTGCCAGCGTTATAAACAGCCAGTGCATAACTCATGTTAATTTACCCATTCTGCAAACTAAATTGCCGCTGTTGTCATAAACATCGATTCGATTATTTGATATTTGCATGCGGCCTTGCCCAGCTGTAGAGCCATTAATCTCAAATACACCCGCTTTATCCAGTTTCCACCCAGTGGTTTGTGCAACATAGTTTGTTGACTGGATATAGCTGCCGATCTTAGCGTTTGTGATAGTGCCATCGCCAATTACAGCGCTATTAATAAATACCTGACCACCTTGGACAACGAAAGGCGTGGTAATGGTAGATGTACCAGTAATTTGATTCACAATCGCAAATCTATCCGCAGTAAACAGTACCTGAGATTGCATACCTGCTGGTGTGTTCTCAATACCGATCGCCATGCCTGCGCCGTAATATTTACCGTCTGCAGTTACCCCAACCTTAATAGAGTACATGGCTTGCAGCTTGCCATCTAACTGGGCTAATGCTGTTGATGTTTGCTGCACCGCTGCTGATGCATTGTTAGCTGTAGCCTGCACTGTGGTGATTTGTGAGGCTAAGGCACTATCAGCATCCGCACGGGCGGTTTGTTCCTGCTGGATGGCAGCTGCGTTCTGCGTGGCCTTGCTGTTGGCTGCATCGGCGACAGCTTCCTTTGCCATTGGCGATCCCCGCCGCTGCGGCTGCATCAGCTTTGGCTTGGTCTGCGGCAGTTTGAGCCGTTGAGGCCGCAGAGTTGGCCGCAGTAGCTGTAGCCTGCACTGTGGTGATTTGTGAGGCCAAGGCACTATCAGCATCCGCACGGGCGGTTTGTTCCTGCTGGATTGCGGCTGCGTTTTGCGTGGCCTTGGTGTTGGCTGCATCGGCTGCAGCTTGAACTGTAGTGATTTGTGAGGCTAAGGCGCTGTCGGCATCCGCACGGGCGGTTTGCTCTTGCTTAATTAACGCCGCATTGCCATTGACTGTGGCTGAAATGCTGATGATTTGGTTTGCCAGCGATTCATCTGCAGTGGCTCGAGCCATTTGCTCTGTGATGATGGCGGCAGTGTTTTTATCAATACTGGCTGAAACCGCATCAATGCTTTTTGCTAAGGCTTCATCGGCCGCTGCTCTTGCATATTGCTCAGACCAAACGCCAGCAAATACTACTGTGGTACCCGCATTCCAGCCCATGTCACCCGCTAATGGCGGATTGACTTGGGCAAATATGCCATCAATACGAGAGGACTCTGCCGTCAGTTTGCCATCGATAGTTTCAATCGAGGTCTCAACATTATCTACACGTACAGTAAGTGCTGATACAGCTTCGCCCAAGGATGAATATTCACCAATTTTTGTCCAGTAGGTGGTGTTAGTTGGCAGTGTTCCTGCAGGTACGGTTTGTTTAGCCGAGTAGAGCTTGCCTTGATATTTAACCAACTGCCCAGTGAGGTAGCTTGCGGTGTTATCCCAATCTGGTGCGCCTGCAATATCCGCGATTTCAGCCTGCATCTGCTGAATTTTGTTTTCAGCCTCGGTAAGGCTTAATTCGATATCGGGGATTTTATCGGTTTCAATTTTGATAATTGGGATCAGCTCAATCTCTGATAGTAGCTCTTGCCCAAGTGCTGATGATGTAATGCGCTCGCTAAAATACTCGTCATATTTGGTTTGGTCGGTGGAGCTTTGGCCGTTTACAAAGTTAGACCATGGGCCCACGTTGCCCGTGCGATCCACTAAACGCGCTCTAAACCAAAAGCTAGCGCCGGCACTAAGCCCTGTCATGGTGTGGCTGTTTAACGGGTAAGCAAAATCACCTAGCTTGATCATACCACTGTCGTTATTGTTGGGGCCGTACTCAATTTCGGTGCGCAAGGTATCCTCTGCGCCAGCAGGGAACAACCAATTTAACGCAATACCAAATACTAACGGCGTGGTAGTGAACGAGGCCACCGCTGGCGGTAATCCAGTTTTGCCCGTGATATTGGTCAGGTCGGATAATTTAGGCACTGACGACACATCGACAGAGTTGATTGCGCGAACTCGAGCAATATACTGCCCGGTGTAAACGCCGCGAATATCAACCGAGGTACCGCTGGTTTTTGGCAGTTTAACCCACTCGCCTGAATCCTTGCGCCATTCCACTTCGTATGCCACTGCATTTTTGGCCGTGGCCCACTGAATCGTCATAGTCGTGACTGACAGGGTTTGCTCAGTGAATGTTGACTGACTGATGGTCACAGTAGCCGGTGCTTCTTGCGCCCCTACTGGCAATTTACTTATTGGCCGATCTTCTAACCGTGCGCCTGTGTCGATATAGGGGTATTTGCTGGGGTTATGCTCAACCGCGGTGATCTCATACTCAATGCTATCGCTATTGGCTTTGGCTACGCGCAGCACTCTAAATTGCTGCAGCTTTAGTTCGTCTGACTCGACTGACCATAACAGCTGCGGTAATGGCGTTTCGCTGTATTCGGTGGTTACCGTTACCACACGGCCATTAACAGCCTCAATGGTGCGCGCCTGCGCTTTGCCGCTGGGCAAGTTGATGATTAGCCGATCATTAACCGCGATGGTGGACGCACGGTCCAAGGTGATCTGCTTGCCGTTAACCGCTGAGATACGCCCACCAATCCGACTACCTGCAATTAGCTGATCCGCTACGCCAATCACATAACCAGGTAATGGGATGCTGCCATCCATACCCACTTTAAAATTAACAGCGCGGTCATTGTTATTGGTATAGATTGCCCACTTTCCGCGGCGCTGTGCTTCTGATTCGCGGGTGCAACCTAATGCCGCTAGCTCCACCACATTGTCACCATAGCGGCGCTGTAAGGCTTGATCAGATACCGAGGTAACATCGGACTCATAGGCGTTATCTGGATTATCCCAGCTGACCAAGGCGCGAGTGTATTTAACCTTTTCGCTGCTGGACGAATAGCTAAATTTACCGTCGATCACGTTGGCATTGGTGTATATAAAATCCATAGCGCGTGGCATATCTGCTACTGAGTACATTTGGCCGTTTGACCAGTAAGTCATGCCACGGTAAATAGACGCCAAATCACGCAGCACTTGCCACGCCTCTGTTGCCTGCTGAATATAAATATTGCAGATATAGCGAGGCTCCATGCCGCCTTTGCCGTCAGGCACCAGCTGATCGCAATACTGGGCAATTTGGTAAAGCTCCCATTTGTCCACCAGCGACGCATTGATCCGCTTGCCTGTGCCAAAGCGGTCATCGAGGATAATGTCGTAACTAACCCATGCTGGATTATCTGTCCATGCGATTTTAAAACTACCGTCCCACACGCCCGTATATTCGCGGGTAAGTGGATTATAGTTTGTTGGTACCCTTACCTTGCGCATAAAGGGTTCACACGAAACCACGGGGATATTCTGAAATTGGCTGGCGTCAAACTCCACATAAAGCAATGCCGTATTTGGATACTTTAGCTTGCGGTCAATCACATCGGTGATCGCCGCGATTTGCATTAAATCAGCCACACGGTTGTTGTTTTGGTTTGGCGTTAAGCGGCGAATACGGATCTGCCAGCTGTTACCCGCAGGCAAGTCAATACGATGGCTGCGCTCATAGGGCTGAGTGGTTTTGCCGTCAACCGCGGTGCTTAATACGGTTTGATAGCTACCGCCATCGGTAGAGAGATCAATAGCGTACTCAATGCGATAGCCGTTAACATCACCGTTATCAAGTTGCTGTTGCAGCGCTGGCCAGCGAAAGCGCACCCGCACGGCAGAGAGCACGTTATTAGTAATCGCTCTGGTGTAGGGCTGCTCTGATTTTAACTCAATCCCTAATGCCACCTCGTTTTCAACCGAGGGCAAGCCAGGTATATAGGTTTGATGTACAGAACCCGGACGAAAATCCCAAATTACACCGGGGAAGTTTTCTGCACCATTGGCATCAAGCAGTGGTGTGCCATCTAAAAACACATTTTGGCCGGATAATTGGCCCTCAAATTCACCTTCACCAATCGCCAGCAGGATTTTAGCTTTGGCAATTGAGCGCAGATCATCGGGCGACTCAACCGGAGTGCGCTGCTCGCTTTCGCCTGCTTTAGCGCCATGGATAACGAGTTGTTGTTTTAATGCGGGAATACCCATTTAGTTAAGGCTCCTGTTGATTGCCGCCGCCATTACTGCCACCCGATTGAATTGGGCGCTTAGTAGTTGCAATGTCTTCTGCGTAAATCCCTGCGCTAATAATGGCGCCACCAATACGGCGCTTACCGTAGCCAATGCCAACAGGGTTACCTGCTGCAGTAGTGTTAACCGCGCCACCAAAGGCATAGCTTGGCGCGTTCTCGGCGGCTTCCCTGCCCTTCAGTCCTTTGGCTTGGGGAGAAAGCATTTGCACCACGCCACCAGCGACTAAACCCACACCAGCCTGCACTAACCAGCCTTGGCCAAAGTACACACCGACAACAATCATTACAGCGCCTAAAATCGTCTGCAAAATACCGCCTCGCTTGCTCCCTGCGATTACAGGCACAATGCGGATCTCATTGGTGCCGGCTAAATCAAATTCATCCTGTCCAGTGTTGCGGCCATTGCGGAAAATCGCATAACGCAGGCCGAGCTTTGCCTGTTCTTTGATGAATAACTCAAAGCCGTAGAGTGTGTTTTTAAGGGCGCTAAAGGCTTCATTTGTTGTGCCAGTTTCTAGCAAGCGCTGATGAACGCGGCCAAACTTAGCCGCCAGTGAGCCTGATAGCTTGATCGTGGTAAGTTGTGTGCTCATGGTGTTTCCGCAAAAACATGAATTTGAGGCAATAAAAAAGCCACCGATTTGGTGGCTTATTTTGAATGTTATTTTATTAAAGCTTTTCAGCTTCTTTGCTTACGCTTGTTCCTTCAAGTAGTTTTTCGGCAGCAATCCTATCAAGCCTATCGCTTTCATCTACTGTCAGATTGTAACCGATCATCATTTTATTTTTTTCATGCTGAAACAAAAACTTTATGATTAGATAATCTTTTTCCCACTTAGCCCAAAATTGCTTGTTTTTTTGTGATGTTTCTATTGGGTCGGCAGTTTCAGAAGCATACCCATATTTTTCAACAAGCGATTTTGTTAGTAGATCCTCAATTGAACTTGCTTCTACATCTTCAAACAAACCTTCTGAGTGCAGAATTACTTGTTTAAGACCATAATTATTAAAATAGAAACTTGCATTGAATGGCTTTTTTGCAAGCTCAATTTTAGTAGAAATAACTCTTGAGAAATCTTTAATATCTGATGCATCTGTCATTTTTTGATCAATGCTGTTTGGATACATACTAAGTATTTTTTCAGCACTATCACCGTACATTGCACCTTTCCATAGTTCTTGTGAGCTTAGAAAAAATGAGCTGCAACACAATATAAACAATAAAATTATTCTCATAAAATTCCTTATTAAATAAATTACTTAACATCAACACTATGCCAACGCCCTAACAGACTGTAAAGTTTTTAGCCGTTTTATCCTGCATAACGCACAATTAATCGGGTATTGCGTTGCCAGTATCCGCCATAGATATCGTAGCGGCTAAGCCGCCCGTAGAGGTGATGCAGGATCTTGCCTTCACCAACATAAACGGCGGCGTGATTAACTCGCTGACTTTGGATTTGCATTAAGATGCCGTCGCCAATTTGCAGATCGGCTAGATTGATATTTGGCAGCGCCACAAATCCCGCTTTGGCAAAGTTATCGAGGTATAGCTCTTGCTCGCCTTCCCACCAGCCGTCTTGGCGCTCAAAGTCTGGCAACAGGATTTGTTGCACCTCACTGTACCAGTCGCGCACGCAGCTATAGCAATCCCATACGCCATGCACAAACGGACGGCCTAGCAGCGGTTTGCGAGCACCCGTTGGCACTATGGTGCGTAAGTCGCCATCAGGCCAGCTAAGGATATGCCAAGGCAAGCCGCTAGCCTCACACATGGCGCGATCGCGCTCACTGGGTTTGCTGCTGGCGTCTGGGTGGCTGTGGCATATTCCGATGATTGCGCCTTGTTCGTCAATATCCGCGTATTGCTGCGGATCAATCACAAACTCATCGGCCTTGTTAGTTGCCTTGTTTTCACATGGCACATATTGCGCTTTGTTGCCTTGCAGGATTAGCAATCCGCAACATTCGTGAGGGTAGCAACTGGCCGCATGCTGACTAAAGGCATGTAAAATGGTTGGATGCATATGGACCTGCTTTTAGTGTTAGACCATTTTGCTGACGGCGGGAAAATGCTTTTAACGTATTAGCCGCACGCTGGGGAAGCCGCCATGGGGTAATTCGGCATTTTCGCCAAAGCGTAAGGTGCAGCCTTTAATTGTGCCTGAGCACTGGTCTAGTGCTGGGTTATCGGTTGGTTGATCTTCATCGGTAAACATAGCTTCGCCCGTGTAGCCACAATCCGCGCCGCGATACTCACCACGTTGACACCAGTAACAATAGGCGGTCATTTGTCGGCCGATTTTGTAGCCAGAAAGGTCGGCAGGATTGGATAACTCAAAGGTGACAGCAACATTATCCTCGTTGACCTTTTTATCGACATACCAAATCTCAATCGCTTCTTGAGTTGGATCCGCTTCACTATTGCCGCTGGGGAAGTTGGCTGCATCAAGATATTTTGCCAGCGTTCGGCGTATTGTTATCTTGGCTTGCTCCATGTTCTGAAAGTACAAACACAGGGCGCTAATACTGCCATCTAGGTTAGCCACCGTTAGCGTTGGCGTGCTTGGCGAGCCATCGGAGTTAACCTCAACCCCTTCTAACTGAGCTGGCCATGGGCTGTACTCTTCACCCTGCCAATAGATTACTTTTGCTGCTATCGGTTGTTGTGTTTGTGCCGCTTGGGTTAACTCTGCTCCTGTGTATGCAAGGTTATGTGCATGAAACCGCAGGATATCGGCACCAAAGGCGGTACCGTCGATTTCATAGAGAATAATCTCATTGCCCGGTTCGAGGGTTTGAATATCAGCACTCAACATCGGCGCCACCTTTGGTCCATAGCTTGCCTTGCTCAATAATCGCTAAGCTATGCGCCTGGCGAATTTGATCCACAGTAACTGCTGTTTCGGTGTTATCTGCTAAGCGCCAAATGGTGGAGGTAATGCCAGCATCCTCAGACGCATGGATGGCGGCTAACATGCGGCGTTGTGACTGTTCATCACCATCAAACACCAACCCATCCACTTCCACGGTAATCGAATTTACAGCCGCAGCCCGTTGAGTGCGAAATAGGTATTCGTCAATGCTAATGCCATCGATCAGTATTTCAGAGCGATATTGCTCAAGGGTTTTATGCTGTGGCCGTTCTGGCATTGGCTCGGAAAAAAATGGCTGCTCAATCGCTTGGTGATCTTGCGCATCAATTGGTAATGCTGGCGCATTAAGCTCAGCATCCGTTTTACGCGCAAGCCATGCTTGATACTGCTCGAACCAATCCCATTGCAGCGTAACTGCATATAGATCGATAAACTTATCGATAACATGGTGCATTGCGGGATTAGCGGCATGTAAGCGAGTGACTAAAAGCACATCGGCCAGAGCTTTTGACTCTGGCCGATGCCGTATTACTGGCTGTTTGTGCTCATCAAGCACCGGCGAACCCGACTTGTCGAGTTCGTAAAACATACTTAAGTCCATAGTTACACCTTATTCTTAATCCAGCCAATTGGCTCTTTGAGTCTGGCGGTACCCACTAAAACGGTATTGCCGTTTAAGTCTGTCTTATTTGACTGGTTATCGACAATCGTTACCTTGCCATCATCACCCCAGTTAGTGCCATTGTGCTTTAGCTCGGTATAAGCATATTGGACAAAGGCTTGCTGGTTGATATTAGAGAGATAGCTAACCGCCTTAAACGCTGGAGAATTATTTGCTGGCAATGCAAGCGTTAATGCTGGGTGAGTAACCCCGTCGAAATTTGTAGCAGAGGTTAATTTTCCAGTTCCATCCATGGAGCATGATGATAGAGACATATTATTAACTGACACGCCTGAGTTGTTTTTCAGCAACTTACCAATTAACGACTCACCCAGCAAAGCACCGTTTTCAGGACGATAGTCAGAGGATACAAAGACGTTGTACGGAACTAGGCCTGTTATTGCTGCGTTAGGTGCGTTTTCGGTCTGTCTAGCGAAGGCTTGGTATTGAAGAATAACAATGTTTGCAGCAGGCTCATTAGTTAACGTTACGCTGTTGCTTACTGCGTTATATGTGGGAGTAAATACACTCCAAGATGAACCATTGTTAGTTGATCGCAGAGCTGTTGGTGCAGTTATAGCATCTCGAGATAGCTCAAAAGAACTAATAGCACCAGTCGGTTGTTGTGCGTTTTTAAATCCAGACCATCCGCCAGATAATGCAGCAGTGGCATTAATAACTGCGTTAGTTGCAATAACTTCTGTCACAAGGAAGTTACCACCAACACTCACATTTGAATCAACTGAACTTAGCGCTGTTGTTAGTTTTGTCTTTTCAAAACCACGATAAGTACTACTCTGAACTTTTTGGCCTGCTTCTGCAAAGCCAACACTATCCACACCATAAGCTGAATAACGCATATCACGGCAAATGCCGCCTTGACCATCTGCGTAGATGCCATCGTAGAAACGTTTATCAGGACGATTATATCCATCATAGGCTGCCGTACCAATATTACCAAAACCGCCATTGCCAGAAGATCCTAGAGATGCTGTAAAGCAGTCAGCTTTACTTGAAGGCTCACCACTTAATTTAGTTCTAATATCTCTATTATCCCATGTACAACACCAGTAAGGCTGCTGAGTTGAACGCCATGAAGCAGTCCCATTAGGATTAAAACTAGGATGATATCCCCCCTGGTTCAGTCTATTAACAGTCCCACAGACTAGGAAGTAGCATTCACCGTTTATAGCGGCATTAGTACTAACTCCACCAAAGGCACGAGAAGCTTTGTAGGCACCATTTACTGTGTAACTAGTGAAACCCCAGTTAGTTTTACCAAGTGGAGGAGTCCAATAATTTACACCAATGGCGTATGGTACATCTAAAGCACCCTGTGGCTGTGCTTCTGCTACAGCAGTATTTCCACTTCCAACTAAACCGTAGGCAGTAATAACACTGGCATCTATATATACCCAATCACCATTTCCATTATTTTTAACTGATCTCTGCCTCAATCGCCATTGAACTAAACGTCCATCATCTAAGTAGTACAAATTGTTTTTATGGTTAGCCAACACCTTTTTCTTTTGCGCATCTGTCAGTACAAAAAAGTTTAAGCCCTTACCTTTTGACCCTGTATCACCATCAAATACAGCATAATAAGATACTGGGCGAGCACTAGCAGAGGTAGCAATCCCATCCATTGTTGTAGCTTGTGATTGAATCAAACCATTTGGATAAATATACGGATTGGTTGTATTAACCTCTTCCAGCCAAGCCTCAAAGCCCCACATATCAACGCGGTCTGTTACTACTTCGATACTGGTTGGATCTGCTGCTTGAGCATTGAACGCAGCAGTAACAGTGGCGTGAGTAGTGATAACGCCTGTTGATTTGTTATAGGTGGTTTTACCATCAGGCGCTTGAGGGAACTTAATACCAAATCCAACAGGAAGATGGAATAAAACTCCTGCCATATTAAGCACAGCATTATCAGTATTTGAACCACCCACCCCGCCAGCTTTACCAATCAGCAAGGTATTTGGTGTAGTGAGTGCGGTATAAAGCCCCGGCTTGCATTCATTGACTTGTTTGCCGGATTCATGATTACCAAAGCTGACCCATCCACTCGCGACATAGTGTTCTTTGTTCTGCGCCCGAATCGCTTCAAACTGCGCTTGTGACATGGCGGCGGAGAGTACTTCTGCGGCTAAAAAGTTGCGGTTGGTTTTTTCAAATGCAGAGCGAGCCGTATCGCCACCTGTGCCAGCTGGCTGGGTGCCTAGATTAATCGTTTCAAATGCCATGAGTTTACGTCCGATAGCGAAGTATTAAGGATGAAATGCTTGTTCGAAAGTGGCGGCGATGCGATACATACCGCCGCCTAATGGGGTGTTAGTGACCTGCTTAACTTGCCATAGTGATGCTGTGCCAAGGGGCGGCGTCCAGATAAATGACTTAGCGCCTTGGTGTTCATCAAGAAAGGCGACTATCGCCTCGGCGGTGGCTTTGTTTTTGGTAAACGTCAGCGGCCAGCTTTGCACCTTGCTGTTAATACCATCGCCTACTGATTGGCGGTAGCCATCACCAAACTGAGCGGTGCGAGTACGATATTGGGTATCGCCTGTGGCGCCGTTATCTGGTGCCCATGTGAATGTTTGCGGCATTAACGATAACCTCCCGCAATCGTGCGACCAATTTGGCCGTTAGGCCGCAAATCCTTTGCTAATAGCTCGCGGTATTTTTGCTCAACAAACTTGCCGAGCTCGCTGCCGAACTGGCTTAATGCTGGGGTATCGGCCGTGGTGGTGGCGTTTCCGCTTTGATCGATATTCACTTCAACATGGACCACACCCGCGCCAGCCATGGCCGCGGCTGGCACACCGTTATAGGCTGCGCCGCCTGCTACGCCTCCATCCGCATAACCTTTATTGCCTTTGCGCATGGCTTCGACCGTGGCCACGCCACCCGCACGGGCTACATCGCGTTGCGACCAAACCACCTCACCACGGTGGACTATGCCTGCTGGCTCGTATTTACCGCCAGCGCCAGTGTAACCACCGGATGAATAGCCAACGGCACCACTTTCAGCGAATCCGCCAAAAATGTTGCTGGCGATACCTGCTATCGCCTTTTGCATGGAGATTTTGGCGAGATCTGACAAGATAGACTTGGTTAGCTCCGCAGAGTCGGCCTTACCCGTGGTTACAAAGTCGGTTAAGGCGTCTGTCATGCCACCAAAGGCGCTATCAAATAGCTTTTCAGTTTGGCCTGCCATATCCGCTGCGGCATCAATGTAGTTTTGCATTGATGAACGGGCACCATTTGTCCAATCAGCTTGTTTGGCGTCGAGGGCAATATAGTATTCGTCCTGCGCGGCTAATCGATCGCTGAGGTTTTGCTTAAGCATCGCCAGCTGGGCTTGGTACTCTTCGGCAGTGGTGCGGCCTGCAAGGTTATCCGACAGGGCTTTACCCTGAGCGCGTTCAATATCGCGCTCAATGCTTTGGCGATCACCTAGGCGTTGCTGGGCTTTATCACCTAAGCCAAAGCTGGCGAGCTTGTCGGCATTGCGTTGTTGCTCTGCAGCTAAGTTGGCAGCAAGGTTGGCGCTGTAGCTTTGTAGGCGCAGCGCCTCATTACGTTTTTTAAGCTCTTCATCGAGAGCGACGTTTTTTTCAAGCTGGGCGCGGATCACCGACTGCTCAGCCAATAAGCTTTTTTGCTGTGCGGTGAGTACATCTTTATTTTTGATATCAGCAATTTGCTGTTCAAACTGCAATAGCTCTTTTTGTGATTGCGTAAGTTTAGTGTTGCTATCTAGCTGGCCTTGCAAGCCTGCTTGGGTTTCGCGCAGGCGCATAAGGTAGCTAGTTGCGGCATCATCTTTAAATGCGGCTTTTGCTGTGTCTTTGAACTTTTTCTCTATCGAGGCCAGATCACGTTTAATTGTATCTGGATCCAGCAAGGCGCTATTGGGGTTGTCCTTGCGTATTTTTTCAATATTGTCTTTGTATTCCTTTATCGCCTTGGTGCGCTTTTGCTCGTTGGTAAGGGTTTCTTCCGTTAATTTGGCGTTTTCTCGCTGGGCGGCAATTGAGTCTTTACTTATCTTGGCGCGTTCAGCCTCTTCTTCGGCAATATCGTTGAGTACTTGCTGCTGTAGCTCTAAATCTTCAATTCGGCGCTTAAGTATTTCAGCCTGTTTTTTAGCGGCATCAAGGTTTGGTTTGTAAGCGTCAGGAATAGCGCCTGTGTTAAGTCCGCTAGTGTTAGCTAAAATATCGACTTTTAACTGAGTTGATCCTGTTAGCCCGCTGAGTTCTGCTTTGGCTTTAGCAATTTGATCGGCAATCGTTTCACGTCTACCAATGCCTGCTGCTGCGTCCCAAGCCTCTGCGGATATCTCTTTTACCGCCTTCCATGCTTGCTCAATATAACCAAGATTTTCAGTGATATCGCTTGTGCGGTCATCAATAGCATCGCTATATGCTTTAAAAACGAGCTCAGCGGCCTCATTTGATTTACCTGCTTCTTTAAGCGCTGCGGCTTGCTCATAAACCGCACCAGTAAGGAAGTTATATTTTTTATTGAGTTCTTCTGCGGCTTTTACCGGGTCATCGGCGAGCTTGACAAATTCCGCAATGGTTTCACTCATTGCTTTGCCAGTAACATTTTCCATTTTAATGGCGGCAAGGCCGACTAACTCAATTTGGTCGCCAAAGAATTTACCTGTCTTGGCGACCTCGGCCAGTGCTGCGGCGGCTTGGCGTTGGGTACCGCTAATGGCATCAATACGCTTGGCGGCATCCATTAATTGGTCAGTCGTTGTACCTGCTGAGTTGCCCGTTAATATCAGCGCATTGCGCAGCCTATCGGCCTCGATGCTGCCTTGATAGTAGGCCAATGCCATTACACCCGCGGCGGTAGCAGCAACGGTAAATGGGTTGATTAACCCCATAATATAGCCGCCCATGGCTTTAGCTGCTGGGCCAACACCGCCAAACATATCCTTAAGCTGGCCACCTTGCTGCAAGAATACCGTCATCGGGTTTTGTCCTGCTTGCAGCGATACCGCGATATCGGTGAACTGGGCTGGTAGGCCGCGAGTCGCAAACGCCAGTTCCTTTGCTGACTTGCCTGTTTTGTCGTACTCAACCCCAGCTTTACCTACTTCATTGCGCATCTGCGCAATTTTTTTGCTGTAGGTATCATAGTCAGCAGGGCTCACAAGGCCTATCTTTACACCTTCAGATAACCTAGCTTGCATGTTGTCTAATTCGGCATATTTTGCGATGGCAGGATCTAGCTGGCTGACGACTCGGTTTATCTGCTTGTACTGATCTGCGAAAGCTGAGTTTGCTTCGTAGGCTGAATTTTTAGCGCTATCCAGTCGCGCTGATAGTATTTCAAACTCTCTTCCACCAAATACACCCTTGCTATTAAGTTCCGAAAGGCGGCGTTGCTGTTCATTTAAACTAGCAAACTGGGAAACTAATGGATCAATCTGCCTTACCATTTTAGCCATTGTATTATTAAGAGCTAAAGTTTTACGCTCGGCACGATCCATTCCCTCTTCAAAACTGCCCGTTTGAGCAATCACATTTAATGTTAAGTTGCCAAGGGACTTAGTTGTCATGGGATTTCCTACTTAGTTTAAGGGCGTTTGGTGGCCGTCCTTGGCCTTATTGCTGTTAATCGGTTTGCTTTTTAATTGCGCTGGCTTTGAGCATCATTAATACATCGTCAACGGTGGCTTCTGGCTGCTCTGCCTCGTCTAACTGGCTGAATAGCATAAAATCTTCAAACTTAGCTTTGCCGCCGTGAATGGTGTTGATGTGATGCATTTGTGCTGCGGCAATGCGCTCTTGCCGCGCTTGAATGCTTAATGGGCCGAACTTTGCTCGGTAGGCGATCCAATCGATGACTTCTCGGTGCGTGAGGTTCTGCTGGGCTTCTTCGATGGTTCGTCCGCCGACTCCTGCGAGCACGAGCTCGTGCCAGAATTCGTGGTCGGCGGTAAGGTTTTTGGGTCTGGCTTTAGCCCAATGCCGTTAACCTCGTTAATGGCTCCAATTAAGGCAAACCCTAACGAGTCGCAAATCGGGCCATGGGCTTCATTGCCAAGAATATCGTCAATCTCAAACAGGGGCTTGCCCTGCTCATCAACCACACTGGCAACAATGCGCGAGGTTAACCAGTCGACGCCACGATTGTAGTTGCTGGCTTCGGCTTGTGCGGTAGCGAATGACTCTTTACGGATAAAGACGATAGCTTTATGGGTTTCGCCATTGGGCGTTGTCCACGAAATTTCACGGCGTTCTGGTTTTGCAGGGGAATAGGAACCCGACTGAATAAGGCTTGCAACACTTAATTCCATGATTATTCCTTAGGATTAAGTTAATTAAGATAAAAAGCAAAAGCCCACGGTTAGGTGGGCTTTCGGATGGTTTAACCAAAATTAAGGCGTTGTTGATGCAGGGGTAAGCACAGGATCGCCAGAGACTTGAATGCCGATAGTGCTTTTAACCACATCGTTTTGCGCAAAGGCAAATGGATAGGCCGTCATAAAGCCTTCAAAGGTGATCCATGTGCGGGTAGTTGGCAAGGTAAAGTTTTTAGTTGCAACCGTTGGAGCTGTGCCCACAGCATCGCTAAAACCAATAGCCCATTTAATGGTAGTACCTGCTGTTTTAATTTGATGCAGGCGAAGATGGCTTGGGATACGTGGGTCAATGTTGATACCAAATGTTGCGGCACCAGGCGACTTTAATCCTGCCACAAACTCACGGGCCATGGCTTCTAATGGGGTGGTTTCGATGGGGTCGACTGGGCTGTCGATACCGTCAATGGAGGTCACCGCGATGACACCTAAAAGGGAATCATCTGCCGGATCGATTGCATAGAGCTGGGTGCCCTGCGTTTTCATACTCATGTTGTTGCTCCTAACAATAGCCTTGCGGCAGATACAAAAAAGCCCCTGCAGGTGCAGAGGCTTTTGGTTTTAAGTTGCGTTGTGGGTTTTACGGCTAACGAGTGACTAGCCAATCAATATCAAAGCTGTGGCGGTAATTGCCGGTTTCTTTATCCCGGTCATCACCGTTGTAATTGGTGGTGTAGGCATCCAGTTCGATGGCGTGGCGAATTGCATCACCCACTGCTGAGGCTGTGGCGCCTGAGTCGGCGTATACATCCACCTGCAGGGTAAATGCATCGGTATCTGGTCTGCCGGCTAAATAGTTTTCAGGGCTACCGCCGATCACTTGCCAAACGGCATAGGGCTTTGGCTCGTTTTGTTGTGCTTTCCCAAACGGATAAAGCCTTACTGGGTTAGTGCCCAGCAGCGCGGTGACCTCTGGGCTATTACTGCAAACCACAAAAATAGGCGCGGTGCTCATGAAAGTGCCTTATCGAGTTCTTTATCAAATTCAAAGGTAAAGCTGTTTATCACTTGGTTGATATTGTTAGCCAACGCTGGGCGCATAAATGGCCGTGCTTGGGCGCGTTCGGTACCGAACTCCACTAAATGCCAGTGTGGAGTATTGCCGCGTGCGCCTTCGTCGGCATTTGGCGTTGGAATACGGCCGCGATTGGTTGCTACACCAACGCGATACATAATCACCCCATTGCGTTGAAATAGTCGGCTAGCAAACTGCAGGGTGATGTTGTCGCTGATCCTGCGCCCTGTTTTTGGGTCATCCACTGCCAGCGCGTTTTGTTGCGCCGCTTTTTTAACAATGCCAGCGGCTTTGCGAAGCGCTGTTCGTGTGCCTGTATCAATCACGGTTTGGCTAACCTTGTTCATTTTGGCTTTGACTTCTTTTAAGCCAACAATGCTGAAATCTGAGGTTGCCATGGTTAACCTACCGTTTAGGTTTATATTCAACAGTTACATTTCCATGTAATGTTTTGCTTATTAAGCGTTTTCTATGCTTATGCACTTTGTATGGCTGAGGATAAAAAACCACTTTTCCTTTTTTAGTATCTGCATAAATGCAGTGATCCACTTTTTTACCGTTTAAAAACACCTCGACGGGTTTACCCATTTCACTGGTATTTTCAATGGTGAAAATGTGAGGCTGGTTCATGGTTAAATGCCCTGATTCACGCCATCTTTGCAGCGTAAGCGCCACTCTTGACGGCCTGTTAAATCCGTTTCTATCGAGTGAATATCGTAAGTTCTGCCGTCCCATAAAATTCGGCATTGGTAAAACAAGCTGAGATCAATTGGAAACCATCTAAGGTTGATTCTGGCGCTGGTTTCAGCTTGTTTTGCATCTGCTGCATAAAATTCACGCCCAGCCCCTGTTAATACCTCGGCGGCAACCTTATCAAGCGGCTTAGTACCTAAGGTGAGGGTTTGCCACGATATTGAAACTGCACCTGTGAGCGGGTCTTGCTGCTTTACTGGCTGTTGCAGGTGGATTCGATGGCGTAAACGATAGGCGAGCATTAAATTCCCCAGCCAATACGATAAGGTGTTAACTTGATTTCAGCGGCATTGCGCAGTTTAAGCGCGTCATCAGGTGACGCTTGATAACTCGATTGCAGCAATATCATTACGCCAGTGATGACGCTTGCAGGTAGTTTGCCCGTTGATTCATCAATCAAAGCGTTTAGGGATTCCATTCCCAAATATTGGCTTGCTTCGTCCTCTGCCCCATCAAGCAGCAGCTGCAAACTTGCATCATCTTCATCGTGAAACACATTTAGATTTTGCTTTGCTTGTTCTAGGGTGATGATACTCACAGAGGACTCCTGTACTACTGATTACGCTTTGACTTTTTTGGCTGCGGCTGTAGCAGCCTTAGCATCTACTTCTTCTTTTTCCTTTGCTTCAGCTTCAGCAGCATTAACGTCTGCTTCGGTTGCTTCTTCTGGTGCGCGAGCAACTAAGCCATTGTGTTTTAGCTCGTTAAAGTGATGTTCATCTACTTCAAACGGTTTTGATGAAGTGGTTTTTACTTCGGTGTCCAAGTAAAAAGATTTGAGTGCAATGGCGAGTATTTTAGCCATGGTAATTCTCCAAGAGTTTATGCCACTAAAACTAAAGGCCGAAATTCGGCCTTTAGTGCTTTAGTTATCAGTTAACTGATTTAAGCGAAGGTAAAGTTGCCAGTGACAAAGGCTTCTGGACGGTAAACCGCTAGCGCTAAACGCTCTTCTGCACGGATACTGACCATGTTGTTTTCAAAGTCTTTGTCGTTCTCGGTAGAGATTAATACTTCGATATCCATGCGGTCATAGATCTGAGCGCCCATTTGGAAGGCACCGACTAAGAACTCGTTTTGCACAATGGATTGGGTTTCAACTACTGGCCGGTTCCACAGTGTTGGGCTAGTCTGCCCTTGCGGCTTGCCGATCAAGTAGTTTTTGTTGCTGTCCTTCAGCGTTTCAATCACCGCCCAATCAATTGGATTGAGAACGATACCATCAGCGGCATATTCGGCTAATGCCGCTTGCAGTAACGCTAAGCGAATGCGGTCAATATGCTGCTCGGTATCAACTGTTGCGCCAGTTGGTTTAACGTAAGCGCTTGCCTGAGGAATAATACCGTGCAAATTGGCGCCAGTGTTGTTGCCGTATAACAGCTGGGTTTCTTCTTTAAGCATTAAGCCGTAACGTGCACGGGCATTGATAAAGCTTTGCAGTTGTTTTGCGTCATCCAAAATCTGGCGGCTGGCTTTAAATAAATGTGCAATAGTACGCACACCTTGACTGACTAGGCTAAATGTGAGTTCAGAGTAAGGCTTAGCTGCACCTTCTGCTACTGGTGCCGCGTTATTGGTAAAGCCTGTCTCTTTAACGTATTCGATGCTGTTGCTCTCGGTTTCACCTGGAGCAATTAGGTCACGAATGGTTAAACGACGCTCTGGACCTGCAACAATTCCAGCCATACGATCTGGACGAACTAAACCAGCACCTGAACCAGTGGCAGAGGTGATTGCCGAACGGGGCATACCAACTCGACGGCTACCACGGAATGAGCTGTTAACGCCTTCCATTTCCTTGTCGTTAACCACACGCTCACCGATTGACTGTTCGCGCTCTTGTTGGTTGCTTTGGGCGCCTTTTAGCAGCTTTTGCTCTGCTTCTTGCAAGCGAGCTTGCATTGAGCCTTGCTCTAAAAGCAGCTTATCGACCTTATCGCGGGTTTCGGCATGCATTTCACCAGAAGCCTTGATCTGCTTATTGGTTTCTTCTGCCGCCGATTTAATTTGATCACCAATCTTGGTTAGATTGGCACCTAATTCTTCTACTTGCTTTTCAAAATTTGGGTTTGGCATAGTCGCCTCCAGTTATTTAGATAAAATGATTTTTGATGCGTTGATTAACGCGGTTAGATCGGGGGCGACAGCGTTTTGCGTATCGGACACATCAGCATTTAGCGTGATGCCGCCAGCAGCGCTCGGCGTGCTGGACTTTAAATCTTGAAGTAGTTGACGGCGTTCGCTGCGTGGTACGCCAGCCTTTGCCATGGCCGCATCCACTTTACGCAGTGAGTTAGCGTTAGTGTTTTCGGTGGCTTCACCAATTTCATCGGCTGATAAAGTGTCAGCAGCAAAGCCAAGCTCTACGGCTTTTTTGCCACGGATAAAGGTTTCTTCATCCATCATGGTGGCAATGGATTTTTCGCTCTGTCCACTGCCTTCAACATACAAATCGACCATGGCAGAATCGAATTCTTCCATATCGTCGGCGATGTTACGTAGGGCGTGGCGATTACCGATGGCAAATACCCAGCAGTTGTGGATCATCAGAAAGGCAGAGCTAGCAACAAATCGCGCATCATCCTCGCCAGCCATATAAATGACTGAGGCAGCAGAGGCTGCAAGGCCAAGTACTTTAGTGGTGACTTTGCCTTTGTGTTCGCGCAGACGGTTATAGATAGCGATACCTTCGAACATATCTCCGCCTGGGGAATTGATATAAACGGTGACGTCTTTTTCATTACCTATGCTGCGTAAAGCTGCATCGATGCGCTTTAGCGTGACGCCTTCGCCGTACCAATCTTCGCCAATGATGCCGTAAACAGTAATGGTTGATTCGGTGTTTTCTACCGCGGCTTTAATCGCTGGGTTCCACAGCTCTTGCGCGCGCGGAGAAATATCGCAGCGCACTCCGCTCTGCGAGAAGCTTTTTGGAAAAGGCATGGTTTACCCCTAGTTATCTTGATTGAGCCAGTTGTTTAGTACGGCTTGGACTTTTGCAGATTCTGATTGAGCACCCAGCTGATCAATGGGGGCTAAGTTGGTTTGAACGGTTAAGACATCGGCATTACCACCGCGGCGCGGTAAGTTCTCTTTAACCCGGCAATCATCACGGGTGTAGATGCCGTTTTGAGTCATTTTGCTGTAGAACTCTGCGCGTGAAGCACTATCGCCCCGTAGTAACGCCTCAAGGTTATATTGTGCGTACTGAGTTTGTCGCTGGGCTGGCGTAAGCAGATTAATAGAGATTGATTGCTCGATGCGGCGGATCCAAGACGATAAAGTTAAGGTGACAAAGCCGATCATCTTTTGCTCAAGCCCAGTCCCCCAATTGCTGTCTTTACCGCCAAAGCCGATGAGTGACGGATCCACCAAAAACCAGCGGCAAATCTCTTCTACACTGTAGTTTCGTGACTCGAGTAACTGTGCATCAATTGGGTTAATGCCGATTAACTCAGGGGTAATGCCTTGCTCAAGCACAGGCGATCTGCCTGCATTCATTGCGCCAGTAATCGTTTTTACATACTCACGAAATTCTGCGCGTTGCTCTTTATTCATTACGCGATCAACTTTAAAAGCGACCGTTTTTGTCATGCCGTTTTTAAAGGTACTTGCACTCACATCTTCGGCCGACATTGCACCACCAAATACATTGGCACCGTAAGATATGGTGGATAAACCAATCAACCCATCCAACGAAAATGCAGGAATGTGCATCATGTTTTGCTTTTTGATTTGACGGCGGGATCCGTTTCTTGGTGTGTACCAGTAGATCAAACTACCGCTATCATCTAAGTCGATATCCATGCGATGTGGCATAAGAAAATCGAGGGCGATAACCTCACCGGCTGAACGGTGGATCTCAATAAACGCATTTCCCTTAAGTAGCAATGATGCGAGAACCGCTTCCCAAAACTGCATGGCAGTCATATCTGCATTGGGCTTAATGCTTAATACAGTAGAAAGACTGTTTTGAACTTGGATCCGGCCACCATCACTTTGGCGCTCGTACAAGCCTAGCGGCAGCATTGCAACAGTTTCTGAAATGCGGCGTACACAGGCCCATACTGCAGCAAGCTGCATAGCAGTATTCACATTGACTGTTTTTCCGCTTTTAGACGTTGCCATCAATTGCGACCAAAAATCACCGTCTGTTAGCCTTAAGGTTTTACCCATAAAGCTGTCGAGTGACGCAAACGGCTGACTTGCTGCTTTAGCAATAACCAAAGCAAGTGAGTTTTTTTGTTTCACGCTGTCATTCCTTTACGTAAAAATGAAGCGCCTGCAAACGATAGGATCGAACCAGATAACAGCGACCAACCAAGTCCAAACAGGATATAAACACCAGCGACAGCCATTAACGAACCTGTTAGTGCCAGGAAGATGAATAGAGCAAGTGGTGTATTCATTAGTAAATTGGGTCCTTAATTGCTGCTAGCCAATCTTCGGTATCATCGACGCCATCAGACTCTAATGCCGTTCCCACTGCCATAGCTGAGGCGACTACGCCGTCGATACGACCTGTGGATTTTTTCTTGGTAAAAATTCGGTTGTCTTTGGCATCGGCCTCAAGCACGGCGCTTGCGGCGTTCCACCTTAGGCATGGATTGGTTTTGATTCTGATCTCTTTGCTGGTGATCAGCTTTTCGAATAGCTCAATTGAGCGCGGCATCCAGAGGTTTGACTCTGATGCCTTGTAATAACCTTGCCCGTGTTTAACCAACGGAATAAATACGTTTGCCTCGGCGAGTTCTGGCTCGAGGTAGTGGATCCGGTATTGGTCAAAGCCGATGCTTTTTATCTCAAACAGTGCTGACAGCTCGGCAACGCGTTCGGCCACAAAGCTGTAGTCCACTGCGTGACCGGGTGGTGCGTGTATGTATCCTTGCCTTAGCCATGACGAGTACGGCACGTTATCGGTGCGCTCGCGATCCAGTAGCGTGTCTTTGGGTGTCCAAAAGTCCACTAACAGCGTTTTTACTCGATGGAAGTAAAGCGCTAAGGCGGTTAAGTCGCGGGTACCGGATAAGTCGAGCCCGCCGTAACATTCTTCGCCGTATAGCTCGCTGATATCAAAATCATCTTCGCAATCCATCCATGTGTCGGCGGATAGCCAAGGTGAGGCACTATCTACCCACTGACAGAAGTTTAAGCGCCGAACAATGCTCTCTTTGGCTGGCATGCCCTTGGCTTGGGTGACCTGTTCACGCAGGTATTTATGCGTGAATGTGTGTCCAAGTGATGGGTTGGCCTTTTGCCAGCAACTTTCGTCATTAATCGGGTCGTCACCTTCGTCGAGCGAACAGATAAAGGCGAAGAACGAATCATCTTCTTTGGTACCCGCACAAATGGCCTTGCCGTATTCGTGGTACGAGTAACAAACGCTAGTGCGGTCGTGGCCTGAGTTGGTGATCATGAAGATCAACGCTTGCTTGCGGCCTTTGGTACCCGCACGCATCATCTCGACGACGTTGTTGTTTTTGTGTTCGTGTACTTCGTCAATCAGCGCCATGTGCGGACGAGGGCCTGATTGGCCGTTGTCGGAGCTGATTGGTCTAAAAAATGAGTTTTTAGCGAGATAGGCAAGGTTCCAAACGCTTTGCCCGGTACCCGATTTTTTTAATCTTGAGCTTAACTGCGGCGATTGGTTGACCATGGAAACCGCGTCGCGGAACAACACCATGGCCTGATCTTTTTTGGTGGCCGCTGCATAAATTTCGGCGGAGGCCTCACCATCAGCTACTAAACCGTAAAGCCCGATACCTGCAGCTAACGGGGATTTACCAGAACCTTTGCCACTTTCGACATAGCACATGCGGAAACGGCGGGTACCGTCGGCATCCTTCCAGCCAAACAGCGAGCCGACGATAAACGCTTGCCAGTCGAGCAGATTAAATGGCTTGCCTTCGTGATCACCACCACTTAAGCGCAATACTTTTGGGAAAAAGCTAATTGCGCGGTTGGCGGCGGCTAAATCCCAAGTAAGACCACGTTCGTGACCTGTTTCTAAATCTTTTAAGTGCCGCTTACAGGCGTTGCGGATATCGGGGCCAGCGAGGAACTCCCCTGATGCGACTTGTTTTGCCCAACGAGTGACGCGATCTTCTACGTTATCCGAAGAATTCGTCGATCTCGTCTTTTTTCTTGTCGCCATCAGTTACCTGTACTTTGCTACGGGCCGATGGGGTTAGCCCAAATTCTACGAGATAGGCCTTAAATCGCCTGTCGGCATCGGCCAACATTTGCACGGCTGGGTTTGCCTTCATTAGCATTTGCTCGACTTGAGTGACTTCGCGGGTATCTTCGTCAATGTTTTCGCCGATGATTTTGATGCTTTGGTACGTTCGGCCGTTTTGTTTTATTTCGTCTCTCAGGTCGAGGATTTCTGAGTAGACGTCGCACAACCGCTCAAGCGCCATGCCGTCGGCTAGCGTGAGTACGCCCATGTCTTTAAGCAGTTTTGTTAGCTTTTTCCATGCTGCTTTTGCTCTTGGGCTGAGATAAGCCGGCATTCGCGGGATCCCCGCTTCTAGCTTTGGCTCTTTTTTATTGAGCGGCCGTTTGCCGGGATTGCCTGTAACGAGCTTGAGCGCGGTTGGCGTGGTTTTTCGTCCTACTGCCACGTTTTACCTCACTACTTGTTCCAATGGTGATTTGGGTCTGTTGGCTTGCCGCTTTCGTCTGCGCCAAGCTTTACGCCTCTGCTCTCCATTATTTTTTTGGTGCTATCGTGGCAAGGCTTGCACAGCGGTTGCCAGTTGTTGGTATCCCAAAATAGGGCTTGGTCGCCTTTGTGCGGCGTTTTGTGGTCCACTACTGTTGCGGCGGTGATAATGCCTTTTTGCTCGCAGAAGCAGCACAGCGGATTGCGCTTTAAGAAGGTTTCACGGGCTTTTTGCCAGCGTCCACCGTAACCGCGTTCGGCGGTTTTGCGTTTGTCATCGCGCCAGCTTGGTTGGCTCATAGTTCATGCGAGCCATCTAAATAGCCTGATGTTTTTTGTTCTTCGTCCTCTACAGCCATCAGCTGATCAACGATCTCAATATTACTGTTTACCAGCTGGCTAATCGCTGTAGTTTGGGCGGTAATGGCTGCTGTTAGCGCTTGCATCGACTCAATTAAATCGTCTTGCTTACTTTGCTTAATAACTGGCGGCTTGGTTTTACCCTGAAATGTTGGGTATGCGGCGTTTATTGCAGTTACTTCAACCCAATCAGCAGGAACCAGTGGTACTAATTTTGTTTGACCATTGCCAATATCAGACTCGACAGCAGGCACAGAAACGATGGCGCCATTGAAGATAACCACGACTTTATTCATTGCTATCGTCCATATTGATTACGTTTAGGTTGCCAGCTTTGATCGCGGCCATTCTGGCAAGATGAAATTCCTTGTCCTGCTTACGCTTCTCTTGTGTTCGACGATATTGAACAAGGAAAAGTGCGACTGTTGATGCGATACCAAGCAACAACGCAATATTGTTGAGTGACAAAAAGCCGCCTATTGCTGTTGAGATTGAAGCGACATAGCTTCCAGTTGTCGTTGCTTTATCCATAATTGGCGCCAAAGGTTTGATATTCATTGTTAGCCTCCGATCACTCGGCAGACAGTTTCGACTTTTGCTCGTTAATCCAATTCTCTAGTGACAACCAATCGAGGTCGCACAGAGAAATGACGTTCATCAACGAGTTGGTGTATTCAGAAAGATCTTGGTTTTTCTTGCTGGAATACGGCGGAACGATACACTGGCTGATCAGTTCCTTGGGCGGAAAAACATACTGAATCTTGGTTACGGTAACGGTTCGCACATCTGGCGGACTGCTCGAGCACGCGGTTAACAGCATCAGGGATACTAGTAGCACCCCAAGATAGCGTTTTTTCATCGCTGGACCTTTCGAATACCTGAGTTAACTCTTTGGTGGATTGCTCGAACTCGCGCTTAATCTCATTCCGAGACCTTTCACGATCGCTCAAGGCCTTTGCCAGCAATGCAAGATTGCCGAGCAAGGTTTGTTTATCTTTTTCTGCAGTTTCGAGTGATGAAGTCACCGAGGATAAATTTTTTTGCAGCTCAGAACGGGCTAGTTCCGATTTATCCAAATTTGCATTTAATAGCGCGATTTGCCCCTTATTGATCACAAAAAAGGCCGTGAATACGCCTATCAAAACAATCAGCAAAACGATAAGTAAGGCAATGATTTTACTAGATAATGTTGAAAGCATTTTTATTGCCTAAATTTGCCAGAAAAAAAGGTCTCATTTCGCGGTTTTGCATAAAAAGGGAGGCGCACGGTCAGTTAGGCAAAAGCCATGAAGTTTTGACCCGCCCCACCCACCAAAGCACAAATGCATTATTTATCAGAGACTTACATTAACTCACTTGAGAGCATCGAGGCAGTCGCGGTGCCGCTGCTGCGCCCGCAGCCACACGCCATAGCAGCGCTTGTTGCCAGGCGTTGAGCAGTCATAGCCATCTACGGTGCGATACTCTGGCAGCAGCAGTGCATCACATGATTGTTGGTATTCACCTTGGATAAGATGGCCACGCATCGGAGAGGCTAACCAACGGCCAATGCCGTATTGATACGTCCAATCGATGTATAAATCGTAAGATGCTTGATTAAGCTCTACGTTAGGCAGGCTTGCTCGAAAGCGTTGCTCATCCTTATCGATATGAGCCTTTGCGGTTTTAAGTGCGTTAATTGGGGTAGTGGTTTCGCCTAGCTTTACTGGCCGTCCATCTGCGTGATAAGTGGAACCAAATCCTAGTGTAGGGCGATCACCTTTAACAGGGATCTCGGCAACTGGCGAGAAGCCCTCAGATGAAACCAAGGTGATCAGTGCAGCAGCTGATAAGCTCAGGCCTGTGACTAATACCTTATTGCGCATGATTTACTTACCAATCCGTGGAGAACCTAGAGGACCTGTATCTGGTGCTTTAGCGGCCATGAGTTTAAAGCTTTCTACCTGTAACGCTTCAGCTTCTGATAATAGTTTGATGATTTGAAGATTATTTGACTTAACTTTCTCTGCTAATTCGCTTGTATCATGTGCAACACGTGCCGTCTTTTCAGCGACTTCTTCTTGCAATTGTTTAAGCAGCAACTCTAGCTTGAATCCATTTGGATTAGTAACACTCATCAAAATCTTACTCATAGATGCCCCAAAACAAAAAGCCCCGGCGATGGCCGAGGCTTGAATAAACTGAAAGGTCTAGATAGCAAAAAGCCACCTATCTGGTGGCTTTAGATGCTATAACCCGCATTGTTATAGCAGGATAGTAAAACATAAGGCTTGGGTAAATCATTTTATTCGACTAACTTGTTTTCTTCTTTATCTTAAAGTAATGAATTGTTCTTCATTTCAGTATCACGATCTGTTCTAAATATAATTTCCTCAGAACTGCATGGTTCCTGAATTTCGCCTTTACTGTCAACTGGAGTGAATTCACCGATCTTATGTTTACTAACAATCCACAAATGGTAAGAATCAGAATCAAGTAATGCCATGGCCTTGCATTTATCAATAGCTTCTATTTCACTTGTTGATATGCCGAGAACGTCTTTCCAGTAAACACCTTTCTGTCTAACTAGATAAATGGTTTCCATCTAAAAACCTTATTTAATTACTTATCACTTAACTGATTTTAATTCGACCGAGCTCATCCTTAATTCCGAAATAAACGATTGAACGACCTTCATCACAACAAAAGCACCAACCTTTAAATTTGTCTCTGTTAGCATGGTTAAGTCTGACAAGAAGCTTATTTGCTGCACGCCAGTATGCCTTAAAAGGATCCTCTTTAGATGTAGGAAGCATTGTGTTAACAAGGGCGTCAATGCTGATAGCAAAAGACTCACCGACATCAACACCGAGGACGTCATTTATCAGCTTTTCAATCTGATTTTCAAAATGCACATCCACGGCAACGATATCTTCTGCGCCAATGGTGTAATTTCGTTCATTTTCCATGATTTTTAGCTCTTAAATTTCACTATCACGATACTAAACTCATACCGCGTTCAATGTCTATTACAGTTGGAACAAACACTATCTTAAGCCCTATCTTCTTGGCGTAGTAATACTCGGCGGTGGCGCCTGCAGACCTGCGCCAACCGGGCAACATCACAATCTCATTGCAAGCACGGATCATGGCGTAACAGATATCCATATACTGCGGTTCGGTTAGGCCGAACGGCAGGCCAGCAGAGTGAAGCACTACTCTGCCAGTTTCCGCTAGCTGCTCGGCCGCTTTAAAGAACGCCTGCTTATTGGCTTCGACATTGCCGCTTATTGGACCAGCGATGTAGGTGGTTATCATCAATCATCACCAGGCGGGGATTGATTAACAGTGGCGTTATCTAACGTATGCTCACGCCACGCATATTTACAGCACCGGCATGTTTTTAATAGATGCTCTTTTTTACAGATTATTTGATAGTCAAATGTCCTTGCCACATAGCGAATAAACTCACTCATCTTTCCTTGTTCTTTGCATGTACCTAAATTGGTGCCATCTTCTACAAACTGAAATTCTATCGAACTGGAGCCGCACTTCACGCATTTACACATTATCATTACCCCCAAACAGTACCTGGCGATAACACTTAAGCTCGGCGATCGACTCTCTGATATCTGCTAATGCTTCATGCTTATATTGTTTTGCTCCAATGGCCTGTTTTTCAACTTCTGGCGCCCAAGCTCTTGCAGTAAGAGCTAATGCTGAGATGTCTAACTGGCGATAATGCATAAACTCATGCAGTCGCTGGAGTTGGCACAGGATGTATGAACGGTCGAACATGATGGAGTTGCCCGCGAAGATAACCCCGTTTTTGGTTTCTCGGTTATAGGCTTCAACACCCATATTGTTCAGGTAATTGATGATCTGCCGCTCTGCCTCTGGTAGTGAGCAAGTTGATTGCCTCACTTCATCAAGCAATCCGCTCTTGGTATGGGTATCAATCGCCCATTGGTGTGATCGGTTAATCGCTTTTTCATCTTGATGAACCACAATCCTGAGCTCCTCACCAACCTGATTTAAATCGATATCAGTGACGATAAATGCCAGTTCAAAAACTGGGTAATACTCCATACCAAGCTGACCGTTATCAAGTCGGCCATTAAGGCCACCTGTTTCAATATCACCAAATAGAAAATAGGGTTTACCAACACTTCCTTTGATCTTGTGTCCTAGCTGAAACTGAAAAGAGTTTGGCTCGTTGGGGAATAATATTGGCCTCATTACTCCCTCAATAACATGGAATACCGACATCAGTAACTCCAGAGGAGCCCACTTAGTCGCCACCATAAAATCACCGTCTACGTCTCCAATCCACACAGGGATCCCGTAATAGCTCCCATGGTTGGTAAATCCCTCGGCAAGCGCCTGCTGCTCTGTCATATAACCAAGTAACGCTAATAACTTTGATAAGTTCATTACTCTTTCCCCGCCTGCTCGATTGCATCGCGTACAGCCTCAGGCCATTCACCAACTAACAGTTCGGTGCCGTCATCAAAGTGAATCTTGGTACCATTGAAGCCATTACTGCTATGTATACTAAAATGCTTGATTCTATCCAGAACAACAAAGCTGTTTTCACCATGATAGAAAGGTTTAAAAGATGCGACTTTAGCCATTCGTACTAATCTCCGAAGTTGATACCAGCTTAAAAATTTCATTAGAAATTGGGGGCACCTCCAAAAGCATTTCAGCTGGTAATACTGGTTTCCAAACAACCCAATCGCCTTTGATTGAAGCTTTTATTCCTAGAGCTTCAGCTCTTTGCAAAAATTCTTTTGCCAACTCTGCTTTTGAGGTTTTATTTGATTGCTGATATTTGACTTTACTCATTGCGGTTATCTCCATCTTTCAGCGCGATTGCGCTTGCGGTCTGATTTATTACGGCGGCTGATGGGGCAAATTTCAGCAGGCTCTTTCAAGCACTCAGGCAACGAGAACTCCACAGTCAAACAAACATCACCTTCAACTGTTATCATGATGTCTCCGTCCACCTTCGCTACGGTATTGTTTAGTTGTGGCTTCATTGAATCCCATCTAGGCAGATAAGCTCCATTGTTGCCAATTAACACCACTGTCTCACTCATTAAATATCTTCCTCTTTTGAAGATGCATAAATCGCCTTGTAAGCCATAACACACAAGGCTTTAAGCTGTTTTGCTAATATTTTCTATCTTGAAACTGTCTTGACTACTCATTTGCAAATCCTCTCTGCAAATAGCTGATGTATCGATAGCAAATGGTTATGCCATAGCTCGATAGCCTCACGCTTTTGATCAGCTAAATAGGTGTGAATATAGGCTTGGTCTAGCTTGGTCATAGAGTGGTTTAGCATCTGCTCGGCCACCATGTAATCGATACCCAAATCAGCCCAACATGAGCGAGCTAGCTTGCGTAAATCATGGGCCGTCCATTCACCACCACTCACCTGTTTAACCAAGCTATTAGCGCCACGTTCATCTAATCCTGTGTTACGGCATGGGTGCGGAAATAGGTACCCGCCTCGATAACCTGCAGCGGCTTGCATTGACTTATGCCAGCGCAATACATCGGACATCAGACCAGAGATAGGGATAGTCAGTTGAGCATGGGTTTTGGTGATATTGGCGGGGATCACTAACTTAGCATTGGGTTCGTCGTAATAGCTCCACTTAAGCAAGCGGGTTTCGCCAATGCGGGTACCGTAGGCCAACATAATAAATACCAGTAACGCAGCACTATCACTGGCGGTATCAAGGTCACTCAGCAGCTTAGGTAAATCAGTTGCTTGTAATTGCGGTGGTTTTGTCGCGATGGGCGTAGCAATAAAATCTGTAAAACTTAACGATGCCAACGGATCATCACTAATCAGCTTTAGCACCGTCGCTTGCTTAAAGGCTTTGCGCAGCACGGCGTAATACTGGCGAACACTGCCAATAGAATAACGAGCCTGCAGGGGCCAAATTAATAGCTCATCGACTTTATGATGATTGAGCTCACTCAGCATCACCTCACCTAGCACCGGCAATAAATGCTTAACGATGGTGCATTTTATATTGCGGCGGCGTTTAATCGATAAGCTGGTGTCGGATTGTGACCGGGTTAAATACCAATTCAACAAGCCGCCGCAACTTAACCAGGTATTCACCTTCACGCTTTGATCTTGGCGATGCTGAATGCTCAACGTGGGTAAATCATCAATGATTGCCTTGGCACTCACTAACGGCCAGTTAGCCACCTTTGACCAATTTGC
The DNA here is from genome assembly GCF_002196695.1 of Shewanella sp. Shew256. NCBI lineage: Bacteria > Pseudomonadati > Pseudomonadota > Gammaproteobacteria > Alteromonadales > Shewanellaceae > Shewanella > Shewanella sp. Shew256. The sequence goes on along the minus strand of NZ_NAJR01000005.1, from coordinate 11,401 downwards.
CTTACCCTCTTTATTGGTGACTAAATACCAACTGCCACGACTGCGCGAACTGCCAAGGCGCAACCGTAGCGGATAACGTGGGTCCCTAATCTCGGTAATCGATTCATCGGCCACAGCCCGTTTAATGGCGGCATCACTTAAGGCAATACAGGCTATGGCCATCAGTCGCACCTCAGGTTAGTTCGGCAGTCAGCGTAAAAATATTCAACCGAGATCGCCTCTTTATCAGCCGCTGATAACCCCACCTTAAACAGCGCTGCAGTCAGTTTTTCAATCAACTCAAACTCAGCCAGTATCAACGCTTGCTGCAACTTAATCAGCTCGCCATTAGCCGATAAATCAACGCCAGAACCGCCGCATTTATCGCATGGGTACAGCTCGAACATCGGCTTAACTTTGCCAACACCACGGCAGATATTGCACTTTGGCAACGCATTAATCTGCTGATGGATGGCCGTTTTAGCACTCACCAAAGCCTTGTATTCAGGCGTTGATAACACCTGCTGTTTACAGTGCAAATCAAACCGTTCATTAATCGATGATTGGGTTGCCAACACTGCCATTAAGCGCTTATTCATCCGCTCCAATGGCTCAATCCGGTAATAATCAGCATTGCCAATGGGTAGGTGTCCATCAAGCTCATTAGCAATCACCCTCACCGCCGCTTCAACACCACAGGCCAGATCAACCGAGCCCATAGACTCGAGTTGCTCTGCCTCCGCTTTAAGCCGTTTAACTAAGTCGCTTACCGTTTCAATCATTGGGTTTGCCCTTTAAAAACCGTGTTTTTCGCATTCACCACCCAAATTTTATAGTTATGAATGAAAAGCAAAAATCCCAAACAAATGAAACAATTAACCAATAAAAAACACTAAAAACTTTATACTTTAAAGACTTATAAATTAATCCATTATTTTCAGCCCCGATCGTTACAACAAAACACTTAGCGGTTAGCCAAAGTGAAAATAAAAATAAACTAAGCCAAACTAAACCTAATAAAAATTGCATATATACCTCCAAAACTATTAGCGCGATTTTTCCAAATCGCTGTTATGCGCATTTATCGCTCTTACACATTCTTCAGCACTTTCAAATTGATAGACAAATTCACGGCTACGACCTTGATCATGTGAATAAAAGTGAGCAAATGCGGTTCTGCGCTCTATACGGCTTACTAATTCAATATCTTGCTTGCTCCACCGCCGAGTTGTTCTTGTTTCAAGTACTCTGCCTTGAGTCCATGCCACGTCTTTAAATTTTTCTCTGTTGTCAGGTGCTTTCATCAACCCGCTAGCCCCATTTCTTCGCCAACCATTCGCAGTACTTTTTTAGCAAAGCGTGCTGCGTCATGTTCGTGCTGATGCAGTGCATCTACACCGTCCATATACTTGTCGTAAAAATGCTGGCTAAATTGCTCTGGCGTGATCTTGGCGCCACTTAAATCACAAAACGATTTAGTCAGCTGCTCAACGGTATGTACTAACCGCCCCGTTCCGCTACAGTGCTTGCAATCATCATTGCGGTGATAGTTAAGTTTTGTTCCCTTACACTTAGGGCAAACACGGGTACCGCACACTTCATTCACGGCCAGTTTTGCCAAGGCCGAAGCGGCAGCAGGCCTAAAATCCACTTCATACTGCTTGCATAGCGCCTTAACGAGTACATCCTCGGCATCCACATCACCGCAAATTGTCGCCTCTAACACTTTCACCCCAACGGGGTACTTACCCTGTACCTGCGCAACAACACCCATAGCATCCTCCTTACTAAAAACCCCTTTACCGCCAGCCGTACCAACCGATAACCCGCGTGGAGATAGCAGCTCAAACAAGCGCTCAATTGAAATCATTTATCTGCCATCTCCTTGGTGATTAGCTGCAGCACGGGCAGCGGAATGAATAATGCTTAGTGCAATACTTGATACACGGCTTTCGGCAGCTTCAAGCGGATCTTGGCGGGACACAGTGCTCTTTGGCTTGCGTTCTGGCTGCTTGCGCAGTAATCCACGGGCACTCAGTGCATTGCCTAAGGTTTGGTTGCCAACCTTGGCTTGGCGTGATGCGGTAAGAATCGATTCACCAGCAACATACAAGGCGATCGCTTTTTCTAAATTGGCAGCACTTTCATCCGTTGAATTGCGCAGTAAATTGCGCTCTCTTAATATTTTTAAGAGGCCGACTTGTCCAAAACCCGCTTTTGTTGCTGCGTTATACGCAGATAGCTTTTCATCAACATAAAATTTGATGGCCTTTTCTAATCTTTCGCTGACTTTTTTAGGCTCCTTGCGCAATAAGCCGCGATCCTTAAGCTCTTTTGATAGTTTTTTACGGCACACAGGCGCGGCTGCAGAACTCTCTATCAGCGTCATCTTTTGGTTTACATACAACTCAACACCACGCGCCAAGCGCTCAGCAAATGGGACTTTTAACGGCATAAATCCCCCTTGCCAAATAAGGCGATTAACGCAGCATCGCGGGTATCGGCATTGCTGCGGCCAGTCCAGCCGGTGATTTTGTTAAAATACACACTGCTATCCTTAGCCTTTTTCACTGGGCCACGCAGCGGTTTAACCAAAGTCACGGTAATCCCTTTGTCCTCGAGTACTTCTTTAATTAATCTTGCCGTGGCTTTCACTTTTCCCAAGTCCTCGGCCTTGCTCATATTGATCTTAAATTCACTACCGCCTTGGCTTGGGGCATGACCAACGTAGGCAAGCAATGGGTTTTGGCCTTTGGCAGTCCGCTTTAACTTGCTGGCGAATACTGGCTTTTTGTTATCCACATCTTCGAGCAAGACTTCAATTCGAGTTCCTGTTAAGTCATTTGCCATTTTTGTTAAAACGACATAATTGATTAATTCACTGAATGTCATGCTTTTTAAGCCTTCAATTTTTCCATTTCTTACTTGCGCTACGCCGCTTTTAGTGAGATCAGGATCAATACCAATACGAATCACACCACCACCCCTCTAAACCGCTTTGACTGTCTCACTAAAAACTGATTAGCCTGTTTGCGACAAGCTGGCCCACCCAGCGCAAATAAACGCTCATACTCTATAGAAACGGAATGCTTAAACTCAGCGGGGATCACCGACATGTGCTTTACAATCTTCTCCATGTCTGACTCACCACCGCGGCAATGCCACATTTGCGGCAGTTCACGTTCGCGCAATAATCCTTGGGCCCGTAAGTCAGCGGCGCTTGTCTTAACCGGCACAAACAACACCGCATCGTTAACCGCCTCTTGCACGACTTGGATAGCTGATGAATCGATGGCCCCAGGCGCCACAATCGCGCTATAAAAATCTGGCGCATCATCGGGAAGGTGTTTAATTGCCAGAGCCATTGGCAGTCCTTAGCCCAAACTTTTGGCGCAAATCAGCGATAATCGAGCAAGCCTTTTGGTGTTCAACAGGTTTGTTTACTGGGGCGGCAAGCGCCTTAGGAATGCATGCATCAAAGCTTTCACCCTTAACTGCACGGCGGCACATCACCTCGTAATTGCGTTTAAACAACGGCCATGTTTGCTGTTCTGTGCGGTTTTGCAGCTCATACCAACCCGTTTCACGGCCAGCGGCAAACACCGCGCCATGGCTCCAATTGTGCTCACTCGGCCACCGACCATGGGAGCAACACTCGCGGTAAGCCTGCTCGGCGCTGGGTAATCCAAGTTGCTCAGGTGTAGGCGTACACATCGCCACAAACTCAGCGGGGTTAACGCTCCAAGGCGCAGTTGCAGCACGTTGTTTAAAGGCCTCAATGCCAATCATCACCTCAGCCACACTCAAGCCAGCCTCACCGATTTGCTTAACAAACTCCTGCACTACGCTGCCTAGTTCAGCGCCAAAGCGATTGCTAAAATCACGGCTGTACAGGTTCATAGTCGGCATCAATTGTGTTGCCACCACAGTGGTGATCTGCTGAATGCTCGAGCTGCTCTGCCATTTCCCGTAGTTCGCGGAAGACTCGTGCTGTGGAGTGTTCATAGCGTGCAGGGTTTGCGGTAGCAGTTGTTGTATTGGCTTCATGTGATGATCTCGCTAGCAGTTTGGCGTTTAGTTTGTCCCATTGTTTACGGAGGGTTTTTGGGCATAACACATTGCTCGCCCAAAACGAGTCGGTATTGGCAAACTTAAACAGCTTGCAGATGTCGTGGTGAGTTCGGTGGTCTTGCATGCGCATTAAACGCACTTGGTTAGCCCAGTCTGGCCAGTTAGGTTTTTTAGCCGTGGGGTTAACCATCAACACGCGGGAGTAGATAAACTCAGCACAGGTTAAATCGTCCTTAGTGCCCCAAAGCTTGCCATTGGGCGTTTGAATAGCGGCATCGGGTTTTATCTGTGTGTCGGCCATTGCGACAGCAATGTGCGACGAAGAGATCTTTTGTATTGTGTCTTTTGTAATATTGTCTTTCTTTTGTATCTCTCGGTTTCGATAATTCTGGTTATCGGTTTCGATAATCGGATTATCGGAATTGATAATTTTATTATCGGTTTTGATAATGGTTTTTTTGCATTTTTCAGCAGCAGATGACTTATCACTCCACTCTGAAATAACAGGGTTAACCCCAAGCTTACGGCCACTTTTTATTAAGATATTTCTATCGGTGAGTGACTTAATCGCAAGACAAATATTGGTCGTATAGATACCCGTCATTTCGGCTAATTGATCCAAGCAAATCCAATCAGAGGGTTTGCCAAAACCATAAGTGCGACGAATAACAGCATGCAAAACACGACTCTCACGATCGCTTAATTTCGTGCGGCACAGAGCGTCCACCAGCGTATTGGAGAGTCGTAAATAACCATCATCCAAATCTGCTTTCACCACCCCACCCCGCGTTTGCTGTTTGTGCTCAGCAACGGGCCGTAACGGCACCACATTACTGCCACCAGCGCCATGATTGACGCTATCAATTGATTCCAGTACCATTGTTTTTGCCTCTCTTGGTATTAAGCCCACAGCCGCCACAGCTCTAGTGGGCTTTCTTATTTAAACCGCACTGCACTACCCGAAAACTGATACCCAGCGTCTAACACCCTTTCAGCAATTGCCTCGGCACTCGTCGTAGGTGATGTGCGAATAACATTGGCTAATAACGCAATCTCTTGATTGCGCTCAATGCTAGCGAACTCAGACATTTGTTGATTACGTTCAATGCGAGCGAACTCCGCATCTTCTTCAGGTGTGTAGGGGATATCTGCACAAGATTTTGCGCATGAGTTATCAGTTAACTGATTTTCTGAGGGCAAACTGTTAATCATTGCTTTACGCGAAGTAGCGTGTTCCATCTCTAATGGCGTAGCTTTTCTTTTAGAAACCCAGCTACAGTCACCAGAATCTTTAAAAAAAATCAGTCCATACCATGGATCTGATTTATCAACACAAATGGCACACCAATCAGATAATTGTCCCATGGTTTCAGAAAATTTTGTAAGGCGAATCTTGGTCAATTTAGCCATCACACTCTCCAATTCGCCTTTAACCGCTCATAGTCATGGCGGCAGTCGGCGTCACAAAAATGTTGATTAGTTGAAACAGTTGCCTTGCAGTAATGGCACTTGCCAATAAAAGGCAGCGTTGGTTGGCGAACAGATAAAGCGGCCTTGATATGCGCTTCATGCTCGATTGCGGCATCATCAATAACATCACTCATTGGATGCGCTCTTTGGTAAGGCTTGCGCGAATTTAACAGTGGCAGAAGTACCAGCTTGTAATTCGATGCTAAAATCATTCGCTTTCGGCAGATCCCGCACTTGGCTACTCACTACCGCTTTAAGCGACAGCACTTCACGCACGGTTTTGGTTAGCTCACGGCTAATGCATTCAAACTCATCAGGGGTGATCACCCCATCAGCGCGGGAGTCGCGGATCTCGGCCAGCGCAATGCCCATTTGCTCGCTAATCAGCAGTAGCTGATCGCTTAGCTCTTCATCGCAGTTAACCGACTCAGGCAATTTTACAAACACCCCGCCACGGCTATGGCACCATGCCGATAAAATGCGGTCATCATCAGCTAGCTCAGTCAAATGAATCGCATCGCGCAAATACAAGTGATTGCTGTCGTTCTCAGGGTTTAATTTGTTGTACATCACCCCGGGCTGCTGGAATAAATCCTTAGCCAGCTTATCCACCCCGTAATCATGCCCAAGCGCATGGGCGGCATAGAGAGGATCGGAACATAAAAGTGACTCGCGCTTTAATGTGTTCTTAGTCATAGAGTTAGATATCCTGTCTTAAATTAACTAAGCGACTTGATTGGATTCGCCAATAGGCTCAGGGAACACATCAGCGAAAGAGCAAACAATGCCTGACTGATTGAATGCCTTGACGATTTCCCAGCAGGTAGTTAGGTCGATATTTCGAATACCAGCCTCATAGTTACCTACAGCGCCCTGAGTCTTTCCGATGGCCTTACCCAACTCTGTCTGTGAAAGACCCGCTTTTTTTCGGTATATGGAAATGTTGTTCATCTTATCTGGTCTCGACATTGAATTAATCACATTAAACACGAAACGTGTTTATAAGTAAACACAAAACGAAAAAATCAAATATCACATTACGTGATATTCTTATTCAAAATTCTTTACTGGTATTTGCGATGAACTATGACGACCCCAAAAAGAAGGTTGGCCGAAACATCAAGCGGTTGAGGTTAAAGGCTGGCATTAAAAGTCAAGCTGCCTTGGCGGAGCTTTGCGGATGGAAGTCACAATCAAGAGTAGGAAACTATGAGGCTGGTACCCGAGCAGTAAGCGCAATTGATGCTGAGACTCTGGCGAAAGTTCTCAACGTAACACCTGCTGAGATCTTGTATGGTGAAAACAATAAAGATGATGACTTTGTCAGTATGCCTATTGCTCAATACTCTGCTTCTTCAAATGAAGAAATACCAATGCCAATATTTATAGATTCAAATGCAGAGTGGCATGCTGGCTTTGAGCTATGGGATGGCGATACACCATTAAGGGATGATGAAGTGGCACTACCGTTTTACCGTGAAGTCGAATTAGCCGCAGGCAGTGGTTCTACCTTTGTGCAAGAGAACGGCGGCTGCAAACTACGCTTTGCAAAATCCACCCTTAAAAAGAGCCGAGTCGAACCGCACCACGCGGCCTGTGTTACCGTCAGCGGCAATAGCATGCTGCCAGTACTGCGTCACGGCACCACAGTAGGTATAGATACCAGTAAAAAATCGATTATCGATGGTGAGATGTACGCCATTGATCACGATGGCATGCTGCGAGTTAAAATGCTCTACCGCACCCCAGGTGGTGGCATTCGCATTAAAAGCTATAACAACGATGAATTCCCCGATGAATTTATCTCCCCAGAAAAAGCAGCCGAGATCAAAATTATCGGCTGGGTGTTCTGGTGGTCAGTGCTAAACGTTTGGAATAACTGAAAATAAGTAAAAGGATTTGTATGAGACTTATCACTGCCTCAATATTAATAGCCATGCTAACTGGCTGTGCCACCTCAGCTGTAACAATCGATAATGCTAAGCCAGCGCCAGCAGAAAGAGTGCTGCTCAGCAATACCAAAAGCACAGATGCCAAAATCACCATCATCCGAGATAGCGGCTTTATGGGTGGTGGCTGCTATGTCGATGTGTATTTAAACGATGCGCTAGCGGCCAAGTTAGATACCGCTGAAAAAGTTACCTTTAACGTAAAATCAGGTGAGTTGATCTTAGGTTCGCAACTCTCTGGAAGTGCCCTATGCGGTGGTGCCAGTATTCGCCATTTTGAAACCAGCATTAGCCAAGGTCAGCACAAACTATATCGCGTGATGACTGACCAGAACGGCAATCCACAAATCATATCTGGCGGTATTGCGCAAAACTAAAGTTGAATAACAAGGAATAATGATGATCAAGCTAGAGCTGACTGAAAAACAATTTGAGGCGTTATCGAAAAAGAAACTGGCCGACGTTGTTACCCTATGCGCCACGGTAGACAGTTTAAAGCAAACCAATCCAGCGATGGCGCCATTTTTAGATAAGTTCCTGAGCAATGAAACCATCGAAGTTATCTATAACGGCGGATCAAATGCAGGTAAGCCACGTAAGTTGATTCTGCAAAACATCAAGCCAGACGGTGCTTTTACTGCGTTTTGCATCGACTCTGACGCCAGCAAATCATTCAAGCTAGAAAAGGTCGAGCTAATCGACTAACCACCATTTATCACTCGCCTTTATAGCCACCTTCTAGGTGGCTTTTTTGTATCTTCATAAACCAAAAAATCACGAAGCGAAAAGAATCGAATCGTTTTGAACACACAAAAATAAAAATTAAACACATTTCGTGTTGACAAAATAAACACAAAGCGTGATTATCTAGCCATCGGTTAGTAATACTAATCACGCTCTTTAACAGAATGGCCCATGAACGACTAAACCCAGCCTTTGCACTAGCAGAGGCGCGGACTAGGTCACCCCAAGGTTGTTAGTGATGGGGGACGGAAATTCACTAACAAAAAAAATTGCATGCAATCAGCGGCGACCGGGTATCACCTCCCAGATAAAGGGGTGAATTTGCTGGAATGGCTTAACTGTGCGAATGACCCGCTATGCGTGCAATCGGTTTTACAGCTGCCACTTGCATGATCAAGAGTGCGAGTGGTAGCGATAAAACCAAACATCAACGTAATAACATCCATAACGAGGTCAGTATGAGCAACATGAGCGAATTAGCGATTGAAATTGAAGAAGTGAAAAACCGCCTACTAGCGACTGCAACCAACGTGGTTGAGGTCGGCACAATCCATCAGCACGATCGCCATGACTTAACTATGGCGATTGCGGCAAGCGCAGAAGCAAAAGCGTATGACGTGTCCACCCTTAACCATCTTGCCAGCGAATTAGTCGGCGTTATCCACGCTGCCACTGAGTTCACCGTCGAAATTGCAGAAGCGCTTGAGTCTGCGTTACCCGTGTTGTCAGTGCTTGGTGATGAAAAATCGCTTGAAACTGCCGAGGTAATTGAGGCGGCAGTGAAAAGTGTTAACACCAAGCAAGTTTACCCTGAGTAAGCCTATGCTGATAAAAAATAGTGCTGAATAGCAGTGATGTTCAGCACTAAATAAGGCGAGTACAACCATGAAAATTAAAGAGTGTTGGGTTTCAATATGGATAGTCCTTTTAATCGACTTTGTCGCGACGCTCGCTCACTTTATTTTTGACAGATTTGACACCTTCACCGCCTTTGGATTGAAGCCTTCTGAGCTTATTGACCTCGTTGCGATAACTGCGTACATCAGTTATTTGTTGTTTGTAATGTCTTACATCATGGTAAATAGAAAGGCACAAAATAATAAAAAACAATAAATTCAAAAAAGCTAATCCATAAATAAAAACGATTTCTTTATCGTAAATTATTGATGTTTTCAGCATCTTAGCAAAAGCAAATAACGCCACAGCAGAAATCGAAGTGTACATATATCGCCTAGATATATGACGAAGCCTGCCTTTAATTTTATTAAGCATAAGTTTATCGATTGGGTGTGTAGGAACTCCAATCGTATCACGAGGCCCAACGTGATTAAAAAACGGGCACAACGTTTAAACCCAACTATCCGGAATAACCGGATAGTTGCCCCGTTAAACTGCAGGACGCAACGCCATGACTCCCTATAAACAGAAAGCCCAACAACCTGATTTTATCGACCTAGTGCTAATGCTATTAGCCAAGTTAATCCCCTTCGATTTGCTCTAAACCGTGCCATTGCCGACAGCGCAGCACAAAACCAACCCATTCAAACAACCCTAATTCATACAATCAACCATGCGAGGTGACCTATGTCCCACCCCATCGCAGCGCATCACTGCGCCCCACTGCAACCCATAGAATCGCAACTGCTGTTACACCTCAGCATTGCTTGTCGCCTCGCTCAACTGCCAGATCTAATGCATTGCCCTACGGTGATCCAGCGTAAAAATGAACTCGAGGCCTACTTGCAAAGCCATGTTTGCAGCTACGCCTTCCGCGAGCGCTACCACGTCACCAAACTGGACGAAGCCCCGCTAAAAACCACGAAATTAAACGAAGTGGCCAACATCCAAGTCAGCCGCAGCGGCCGCGTAAAACTCACCCGCATCGCCGAGCCACCAGCAATCAATATCACGGTTAGCGATAGAACCATCAGCTGGCTCAACCGCAGCGCTCATCACACAAGCCACCACGCAAACAAGCCAATAATTAAGGCAGATAGCCATGTTTGATGCACAAGCCCACGCCACCAGCGACGCCCTAGTCGCCATGCTTGCAAATGAGCTAGAGCAAGAACGCCAAGCTAAAGGCAACACTATTGCCGCTTATTGTGATCGCTCAATAGCCGAATTAAACCAGCTGATCATCGACTACCCAGAATCGAAGAACACTTGGGAACGGCTAATTGAACGCTGGCAAGAGATAAAGCAAAAACACGGCCACAGCAGCTCACAAGACCTGCTTGATGCCCAATATGCACGATTCGCCAGCACATCAAATTAAACCTGTAAGTAATCCTTACAAGTTCATCAATTCCATCATCAGTCTAGTGAGCAATCACCATGAAAACCAAATTCAACATTCAATACCTGCCAATGCTGGCAGCGTTCGCCGCTAAAAATGATGTTCGTTACTACCTCAACGGCTTTCACGTAAAGCCACACCCTGAAAAAGGCGTAATCCTCACCGCCACCGACGGTCATTGCCTCGTCACCATCCATGATGAGGACGGCTTTAGCGATGGCGAATACATTTACCAAATCAGTAAAGACTTGGTAAAAGCCGCTAATAAAAAGCATTTGCTGCCCATACAAAACATCTTTATCAACGATGGCGTGGCCATGCTCACATCGATTTACGACATCATTGATACCTTCACCACCTTTGAAGCGTTGGGCATTGATGAACGCAAGCGAATTACTCACATTGAGTTTATTAACGCAAATATGGGTGGGCGTTACCCCAATGCAGGCAAGCTCTTTAAATCACGGCTAAGTGATGAAAACTTAAAGCCAGCATCAACGATTGGCATGAATGTTAACCTGCTAAGCCGCCTATCAAAATTGAATTACTGCAAAATTAACGGCGCGGTTTTACACCTGTCAGAAAAGAATTCGCTGATTGCAGTTATGGGCTTAAAAAAAGAAATCGTCGCCATGATTATGCCGATGACATTGGATAAATCAGAGCTAGCCCCTCCAGCTGACTTTGTTAATCACGCCGGACACCAACCAGCAGAACCAACCGCCGAAGCCGCCACGGAATCAACCTCCACCCCAGTACAAACCAGCGCCGCTTGATAGTTGCCACCATTCACGAAAGAAGGAATAGAGCATGACACAACGTATCGAATGCAGCCGCCGCACCTGCCGCTGGACGGGTAGACACTCAGAGTTAAGCAAGATCGCTGACC
>NZ_NAJR01000049.1:0-997 GCF_002196695.1 Shewanella sp. Shew256 | reverse complement strand
ACCTGAACTCGGGATAAAAAAATTTGAACTAATAGCCCTCCAAGTGATCGGATCTTTCGACCAAGAGAAACCTCATCACACCGGAGGGCCTATGCATAAATTAGTGGAAGTGTTTTGTGATGTCGATGATTTTTGCGCTGTTTTCATTCCTGAATGGGAAAAAACGCTGTTAACCGATGGCACACGCAAGCGTCAACGCGCTGGCCGTATGACGATGAGCGAAGTGATGACCATCATCATACTTTTTCAGATGTCCCACCACCGTGATTTCAAGAACTTCTACATCGGCTATCTGGCTCATTTCTACAAATCTGCTTTTCCTAATTTACTCAGCTATACCCGCTTTCTTGAGGTGATGCCCACGGCTTTAGTGCCGCTTTGCAGCTACTTTGCCAGCCTCAAGAGTGCTCCCACTGGCATTGAATTTGTTGATTCAACCAGCATCAAAGTGTGTCATAACCTACGTATTCATCGCCATAAAACCTTAGCGGGACTGGCGTGCAGAGGAAAAGGCACCATGGGGTGGTTCTATGGCTTTAAGCTGCATTTGATTGTGAATCATCAAGGTGGAATCGTGGCGGCCAAAGTGACACCAGCGAATGAACATGACACAAAACCGGTGAAAGAGATGGTGCACAGTGATATGAATAAACTCTATGCAGATAAAGGGTATATCAGTAAAGCGCTATCGAGTGAATTACTGGAAAAAGGCGTCACACTGGTGACAAACGTGCGTAAAAATATGAAAGCGAAGGCAATGTCGTTGTGGGATAGAGCGATGCTGTCGAGACGTTTCATCATAGAAACCATCAACGACCAGTTAAAAAATATCTCTCAAATAGAGCACTCTAGACACCGCAGCGTGCATGGTTTTATGCTCAATATGATTGCGGGACTTATCGCCTATCAATTGAAAGACAATAAGCCACAACTGAACATCACTCACGCAGAGTTTAATGCTATTGCAGTTATGGCTTGTTAAACCGATCTCAGGTTA
>NZ_NAJR01000048.1:0-1060 GCF_002196695.1 Shewanella sp. Shew256 | reverse complement strand
GGCTTTGTTTCCTAAATCGATTCAGCGAGCAAAGCTCCTCATAATCGTTTGAATATTAAACTACACGGTAAGTTTCAGGCATGCCTAGCCCAGTGAGTTTGTTCAACGCCTTTATCATCGCGTAAGTTTCTCCTACCTGACCGTTATAATTTCGCAGGCTCAATCTGCCACCAAGTAGTTGCTTCACTCTGTACATTGCTGTTTCTGAGATTGACCGCCGATGATAACCATACCGTTTTTTCCACTGTTTATTTGAACCATGAAGCTGTTGCCAACTGACCGCTAAGTTACGCGGATGACCTTGTTCCCAGAGCGCGGCACCTTCCCTCGGTGGAATGAGTACTAAAGCCCGTTTTCTACGAACGGCATCGTGACAGGCTCTTGTGTCGTAAGCACCATCACCTGAGATATTGCGGATTTTGCGATGGGTTTGCTTGAGCAAATTCGGCATAACTTCAGCGTCAGTGACACCGGATAAACTCAGTTCCGCTGCAATAATTTCATGGCTATGGGTATCGACAGCGATATGCAGCTTACGCCACACGCGGCGCTTGCCATCTGTGCCATGTTTCTTCACTTTCCACTCACCTTCACCATAAACCTTCAAGCCTGTCGAGTCGATAGCCAAGTGCTCAATGGTGCCACGCGTCTTGGTTTTAAAAGCAATCTTGACGGTTTTAGCGCGTTTGCTGATGCAAGTGTAATGTGGGCACGAAAGCGGAATATCAGCCAGTTTAAACACCGAGTTGATAAAGCCTTGTAACGCTCGTAGTGGCATCGAGAAAACACGTTTAACCATCAGCGCGGTGGTAATGGCTAAGTCGCTAAATACGCGTGGTCGACCTTTCCTTGGTTGCTCGGCCTTAGCTTTCCACTGGGCGATAGCGTCCTCATCAATCCAGAAGGTAAGTGAGCCACGATTGATCAGGGCTTGATTGTATTGCTTCCAGTTGATTGTTTTATATTGAGGTTTTGACACGATTGATGGGCGAGTTGATGGGCTATGTCGATCAGATCACCAGCTATGGTTTTAGTTCAACTGATTTAGGAAACAAAGCCT
>NZ_NAJR01000047.1:0-1084 GCF_002196695.1 Shewanella sp. Shew256 | reverse complement strand
AGCCACCACTGATTGGCTGTTTTGGCCCCGCTGAACATGGACAACACTCGCCGATATTTTTGCTGTGCTCCGTTGATTAACCAACGCTTGAGCGTTGCCGCCAGCAGACTTCCCCAAATCAACGTTTCGGCTATCGTTGAGTATTCCGTATTAAATTTATTCAAACTATTCAACGATTTCCATTCTTTGAACAAGAGTTCTATCTGCCAGCGCAGACGATACCATTCGCCCACTGTTGCGGCTGGGAATGTGTGCCGGTCCAAATTTGTACATAGACAAACCGGTTTGTCTTTATGGTCAGTGGAAGCAAACAAAACACAACGGTACACCGGACCATCTGGCCACTGCACATCCAAATCCAATTCGCCATGCTTAGGCAATACGGCCAGCCAGCTGCGTAGCGGCTGACAGAGTCCTGTTTGGTTGCAAGTCGCCATTGGATTCACCGAAGCGGGCATCCGAAGCACAAAGCTGGCCGCTTCGTTTTGGAGCGATTCAATGTAAGCTTTTGAAAAATAACCTGCATCGGCCATGAGCAAACAACCACGTAGACTTTGAGCTACGGGGAGATAGTCGCGTTCAGATGCAGTATCTTCGCTCAGAGAAACGCGGACAGGCTGGGCTTTTTCAAGGTCATAGGTCACGTGAAGCTCCACTGCCGCAGGAGAGTGTGTACTGAATCGCCCGGGGAAATGCAGGCTGAGGCCGTCATGAACAGCGAAACTGGTGCCATCCTGCAACAGTACCTGCTTGAAATGCCCCCGATAGGCGTCCGAAAAGGTGTGCATGGCTGGCAAATGAAGTGCCAGCGCCTGCTCAAACACTTGACGCATAAATTCAGGAGTTCCGAGCTTAACTAACTGATTATGGAATGGTTTAAGGCGTACTGACATCGAATGCAAGTGGTTAAAGTAACGATGTATATCAGCGATTGTGCGGGCATTTCCACTTCCCAGGGCACACACAAATGCCAGGCAAAGTTTTGCGGGAGTGATCAGGCGAAAGCGTTCAATCATGTGAGTTTGAACACCAAGTGAATTTAATTGTTGCTCTGAAAACAGGGCTTCAAAAATGGTTGAAAATG
>NZ_NAJR01000046.1:0-1142 GCF_002196695.1 Shewanella sp. Shew256 | reverse complement strand
GCTGGCCTCTAAGGCACTGATTGAATGTAAGACACTGACCTTGACTGAGTTAGGTCGAAATTTACCAACCACGGCCCGAACCAAGCACAACATCAAGCGCATTGATCGTTTGCTCGGCAACACGCATCTGCATCAAGAACGGTTAGCTGTCTACCAATGGCATGCCAGCCTCATCTGTTCTGGTAACCCTATGCCGATTGTGCTCGTCGATTGGTCAGACATCCGAGAGCATAAACGCATCATGGCTCTGCGCGCCTCAATAGCCTTCAATGGCCGCTCTATTACCCTGTATGAGAAGTCCTATCCCCTATCAGAACAATGCTCTAAGGCCTCCCACAACGGTTTTTTAGCGGACTTAGCCAAGATTTTACCTTTGCATGTTACCCCTCTCATCGTGACTGACGCGGGGTTCAAAGTGCCTTGGTACAAAGAGGTTGAGGCGCATGGTTGGTTTTGGCTAAGCCGTATTCGCGGTACAGTTCAATTTGCAGATATTGGCGCTGAAAATTGGCGTGCAGTTCGCAGTACACATGACTTGGCCAACGGTCAAGCGAAGAGCCTGGGTTGTAAGACCTTGACCAAAACTAACCCTATCAATTGCCATCTCACGCTTTATCGTAGCAAACCTAAGGGGCGTACAAATCAGCGTTCAACGAGGACTAATTGCCACCATCCATCGGCAAAAACGTACTCAACATCGGCGAAAGAGCCTTGGGTGTTAGCCAGCAATTTACCACCAGAATCTCGGAGCCCAAAGCAGCTGGTAAACCTGTACGCCAAACGTATGCAAATAGAGGAAACCTTTCGTGACCTCAAAAGCCCGGCATACGGCTTTGGCTTACGCCAAAGTCGTACCAACAGTCCAGAGCGATTCGACATCATCCTACTGATAGCGTTGATGGTTCAATGCCTGTTGTGGCTAGTTGGTTTACACGCACAGCAACAGGGCTGGGATAAGCATTTTCAGGCCAATACCATTGGGCATCGAACGGTACTCTCAACGATTCGCTTGGGATTGGAGGTACTCAGGCGGCCTGATTATCAAATCACGGAGAAAGAATTGCTGGCGGCCTGGGTATTATTCGCCAATCAGTTGCTCAAATATGGCTATGCTATGGCTGATTTATGAGGGGATCCTTCAG
>NZ_NAJR01000045.1:0-1236 GCF_002196695.1 Shewanella sp. Shew256 | reverse complement strand
CTGTGAGTGTCCACACAGATTTCTTGTTTAGATTGTTAAAGAGCATTTGACCTCAGCTTTCGCGTTACCGCTCAGCGGGTCAGGGCTGCGTATTCTACGCATTTCCCGTGTCGCGTCAAGGCGTTTTTGCAAACTTCTTGAGGCTTTCGAACCAAGTGCACATTTTGCATTCGATTCACACTGATACCGCATTCGCTTTCGCTGTCTGCCGTGTCAGTGGATGCGCATTATAGGCACCGAAACTTTTTGTGCAAGGGCTTTTTTGAAGTTTTTTGCATTATTTTTCAAATGCCTTTTTACACCCAATCTAGGCACAAGCTACCCACGAGTTATACCCAGAGTTATCCACATTGCACCAGATTTCCTAATCATCGTCGCCTTTTAATCACCCGCGGTTTAGTGCGTTAAAGTTCGTTGGTTACGGTATTCTACGAATAGTTTTAGTCGTAGCACCTTGTATCAGCGATTTATTCGACGCAATGATTTAAATAAGTTGATAGTTATCATTAAGAAATTAGTAATTTCAAAACCTACAAAATAAGCGCCCTCACTTAATTTGTCGTAGTCGAGATGTAGGGTAACGAATGACTTAGAGAGGGTAGGAGAATTGAAAACACAATTTGGATGTTCACTCAATAATTATTGATAAGCGGCTTAATGCACATCCAGGCGCTAATAACGCTTATCTGAGGAAGTAATAGTGAATAGGAAAGAATCGTAGAAATAGAACTATATTGATTGCTTAGCTAACCAAGGCTTATTACACGGCATATCTAGCTGGAGGAGATGAGCAAACTATGGAAATAAACTCTAGGAAAGCAAAAAGGCCACCTTATTAGGTGGCCTCTCTTAATTTAGCGTTTGGCGATGACCTACTCTCACATGGGGAGACCCCACACTACCATCGGCGCGATTGCGTTTCACTTCTGAGTTCGGGATGGGATCAGGTGGGACCACAATGCTATTGTCACCAAACAAATTTTGCTCTAGGACAACACACTAGATTATATGGTGCTGATACCCAGAATCGAACTGGGGACCTCATCCTTACCAAGGATGCGCTCTACCGACTGAGCCATATCAGCAATTCTTTATCATCAATGATGATTAAATTAGGCGCTTGGCGATGACCTACTCTCACATGGGGAGACCCCACACTACCATCGGCGCGATTGCGTTTCACTTCTGAGTTCGGGATGGGATCAGGTGGGACCACAATGCTATTGTCACCAAGCA
>NZ_NAJR01000044.1:0-1294 GCF_002196695.1 Shewanella sp. Shew256 | reverse complement strand
AGTACCAGCGTACGGCCCACAGAATGATGTCACGCTGAAAATGCCGGCCTTTGAATGGGTTCATGTGCAGCTCCATCAGCAAAAGGGGATGATAAGTTTATCACCACCGACTATTTGCAACAGTGCCCTCTGATGTTACATTGCACAAGATAAAAATATATCATCATGAACAATAAAACTGTCTGCTTACATAAACAGTAATACAAGGGGTGTTATGAGCCATATTCAACGGGAAACGTCTTGCTCGAGGCCGCGATTAAATTCCAACATGGATGCTGATTTATATGGGTATAAATGGGCTCGCGATAATGTCGGGCAATCAGGTGCGACAATCTATCGATTGTATGGGAAGCCCGATGCGCCAGAGTTGTTTCTGAAACATGGCAAAGGTAGCGTTGCCAATGATGTTACAGATGAGATGGTCAGACTAAACTGGCTGACGGAATTTATGCCTCTTCCGACCATCAAGCATTTTATCCGTACTCCTGATGATGCATGGTTACTCACCACTGCGATCCCCGGGAAAACAGCATTCCAGGTATTAGAAGAATATCCTGATTCAGGTGAAAATATTGTTGATGCGCTGGCAGTGTTCCTGCGCCGGTTGCATTCGATTCCTGTTTGTAATTGTCCTTTTAACAGCGATCGCGTATTTCGTCTCGCTCAGGCGCAATCACGAATGAATAACGGTTTGGTTGATGCGAGTGATTTTGATGACGAGCGTAATGGCTGGCCTGTTGAACAAGTCTGGAAAGAAATGCATAAGCTTTTGCCATTCTCACCGGATTCAGTCGTCACTCATGGTGATTTCTCACTTGATAACCTTATTTTTGACGAGGGGAAATTAATAGGTTGTATTGATGTTGGACGAGTCGGAATCGCAGACCGATACCAGGATCTTGCCATCCTATGGAACTGCCTCGGTGAGTTTTCTCCTTCATTACAGAAACGGCTTTTTCAAAAATATGGTATTGATAATCCTGATATGAATAAATTGCAGTTTCATTTGATGCTCGATGAGTTTTTCTAATCAGAATTGGTTAATTGGTTGTAACACTGGCAGAGCATTACGCTGACTTGACGGGACGGCGCTTCCCTACCCTCATGGCCGCCTCCCAGGAATCGACCCAGGTGCTTATCGTGGACATAATCCTTTACTCATAAATTGGCACTGTTGCAAAGTTAGCGATGAGGCAGCCTTTTGTCTTATTCAAAGGCCTTACATTTCAAAAACTCTGCTTACCAGGCGCATTTCGCCCAGGGGATCACCATAATAAAATGCTGAGGCCTGGCC
>NZ_NAJR01000043.1:0-1315 GCF_002196695.1 Shewanella sp. Shew256 | reverse complement strand
CGTTAGATGCACTAAGCACATAATTGCTCACAGCCAAACTATCAGGTCAAGTCTGCTTTTATTATTTTTAAGCGTGCATAATAAGCCCTACACAAATTGGGAGATATATCATGAAAGGCTGGCTTTTTCTTGTTATCGCAATAGTTGGCGAAGTAATCGCAACATCCGCATTAAAATCTAGCGAGGGCTTTACTAAGCTTGCCCCTTCCGCCGTTGTCATAATCGGTTATGGCATCGCATTTTATTTTCTTTCTCTGGTTCTGAAATCCATCCCTGTCGGTGTTGCTTATGCAGTCTGGTCGGGACTCGGCGTCGTCATAATTACAGCCATTGCCTGGTTGCTTCATGGGCAAAAGCTTGATGCGTGGGGCTTTGTAGGTATGGGGCTCATAATTGCTGCCTTTTTGCTCGCCCGATCCCCATCGTGGAAGTCGCTGCGGAGGCCGACGCCATGGTGACGGTGTTCGGCATTCTGAATCTCACCGAGGACTCCTTCTTCGATGAGAGCCGGCGGCTAGACCCCGCCGGCGCTGTCACCGCGGCGATCGAAATGCTGCGAGTCGGATCAGACGTCGTGGATGTCGGACCGGCCGCCAGCCATCCGGACGCGAGGCCTGTATCGCCGGCCGATGAGATCAGACGTATTGCGCCGCTCTTAGACGCCCTGTCCGATCAGATGCACCGTGTTTCAATCGACAGCTTCCAACCGGAAACCCAGCGCTATGCGCTCAAGCGCGGCGTGGGCTACCTGAACGATATCCAAGGATTTCCTGACCCTGCGCTCTATCCCGATATTGCTGAGGCGGACTGCAGGCTGGTGGTTATGCACTCAGCGCAGCGGGATGGCATCGCCACCCGCACCGGTCACCTTCGACCCGAAGACGCGCTCGACGAGATTGTGCGGTTCTTCGAGGCGCGGGTTTCCGCCTTGCGACGGAGCGGGGTCGCTGCCGACCGGCTCATCCTCGATCCGGGGATGGGATTTTTCTTGAGCCCCGCACCGGAAACATCGCTGCACGTGCTGTCGAACCTTCAAAAGCTGAAGTCGGCGTTGGGGCTTCCGCTATTGGTCTCGGTGTCGCGGAAATCCTTCTTGGGCGCCACCGTTGGCCTTCCTGTAAAGGATCTGGGTCCAGCGAGCCTTGCGGCGGAACTTCACGCGATCGGCAATGGCGCTGACTACGTCCGCACCCACGCGCCTGGAGATCTGCGAAGCGCAATCACCTTCTCGGAAACCCTCGCGAAATTTCGCAGTCGCGACGCCAGAGACCGAGGGTTAGATCATGCCTAGCATTCACCTTCCGGCCGCCCGCTA
>NZ_NAJR01000042.1:0-1670 GCF_002196695.1 Shewanella sp. Shew256 | reverse complement strand
CCCCCTGTGTCAGGATTGTTGTCACCCCTAAATAATCATTATTTTTAAAGACAGGGTGCGGCAAAAGAGAACAAAATGGCTCGGTATTCACCAGAACGTAAAGAGGCGATCCTTAAAAAATTATTACCGCCTCACAATTTAACGGTCGCAGAGGTTGCTCGGGAAGAAGGCATTGCGGTGCAAACCTTGTATCATTGGCGGGATATTGCCAGAAAAGAAGGTCGCCCCGTGCCAGGTAAAACATTAACAGCCGATGATTGGTCAGCTGAAGCCAAACTTGCCGTGATTATTGAAACTGCTCCGCTATCAGAAGCAGAAATAAGCCAGTATTGTCGTGAAAAAGGCTTGTACCGCGAACAAGTACAACAGTGGAAGTTGGAGTGCTTGTCTGGTTTTCAAACCTCAGAAGTACAAACTAAAACCATTAAACAGCAGGCCAAGGCTGACAAAGCCGAAATCAAATCGCTGCAACGGGAATTGCGCTACAAAGAGAAAGCGTTGGCAGAAGCTGCCGCATTACTGGTGCTCAGAAAAAAGCTCAATGCGCTCTGGGGGGACGACAGCGAGGAGAGCTAACCCCCTTGCCTGAGCGCATAGCATTGATTGCCTTAATTCAAGAGGCCTATACCAATGGTGCTCGCCTTTATAAGGCTTGTGCTGAAACGGGCCTCAGTAAGCGTACCTATCGACGTTGGTATCGAGAAGGTCAAGTACAAGCTGATTTAAGGCCGACAGCGGCTCGTCCAGAGCCCGCCAATAAACTCGAAGAACATGAGCGACAACAGATATTAAGTGTGTGTAATCAAGCGGAGTACGCCAGCTTACCCCCGTCGCAAATTGTGCCAACATTATTAGATAACGGGATTTATATCGCTTCGGAATCCAGCTTCTACAGAGTGTTAAATGCTCATGGTCAACTTAACCATCGTGGTCGCACTCAGGCTGCTGTTAATCGAAGCAAACCGTTAAGTTATCGGGCAGATGGGCCGAATCAAGTGTGGTCGTGGGACATCACTTATTTGGCTTCAACCGTCAAAGGCCAGTTTTATTATCTGTACATGTTTGAAGATATTTACAGTAGAAAAATAGTGGGTTACGAAGTTCACGAACAAGAATGCGGTGAGTACGCCGCCGCGCTAATCCAACGCTGCATGTTACGCGAACAATGTTTTAATACGCCATTAGTGCTGCACTCTGATAATGGGGCGCCGATGAAGTCATTGACCATGAAAGCCAAGCTAGAAGAACTCGGTATTACGGCATCATTAAGTCGGCCGCGGGTGAGTAACGACAACCCCTTTTCAGAGTCGTTATTTAAAACCTTAAAATACCGACCACAGTGGCCTGCATCAGGTTTTAGCAGCTTAGCAACAGCAAGAGAATGGGTGGAAAAGTTTGTAACCTGGTACAACGATGAACATAAACACAGCCAGCTCAATTTTGTCTCACCAGGACAACGTCATGCTCAGCTAGATAACGCTATTTTAGCCAAGCGTAAGGAAGTGCTTGAAGCGGCAAAGGCAAGAAGACCGACGCGCTGGTCTAAAGACGTGAGAAATTGTGAGGCAGTTGGGCCCGTGACCCTAAACCCAGATAAAGCACCAATAGAAGGGGTAATAAATGCAGCTTAATATTTAAGCAAAGAGTGACAACTACCTTGAAAAACACCG
>NZ_NAJR01000041.1:0-1772 GCF_002196695.1 Shewanella sp. Shew256 | reverse complement strand
TTGACATCCTCCTCGCCGTAAACGACGAGGATTCCTACTGCGGTTAGGCGCGAACGCCGGACTCGCTTCGGTGGGTTCCTGCTGCTGGCGGCATTGTTGCACCACTCACTTCACAGGCTAATCGGGCGTGTCCCGCCCTTAATACATTGATCGCGCCGACGACATCGGCGTTTTCTTCAAAGCCACATTCCACACAGGCAAACCGAGCTTGCGTGGCGCGGTTATCCTTCGATATGTGACCACAGCACGGACACGTCCGGCTGGTGTTTTTCGGTGGAACGGCGATCAGGTGGCCGCCATTCCATGCCAGCTTGTAATCGAGCTGGCGACGGAACTCAAACCAGCCTTGATCAAGAATGGCTTTATTCAGGCCTGACTTCGCCCTAACATTCCTACCCTGTTGCTCGGCGGTTCCTGCCGCTGATTTTGACATGTTTTTGACCTGCAAATCTTCAATACAGACTATCGCGTGGTTTTTGCTAATGTCGTTTGATATTTTATGCAGGTAGTCACGGCGGCTGTTGCCGATATTGGAATGAATGCGCTGAACTTTGGCTTTGGCCTTTTTCCAGTTATTGCTGAATTTTACCTTGCGGCTCATGGCCTGCTGCGCCTTGCGCAAAGCGGTTTCGTGCCGTTTGAAACTGTTGAGCGGGGCGTAGAAACGGCCATCGGACAGGGTGGCAAAGCGGGCAATGCCCATGTCAATGCCGATGGCATCGCCCTGATGCACGGCAATTTCAACTTCCAGCTCGGTCTGGATCGATACATACCACTTACCACAAACCTGACTGACCGTGACGTTTTTAATCTCACCTTCCACCGTCCGACTGTTGCGGTAACGCAGCCAGCCGAGCTTGGGCAGGAAGAGTCGATTATTGCCTTGCTCCAGTTTCACCCCTTGTGGATAGCGAAAGCTATCTGACTGACCCTTCTTTTTGAAGCGCGGGAAGTCTGCTCGTTTGGCAAAGAAATTTTTGTACGCCCGATCTAAATCTTTCAGCGACTGTTGCAGCGTTTGAGAAGGTGAATCAGACAGCCATTTTGTTTCTGGCTCTGCTTTCCATTGTGGTAACAGATTATTCAATTCAAAGGCCGATAGTTTCTTTTCACCCAGCTCATGTCGTTCTTTTTGCAACGCCAGCGCCTTGTTATAGACAAACCGACAAGCACCGGAGAAGCGGCGCATCTGGCGCTGCTGCTCTCCAGTGACAATCAGTTCGAATTTGTAGGCTTGCAGTCGTTGCATGGCTTGCTCATACTGTGTCAATACAACTCAATTATAGATTGGTCTATGGAAATTGAAAGCGATTTAAGGCATGGCAGGCATTGTGTTTTTAAAATGCACGTTCATTTGGTCTTTGTAACAAAATACCGACGAAATGTCTTTACCAAAGAAGTGCTGGATGATCTAAAAATCTTTTTTGAAAAGGTCTGTCTTGATTTTGAATCAGAGCTGGTTGAGTTCGACGGTGAAGACGACCATGTGCATTTGTTGGTGAATTACCCGCCGAAGGTGGCCGTGTCGAATCTGGTTAACAGTCTCAAAGGTGTATCCAGCCGGATGATCCGAAAAAAGAATTACCCTTCGATCAAAAAGAAACTCTGGGGAGGTGCGCTCTGGTCGCCCAGTTATTTTGCGGGGAGCTGTGGTGGTGCGCCAATTGAGATCATCCGGCAGTATATTGAGCAGCAACAAACTCCGGCGTAGCCCTCAGAACGGCTTCGCCGTTGCGCTATTCATCCTCGCCCTGAACGGCGAGGTTTTCCGC
>NZ_NAJR01000040.1:0-2112 GCF_002196695.1 Shewanella sp. Shew256 | reverse complement strand
TTGGAGGTACTCAGGCGGCCTGATTATCAAATCACGGAGAAAGAATTGCTGGCGGCCTGGGTATTATTCGCCAATCAGTTGCTCAAATATGGCTATGCTATGGCTGATTTATGAGGGGATCCTTCAGCATTAAGTTTTGAAACACTCATTCAGCTTTCGTTAGCAGTGGGTCTGGGATTCTTTATCCGCTTTGTGGTTAACAAAACACGTAAGCCAAAGCTTGTTCTGAATAAATTGGATAGTATTTCTGAGTGGGGGGAGTTGTCGAAATATGAGGATTACCAAAACCAGCATCCACCGTTTGATCTGAATAAATTGGATATTTATTTTGAGCCGAGTGAGATGGTGAAATATGCTGTTAAGTTTGAAGATACAACAATTAACCCCGATAGAGGCAATAATGGAAAAACCTCATTAGGGTTGCCGATTGAGTTACTACCGCCAGAATTGGAAATATATGAAAAGCAATTTTTCGATAAATCATGCAAACATCTATCGGGAGTTCTTGTTGATTTTAATACTGCCCTTAAGTTGCGTTACATTGCTGGAATGAATGGAACTAACGCAATGATCCGTGACTGCAAAGAAAGTTATTGGCAGGATAAGATAACGTTAAGCGGTACGCTAGCCTATACGCCTTCAAGTGATTGTTAGGGAAAAAATATGTATCAAAGTAAATTGGTTACTTGCGTCATTCGTTGTTCATAGATTGGTTTGCAACAAAGCAAATGGAAGCTAAGCAACGTGTATATGTCCCATACGAGACATTCATAATTTCGTTAGGCGCTTACAAACAAGTGCATATTAAACTGGATATTAGTACGAGTATCTGAATTGCAATTGACACACCGACAGAGGAATTGGCAGGTGATTTTGTTCACTATTTTAATGCCTGATATGAATAATTGACGTTAAGGGGCAAGCAGCCCCTTAAACAAAGAGTTTATCTAATATCCCTGTTATTGATTGCTGTATTTAAACGGTTAGTTGGTTAGCTTTAATCAGAAGTCTCAGTAATAGCCTTAATAATATTAATCGCCCCGACAATTATCATTATCATCGTTATTATGAGACCGAAAGGCGCCAATTCATGCGTTATCAAAAGGAAAGCTATCGGCAAAACCATCCCTAGCAGTATTAAGGCTAAACCGTTTTTAACCTTGGGGTGATTTTCTTTACCTTTAATGGAGTTTTTGAAAGTGTAAATCATACCCAATATCGCTAATGGGTACGCCATTGCCGACCAATTTAGATCCGCCATTGCATAAACTGCTAGAACAATCATCAAAATAGACAGAGTGCCTAACGTCTTTTCTACCATTTCACCCCCTAAGCTGTTGTTAATCCAGCATAGCAAGTCCCTGAATTAATTGAATAGGGCTTTGAGGATATTTTTAATTTTATCGGGTATTGGGCGACTGGTGCAGTCCAATAGCGCGTCTAAATCCAACGCCTGAGTAAAGCGTTTATTCGACCACGAATCGCCATACATTGATTCGGCCCAAGTGAGAGCCTGAGCCAGCGAGTGAAATTGGCGCCTTCCGGTGTAGCCTAAGCGGTGATCTACAGTCACGCCTACAAAGTGGATGCGGTAACTTGGAGGGATGCGGTTCGCTAGCCGGATAAAGGGCGTTTGCCATACTTGCGGCTTTTCCGCCAAACGTGGATTGAGAGGGTCTTTAAAATCGAATCTGGGCATGGCAAGGCTCCTGTTTAATTAAATACAGGATCTCACCAAGTCCAAATCACGCAAATTTTGCCTTACGCTGCCTTCTGCTTCAATGCCGCCAAGCGCTGAAGAATCCCCTGATGATTTACAAATAAATCATCAAATTAGGGTGGAAGCGCATCTTGTTGCATGATCAAATGGTTTCGCCAAAAACTACACTTGGACAACAAGATGCGCGAAGCCAATATCCTACAACATTCTTTACACCAATACTGCCCAGAACTTCACCTAAAACGATTAAACAGCTTGATGCTGGCCCCCTGTGTCAGGATTGTTGTCACCCCTAAATAATCATTATTTTTAAAGACAGGGTGCGGCAAAAGAGAACAAAATGGCTCGGTATTCACCAGAACGTAAAGAGGCGATCCTTAAAAAATTATTAC
>NZ_NAJR01000004.1:0-513915 GCF_002196695.1 Shewanella sp. Shew256 | reverse complement strand
AAGTCCACTAAAGAGCCGTTCGAGACTAGGACGTTGATAGGTCAGGTGTGTAAGCGTTGTGAGGCGTTGAGCTAACTGATACTAATGACTCGAGAGGCTTAACCATACAACCCAGATGGGTTTTACTGAAAATGTTCCAGACATTTTCCAGTACTTCCTCCTTCCCTGGAGGTCGTACAGTACTTAGCTTGAATACAAACACTTAAGAAGTGCAACTCAAACCAGCTTTCCGAATTCATTTACTGCCTGCGACAATAAGACAGGTAGTGAATAACAAATTTGCTTGGTGACAATAGCATTGTGGTCCCACCTGATCCCATCCCGAACTCAGAAGTGAAACGCAATCACGCCGATGGTAGTGTGGGGTCTCCCCATGTGAGAGTAGGTCATCGCCAAGCGCCTAATTTGATTTCACTTTTAAAAGTGAAGATAAACAGTCTCGTGAAGAGAGCAGAAAGCTAGCTGAATAAGCTGGCTTTTTTGTTTATGGCGTTTGCAATTTTTACCTCTTACTCCCTTTATATATTCCCACTTCACTCACTGTTTAGCTTGGTTTATCCCTAGCAATTTAGGCAAATAATATCAGGCCAATAAAAAGAGCAACCTAGGCTGCTCTATTCTGTATTGGATAGGTGTCTTGCTCGCTTGTTACTGCCAAAACTAACGAATACGCTTATTGCTCGTTAATTTTGGCCTTGAATTTTGCTTTGGTGGTGTCATCGGCGAGGTGATACCAATAATCCAGCATATGGCTGATTTCAGCTTGGGTCGGCGAGTCAGGTGCTGTGCCTTGTGTTACTGCAGCAGCACTGGCGGTTACGGCTGTTGATGGCGCAGAAGTGGCGGCTTGCAGAGTTGGTGCAGTCGTTGTTGCTGATACTTGAGGCTGGTTTTGCACTGCGGCAAGCGTTATCGATGCGGGATGTTGGCCTTGATTGTATTGAAAGATTTCCTGCTCGAAGTTTCGGCCTATCTGAAGCCCGTTTTTCACTAATCTGTCTTGATCAAAACTAACCGCTTGATTGTGCTGATCTAAAAGCGTGAGTGACGGTGACTCATCGAACTGCTTTGCAGCTTTTGCCGAGTCGATATTAGGCAGTTTGAGTTGTAATGCTTGGTCAGTTTCATTAAAGCGGATGATCAGTACGTCCGATTGATAGCGTACCGAATTAGCCTGTTTGCGATACTGGGCATTGTAGCGAAACGCGATTTGGTTCAATCCATCGCTCAGCGTGACTGGTGAGGTGCTTAATGGCTTTTGTCCATTCACGGTTAACAGCTCGACATCACTTGGCAGCTGCAGGATAACTTCGGCACAAACGGGTTGCAGGCTGGCAAGCAGTATGGCGGATGCGCACAGGATAGCAGAGGATTTCATAGGCTTTCTCTTGGTTGATATCACGCACTAATGATAAGTGAGATGGCCGTTAACACAAAGTGGAGAGCTAAGTTGATGGTCACAAAGAACACACAAAGGATGCATAAAGCGCGATACATTCATTGATATTTGGCTGCGATGTAGAATAAAGAAAAGGCTCACAGGGAGCCTTTTCTTGCCTAAGTACGAGACTGAGTTAAGCCTGACTTTGGCTTAACCTAAGCGCAATAACGCAAATTACTTCGCTTTATCTTGGCTTAGATTGATGCGGTACACGGCGAAACCGAGTTCATCTTTACTAATCTTGGTCATTTCGCGCTGTTTATTCGCTTCGATAAAGGCAGCGGCTTTGTCGCTATCTTGGGTTTGGAAGCGAATATCTAACGCAACATTGGTGCTGATGGTTTTGAAATCCCAGTTGTAGTCAGCACTTGGGTTGACCATGCCTTCATACTTGCCTGTGGTTTCGTTGTACTGAGATTGTGCCGTGATATAGGCCGCTAAGGCTTCACGGTTAGTATCTGGCAGTTCGAGTACCACATGATCACTGCCGGTACCGGCGAACTTGCCACCAAAGGCGCGGTAGTTATTTGAGGCCACGATAAATTCTTTGGCCGCAAACTCTTCGCCAGTGAAGACTTTACCGTTGGCATCTGTGTAGCTTAAATCGACAATACGGTTAGCATTGGCATTGACGACGGCGCAGTCGCGGTCGAACTTGCTCGGTTGAGTCACATCAATTTGGTAGGTCAAGCCATCGAGCACGTCGAAGTTGTAGGTTGGGTGACCATCCCAGTTGATTAACTCCTGCGGCGTGGTTTTGGTTGGATCGATTTGATTGAATTGGTTAGCCGAACACTCCAGCCAATCTTTCAGTTCAGCCCCCGTTGCTTTAACCGCCACCATAGTGTTGGGGTAGAGGTAAAGGTCGGCGGCGTTTTTAAAGGTCAATGCGCCTTTATCGACTTGTACATATTGGTCTGCATCGCTGGTCGTTCCGTGGCGACCACCGGCTTTGAATGGCGCAGAGGCCGATAAGACGGGCAGATCTTTTAACGCCTCAGGGAGTTTGGCTTTGACGTTAGCAATTTGCGCGTCAGAAACGATTTGTACGGTTGGATCGTCCTGCACTAAGGTCAAGAAGCTGTACATATCGGCGGCAGCAACCCCAATCGGCTCGTCCACGAAGGCGAGTGTACCCTGGTGCTCGGCGGCGACAGCATCATGGATAGCTGCATCGGCTTCGACTAACGGTGTTTTGGTCGCGCCATCATAGATAGGACGTGCCTTAGTGGTGGCACTGAGTACAGACCACTTACCGTCTTTACGCTCGAGTTTAAAGTCGACCACACCTAAGTTATCACCCCAGCGTCCAGGCATGACGGCTGGCACACCATTTAACAGACCCTTAGTCACGTCTGTATTAGGTAAGTCGGCGTATTTGGCATCGGGGAAAATAGAGTGGCTGTGACCAAAGAGGATGGCATTAATACCGTCAACATAGGTCAAGGCATAGGTTGCGTTCTCTGCCATAGGATCGCCAGGATTTTCGGTCGAACCAATACCAGAGTGGGGGATTGCGATAATCAAATCCGCGCCTTTCGCTTTCATTTCAGGCACATATTTCTTGGCGGTCGCAACAATATCTTCAACCGTTACTTTGCCCGTGAGATTTTGTTTATCCCACAATAAGATTTGTGGTGGCACAAAACCAATATAACCAATCTTAATGGTTTGGTTATTTCCTTCGCTATCGACGATTTGTTTTTCTTTAATGATATAAGGGGTGAATAAATGCTCACCTTTTTTCACATCATTCCAGCAGCCATTATCGTCGGCACAATAGACGTTGGCATTAATATAAGGGAATTCTGCACCATGAAGTGATTTATTTAAAAAATCTAAACCATAGTTAAATTCGTGGTTACCGATATTTCCTACTTCGTAATCTAATAGGTTCATTGCTTTATAGGCGGGGTGAACATCGCCCATTTGTAGGCCGACTTTAGCCATATAGTCACCCATAGGACTACCTTGAAGCAGGTCGCCGTTATCTACGAGTACACTGTTTTTGGCCTCTTTACGGGCGGCATGGATAAGGCTAGCGGTACGAGCTAGACCGATTGTCGGATCTTCTTTACCGCTGTAGTAGTTGAAATCCATGATATTTGTGTGCAGATCCGTGGTTTCTAATACACGTAAATCCGCTTGAACGATTTGCTCATCATCCGAGCCACAGGCGCTTACGCCTAAGGCGGCAGTGATCATCACTGCGAGTAGTTTTTTATTTAACATCGTTTTCTCTATTTATATTTATTTGACCCTAATACATGTTCTTTTGAGAACATGCCCATCATCCTGTTAATTCATGACGAAAGAACCGTTCGGTAATCGCGTCATTGAGTTAACGGACGGGGATTATAAAGAGATTTGATGATCTGAATGTGACATTAATTGGATAAAAGCTGTTTCAAATTGTGACTAGGCGCTTGATTGATTAATTTGTGCACCATGGCTGCGGTATTTTTATTCATCGGCTGGTTAATTCGATGTTGCCAGCAGTTTATTAAGAATAATTAATATTTGTTAGCTGATTGAATTTCGCCTGCGCTTATATTCGATGAATCTTTGAGATAATGTTGCCGATTTTTATGAGGTGTTTTTGCCTAAGCTTTTATTTATAAAATAAATTCTACCAGTTAAAAACTTGATTGTTTGTACGCCTTACCTATGACCGCTCGTCGCTCAATCGCAGACAAAAGCCCCTTGTTGCCGTCGTTTGACGGCCGTCACACATAAAGAGATACAAATTCCCCTCGATCCTAGGCTTTGAAAACTTGGCCGAAGCTCGCTTAACTTGCTAAGGTTGTGCGTCGAAAACGGACGCCCAAAGCATGCGTCAGTTGGAAGAGAAGCCAAAATCCGTTACTCGCACCTTTCACTTAAAAAATATAAAGACAGGGCAGTAACACTCTAGGGAGTTCCTATGCGTAAGTCTGTTATTACTACTGCCGTGGCCGCGGCATTGTTATTGGGCGCTTGCTCAGAAAAACCGGCAGCAAATACTGAGGCCGCCAATGCGGTTGCGACACAAGCCGCTGCATCGACTCAAGCGAATGCGACCAATGTGTTATTGAGTAAGAGTCCACTGCAGGATCAAGCTCCGCAGTTTAATCTGATAAAGAGTTCGGATTATGCCCCCGCGTTTGCGCAGGGGATAAAAGAACATGAGGCTGAAATCGCAGCGATTATCGCCAATAAACAGGCGCCGACCTTCGAGAATACGATTTTAGCCATGGAAACCTCGGGTGAGTTGTTAACTCGAGTGTCACGCACCTTCTTCAATCTGGCGGGGTTAATCTCCGACGATGATTTTCAAAAAAACGAGGCGGATTTAGCGCCTAAGTTGTCGGCTCACCGCGATAATATTTACTTAGATCCAAGTTTATTTGCCCGTGTCGAAACCGTGTATCAACAACGTGCTGGGTTAAATGCCGAAGATAAGCGCCTAGTCGAGTTTTATTACGAGCAGTTTGTACGTGCAGGAGCCAAATTATCCGATGCCGATAAAGCGAAAATGCGCGACTTTAACGCTGAGTTAGCGACCCTTGCGACTGAGTTTTCCCAAAACAGCTTAAAGTCATTTAAAGACGATGTGATTGTTGTGACCGATAAAGCACAACTGGACGGTTTATCTGACAGCGAAATCGCCACCTTAGCGGCCGCAGCACAGGCGGCGGGTAAAACGGGTTACCTGATCACCTTAGTGAATACGACGCGTCAGCCTATCTTAGCCAGTTTAAATAACCGCGAACTGCGCCAAAAAGTCTGGGAAACCTCAGCTCACCGCGCCGTTGCCAGCAATGGCCCTTTAATCGTGAAGATGGCGCAGCTGCGCGCTAAGAAAGCCAATTTACTCGGCTTTGATACTTGGGCAGCCTATGCCGTGGCCGACCAAATGGCTAAAACGCCAACTGCCGTGTATGAAATTTTAGATGACTTGGCACCTAAGGCGTTGGCTCACGCTAAGGCCGATGCGGCGGATATCCAAGCTGAAATCAAAAAGGCCGGCGGTAATTTTGAATTACAACCTTGGGATTGGGCTTATTACGCCGAGAAAGTGCGTCAGCAAAAGTACGCCCTCGATGAAAGCAGCATCAAACCCTACTTTGAATTTAACTCTGTGCTGAAGGATGGCTTGTTCTTCGCGATGCACAAACTCTACGGCATCAGCGTTAAACCACGCACCGATTTACCGGTATGGAATAGCGATGTCCTCGCCTTTGAGGTTTTCGATAAAGACAACAGCTCTATTGGTCTGTTCTATCTTGACCCTTATGCCCGTGAAGGTAAGGGCGGCGGCGCATGGATGGATGAGTTTGTCACTCAAAGCGGCCTACTAGGCACTAAGCCTGTGGTGTATAACGCACTGAATATCCCGAAACCTGCTAACGGTCCAACCTTGATGACCTTCGATGAAGTGACCACTATGTTCCATGAATTTGGTCATGCGGTGCATGGTTTATTCTCTAAGGTGAAATACCCGAGTGTGGCGGGTACCTCTACGGCACGTGACTTTGTGGAGTTTCCGTCTCAAGTTAACGAAGATTGGAACATTGACCCCGCAGTCATTGCCAATTATGCCAAGCACTATCAAACCGGTGAGCCTATTCCTAAAGCCCTACTCGATAAAATCTTAGCCTCGAATAAATTTGGTCAAGGTTTTGATACTGTTGAGTATTTAGCGGCTGCATTACTGGATATGGAATGGCACTCGATTGGTGCCGACACCCAAATCAAGGACGTGGAACAGTTTGAGCATCAAGTGTTAGCCAAACACGGCCTCGATTTCGCGCCAATTCCACCGCGTTATAAGTCGAGCTATTTTAGCCATGCCTTCTCGGGTGGCTATTCTGCCGGTTATTACGCTTACCTGTGGACGGAAGTGTTTGCCGCCGATGCCTTTGCTTATATGGGTCAACATGGTGGTTTAAAAGCCGAAAACGGCGATAAGTTCCGTGATGCGGTATTGTCTAAAGGTAACAGCGAAGATCTGATGCAGGATTACATCCACTTTACCGGTCAAAAACCCACGACCGACGCCTTATTAAACCGCCGTGGTTTAGTCGATTAAACGATTCATTGTAAAAAGGGCCAAAGGCTTGGTAGGGCAACCTATCAAGCCTTTTTTTACGCTATTGTTTTTCGATAATCTTTACTCTAAAATCCCGCCAAATTTGACTGTGGGATAGCTTCTTTATCCCGTATCGACGCCCCTCGAAAATCAGGCTCAGTTTTCCCTCCTTTGAGCCCTTGAGTACAGCTAAAGCGTAGCCTCTTATTATTGGATGTAGCATTAATGGTTTCGCAATTAAGTGAAGCAGTGCTGGATGTGATCGCTGACGCCTTGGTAGACAAAGGCTATATTTTTTTACCTGAGTTAATTCCTCACCCCATTAGCCAAGTATTATTGGAAAAAATCCAAGCAACAGAAATACATGAGCTCAAAGCGGCTTCGATTGGACGTGGTGCAGAGCAGCAACTCAACCCCGATATTCGCCGCGATAGGATCCAGTGGCTGGAGGAGCAGAGCGAGCCAGATAGCCTCTATTTAGACTTGATGACGCAGTTAAAGGATGGCCTAAATCGTCGATTATTTATGGGATTATTCGACTACGAAAGCCATTATGCTGTGTATCAACCCGGCGCTTTTTATAAGAAGCATGTGGACGCGCTAAAAGGCAGTCAAAACCGTATCTTAACCACAGTATTTTTCTTAAATCCCGATTGGACGCCAGTAGATTGCGGCGAGCTGATTATTTACGATGAAGCCGATAATGAGATTGAACGCATCGCGCCTAAAATGGGGCATTTTGTGATTTTCTTAAGCGAACGTTTCCCCCATGAGGTCAGTAAAACCTTAGCCCAGCGCAACAGTATTGCCGGCTGGTTTAGGGTGAGTAATAGCGTGCATGGGTTTTAATCTTAGGCAGTTTTGACTTGAGATAGCCAAAGGCTAATTGCGACGTAAAAGCGCAGTGTTTCTAAGTAAACACTGCGCTTTTTTGATCTTAATGGGGGTGTTTTATCCACTACCGCCAAATCGATGTCTAAGTCGTGCGCTTTGCTAGTTTGCACTAACGCTAGGCTAAAAGGGGAGTCATGACTATTTGAACTTTTTAGAGCCCTGCGTTATTTAGCTGCATCAGAACGACTACAACATCTGCCTAATCCAATTCATCAACATGTCATTTTCGACGGCGAAGCTTAAGGAAATCTTAGCGCCTGCACCTAGAATGAAATTATCAAATCACATTGAAAATAGAGGTTTTTTTATTTTAGATTAATGTTAGGCTAGTAAAAAATGTGCGCAAGGACACACTTTTTAGTCAGCTAATGGAGGCGATACTGTGGGCGAACGCGATCTTTTAGGTTGTTTAACGGGCGAACATGTCGTGCTGGAACCCCTCTCTTTATCCCATGTTGCCGCCTTGAGTTTAGCGGTGGCGGATGGCGAGTTGTGGCGTTTATGGTTTACCAGCGTGCCAGAGCCAAGTGAGATGAAAGCCTATGTGAGTAAAGCCTTAGATGAGAAAGCGCGCGGCGAGAGTTTCCCGTTTGCGGTGCGCGACCGTCTCTCCGGTGAGATTGTCGGCTGCACCCGTATCTGCCACTGGGAGAGCGAGCATCGCCATTTGGAGATTGGTTACACTTGGTACGCCAAGCGCGCCCAGCGCACGGGGATCAATACCGAATCCAAGTTATTACTACTGACCTTTGCCTTCGAAACCCTCGATGCCATTGCCGTCGAGTTTCGTACCCATTGGCATAATCAAGCATCTCGCCAAGCCATTGCCCGCCTCGGCGCTAAGCAAGATGGCGTGCTGCGCAACAATAAGATCCTCAAGGATGGCACGATCCGCGATACCGTGGTGTATTCGATTATCGATTCCGAATGGGCCACAGTGAAACACAACTTAGCATTTCGCTTACAGCAACGACCGGTAGAGTAAGGCGAATTGAGGCTTCAAATGGCGGCATTCATTCGCTATTTGGAGTCGCAACACGCACGTAGATTTGAGGTAGGAAAGGCCGATGGCAAACATTATTTCTCGCGCTGACGTATCCCATAGTCATGAGGTTGCCCTGTTATTTAATGAGTATCGGCAGTTTTACGGCTGTAAGGATGATGTTTTTGCGGCGGAGCAGTTTATTCGTGCGCGTTTGCAGGATGCCTCGTCCGTGGTGTTTATCGCGCGCTCTCCCGAGGGTATGGGATTGGGTTTTGTGCAGTTGTATCCCAGTTATTCATCGCTGCGTTTGGCGCCGATTTTTATCCTAAACGATGTGTTTGTCACCCAGCATGCGCGTTGCGTCGGTATCGGTCGGGGGTTGGTGCAACAGGCGACTGAGTATGCCAAAGCCCAGGGCGCTCGCGCCTTAGTGCTCGAGACCCAAAAGGAGAATGTCCGCGCGCAGGGATTGTATGAGGCCTTAGGCTTTGTGCGGGATCAGAAATTTTTAACTTACGAGCTTGAGATCCACTCATTGCTTAAGTAGTTTATGCTTAATTGCTAATAAAAAGGACAACAAGATGTTTAAAGCGTTTGCCGTTGCCGGCTTAATGTTAACTGTGAGCCATAGCGTAGTTGCCGATGAGGCAGAAAAGGCCTTTAGTAAAGAAGCCATTGAATGTGCTGCTTATTATCAAATCAGTTCAGAGGCCATTGGCGCCATGAATGCTCCGCAAATGCAGGCTGTGGGTGAGCGTTTAAAAACCTCTAAGGTCGAGGCTGAGAATCTGGCGAAGAAGTATCAGTCAGAAGCCGAAGTCACCCAAGCGGTGGCCGACGCTAAAGCGCGCCAGATCCAGAGCTTAGGCGGCTCAAGTAACTTAGGGGCGCTGATGGGCAAATATAAAGAAGAATGTAAAAACCTGTTAGCCGATCCGCAAAAGCGCCTCGATTACTGGACCATGGCCACCATGTAAGTATTGCGTGTGATAAACAAAGGAGCCTAAGGCTCCTTTGTTTTATTATCTAAAGAATGATTTTTTGAATTAGCGTTAAGCACCTGCAATAGAGTTGAGCTTTGGCGGGTCTTACTCCCTAGATAAGCAAGGGCCTGATGGCCGCGAATAAGGGCGAGAGATAACCAATGATCAGTTTGGCGATAGCAACAATCCTGAGCGCAGGTGTGTGCGTTTACCACTTAGTGGAGGGGAAACAAAAGCGGCTGCCGAAGCTGATGAATGCGCCTTTGTCTGAGCCAGATAAACAGTGGTTTAGCGCGCTATTCTATTGCCAATCGGTATTCTATTTATCCACTACCGCCGTGTTTTTGGTGTGCGCCCTCAAACTCCTTCCTGAAATGTATGGCTACAGCTTATTGCTGTTTTTGGGGCTTAATTACGGTATGTATGCGATTTGGCTTTTTTACGTGGCCTTATTATCCCCACCCCAAGCCAGCCTACGTCTACGTTTGCAATCCTTAGTGTTTCTATTGATAGCCTTGCTTGCTGTGCTGAGTCCACTGCAGTTACAAGCACTTTAGTTCGATTAACCATTTTACCCTTCAAAAGACGTGCTTTTATCCCTTTGGTTGATTTATGGATAAGGCTGAAGATTCACTTATCTATTTGCTCTATTGATCAATACAATAGGGACTATCTTTGGCAATTTACTTGGCTGGTTTGTTGCGCACCTAGTTGTAGCACTTAGTGATAGCATCTGGTGAAGTTGCGCTGTCACGTCAGGTAATAATAGGGAGATTTCAGATTGCGCTATCTTACCTCGCACGTCTATGAATGGCTGGAACAGGGACATATCACGCCAACCGAGGCAAATGAACTGTATCGACAGTTATCCGTACCACCCAACGCCGCCAGTTGGCGCAGCTTATTAGCACAGCTTTTACAATGGTCGGGGGCGTTAAGCTTTGCCTGCGGAGTGATTTTCTTTTTTGCCTATAACTGGCAGTCCCTCGAGCGAATGAGCAAGTTTGCGCTGATTGAAGCGGCGCTATTAATTAGCCTTGTCAGCTTTGTCTGGCTGTATTATCGCAGTGCGGCGAAGCGGCTCGTTGATCCTTCTCATTCTTTATTTGGAGCAACTCTTGCCAATGCTGCGCTGCTGGTGGTGAGCCTGTTGGTGGGAGGATTGTTAGCCCTGGTCGGGCAAACTTATCAAACCGGCGCCGATCCTTGGCAATTGTTCGCCATTTGGGCGCTTGCGATTCTGCCCTTCGCGTGGGTGGCAGGCTTTGACGGTCTATGGTTACTGCTGGTGGGGCTAGTCAATTTAAGCCTTGGGCTGTATGTCGATACGACTTCACTCTGGCTAGATGAACAGTTGTGGTTATGTCTCTTTGTGGTACTTAATCTGACTATCTACTACGGCTTTGTATTTCTCAGCAGTAGTAGCAGACGTTGGCATGCGCCATTTGTAGAGTATGCGAGTTCACTGACGGCCATGGGCTGTTTTACCTTACTGGTCTGTTGGATGATTTTTGAGCCGAGCGACACTAAGCCGCTGCTTGTCGGTGTGTGGGTTGGCTACGTTGGCCATCTATTGTTTGGATTCTGGTGGTTCAGGCACAAACGATTGCAGGTTTATCCCTTGGCGTTGGGTGGCTTTAGCTTGATTACCGTTGGCGCGGCACTATTCACCGAACTGTT
This sequence comes from Shewanella sp. Shew256, assembly GCF_002196695.1. Classification (NCBI taxonomy): domain Bacteria; kingdom Pseudomonadati; phylum Pseudomonadota; class Gammaproteobacteria; order Alteromonadales; family Shewanellaceae; genus Shewanella; species Shewanella sp. Shew256. Next base: position 502,861 of record NZ_NAJR01000004.1, on the reverse strand, counting down.
GTTTCGCGATAGCGATCCCATTGGCGGCTTTTTGTTGATTGGGCTTTACATCATTTTAGCGAGCACTGGCTTAAGTGCGGTGTTAAGACGACTGCATCGGCAAGCTAAAGCGGGAATCTCGCCTACGCAGACACCCAGCGAGAATGAGGGGCTAAGCCATGAATAAGCACCCGAATGAGCTCCAGAATGAGTCGGCGCAATCTCTGTGGGAGAGTTTGTATACCAAGGGCGCAGTGAATTCCCCTGAGTTGCCTGAATCCCAAGACATGCCTTGGTATATCGCCTTGATGCAAGCCGGTGCAGCCTGGATAGCAGCTTGGTTTTTATTAGGTTTTATGGTGTCACTTTTCGATAGTTTGTGGGGGCGATTCGAAGGGGGCGCGGCACTCTTTATCGGTGGCAGCTATTTAGGCTTAGGGCTTGCCTTATATTGGGGCGGGCGCCAACAGCACTTTTTGCAGCAGTTTGCCTTTGCCTCCTGCTTAAGCGGCTCGCTTGCCTTGGCTTGGGGGCTGTTTGATTTACTCGGCGGAGCCTTCAATCTGGCTTGGTATCTGAGCATGGCTGCATTGTTTTTACTGCTTTGGGGGATTATCAAGCACACTGTGGCCCAGTGGGTATTTGCATTTGGCTGTAGTGTCTGTGTCACCGGCCTGTTGGCCGAGTGGCATCTCTTATCGTTAACGCCGACGCTGTGGCTATTGCTATCGAGTATTGTGCTACTCAATCTTCACCGCACTGGGCACCACTATCAAAGGGCGAGAATGTGGATTTTTGCCACGAGTGCAAATCTGCTCACCATTCAACTTATGCATGTGTTTAGTCTGGATAGGGAGTTTTCGCAGTTGTATGCCGTGGGGTGGCAGTCGGGGATAACCGCGATTCATTTACTGGTCGTGTTTGCCATCTGCAGCTTTTTGCTCCTGAGTCTGTGTAAGCAATGGCAGATCCCATTCACCCATCCTGCCATATTGTTCGCGCTTTTAGGGTTAGTGCTTATTAGTGCACTGTCTTTGCCAATGCAGGGCTTATCAACGGCTGTGCTACTGATATTGTTAGGGCACTACGGGCACGAGGTGTGGCTTAAGGGGATGGGGATTGCCTCTGGGCTGGTGTTTGCGGCGGGCTATTATTATTCCCTAGAGACGACCTTGATGCTTAAATCTCTGTATTTGATGGGATTAGGCGGAGTGCTTATTATCGCGAGATTGCTGATGTGGCGCTATTTTCCCATCAAACAAGTGCTGGTCGCAGCAAAGGAGCAAGCATGATGAATCAAGCGACCTTAGCATTAAGCCGTTTTCATAAGCGCGCCATAGTCTTAGTGGTGTTTACCGCTGCGGCACTGCTGATAAGCATCAACTGGCGAATCGCTCAGTTTGAGCAGTTATTACAGGATGGCCAAGTGGTACGTTTTGCCTTAGCGCCAGTGGATCCTCGCTCGATTATGCAGGGGGATTACATGGCCTTGGAGTATGCTATTGCACAGGAGGTGCGCGCCGCGTTGCCCGAGGGGATGACGCAGGGACAACTGCTGTTGACGCTCGACTCGCAAAAGGTGGCGCACTTTGTCGGTATTTACCGTGATCAACCCAAAACGGCTGAGCAACTCACGGTAGATTTTCGTCTGCGCAATCATAGAGTAAAACTCGCCTCAAATAGTTTTTTCTTTGAAGAGGGCCAAGCCGACCACTTCAGCCAAGCAAAGTATGGCGAGTTTAGAGTTAGCGATAAGGGAGAATTGTTGTTAGTCAGCCTACTCGATGCGCAGTTGCAGCCGCTATAACGGGCTACTCTGATGATCTTTAACAAGATGGTGAGCCATGCCCGCCATCTTCGCTATTTTTCCTAGTCCAATCCGCTAAATCGCCGCCTAAATATCCATCTTAAGTTGCAACTTGCGTGCAACTAATTTGTAACCTTGATTCCCTATAGTATCGTCAGTTTTCGAGGCTAAGCGCTTCGTGAAATCGTAAGTCTTTAACTTCAATACCAATATAAAAAATATACTTATTAGGGGTCATTATGTTTAATAACAAAACGCTGTTGGCATTAGCCATCAGTGGCGCGTGTGGATTTGCTCATGCAGCCGATAATCTGATTATTACTGAATATGTTGAAGGCAGCAGCAACAACAAAGCCATTGAGTTATACAACCCAACCGCCAGCAGCATCGATTTAAGCCAGTATCAATTACGCTTCTATTTTAATGGCAGCACAACGGTGGGCACGACTATCGCCCTGACCGGCACCTTAGCCGCAGGGGCGACTCATGTGGTTGCTGATAATGATGCATCGGCCGATATTCTGGCGGTGACAAATCAACAAAGCAGCGCGAGTTTTTTCAATGGTGATGATGCCATTGTGCTGACCTATCAAGATCAAGTGATTGATAGCTTAGGTCAAGTGGGCGTCGATCCCGGCAGTGAGTGGGGCAGTGGTGATTTATCGACGCAGGACAATACCCTGCGCCGCAATCCTGATCAACTAATCGCCGATCCCATTATTGATGATGCAGTCACCTTTAATACATGGTTAGGTTTTGCCAAAGACGATATCTCGGATCTGGGTAAGTTCAGCGCGGGCACACCAACCGATCCTGTTGAGCCGCCACCGAGTTCATTAGCCTGTGGTGAAGCCTCAACGCCTATCCATGCCCTGCAAGGTTCGACCAATGTCAGTCCGTTAAACGGACAAACCTTAGTGGTAGAAGCCATTGTGGTGAGTAATCAAGAAGCTGGCCTCAAGGGCATCTTCGTGCAAATGGCCGACAACGAAGCCGATAACGATCCACAAACCTCGGAAGGGGTGTTTGTTTATACCGGTAATGCGCCTACGGGTTACGTGGTTGGCGACCGTATACGCTTAAAGGCTAAAGTCACTGAATATCAAGGCTTAACGGAACTGACTACCGTTGCCGATCATAAGCTGTGTGCCGCAGGGCAGACCCTGCCGACAGCCGCCGTGGTGACCTTACCTGTGAATTCGAGCGATGACTTTGAACCCTTTGAAGGCATGCGCGTCCGCTTTAGCCAAGACCTGGTGGTGAACGAAGTCTACAACTTGGGCCGCTATGGTGAAATTTCACTCGGTAGCAGCCGTCACTTTATTGGGACGCAAGTGGCCGCGCCAGGCACAGATGCCTTAGCCGTCACTGCTGCCAATCTCAAAGACAGTATTTTACTCGACGATGGCTTAACGGCGCAGAACCCTGATCCTGTGATTTTCCCGGCGCCAGGTTTAAGCGCTTCAAACACTGTGCGTGTGGGCGATAAAGCAACGAGTCTGACGGGCGTTATGCACTATGGCTTTAATCTTTATCGCATTATGCCGACTGAGCCAGTTAATTTTGTGGCAGAAAACCCTCGTCCACAATCGCCAGTGCTTGCCGAAGGCGGCAACCTGAAAGTCGCTAGCTTTAACGTACTGAACTACTTTAATGGCGATGGACAGGGCAGCGGTTTCCCTACTGCGCGCGGTGCCAATACCCTGAGTGAGTTTGAGCGTCAAAAAGCGAAGATTGTCAGCGCCATGGTAGGGATCAGTGCCGATGTGTTTGGTCTGATGGAAATCGAGAACGATGGCTTTGGCGCTAACTCGGCGATTGCCGATCTCGTGGCGGGCCTCAATGCCGCCGTGGGTGAAAATCGCTATGCCTATGTTATTCCAAAGGTCAATGGCAACAACTTAAGTGCGATCGGTACGGATGCGATTACCGTCGGTCTCATCTATCGCAGCGACAAAGTGAGCCCTCAGGGTGATGCGCGTATTTTATCGAGTGCTAACTCTCCCTTGAATGACGCCGCGCAGCCACTGTTCGACGACAGCAAAAACCGCCCTATGTTGACTCAAGCCTTCGTGCTAAACGGCAGTGAGGAGAGTGTAGTCGTTGCGGTTAATCACTTGAAATCTAAGGGCAGTGAGTGTGCAGGCGATCCAGATATGAACGATGGTCAAGGTAACTGCAATATTACCCGTACCCGCGCAGCAACGGCGGCGGGGCAGTGGATTGCCGCGCAGTATCCAGAGCAAGGCGTACTGCTGATTGGCGACTTAAACTCCTACGCTAAGGAAGATCCGCTAAGCGCATTGGCTAACGCTGGCTTTAGCGAGTTGTTTGCAAAACTCGAAAAAGCCAATCCTTATTCCTATGTATTCTCGGGTGAATCTGGGCAGTTAGACCATGCACTGGCCAATGCCGCGTTAGTGGATAAAGTCCTAGATGTGACCGAGTGGCATATCAATACCGACGAGCCACGCGTGTTAGATTACAACGAAGAGTTTAAGACGGCTGCGCAGCTGCAAGACCTTTATGCCAGTGATGCTTATCGCTCATCGGATCATGATCCTGTGGTGATTTCACTCCTGCTTGAAGCGGAAAACGTGGCTCCTGAAGCCAGCTTTACTCAGCTTGTGAATGGTGCGAGTGTGCAATTGACTTCAACTTCCATTGATAGCGACGGCCAAATTGTCTCTACTCAGTGGGACTTTGGCGATAATAGCCAAGCCATGGGCGAGTCGGTATCCCACACCTATGCGCAAACTGGTGATTATCTAGTGACGTTAACCGTGACCGATAATGACGGTTTAAGCCATAGCAGCTCACATATGGTGTCTGTGGTGGTTGAGAATGTGAAAAAGCCACCCGTTGCACAAATTCAGCACATCAATTTATGGTTAGTCGATATGTTTATTTCGACCAGCTATGACACTGACGGTGTGATCAAACAGCATAAATGGAAGTTTGATAACGGTAGCCGTGCAAGTGGTCCTGTTGTGTTTCGCCAAGCACGCCGCGGGCTGCATACGGTCGAGTTAACCGTGAAAGACAATGATAAATTAACGGATACCACGTCACTGACCTTCCGTTAAGCCTTAGCCTCTTTCTTTAAATATCAAAAGCCTGCATTGCAGGCTTTTTTACGTTTATTCGCTTACTTTAATTCACAATCGCGTGCTTGAAATTCAAGCTAAGTCGCTGTAAGTACATCCTCGCTTAAGCTAAGATGACGCTACTTATGGATTTTTACTCACAGGGAGCACACTCATCGCAATGAATGCAGACACCTTGGCGTACCTCAATCAGCACCAATTAACCTCGGTGATGAATCTGACTAAATGGCGTCAGCTTGAGCAGGCGCTCCATGAAAAACCGGATTTTGTGCCCCATGTGCGTTATAAACTGCTGGAAGATGAAGGGCCAAACCCTGGTTTTACGCCAGTGTGGTGGGACGAGTTACTCGCAATTTGCGAGAGGATTGAATGGCTTGAGATTGATCCGCTCAAAAGAGAACACCGCGGCAGATTACTGCCGGAAAAAACCACGGATTTCACTGATTATATCGAGGCGCAACTGCACAAGTATCGGCTCCCCTACAGCAAAGAAGCGCAAGGGATCAGGATTTGGGGCTATCTTCGCCCCGATGCGGCTATGCCGGTATTTTGTATTGCAGCTGGTGGCGAGACGATAAAGGAAGCGTAAGCAACTTCAGATGGTAGATAAAAAGCGGGGCGCTAATTGATTAGCGCCCCGCTAAGGATTAAAGCACGATATAAAGTGGCCAGCCGAGTAGACCGACGAGTCCTTCTTTATGCTCGAATCTTTCTAAACGCTCAGGGGAGGCGTCGCTAAGCAGCAATTCGCGGTAGCTTTTCGCGAAATTCAATGTACGCAGCAATGCTGGCGCAAAGTTTTTACCCAAATCTTTACCGATGGTCTCGGCCAGTTCCGCTGGGAGTTCCGCCAAGGCTTTTTGGGTTTGCTGCTCGATATACTCGAGGCTAAACCATTCGTCCTGCAAGCTGATTTTGGCAATGCGCTTTTTCAGATCTTGTCTGACTTTGGCATTATCAAACAACATCCGATACAACACGGCTTCGGCCAATACGCTCTCCAGATTTAAGAAATCTAAAGGATCATAGCTGGTTTGGGCATAAAACTGCGCCATTAGCGCCGCAATCGATTGCTGACGTTGGTGCTCGGCCAATGCATCTTGGTAGGCCTCATAGCCCAGCCACTCTTCGGCATCTGGCGGTGTAGAGACTTGTTCCAGCAGGAATTTATCCACATCACCATAGAGCGACTTACCATTCACCAGCTTATGTTTGCTGACGACGCTGAGCATGCTCCAACCCTTTTGGAAGCATTTGACCACGCCATCGGCGGTGAGCAATAAACGCACCGCTTGCTGTTGGTCCTGATCAGACAGTTCCATTAATCCGAGACTGACGACGCCAATCACATCGTGCGCCGCCTGTTCCAGTAAGTGCATCTTGTACTTGTTGTAGAACTTATCCGCCAATTTGAGGCTCATCAAAATGGCTTTAGATTTGATTTGTGCGAGCTGCTCACCGCTAAGGGTGTCGTCTGCTTGGCCTTTGGCCAACACCTTGCTCAGGTATGGGCCTTGGTCTAAATCACGCAGTACCAGTTGCATCTAAGGATCCTTAATCTAAAAAGCTAAACATATCATCCACTTCTGCGTATTCGTCCGTGACTTGGTTTTTCTCTTTCGCTTGGATAACCAGTTCATTGACGAACTTGTTAATGATTATTTCCCAGCCAGAGCTTTCGTTACGCAGCAGGTTTTTAATGGCTTTTTCTACATCGGGTGCCAGCTCATGGATTAACGCCATCAGACTACGTGGGTCATCTAGGCTTAAGCTATGGGCTTCTTCACTGTCGACACGACTGTCATAACCGACGGTGTCGGTATCTTCTTCATCGTCGTAATAATCGTTGAAGTGGTCTTCATCGTCGTGGCGCTCACCCAACATCATCTCGATAAAGGGGATAGACAGATAGAAGAGGCCGGCGGGATCTTCGGCAATACATTCTAAAATAGCGGTTTGTTTTTCTTCGCTGTCTTGGATGCGAATTAAATAGGTCAAAAAATCAAAGGTATGCTGAATGAGCTCTTCGGCATTGTTCTTGATTTTTTCTTCCCAATACAAAGGTTGCTGACAGACGATGTCGCGAATTTGCTCTGGGGTCATCAGCTCCGACATAATTGACGGGCAGGAGATATCGTGGTGACTGTTGATTTGCGTCAGGGTCACAATATCCATTTTTTCAATGACTTCAACTAATTGCTCATCGTTCATTGTGGTGGCGATGAGTTCGAAACGTTTACTGGCCTGTTTTGGCTCGACATCGGCGAGCTCTTTAATCTCGGCAACGGTTATTTCAATGAGACTAGTGTTCATTAGCGGTCCTCATCATCGTAGTGATCGTAGTAGCCATCTTCCTCTTCGCCGTCATCATCGTCATCGGAATAATCGGCGTAATCACTGTCTTCGTCTTCAAAATCATCGTCAGCGCTGCGTTTAGGCGCAGGTGCACTTTTGCCTTGGTTTTCCAGTAAATAGAGTACGGCGCAGCTTTCAATCAATAAATCTTCTGAATAGGCGCGCACCGCCTGCACTAATGGGACATCGGCATTGTTAAAGCCGATAGTGACCTTGAACTCATCCCACTCGGGCTGCGTTGCGGTGTTTATCCAGTGAGCCCACTTGAGCTTGGCATCACTTGGAAATTTGACTCGGCCATAGAGTGCTACAGGCAGGTACTCGGGCACCGACTCGAGCATTTTAGGATCGGCCTGTAATACTTTTTTGATTTGACTGGTAAATTGTTCCAGTGCCTTGGGCGTATCAGGGTCATCATAGGACTCGATATTGTCGTAGGCATTGGTCTTAAGCTCATTAATGCGTGAGATATTCAGTTTTTTGGCCATGGGCATGTCTCGAAATAAAAAGCTATCAAACAAACAGCTTCTCAAAATAAACCGTGTTGCAATAAAAGGTCCAAATTAAGGGGCTTGGCAAATTAAGCTCATTAATTTGGCACTCCCAGTGTTGCACTGGAAATAACCCGCTTAAGGGTAAAATTGATCCCACAATTCGCGCATCGCGCCATTGGGATCGGTCACGATCACATTGTTGAAGTCTCGGATAAACGCATTTCTAAGCTTGGGATCTGATAGCACTTCATAAGCTTTTTTAACGCGCTCAAGTTGCTGCGATGCTTGCTCTTTTTCTTCATCAGAGGCACCTAACAACTTATCGGGATGGTATTTGTTTGAGAGCCGGCGATAGGCTTTTTTAATGTCGTCTTCTTTGGCGCTAGGTTTGATACCGAGCACACTAAAGTGGTTAATCATATTTGTACCTGCAGGCGATGGGTTGGTATCGCAAGATAAAAGCTAAGTGCTGATTATCTGTCAATTTGTGGAATTATGATTAGTCAGCGATGGATCATAGCAGAAATGCGTATTGGGCGGCAAACGACTCTGTTGGCATTTATGACTGAAATCGTGGCATTTATTAGGCTTGATGAAAATCGCCGGCGCTTTTGGAAATGAGATATATAAAGCCGAACAGGGGCAGGGGAAAAGATAAGTAAACTGAGTGAGTTGACGGCTAGCAACTTGTGCTGGATTTAAACCAGCCACTTCGTCTGTTGCTTATAGATAGTAGAGCCCGACGAGCGAGTCGTTACCATTGGCTGAAACGAATCAGAGACACAAGATGTGAATTTTAGGCACAAAAAAACCAGCTTAATGCTGGCCTAATGATATTAAGTTGATAATTGGTTGCGGGAGCTGGATTTGAACCAACGACCTTCGGGTTATGAGCCCGACGAGCTACCAAGCTGCTCCATCCCGCGTCCGATTATTACTTTTATTTGTTATCCATCAATTGGTTGCGGGAGCTGGATTTGAACCAACGACCTTCGGGTTATGAGCCCGACGAGCTACCAAGCTGCTCCATCCCGCGTCCGATATTGAGGATTTACAAGATTAGATATCCTTTTGAATATCATCACCTTGGCTTTAAATTGGTTGCGGGAGCTGGATTTGAACCAACGACCTTCGGGTTATGAGCCCGACGAGCTACCAAGCTGCTCCATCCCGCGTCCGTCTCTAAAGCGGGGCGAACTATAACGGCAGTGCTGTGGCATTGCAAGGAGGAATTTCAAAAAAATGAACGAGTGCTTAATTATGAATCGTAATGGGGGAATTTCGGACAATCTGGGCAATATGGCCCGCTTATCTGTCGTAAAGAGAGTGGTAACTGCCTGACTAAATCGAGTTTCGGCTAATAACTGTTTATCTTTTATGTCGCTTCACAGGTATAATGTCGCTTTGATTTTGACTGCGTATTGATTATCCCATGCTTAATTTTTTTGCTGCCGCCCCTAAGGGCTTTGAATATAGCTTAGCCCAAGAACTGACAGAATTTGGTGCGACTGAGATTAAAGAGAGTGTTGCCGGTGTCTATTTTACCGCGCCGCTTGCCTTAGCCTACCGTATTACCCTGTGGACGCGTTTGGCCAGCCGTATCGTACTGGTGATCTATAAGGGCCCCTGTGAGTCGGCGGAGCAATTATATAACGCAGCTTATTGTATTGATTGGTCTGCTCATTTCTCAAATCGCAACACCTTTAGTATCGATTTTCACGGCACTGGCGGTTTTATCAACAACACCCAGTTTGGTGCGTTAAAGATTAAAGATGCGATTGTTGACCGTTTCCGTGATGACGGTGACGCCCGTCCAAATGTCGCCCGTATCGATGCCGACATTAAAATCGACGCCCATTTCCGTAATGGGGTGATCACCATTGCGATGAACTTCTCGGGACCTTCTTTGCATCAACGCGGTTATCGCTCTACGACCGGCGAAGCCCCGTTAAAAGAAAACCTCGCCGCCAACATGTTGGTACGCAGTGGTTGGAAAGCCGCGCCAACCACTTTACTCGATCCTTTCTGCGGCAGTGGTACTGTACTGATTGAGGCTGCATTAATGGCTGCCGATATTGCTCCCGGGTTGCAGCGCAGCCGTTTTGGTTTTGAGCATTGGCGCCGTCATGATAAAGCCACATGGCATGAAATTTTAGAAGAGGCCAAGGCGCGCGCTTCTTTAGGCGTAAAGCGTTGTGACGTGAAGTTCTACGGCTCGGATATCGATTCGCGTTTAGTGGCACTGGCAAAACGCAATGCGCAAAACGCCGGTGTACTTGATTTGATTGACTTTAAGGTTGCTAATGCGCTGAATGTCGAGCCGCCCGCTGGTGAAGGTTACATGATTACTAACCCTCCCTACGGTGAGCGTTTAGGCAGTGTCTCTGAGCTATTGCAGCTGTATTACCAATTAGGCGACAAGTTTAAGAAAGAGTTTGGCGGCTGGAAAGTGGCTATGCTCTGTAGCGATATCGAGCTGATTTCGGCACTGAAACTCAAAGCCGATAAGCAGATGAAGATGTTTAACGGCGCGCTAGAGTGTGCCTTTAACCTGTATACCTTGCACGCGCAAAGCACTCGCCGTGATACGCCCGTATTGCCGGAAGGGGTGGACATTGCCGATATCGCGCCAGCATTTGCTAACCGTATTAAGAAAAACGCCAAGCAATTAGAAAAGTGGGCGAAAAAAGAAGGTATCGACAGCTACCGTTTATATGATGCCGATATTCCCGAATATAACGTAGCGGTCGACCGTTACTTAGATCATATCGTGGTGCAGGAATATATGGCGCCGGCCAGCATTCCTGAGGCCGTGACAAAACGTCGTTTAAGCGATGTGCTCTTGGCGCTGCCTGCTGCGATTGGTGTCGACCCGCACAAGATCACTATGAAGACCCGTGAACGTCAAAAGGGTACCAATCAGTATCAAAAGCTTGATGAGCGTAAGCTTGAGCTTATCACCACCGAATATGGCGCTAAGTTTAAGCTGAACCTGACGGGCTATTTGGATACAGGCTTGTTCCTCGATCACAGATTAACCCGCCGCTTAGTGGGACAAAAATCGAAAGGATGCCGGGTATTGAACCTGTTCTCTTACACGGGTTCTGCCTCTGTGCATGCCGCATTAGGCGGTGCTAAGTCGGTCACGACGGTCGATATGTCAAACACTTATCTGGCGTGGGCGAAGGAAAACTTTGCGCTTAATGACCTTCATGGTAAGCAGTATGAGTTTGTGCAGGCCGATTGTTTGCAATGGATCCGCGATAGTGCGCTCGATAAATCCGTGCAGTACGACTTGATTTTTATCGATCCGCCGACCTTCTCTAACTCCAAGCGCATGGAAGATTCCTTCGATGTACAACGTGACCATGTGAATTTACTGGGCATGCTCATCAAGCTGTTAACTCCAAATGGGGAAATAGTGTTCTCCAACAACAAACGCAAGTTTAAGATGGACACCGAAACCTTGGCCAAGATGAAAATCAAGGTGGAAAACATCGATGATCTGACCTTGCCTATGGATTACAAGCGCAATCCCCATATCCATAATACTTGGTTAATCACCCATGCATAATTTACTGCAAGCGGGTTACATTCTATACCACACCGAAGGCTGTCACCTATGTGAACAGGCTGCGGCATTGCTTAATGCCGCCGAGGTGCCTTTTACGGCCATCGATATTTGCGATGATGAAGCCTTAGCTGAACGTTATGGCGTGTGTATTCCCGTGGTGAAGGCCGCGGATGAGCGTTGCCTCTTTTGGCCCTTTGACGCTACCCAATTACAAGAATTTTTAGGAGCTTAGTTTGAGTCTGGTTCGTATCAATAATGGCTCGTTAGCCTATGGTTATACTCCGCTGCTGCAAAATGCCGATTTTACCATTGAGCGCGGCGAGCGAGTGTGTATTGTTGGCCGCAACGGTGCGGGTAAGTCGAGTCTATTGAAGATTTTATCCGGCGACGTGCTGGTCGATGAAGGGGAATTCAACATCGATGGCAGCGTGACAGTCAGCCGTTTGCAGCAAGATCCACCAAAGGCGGAGCAGGGCTCGGTTTACTCTTATATTGCTGCGGGTTTAAAGGAAGTCGGTGAAGCGTTAGAGCAATACCATCAACTGTCCCACGATGTAGCTTATGCCGAACCTGAGCTGATGGAGCGCATGCTTAATCAAATGCAAAAGCTGCAGGAGACTTTAGATCATCACAATGGCTGGCAGCTTGACTCGCGCATCAAACAAAATTGTGAGTTATTAGGCCTCGATCCCGATAAATCCTTAAGTGAATTATCCGGTGGTTGGCAGCGTAAAGTGGCGCTTGCCCGCGCCCTCGTCAGTGAGCCGGATTTATTGCTGCTCGATGAACCGACTAACCATTTAGATATCGATACCATTGAATGGCTGGAGAAATTCCTGCTGGATTTCCAAGGCGCTATCGTGTTTATCAGCCACGACAGGGGCTTTATTGCCCGCATGGCCACCCGCATCGTCGATTTAGACCGCGGCGTGGTGACTTCATGGCCTGGCAATTACCAAGCTTACCTCGATGGTAAGCAGGAATGGTTAAGGGTTGAAGCCGAGAAAAACGCCTTATTCGATAAGCGCTTAGCCGAAGAAGAAGTCTGGATCCGCCAAGGGGTTAAGGCCCGTCGTACCCGTAACGAAGGCCGCGTGCGTGCACTCAAGGCACTGCGTCAAGAACGTAGCGAGCGCTTGAATCGTCAGGGCAGTGCCAAGATGGCGGTGGCCGATACCGAGCGTTCGGGTAAGTTAGTCTTCGATGTAAAGGACTTAAACTACAATCTGCCCGATAAAAATCTGGTTAAAAACTTTAATACCACAGTACTTCGAGGCGATCGTATTGCGCTTATCGGCCCGAACGGTTGTGGCAAATCAACCCTTATTAAGCTGTTGATTGAGAAGTTACAACCTCAATCGGGTGAGGTGAAAGTCGGCACTAAGTTAGAGATTGCCTATTTTGACCAATACCGTGAGGCGTTGGATCCTGAGCAAACCGTTGAAGACAACGTGGGTGAGGGGAAAAAGACTATCACCATTAATGGTCAAGACCGTCATATCTTAAGTTATCTGCAGGATTTCCTATTTTCGCCGATGCGCGCCCGTACGCCAGTAAAGGCATTATCGGGTGGTGAGAAAAATCGATTACTGCTGGCTAAGTTACTAATTCGTCCTGCTAACCTGATTATCCTCGACGAACCGACAAACGATCTTGATATTGAGACCCTAGAATTGCTAGAGTCGCTGCTGACTGAATATCAAGGCACACTGTTGCTTGTGAGCCATGATAGGGCCTTTATCGATAACACTGTCACCAGCAGCTGGTGGTATGCGGGTAATGGGCATTGGAGCGAGTATGTTGGTGGTTATCAAGACGCAATTGACCAAGGGGCAAAGTTTTATTCAGAGGAACCTAGTCAGCCAAACACGGTCGAAGCTCCTGCGACAGTAAAAACCGCTGAGGTGAAAGTGGCCGAGCCCGCCAAAGCCGCGAAAAAACTGTCCTATAAGTTACAGCGTGAATTAGAGGCCATGCCTGAGTTGATGGAAACATTAGAGGCAGAAATCCTCGAATTGCAAACCACAGTGGCAAGCCCAGATTTTTATAGTCAAACACAGGATAAAATCAATTCGGTATTGAACCTGTTGGCGGATAAAGAAAAGCAATTGGAAGTTTGCTTCGAGCGATGGGAAGAGCTTGAGTCACTGAAGTAAACCAATAATAAAAATGGGAATAGAATTAATGAAGTCAAAGTTGGATAAAGCCCTCTCCTTGGTTGCCTTAGGTGTCCTTGGCGTATTACACAGTGCCCATGCCGCACCCGTATATGAAATTGTTAATCTTGATAATTATGATCTGCAAGGTACGCTCGAAGGCACACGAAACGGTTATGCCTTGGGCGTGAATGCCAACGATGAGTTAGTCGGTATCGCTAAAGGTAAGAAAAAACTCAGTACTTCTGATGTGGAAGGTGGGGTTATCGACGTTGAAGATGGTATTGCCCCTGAGGAAACCATTACTTACTCCATTACAGAAGCTATTGTTGCCAATAACTTTGCTTTTGTTGCTGCGCAAAATGCTGCCGCTGGTGCATGGTTACCGACCTTCGATAGTATCAACGGCACTACACCACCCAGCGATACTTCGGTAGTTAACTCTGTCGATACTTTTTACTACGGCATCAACGATGCCGGCGTGAAAGTGGGCAGCATGACGGCCCCTGAAAAGAAGACGGAAAATACCGCAACTACAGATGATACGACTGATTACTGGTATTACCGTGATTATGAGTATCGCGGTGTAGCCAAAGTAGGCGATAGCGAAATCCCATTACTGCCACCTTACACTCAGTACGTGAAGGATGATAAAACGGTTGAGTTAGGCGGTTGGTCGGCGGCGACGGCGGTTAACAACAATAATTTGGTTGTTGGTTATGCTAGTACCGATATCAGCAAATACGGTGGCGACCGCGTAGCCTACTGTTTAGGCACAGATAATACGTTACCGTTAGATGTGTGTATTCAACGCGAGCAATACCCTAATGCTCAAGGTACACGCAATATTCAGTACCAAACCCGTGCTTATGTATGGCAACTGGACAATGGTGCTGCAACGGGAACCGCTTTACCTTTAGGGTTAACTCCGGCCAGTGACAATACGCTGACCTTTACCGCCCAAGCGTTGGGTGTTAACAATGAAGGTGTGGTCGCAGGACGCTCGCACGTTTACCGTAACGGTAATACCGATAGATTACGTCAGGACGCAGCCTATTGGAGCAAAGATGCTGAGGGTAACTATCAATACCATTGGATCCCGATGGGTGATTCTATTTCAAGCTCCATCGCCTACGATGTGAATGACAGCGGTATTCTTGTTGGTAGCTATCGTAGTTATATCCAAGGATATTTACGTGATAAGTTCTTCTACTTTGATACCAATACGCCTGAAGTGGCTTATGTTACGCCAAATGACTTTGCATCAACTACCACGGACCTATCTAGCAAACCCAAAGATATCAATAATAAAGGTCAAGTTGTTGGTTATATTGAAACCACCTATGATAAGGAAAAACCACGTCCTAAGGCGGGCTTCCTGTATGAGAAATCTACTGGGGAGTTCAGTAACCTCAATAACTTGCTGACCTGTGAATCCAAGGGTTTTGAAAAAGGCTCTGATGGTAATTGGACTCGCCATCAGGTCGAAGTGCAGGATGGCACTGGTAAGGTGCTAAGCTACAACAGCGATATTCTGGTTGTTGAAGCCGCAAGCATTAATGAAGATGGCACTATCGTAGGTACTGCCTTTATTCGTAAACCTTCCTATCAGTTTGACTCGGATGGTAATGTTATTGTGGGTGAGAATGGTTTGCCGCTATTTGAACTCAGTGGTAATGGTGACCCAGTCACAGCTTATATTCCGCGTATGGTTGTATTAAAACCGACCACTAATGGTGAAGCTTGTACAGTGGATGAAAGCACTGACACAGGCAATTACGAACGTAAAGGTGCCGCTTCTCTTGCTTGGTTACTTGCGTTACCTTTAGTCTGGTTACGTCGCCGCACTCGCTAATTTTTCAGCTTGAATTCAGACTCAAAAAATCGAGGCAAAATGCCTCGATTTTTTTAATCATGATCTCAATAGTTTAATAAATAGTCGATAAAATGGACGATTTTTTGATTGATCTCGAGGCTGAAAAGCACTATCTCTATGGATGAAGCTGTTGCTTCTATTTCACGTAGAACAGAGGACGCTTGCATGAAAAGACAAAAACGAGATCGTTTAGACAGAGCTTTTTCCAAAGGATTCCAGGCTGGTATTGGGGGCCGCTCTAAAGAGCTTTGTCCTTATGCAAATCTTGATTCGCGGTCACAGTGGTTAGGTGGTTGGCGTGAAGGTGTGGATGGCCGAGTTAATGGGCTATTTAATAAATAACGAGTGTTTCTCGTGGATTAAATAGCCCAGAACAGACAGAGTAATGCAGCATAATTGCCCTCAGATGAGGGCATTTTTGTATCGAGTCGTGTAGGGTACAGCAGCGATTAGAAGGTCGAAGTGTCGCTAAATACGCCAACTTTTAAATCGGTCGCGCTATAGATTTGACGACCATCCACTTCAAGGATGGCATCGGCAATACCCATGACTAACTTGCGATGAATAGTACGCTTGATATTTAGCTTGTAAGTCACTTTTTTCGCACCGGGTAATACTTGTCCGGTAAATTTCACTTCACCTACGCCCAGCGCGCGGCCTTTACCCTCGGCGCCTTCCCAACCGAGGTAAAAACCCACTAATTGCCACATGGCGTCTAAGCCTAAACAGCCTGGCATCACTGGGTCGCTAATAAAGTGACAGCCAAAGAACCATAGGTCTGGATTAATATCGAGTTCAGCAACAATTTCACCTTTGCCAAATTCACCGCCGTTATCGTTAATAGTAATGATCCGGTCGATCATCAACATATTATCGACGGGTAAACGAGGCGAGTTTGGACCAAATAAATTCCCATGGCCACAGGCGATGAGTTCTTCTTTATTGAAACTGTTTGCTTTATTCATTGTTTTACTACTCCAGCAATAAGAGCCGCCAAGATTAGCGAACACGTGTAAGCTAAACAACTCCGATCAGCTAATTAATGGCGAAATAATCCCAGTTTTGCGAGTAACCTCGTCATTAAGCTAATCTCCTCTTCGCCATTTCCTGCCAACTTATCTAGCCGTTCTTGCACTAGGCCGTATAAGGAGTCTTCTGGGAAGTCATTATCTTCATTGGCCACCCCCGCGGGCATCTGCATCAGCAGCTCCACCGCTTCGTCCATATGCTCAATCGCATAGATATGGAATTGTCCTTTGCCTACAGCTGTTATCACTTTTGGGGCAAGGTTAAGCTGCAGAACGTTCGACTTCGGCATAATCACGCCCTGTTCGCCAGTTAAGCCGCGACGCTCACACAGATTAAAGAAGCCTTCAATTTTCTCATTAATGCCGCCAATGGCTTGCACATTACCGAATTGATCCAAGGCGCCGGTAATCGCGAGTGACTGGATAATCGGTTGCTCGGCAATCGCCGACATCAAACAGCAATATTCGGCGAGCGAGGCGCTATCGCCATCGATCTCTTGATAGGACTGCTCGAATACGATGTTGGCATTAAGGTGCAACGGTGCATCGCGACCAAAGATACGATACAAACAGGCAGAAAGGATCATCATGCCTTTGGCGTGGATATTGCCACCCAGCTCGGACTTTCTTTCAATGTCAGCCACTTCGCCATCACCATAATGCACGGTTGCGGTGATCCGCGCGGGTTCGCCGTAACTATGGTCAATCGCATCGATCACAGTCAGGCCATTAATCTGTCCTACCATAGCGCCTTCAGTTGGCAGATTTATGAAATTGTCATCAAAACTTTGCCCCGAAAATTCCTCAGAGCTGTTATGACGGTAGTTGGCTTGCTCGAGCGCGTGTTCAATACTGGCGGCATTGATAGAGGCTTTGCCGCGATAAACCTTAGCCTGAGCCATTAATTGGGCAAAATCGAGCATTGAGAGGCTTAAACGGCGTTGATGTTCGGTCAACCTCGCGCTGTGCCTAAACAGCGGCGCAAGGCTTGATTGCTCTAAACCAACTTCAACGCTCTGAGCCACGGCTTGTAACCAACTGGCATATTGCACTTCTTTAAAGCGCGTCAGATCGAGTTCACTCGCCAGCTCTGCCAGCAAACTAAAGTGGCGCTGAAATTGCCAGTCTTCTGAGCGGACTTGGCTATAGATTAAGCCTGCACCAATAAGAATGATTTTACAATTTAGCGGAATAGGGCTGAGGTGACTGCTTATCTGATACGATTTTTGCGTCAGAATTTGCATGACCAGATCCCATAGGCCTTCGCGTTTCCACAGCGATTCGGCGCAGATAAACACATAGTGGCACTGGGCGAGTGCACCGGGTTGATATTTGCTGCCATTTGCCGATTGCACCATGCGACCGAGAAGATCGGCACGGCGGATATTGCCACTCAGGTAACGGTAACTGACATTTTTCTCGGCAATGGCGCCTTGATTATC
The DNA here is from genome assembly GCF_002196695.1 of Shewanella sp. Shew256. NCBI lineage: Bacteria > Pseudomonadati > Pseudomonadota > Gammaproteobacteria > Alteromonadales > Shewanellaceae > Shewanella > Shewanella sp. Shew256. The sequence goes on along the minus strand of NZ_NAJR01000004.1, from coordinate 485,043 downwards.
GAGCGGCGCTTCATACTGCCATTGGAACTGAATGGCTTTTTCTACAGGCCGAGCCGCCACTAAATAAGCACTGGATAAGGGCTCGACAGTTTCCATTAGGGCTTGCATGATTAATTGTCGGTCGATGCCCGGAAAATCGGCGAGGTAGAGCTGTTGATCGGCAATGGCGTTATGTAACTTAAAGGCATCCAATACACGTTCTTGCCCTAAAAGCAGGGCTTTTAACCCTGTGGCCGATTGCGGCAAGGTAGGAAGGTTAAATTCAGGCGCGAGTGAGGATGATGGTATTAAGAGTGAATTCATATAAGCATTTACCATGAAAAGTTACCGCGATTTTACCATACCAAGACGGCAAGTCTCTTACTGTATAGGTGTTTTTGCGTTGGTTTACTCAGATATTGCTGAAAATTTGTTGGCAATTTGCCTGAAAAAACATCTTGGTGAACATAAGATGAGCATTTGACACAATATTGAAAAATTGCTGTTTACAAGCACCGATGATGCTTATATTATTTGCGCCATTCGGAGGGGTGGCAGAGTGGTTTAATGCACCGGTCTTGAAAACCGGCGTGGGTTTATAGCCCACCCAGGGTTCAAATCCCTGCTCCTCCGCCATATTTTACGGAAAAGCCATCAGCAATGATGGCTTTTTTGTTTGTGCAATTTGAACCCGGGTTCCTCATTCTAAGTGCAGCTCCTACGCCATATTTGTTAGAAAGGCCGCTAAGTCATTAGCGGCCTTTTTGCATTCAAGTCCACACAAGCTTCCTGTGCTTTATTTAATGCTGCATCTGAACAGAGCCTGCTTGAGTACTTCCTTGGCTCATATGGGGTCGCATTCGCTTCAGTCTCTCGCATTGTCTTAAATGAACTTATATTTGCCTTGAGGGTTTATACCTACCTTCTAAGCCACTTATGAGTTCAGTCATCAGCATCGCCAATTTGCCTTCACAAGCCTTTAGCGCGCTTTGATTTGAGTGACTTTTTATCGAGTCTTTATTTCGACTATATAAAGTGGCTACTTTAAGGTGCTGTCGAGTTAAAGAAGTTAATGGGGGGGGCGAGTGTATTGAGCGCAGCGTTTTTGGCCTAAGTGGCTATAAGTACAACCTTAATTTAGGGATAACACGGCTTTTGATTGAAGATCAGGCGTTATTCGATGGATTTATCGACGACTGAGTATCAAATCGCCAATCAATTCAATTAATAATAAATTTAGGTTTACAACCAGAGGGGAGATAGCTATTATCTCGCTCGTTCGGAGGGGTGGCAGAGTGGTTTAATGCACCGGTCTTGAAAACCGGCGTGGGTTTATAGCCCACCCAGGGTTCAAATCCCTGCTCCTCCGCCATATTCTACGGAAAAGCCATCAGCAATGATGGCTTTTTTGTTTTTGGCATTTCGGAATTTGAACCCCAGGGTTCCTTATTCTCAGCGCAGCACCTCCGCAATATTCCACAGATAAACCATCAGCAATAATGGCTGTTAGTTAATATCATTTGAATCCCAGAGGTTCTCATGCTAAGTGCTGCTTCTCCGTCAAATGCAATCCAAAGACCGCTAAACAATTCGCGGTCCTTTGTATTTTAGCCTTCCATTCTATGGTGTTTAAAACTTGCGGCGTTGAGCACACACTTGGTTATTTGCCGTGAATACCGAAACCCGCAGCGCCTTAAGTGCAGAATTTAAACTGGGTTAATGAGTCCGTTGTTCCTTTAAATATCATCTAGTTAACAATATTCATTTTATGCTTTGCGAAATGCCATTGTTGGGCTAAATTACCCTGATAACCTATATTCCGGTTGCGGTATTCTGATTTGACTACACTGTGTTAGTCGACATTGGTTAAAGGTGGATAAAAGTTGATATCGATATATTTAGTTGACGACCATGAGCTTGTAAGAACTGGGATCCGCCGCATCTTAGAGGATGAACGTGGGATCAAAGTCGTGGGAGAAGCACCTGATGGCGAAACCGCGGTACAGTGGGCGAGACAAAATGAAGCCGATGTCATCTTAATGGACATGAATATGCCGGGGATGGGAGGGCTTGAAGCCACGCGTAAAATTTTACGTTATCAGCCCCATGCCAAGATTATTGTGTTAACTGTGCATACTGAAGATCCTTTCCCCAGTAAAGTGATGCAGGCGGGCGCGTCCGGTTATTTAACCAAAGGGGCGACACCTCCCGAAGTACTGCAAGCGATACGTCAGGTTTCCCGTGGTCAGCGTTATTTATCCCCAGAAATTGCCCAGCAAATGGCATTGAGCCAATTCAACCCTGCCGATGAGAATCCGTTTAAAGCCTTGTCTGAGCGTGAGCTACAAATTATGTTGATGATCACCAATGGTGAAAAGGTCAATGATATTTCTGAGCAGCTCAACCTTAGCCCAAAAACCGTTAACAGTTACCGTTATCGCTTGTTTGCCAAACTAGGGATCAGTGGTGATGTGGAGCTGACCCGTTTAGCGATCCGTTATAAAATGTTAGACGCTGGCCATTTCTAGTGGCCGCTTGTGTCAATGAATCTAACATTAATTAAGTGTTAGCAGTGAGTGTGAAGACGATTTATCAAGTTGTGTTGAAGACAGTGAGTCAAAGAGTGGGTGTATAACGATGTCGACAGGTTTTAACGCCCAGAGTTTTTTACGCACAGTCTCATCCTCTGCCGGAGTTTATCGCATGTATGACGTCAAAGGCGACGTCATCTATGTGGGTAAAGCCAAAGATCTTAAGAAGCGCTTATCCTCCTATTTCCGTAAAAACCTTGGGAATGTGAAAACCCAAGCGCTGGTGTCCCATATCCATCATATCGATGTGACGCTGACCCACAGCGAGACCGATGCGCTGCTGCTTGAGAATGACTATATCAAGCAGTACATGCCCAAATACAATGTGTTACTGCGGGACGATAAGTCATACCCTTATATTTTCTTGAGTCAACATGAGCATCCACGCCTCGCATACCATCGCGGGCCGCAGCGGGAGAAGGGCTATTACTTTGGGCCTTATCCCAATGGCGGCGCGGTGCGTGAAAGTTTGCACTTGATGCAAAAGCTGTTTCCTATCCGCCAGTGTGATGATCTCTATTATAAATCCCGCACTCGTCCCTGCCTGCAGTACCAGTTATCCCGTTGCAGTGCACCTTGCGTCGGTAAGGTCAGTAATGCGGAGTATGACGAGCAGGTTAAACTCGCCAGTCTGTTCCTGAAGGGCAAAGACAAGCAAGTCATCAGTGAACTCGTGGCTAGGATGGAAGAGGCCGCCGAGCAGCAAGCCTATGAGCAAGCCGCGCGCTTTCGCGATCAAATTATGGCGCTGCGCCGCGTGGCCGAGCAGCAAGAGGTCTCGGGCAATACCGGGGATATGGATGTTATCGGTGTGCACTACGCTTCGGGCATTGCCTGCTTTCACCTATTATTTATCCGCGAAGGTAAAATTTTTGGTAGCCGCAGCTATTATCCAACGGTGCCCGCGCAAACGGATATCGAAGAAGTCTTACGTTCCTTCCTATTACAGTTTTATTTAAATGCCGATATTCAACGCACAATTCCTAAGGAAGTGGTGATAAGCCATCACTTTGAAGAATTGCATGAGTTAGAGGCGGCGGTGTCTGAGGCGTTAAATAAAAAGTTCAGCATCAAAACCAATGTGCGCGCCGACAGGGCAAGCTTTTTGCGCCTTGCACTGACCAATGCCACCAATGCGGTGATGACGCGTCTGTCCCATAAAAACACCGTTGAACAGCGTTTTGTCTTGCTGGAGGAGATCCTCGAGCTTAATGCGCCAATTCAGCGGATGGAGTGTTTCGATATCAGCCATACTATGGGGGAGAGCACGGTAGCCTCCTGCGTGGTGTTTAATCGCGAGGGGCCCCATAAAGCCGAATACCGCCGCTACAATATCGAAGGCATTACGCCTGGCGATGATTATGCCGCGATGAAACAAGCTATTAGTCGCCGATTTGATAAAATCGATGCCAGCGGCAAAATTCCTGACATCTTATTTATCGACGGTGGCTTGGGTCAGCTGCGTATCGCCCAGCAAATAGTGGATGAGAAATTCGTCAATTTAGATAAAGCGCCGCAACTGATTGGGGTGGCAAAGGGGGAGAGCCGTAAACCCGGGCTTGAAACCTTAATCTTTGGCGACACTGAAACGAGCTTTTCCCTTGAAGATGACTCGCCAGCGCTGCACCTTATTCAACATATTCGCGATGAGTCCCACCGCTTTGCGATTACTGGCCATCGTAATCGTCGCCAGAAAACCCGTAACACCTCAACGCTCGAGTCGATTCCTGGCATTGGTCCTAAGCGGCGCAAGGCGTTATTGCAACATCTTGGTGGTTTACAGGAAGTGAAGGGCGCGAGTGTGGCCGAGTTAGCGAAAGTACCCGGTATTAGCATAGAAATGGCACAAACCATTCATGATGCATTGCGAGGGTGATAAATTTAAGGCAAGATTGGCGCTGCTTTTGACTAACTGGTTTGATCATGCCGTTTAACTTACCTATAGCATTAACCCTTTTTAGGCTTTTTTTACTGCCCATCTTCGTGGTGCTCTTTTATCTGCCGTACAGTTGGACTCCCTTCGTTGCTGCATTTGTGTTTTGGCTTGCCGCCATTACCGATGCCTTGGATGGCTATGCCGCCCGTAAACTCAAGCAACTCACGCGTTTTGGGGCTTTTCTCGATCCCGTTGCCGATAAACTAATGGTGATCACCGCGCTGGTGTTGCTGGTGGATCAATATGCCGATATTTGGTTAACCTTGCCGGCACTGTTTATGATTGGTCGCGAAATTGTGATTTCAGCCCTGCGTGAATGGATGGCCGAATTAGGTAAGCGCGGGACGGTTGCGGTTTCTTGGATCGGCAAATATAAAACGGCGGCGCAGATGGTGGCGATTATTGGCCTGATCTGGCAATACAACCCTCTCATGATCACCGCGGCATTTGTGCTGTTATATATCGCTGCAGTGTTAACCTTCTGGTCAATGATGAGCTACATTTTAGCCGCTTGGAAAGATTTAACGGCCGAATAGCACAATAAAAGATCAAAGAGATTATTTAGTGCGCAAGCAGTAAGTTATCGATAAAACAGCGGTTGACACTGCATGGTAAATAGGTAGAATGCCTCCCCGTAGACGAGAGACGAAGTGAAAACAAAATCTTAACTCTACGAGATGCAACATAAGCTCAGTTGGCAAGGTGAATACGATGCCTTGTTTTTTGAGTGAGTGTGAAATCGAAATGCGACATTAGCTCAGTTGGTAGAGCGATACCTTGCCAAGGTATAGGTCATCGGTTCGAACCCGATATGTCGCTCCAATCTAAATGATTGGAAAAATGGCGCGATGGCAGAATGGCTATGCTGCGGATTGCAAATCCGTCGATCTCGGTTCGACTCCGGGTCGCGCCTCCATAATTAAGATATTAATGACACGATTCCCGTCGTTAATATAAAGAGTTTGCCCGAGTGGTGGAATCGGTAGACACAAGGGATTTAAAATCCCTCGCTGGTAACAGCGTGCCAGTTCAAGTCTGGCCTCGGGTACCATTATTATAATGGTGACAGCTCAAAGCGAGCTGAATCGTTAAACTTCGTTACTTATTTTTTTGAAATATAAGTAAAATAACGAAGCAAAGAGTTAACAATATCAATAGCTGTGCTTGCGATATTCAGAGTTTGCCCGAGTGGTGGAATCGGTAGACACAAGGGATTTAAAATCCCTCGCTGGTAACAGCGTGCCAGTTCAAGTCTGGCCTCGGGTACCATTATTCTTAGTGAATAGTAAATAAGCCCCGACATCAGTCGGGGCTTTTTTGCATTTACAGCATTGATATTTTCGTTTTGTTTTACAGCGACTTTTTATCTTCTCATCTATAGCCTCTGGTGCTCTGTCAGCCACTTTTATTACAGGCTCTAGTCTGACCTTGTAATCTTCTTATTTCTGCGCTCTGAACTTGATAGTGTCAAACTCAGCAGGAGCATCTTCCTCCTTGCCAAAGTAATATCGTTAACCTTGACCCATAAAAAAGCCCCGTGGTTTTCACGAGGCAATTTTTACACATCCACAATACTACTCATTTATCGCTTGCTTTAGCGCTGTCGCCGCCTTAAAGCTTGGCTGGTTAAAGCCAGCAATCTCCATCGTCTCGCCGGTTTGTGGGTTCCGACCCGATTTAGGTAAATGATAACGTAACTCGAAGGTGCCGAATTGCGGCAGGAAGACTTTCTCACCTTCGCTTAAGGCGATATGGATCTGTTGCAGGAGCTGCTCGACAACAGGTTTAGTGCTGGCCTGGGACTGTTCAAGCGAAGTGGCGATACGTTGGATAAGTTGTGCTTTGTTCATTGAAACCTCTGAATTCAGCGAAAGAGCAGGAAAGGGAAGTTATAACAAGCGCGGGATCAGATTGAAAGCCTAGCTTTACCAAAGCGGCTTAACTGCTGCTTTATTGGTTAGCGGTGGTGACTCACCTTTTCTTTGAAACGGAAATACTCTTCATATAAGCAGCGTTAGGGGCTAAGTGGGCCTAGTGGCGTTTAGTGCTAAGGTGGGCGTGAAACGATAAAGCGTTTTAACACTGATAGTTACGACTGTTCCACCTTTGATAGGGTGTAAGCAAATGGCTTGCTTTCGTTGTGTATAAACAACACTGTGTTTACTGAGCGCCCTTGCGGGCGCTGTAAGAGTTGGTTTAAGCGGTGGAATTATGGCTGGACTTATCGCGGGCTTAAGAAAATAACGTCTCTTCCAATGTCCGTCCTTTCAGCAGCATCTTATATTGCCAATGCTGCAGCTTAAATAGGGCGAGTAAGGCGGTTTCAAACTCATAATGGCGATTTGCCGTGTCATCTAATTGGATCACAAATACATGGGCTTGTTTTGAGGTGATATTCACTACACCGGGTATTTGACCTACTGTTTGGATAAGCGTTTCACTGTCGCAGTGTTCCATCGTGAGGGTGAGATAATCACTACCGCTATTGGATGAGCGCATCGAAATCGATTTGCCCAACTCACCTTTATCTAGATACAACACTTGGTCACAGAGCTTTTCGAGCTCGTCCAAGTTATGTGAGCTGATCACAAAGGTGATACTGGGCGAAAGCGTTCTGACGAGCTCACGGATTTTCTTGGCATTGGCGGGATCGAGTCCTGCGGTGGGTTCATCTAGTAATACCAGCTTAGGCGAGCCGATTAAGGCTTGAGCAATCGCCACACGTTTACTCATCCCATGGCTTAGACTCGGTGGCTTTTGCTGCGCCACCTCGGCTAAGTCAACTAAATTCAGTACTCGCAGGGCTTCTTGATTTGCCTGCTTGCTATCCATCCCTTGAAGACGCGCAAAGAAGCTTAACTGGCTGATAATGGTTAAATTGGGATCGAGCGTTGCATCCTGTGGCAGGGCGGCAATTTGGCCTAATAATGCTGGACTATTGGGCGCTTCTCCCAGAATACGCACCGTGCCCGCGCTTGGGGTGAGGTAACCACAGAACAGGCTAAACAGTGTGGTTTTACCTGCACCGTTAGGGCCTACCAAGGCGATCGGCGCTCCCGCTTCGAGGGTTAAGTTAACGTTATTGAGCGCTTTTTTACTGCCATAGTGTTTGGACAGTCCTTGGCATTGAATGAGGATCATAGTTGACTCCTTTGGATATAAACGCGGCCAAGGAAGAGGGCGAATGCGGTTTGTAATAGGGGAATAGGTGCGTAGGCAAAGCTATTGAGTCCATTGGTGTTGACCATGTTCGACAGTTGAGCGCCCGGCAATATCCATTGTAAGCCTTCAAATAAGCTGGATTGATTACCCAAAATCAATAGTGCAATCGAGACGACCGTCCACAAGATGGTGGCGAGCACCATGGCCTGTCTTGCCGTGTTGGCATAGAGGGACAATAAGGTCATGACCGCGGTAAAGGGTAAAATCACGATAAGCAAGTTGACACCGACCAAGGCCCCCGACGTGAATGCAGGTAATAACAACCCGATATCGCGAGTGAGTGCCAGCGCTATGGTGGCGAGGATGGTCAATAAGATCAGTAGGCCTTGGATCAATATTTGCCCCAAGAAGCGGCCGAAGAGTAGGCTGTCTTTGCTGGTTCTTAGGGTATAGAAGCGCAATGTGCCGCGGGTTTTGTCTGAGGAAAACTGATCGGCGGCAATCAAAATACTGAACATTGGAAACAGATACAGCGCAAAGCACCAGAAGATGGCCATTTCCGCCACGGGCCAGTCAAACAGTACATTGAGTGCTTGGTTGCCTAAGAGGCCGTCGATCAAATCTTTGATATTGGGCTGCATCAATAGGGTCGAAGCGCCTTGGATGGGGTAGAGCAATAGTATGCCCCACACTAATGCAAAGGCGACCAGGGCGATAATCCCGCGAAGGTTAAAGAGAAATTTTCGACATTCAAAGCCAGCGATCAAAAGCATGTTGTTGAATGTACTGGGAGCGTTCGGTGTCATTCGCTGTCTCGTCAGTGAGTGGGCGGACAAACTTTCACGTTAGTCATCATGAAGAGCGACCATTCGCGAAAGTCGTCCGCGGCGCGGTTAGGATAAAGAAGCGATAAGTGAGTCTAACTTATCTTTAAGTTCAGCCACTTGCTCTTCAAGCTGCGTGACTCTCGCTTCCAGTTGTTGTCTATCCTGCTCGTTTAACGGGTGTACATCTGCATTGGTGGCACTGGTGAATGACGCGGCGCTAATTTGCTCCGCGCCTTGGGAGAACAGCTCAGTATAACGGCATTCACGCTTACCCGGCTCCCGTGGCAGTTGGGCTAGCACGGGTTTATCTCGCTCCATCAATTGCTTAATACAGGCTTCCACTTCGAGCACATCTTTAAAGTCATGCAGCCTGTTGCTGCGGGTACGCAATTCGCCCGGCGTTTGTGGGCCGCGAAGCAGCAGCAAACAGACGATGGCTACCGCCGCGCTGGAAAGTTGTAACTCGCTAAATTCGGTGTTGCAGAATCTGTGCTTATATTTGACGACTCGGCTACCAAAGCCGGATTGTTCGCTGATTAAGCGCTTTTTATTCAATGAATCGAGGGCATCTTGAACCTGCGCTTCGCTTAAGTCCAATACGGGATCGCGGCTGGTTTTTTGATTACAGGCGAGGGTCAGGGCATTGAGTGAAAGAGGATATTGCTCTGGGGTGGTGACTTCTTTTTCAAGTAGGCAACCGATAACTCTGGCTTCGTGTAACGTGAGTTCCATATAAGCTCCAAAGAAAAAAGCATGGCTTTGTTATAACAGAGCCATGCTTAATATCCTAGCGCTTGTCGGTAAACTGAGGTTTAAGGCAAACTATTTGTACAAATAAAGCACTAACATGGGGGCGAGAGAGTGCTAAGTCCCGTATTCGGTTGACTATTCTGCCTAATCAGTCTGCTTCCGTCAGGCGTAAGCCATCATCGTCGATACTTAATTTGCCCGCTTTAAACAGGCCGCCGATGCTCTTCTTGAAGGCTTTTTTACTCATGCCGAGTTGCTCGTAAATCACTTCGGCATCGGTTTTATCGGTCAGCGGTAAGAAGCCACCCGCTTGCTTGAGTTTTACTAAGATAATGTGTGCGTGCTTATCGAGCTCTTGCTTACTGCCTTGCTGCAAGACCAGATCGATTTTGCCATCGCGGCGCACTTGTTTGATAAAGCCTTTAACTCTTTGGCCAAAACGCAGCTTTTGGAACACTTCATTTTGGTAAATCACACCCCAGTGGGCATGGTTAATAATGGCTTTGTAGCCTAAATCTGTGGTGCCACCAATATATAAGTCAACCTGTTGACCCACTTCGTACTGAGCTGGGGTTTTATCGAGGAACTTATCGATTTTAGATGAGGCAACAATACGTTCATCCGCGCGGTTAACATGCACGTAGACGAGGTAAGAGCGGCCTTCTTCGATGGGCTTATGCTGCTCGCCAAAGGGCAGCAGTAGATCTTTATCTAATCCCCAGTCTAAAAATGCCCCGTAGGGACCCGTTGCCACGGCTTTTAGATAGGCAAACTCACCGACTTGCGCAAGCGGTTTGCGCGTTGTGGCAATGACGATATCTTCAGAGTCCAGATATAAAAATACCTCCAGCCAGTCACCGACTTGGCAATCTTTTGGGGTGGCTTTGTTGGGCAGTAACACTTGGCCAAATTCGAGGGCATTTAAATACACACCGAAGCTGACTTGTTTTACCACCTCAAGTTTGCAGGTTTTTCCTATCTGTACCATGTAGCTCTCTATCTATAGATGTCATTCGGCGGTGATTATAACCGCTTTATCCGTAAACGGCAGCTTCCAGTTCGGCTTTTAGGTTTGCACTTTAGGATTAATGGCTTAATAGCCGTTAAAAATCATGCCGACGCTGAGATTGTTAGCCATTTATTCTGCAAGCCTATTAAAAAATATTGAACGTATTAAAAGTAGGATTATTCTCTAAGTCATTAATTTGTTGAGATTAACCCTGCGTGTGGATGCCATTCCTGTTAATGGGGTGTTTGTTATATTTTAATGAAAAATATTAAATGAGATTCTTGCTTGCAATCTGTGACATTGCGCGGTTTAATTGCGCCGTTTAACGACTTCGCTCGTTACAGACATGACAAATATTACGTGAGTTGTAATGGTTTTATGGTTCACAGGTCATTAACCGTGTAACGTACAATTTATAATGGTTACATGGGGTTAAGAGGAATTGTTTAGCTAATGCACAAGCATCCATTTTTTGCTCTTTGCCTAAAAGCATCACAATGTCAGCGCTCAATCGTTGTGCCCTATGACGATACCAGCCTTAAACATCTCACGTTAATCCGTATCAATTCTGGCCGCGAAGAAGCCAACAGTCCCCTGTTACAATAATCTTGCCTGTTATTAGGTGCGCTCGGTCTTGCCTAGCCGCTTAATATGTAATGTTGTTCCTTTAGTGTTACCTGTTGTTGTAGACATGCTTAAAACCCCTTGTTAGTGAATTTTGGGTCTTGAGCTGTGATGCGACGCCTAACGTTAGGGTTTTGGGTGTTTTTTAACCTCAAAGCGCGCTAAGGTTAATGCCATTGGTGAGAAACCTTGGCGATAAAGGGTGATATGAATTGCCGTCTCCTACCATCGCTAAAGTAATAAGAATCTGGGGTCTACCCCGGCGCGTTAAGGAAAAACGCATCAATGTCACCTAAGCTGGGTTGATTTTGCTGCATTAAATAGGGTGAGTTCATCCTAATTGTATGTCAGGTAAATATTTGTTTTACCTGGGTTTGTCGAACGGGCGGTCGTGCAAGAATGCAGTGGCCGTTTAACCCATTTTTTTATAGACGGGCTAAATAAAAATGAATGATTGGTCTATTGATGCTGCTCGTGCTGGGTACAACGTTACCCACTGGAGCCAAGGGTTTTATGGGATCAGCGACCAAGGTGAGGTGACAGTGTCGCCGGATCCTAAGAATCCTGATCACAAGATTGGCTTAAATGAGCTAGCAAAAGACATGGTTAAAGCAGGGGTCGCTTTACCTGTATTAGTTCGTTTCCCGCAAATTCTGCACCACAGAGTGAACAGTTTGTGCCAAGCATTCGACCAAGCGATACAAAAATATGAGTATCAGGCGGACTATTTGCTGGTTTACCCCATTAAAGTAAACCAACAAAAAACTGTGGTAGAAGAGATCCTTGCGAGCCAAGCATCAAAAGAAGTTCCACAATTAGGCCTAGAAGCCGGCAGTAAGCCAGAATTAATGGCCGTGTTGGCCATGGCGCAAAAAGCCAGTTCAGTGATCGTATGTAACGGTTACAAAGATAACGAATACATTCGTTTAGCCTTAATTGGTGAAAAGTTAGGCCATAAGGTCTACATCGTTTTAGAAAAACTGTCTGAGCTGAAGATGGTGTTGGCCGAGTCTAAGCGTTTAGGGGTGAAACCTCGCTTAGGTCTACGTGCTCGCCTTGCATTCCAAGGTAAAGGCAAGTGGCAAGCCAGCGGCGGTGAAAAATCGAAATTCGGTTTATCAGCAGCGCAAATTCTGACCGTGGTTGATCAGTTAAAACAAGAGGATATGTTAGATTCTCTGCAGTTACTGCACTTCCACTTAGGTTCGCAAATCGCCAATATCCGCGATATTCGTCAAGGTGTGAGCGAAGCGGCGCGTTTCTACTGTGAATTACGAGAGTTAGGCGCCAGCATTAACTGCTTCGACGTCGGCGGTGGTTTAGCGGTGGATTACGACGGTACCCGTAGCCAAAGTAACAACTCGATGAACTATGGCTTAAGCGAATACGCGAACAACATCGTCAACGTGCTTACCGATATCTGTAATGAATACGAGCAACCAATGCCACGTATAATTTCAGAATCTGGCCGTCACTTAACGGCGCACCACGCTGTGTTGATCACCGATGTGATTGGTACTGAAGCCTATCAGGTAGAAGAAATCCAACCACCTGCGGAAGAGTCGCCACAGCTGCTGCACAACATGTGGCAATCTTGGACCGAGATTAGCGGCCGCGCCGATCAACGTGCTTTGATTGAGATTTACCACGATAGCCAAAGTGACCTGCAAGAAGCGCAATCGCTGTTTGCCTTGGGCCAATTAAGCTTGGCAGAACGTGCGTGGGCTGAGCAGGCTAACCTGCGTGTATGCCACGAAGTGCAAGGTTTGTTAAGCACCAAAAACCGTTACCACAGACCGATTATCGATGAGTTAAATGAAAAGTTAGCCGATAAGTTCTTCGTTAACTTCTCATTATTCCAATCGTTACCGGATGCTTGGGGTATCGATCAGGTGTTCCCAGTGCTGCCACTGTCAGGTTTAGACAAGGCACCAGAGCGCCGCGCCGTGATGCTGGATATCACCTGTGACTCTGACGGTATTGTTGACCAATACGTAGACGGTCAAGGGATTGAAACCACACTGCCAGTACCGGCTTGGAGCGCTGAAAGTCCTTATCTGATGGGCTTCTTTATGGTCGGCGCCTATCAAGAGATCTTAGGTGATATGCACAACCTGTTTGGTGATACCAACTCTGCGGTGGTGAGCATCGAAGAGAACGGCATGACCAACATTGAGTCGGTTCTTGCCGGTGATACGGTTGCTGACGTACTGCGCTATGTTAACTTAGATGCCGTTGACTTTATGCGTACTTACGAAGAGTTAGTGAATCAGCACATTGCCGAAGAAGAACGCGCCCAGATTTTAGAAGAACTGCAAGTGGGCCTAAAAGGTTACACTTATTTAGAAGATTTTTCTTAATATTGAATGTGTTAAAAAAGTCAGCCTAGGGACACTTAGGCTGACTTTTGTTTTTCATAGCCTATTGTTTTTGCTAGCGAGTTATAAGCGTGAGTGCTTTGTAAGGCTGAAATCTTGTAAAAGCAAGCTCGGTGGTTTTATTGCGGCGTGAGTCGTGTAAAAATAGCCGCGCAAAATTGATGGAGTATCAGTCTTAAAATGCGTGCGTTCACTTAAGTCTGCATTGACTGTGAGGCATGAAGGATTGCAATACCAATAGATGCCCAAACACAGGGATAAGATGAGGCGTACGGCTTGATGTTTTTTGAAGGCGCGGAAAAAAAGCTTGAGATCAGACTCACTCCCAATATGGCGTCACTACGCCAACGAGAGTACGGCTTTTGGTCAACCTTAGTGGCCTGCGCCAATGCGGAAATCTTGTCCACAATCAGTAATCCTGCCTGCGATGCCTATCTACTGAGTGAATCCAGTTTGTTCGTCTGGGATGATAAAATTCTGCTACTCACCTGCGGTAATAGCACCTTAGTGGATGCTGCCTGCCATTTTATCAACGCCTTAGGCGTGGAGCACATCGCCGCACTCTGTTATCAGCGCAAGAATGAATACCAAGCCCAGCGACAAAGCACGAGCTTTGTGGACGATATCGCGAAATTGCGGACCCTGATCCCTGGCAAAGCCTTTCGAGTGGGCCATTTAGACTCACATCACCACTATCTGTTTTGTACTGACAAGCAAACTGTATCCTCAACCGAGACTTGTCTTGAATTGATGATGTACCACATCCGTGGCGAGCTTGCCGATTATCTCAAGCAACCGACACAAACTGAGCAGGGGATTTATCAGCGGCTTGAATTTCAGCAACTTTTCGGCGATTTTCAGTTTGATATGCACTGTTTTCAACCTGCTGGGTTTTCGTTGAATGCGATACGTGGGACAGACTATGTTACCTTACATATCACGCCATCTCTGGGGCAAGGGGAGCACTCCTATGTGAGCTTCGAGACTAATCTCGATTTAGCTAATTACCCCCAGCCCGTCGTGGCGCGGCTAGTGGATTTATTCTCTCCAATCAGTTGGGATTTGATTAGTTTTAATCAGCCTATCCTTACCGAAGGATTCCCTGAGCATCTGTGTCTTGGCCAAGCCGTGGTCACCACAGCATTTGGAGGGGAGATCACCTTTAGTCATTACCAACAGCTTGAAACCCAAGTGTTACAGCCCGAGTTTATGTAGTGGCAAACTTTAGTGAGTTTAGCCTGCGCCGCTTTAGTCCATCTTAGTACTATCTCAGTACCCTACTTAAGCGTTGGATTATCAATTAAAAAGCTAAGGTTTACTGCCTTGGCTTTTTTATTGATGGCTTAATAACAGAGCAGCGAATTGCGAGTAAGGCATGGTAAACTTGCTTTATCAGCGGATTGCACCGATGGCAATCATTGTGCGCTTGTAAAAGGAAACCCTATGACAGATCTCAGTGATATTCGCCGCGAATACACCAAAGGCGGCTTAAGACGCGCCGATTTACCTCAAAATCCCATGCAGCTATTCGAGTTATGGATGACGCAAGCTCGCGATGCTGAGCTCAGCGATCCCACTGCGATGTGTGTCGCCACAGTCGATGAGCATGGTCAGCCCTACCAGCGGATAGTGTTATTAAAGCGTTTCGATGACACGGGATTTGTTTTCTTCACTAACCTAGGCAGTCGTAAGGCGCAGCAGATCGCAACCAACAATAAAGTGAGCCTGCATTTCCCTTGGCATCCGATTGAACGCCAAGTATCGATTCTCGGTGAGGCGCAGCCACTCTCTACTGCCGAAGTGCTGAAATACTTTATGACCCGTCCCAAGGATAGCCAGATTGCCGCTTGGGTGTCACAGCAATCGAGTAAACTGAGCGCGCGACAAGTACTCGAAGGCAAGTTCTTTGAGATGAAAGCCAAATTTGCCAAGGGCGATGTGCCATTACCGAGTTTTTGGGGCGGCTACTTGGTTAAGCCCTCGAGTATCGAGTTTTGGCAGGGCGGGGAGCACAGATTGCATGACCGCTTCCTCTACACTCGCCAAGCGGATGAATGGGTCATTGACCGTTTAGCACCTTAATTGGCTAGGAGCGTAAGCGTGGGACAGTATAAGATTTGGGTCGATGCCGATGCCTGCCCAAACCCGATTAAAGAGATTTTATTTCGCGCGGCTGAGCGTAAATCACTACCGTTAGTGCTGGTGGCGAACCAAATGCTTCGGGTGCCGCCGTCGCCCTATATCAGCCAAGTGCGTGTCGGCTCAGGCTTTGATGTGGCAGATCAATACATTGTCAACCATGTTGAGCCAACGCATTTAGTGATCACCGCCGATATCCCGTTAGCGGCGCAAGTGATTGAAAAGGGGGCGCTGGCGCTCAATCCCCGCGGCGAACTCTACACCACTGACAATATTCGCCAAAAATTGACGATGCGCGATTTTATGGAAGATTTACGTTCATCGGGCGTACACACGGGTGGCCCAGATGCGTTATCGGCGGCGGATAAACAGGCTTTTGCCAATAGTTTAGATAAGTGGTTGGTGCGAGTTTAACGATAGTTAACTGGTCGCTAATTAAGAAAAAGAGTATCTTTAGCGAGACTTAGGTGATCTTTGTCACAGATTGTCTGAGTGATTTGGCGGTTACGCGCGTGTTATCGGGTGACTGTCTTGCCTTTAAACTCACTGATTGAGGATAGATACAATGAAAAAATGGATAGGAATCGCGGCATTATCGACGCTGGTTAGTTTTAGTTGTGCGGCCCAGTGGCAAGTGATGGAGCAGGATTCTCGGGTCAGTTTTGTATCGGTAAAAAAGGGTGATATCGCTGAAGTTCACCACTTTAAGCAACTCAATGGTGTACTTAAAGATAATGGTCAATTTGAATTAACCATTCCTTTGGTCGGCGTGGCAACTGGTATTGAGGTACGCGATGAGCGTATGCAAAACCTGTTGTTTGAGGTGTCCTTGTATCCCGAGTTGAAATTAAGCTCGCAGGTGGATACCAAGATGCTCAAAGATCTTGCCGTGGGTGAGTCCAAGGTTGCTGACATCGATGGGAAAATTTCCCTCCATGGCAAACAACAAACGAAAACTTTTTCGGTAATTTTAACCAAAGTATCTGATAATAAACTGATGGTTAGCAGTTTTCAGCCGATAATAGTCAATGCTAACGAATTCGATTTGGTCTCGGGTGTGGATAAATTGCGTGATATCGCGGGTTTATCTAGTATTAGCCAAGCCGTTCCTGTGTCGTTTGTACTAACCTTAACAAAGTAACAGCGATAAGATTGGCTTAGATCAATACGTCAGCTCTCCAGTTCGAGATATGGTTAGTGAGTGGCTGACGTGCAAATCTTTATATCGACCACTTTATAGGTGGGTTTTGTTTTTTTTCAGTATCGCCTTTGGCGATAGATTTTGGTGTGTGAAGGGTAAAAAATGGTCACAGATAAAGACGGTTACATGCATTTGATCCAGTATTTGACTGAGCATCTTGGCTTGTTTGAAACGCCTGATACCCAAAATGTGTCCGATGATACTGTGATGGAGTTGTTTGAAGAGCAATTATCCGCACAGATTATTATGGTTTGCGGCCAAAATCCTTCCCTCTCTTTTGCCGAACGCAATACCATTATCCGTGAGGTCGATGCGATTGTGTACGATCTTGAGGAAATCTTAGCCTCAGTGGCAAATCATAGAGCCACGCCAGAGCAGACGCTGTTTATCACTGAGTTTTCAGGCCTTATCAAGAATTTATTCGATCAAGAAATTGCGAAAATTCAAGTCCATGTGTAATACCTTCGCCTAAGCTTAACCTTAGGATTAACCTTGTTACTTGGGCTAGTCCTATCCGTTGGTTCGTTATTTCCTTCATTATTTGATATCGAGCTCATTACATAGGCTCAGTGAATTGTTGAGTGTCGCCAGTCGATGCTTTCGCTCAGGTCTTAAAGGTGCGAAGTTAATGGAGCTTCGCCTACCTAGCATAGTGCTATGCTCGCGCGCAACCTTTGCAAACCATACCATTTCACTTCGTATAACACCCGCTATCGCATCAGTTTCCCCATGTTTGAGTAAAATAATTCCCATTTTTCAAGCATCTTCATTAACAGGGTATATCTTTACTCTATAGCCGTATTTTCTAGTGCGCTGTAAAGGGAGATGCATGATGCTAACCATACGTCCAAGCTATGCCGAAGATATGCTGACAATAGTAGTATCGGGCCAAGTCACCCATGAAGATATCGAAGCCTTACTGCTTCCCGCGATTGAGGCTAAGTTGCAGGATCATGCAAGCCTTCGCTTATGGTACGAGTTCAGCCCAGACTTTATTGGTATTACCGTGGGTGCACTCTGGGATGATGCTTTACTCAGTGTGTTTCATTTTAGTGATTTCTCGCGGGTGGTGATGATTGCGGACATGCAAAGCCTTGGTGCAATGGTCAATACATTGGCTTTTATGTTGCCCTGTCCGGTGAAGGTTTTTAGCGAACATGAGCGCGCCTTGGCGAAGGCTTGGTTAGACGAAGCGAAAGTGGCTGAGGTGTAACGGCTGTAACCATAGTGTGTTAACTTGTGACTATTCCTTATCTATTCATTGGCTTAAATGCTGTATTTACCCTCGGCTTAGTGTTTTTCGACTCTTTTCCTGTGCTTTTGTGCTATCACTAGCCCCAACATCGACCAAGGTGATGGGGACTCAATGTGGCTGACCCGTCATCGTTCAGATAAGGAGTGAGGATGTTACAACATCAAAATGTCGGTCGCTGCACTACATTATTGCTAGGCGCCATTATCGTAAGTTTGAGTCTTGCTGGCTGCGGCAAAGTCAGCGAAGAGGCGCAAATGACAGCTAAGAGCGCGGTATCTGCTGACACTAAGGCGATAATTGGTCAATCGGAGAAGATGCGCCTCATCGCCGCACAGCTGGATTTTCAGGCAAGAATTGATACGGGCGCGGCGAATACCTCCTTGCATGCCATCGATCTGCAAGTTGA
Source organism: Shewanella sp. Shew256 (assembly GCF_002196695.1). NCBI lineage: Bacteria > Pseudomonadati > Pseudomonadota > Gammaproteobacteria > Alteromonadales > Shewanellaceae > Shewanella > Shewanella sp. Shew256. The sequence continues at coordinate 466,786 of NZ_NAJR01000004.1, read as the reverse complement.
AGGCGGTGCATCCGACAAGATGCAGGATAACATAGGTAAAACGCTACACTTTACCACCGAAAATGAGGCGGGTGAGCAGCGGCGCTTAGCTGCGAAAATTTTAAAGACCACCACAGTGAATAACGCTCAAGGCAGTGAAGTACGCTATCTGGTGGAGTTAGATATTGGTTTTGAGGGCCAGCATCGTCTGGTTGCCGTTAACCTACGTGACCGAAGCCATATGGATTACAAATTACTGATCGGCCGTAATTGGTTAGCGGGACGTTATGTTGTCGATGTGGCCGAGAAACGTCTGATTGGCCCGACGGCTTTTATCAATGTGAAAGAGGCAGAGTTGACCTTCAAAACGCGCATCGATACCGGCGCGGTTGAAAATTCCCTGCATGCGGTCGACATCAAGATTGACGATGAAGATCCAACCAATATGGATAACAACATCGGCAAGTGGCTTAATTTCACCACCGAAAATGAGCGTGGTGAGGAAAAGCGGTTAAGGGCACGGATTGTCGATACCTCGCTTATCCGGAACGCGCAGGGGAGTGAAGTGCGTTATATGGTCGAACTGACCTTAGGTGAGCCGGGATTGGAGTATCCCGTCAAAGTGAATCTTAAGGATCGCAGTCAGATGTCCAATAAACTCTTGATTGGCCGTAACTGGCTTCAGGGTCATTATCTGGTGGATGTGACCCTTGATAAGTCGAGCGACTAGTCTCTCTCAATCGGTTTGCCTATAGCCGTGGCTATATCGCAGATAATGGCCAGTGGCACCCAATCAGAGTGCCACGATTGAGCTCACTCTCTACCTTTAGCTCGCCATGTAATTCTTCTTTTATCCAAAGGTTAATGCAAGTCAGTGTGCCAATACATTGGTTTTGTTGCATTTCCTGTCTTAGCTGCTCAAGATGTGCGATTGGTATCCCAACACCATTGTCCTTAAGCTGCATGTACAACTCACCGTCTTTTTTCTCGAGTGTTAACACTAAGGTTCTGTCTTGATTATGCTCTTTAAAGGCATGGTGCAAGGTGTTGTTGATAAGTCGATAGAAAAACTGCAAATATTGCCAAGCATTGCCATCGACCACCAATTGCTCGTCGCACTCTAGTTTGACCTTAACCTGAGTTTTCAACAATTGTGGCTGCAATAAGCTCAGTAATTGATTGATAAACTGGGCTAAATGCAGCGGGCGTATCTCACTATGCTGATCGGTAAACAGCTGCGATATGTGCCTGAGTCTCGCCGCCTGCTGGCTCATCAGTTGCACCACTTGGACTTGATGGCTGTCATCCTGATTACTGCGCACTTGGCAGATCTGAGCGAGGAGTTTGTCCTGCTCGAGCATCATTTGGCTCATGACATCGGCTAGGAAGTTCTGCATCAGTTTCTGACTTTGCTGTTTGCTCAAGTTGAGTTGGATTTGCTGATTGATCTCATCTTGAATCGCCGCGAGTTGTTCCCTGAGCTGGCTGTTTTCTTGCTGCGAGAGTTGGGTCTTGTGCTGCTGCTCTTTAAGCAGGCTTAATTGCGATTGCAGCAGCTTTTCTTGTTCTTTTTCTTGGCGTTTTCTCAAGTCCACATTAAAACCAATAGCGCCGACACCCAAGGAATTATCCTCATCGTCGCGAATGTCGAATTTACTCATTTGATAGATAAGCTCGCCGCGAAGAGAAGGAATGACTTCTTCGAAATGCAGGGCCTCGTGGCTATGGGTGACCCTTTGGTCGTTCTGTTGATACTGCTGTGCGAGTGAGTTTGGGAACAGATCAAAGTCCGTCGCCCCGATGATCTTGCGCCGCTCAATTCCTAAAACTTCGCAGTATTTGTTGTTCACTAAGGTGTATCGGCCATTTAAGTCTTTGATATAGATGATGGTAGATGAGAAGTCGAGCAGGGATCTTAATTGCTCCTTGCGTTGACTCAACTCCTGCTGAAAATGTTGTTGGGTTAGCAATTGCTGCTCGAGCGCGAGATTACTGGCGTCTAAACTGGCCATGGCGACTTCAAGCTGTTGGGTGCGGGATAAAAAGCTTTTTGCTAACAAACCGACCTCATCATGTCGCTCCTTGGCTTTTAATTCGATAGAGGCCGAATCATTGCGTTTGAGTGCCTGCACCATCTCCATAATGGGGGCGATAATCAGTCGATGTTGCAGTAAAAACAGTAGGATAAGGCCGAGCATCTGAATTAACACTAGGGAGAGCCCGACTTTTTCGATAAGTTTTTTGGCCGTGTCCTGTAAGGGGGCAATGGGCGTGACGACGAGAATTTTCCAGTAGGTGTGGGGCATTAAAAACACCGACACCAGCGAGGGGCCCTTGAGGATGGGGTCCATAGTTAATGAAACCGAGGCTATCCGCCTTGGGCTCGAGAACTGGCTCTTAGCATTGTCATTGACGATGGCAGAGAGCATCTCCCGTTCACTGTCCCCGCTTAGGCGGGTGAGGTTATCCATTTGCTCTTGGGTAAATACGCGCTCAGCCACGGCTTGTTCGATAAAACTGCGGTCGGCGAAGTGCAGTGCCGAGGCGATTGGGCTAAAGGCCGCCTCTGTTTTTGCTAACTCGTCGAAGGTTTGTAGCGTATGGGGTGGATTTTGCGAAGATTGCGGTAAAATATCGCTATTCGGCGAGGCCAAGATTTGGTTTTGATGGTCGAGGGCTATCACATAGCCGCTCACATCGAGCATGGTATTGCGTAGGAGCTGACTAAGTTTTTCAAGGCTGATATCCGTGGTGGCCGCCCCAATAAACTGATGTTCCATCCACATTGCACCCGATGCAGTCACCATCGGTTCATGGGTAGTCGGGTCGACATAGGATTTAGACCAAAATATTTTTCCCACGGGAAAATAGCGGGTTGGCCGATACCATTCTTCGGTGTGGTAGCTTGGAAAGCTGTCGTCGTTATAGCTGTTGATGGCGACTAATTCGCCGTGAATATTGTGTGACCAGAATAAGCTATCGCGAAACTTTTGCCGGTCAAATGCCCCTGGCTCGGGCCAAATCCCACCACCTGAAATAATCGCCTTTTGATTTTCAATCGAGAGTAATACCGGAATGCTCTTACTGAGCTGCTCGGGCTCATAACGGTATAGCATGGCGATTTGGCTGATGGCATTGACCTGATTCTCCACTTGGGAGGTCATTTCCTGCAATTTGGCTATGATGATTTGGCCATGGTTTTGATTGAGCAGAGTTTGTTGCTCACTGATCTGCTGGGTCTGAATGTTGAGAATGACCCACGCCGTGCTGAAGATCAGTATGCTGGCGATCAACAGTTGGATCAGGCTGAGTTTAAACGGCAGGCTTTTTTGCCATTGGGTTAACGGTGCTTGAGGCTCAATGAGAGGCCGTTTATCCATGTTCTACGCATTCCAAATGCCGTTATCATGGAGCCAGTTTAGCGTTTTTTCGCCTATTTGCCATTGGCTTAAATCAAAGTTCGCACAGTGCTTTCGGTGATAAATATTGACAGAGGTCGTTAAAAATAAGGCAGACCTTATGTCTGCCTTAGGAAGATTATTGATGAAGATTATTTGTAGAGCGAAGGTTTATTCGAACCGCTTAGGATGGGCACAATAAACAGTAACAGTGCGACCAGATAACCACTAAAGGCTACCACCATCCATTCGGCCATGGTGACGCCCATAAACTGCCATGGCACATCGGTACACATGCCAGTTGGTAACATGACGGATGGGAACCATTCGTGGAGTGGCATCCAAGCTGGAAATTCGGGTAAAAATGAGCAAGTCGAGAAGGGCGAAGGATTATTCTGCATATCGACTAAGGCTAGCGCCAGTTTTAGTCCCCAGGTTGCACTGACGGCCCAACCAATGGCGCCTAGAATGCGAACGATAAGGAACTTGGGCGCCGTCATACCAATCAGTCCAGATGCCAAAATGCCGAATACGGCGAGCCGCTGGTAGATACACATCACGCAGGGGTCTAACTTCATCACATATTGGAAATACAAGGCGGCCGCTTCGAGGGCAATCGCAGAGCCTGTGAGAATGAACCAAGATGCGCGGGAATGGGCAAAGCGAGTGAATGCTGTCAAAAGTGAACTCCGTATCAACAAAAAACGCCCTCGAAGGTAGGGCGTTTTTTTGACTTTACTGAACTCATAAAGTTCAGTCAACTCCGATATTTATGTTAGTGAGCTGCAGCAGGCGCTAACGCTTCTTTAACACTGTGGTGCAATATTGCATGGGAGTCATAGAAGTACTGGGTCATCTGCTCTAAGAAGCCCGATTGAATAGCCATCACGCCCACAATCGATAGCACGATAGTGTAGGGCAATGCCATCCACACCATTCTGCCGTAGGATAAACGGATCAGCGGTGCAAGGGCCGAGGTCAATAAGAACAGGAATGCGGCTTGACCGTTTGGTGTTGCCACCGAAGGCAAGTTAGTACCAGTGTTAATGGCAACCGCTAACAGATCGAATTGATCGCGGGTAATTTGACCGTTAATCAGGGCGGCTTTGACTTCGTTAATGTAAACCGTGCCCACAAACACGTTATCACTGACCATAGAGAGTAAACCGTTAGCGATATAGAAGATCACTAATTGGGTATTACCTTCATGGTTTAGTGCCCATTGGATCACAGGGCCAAACAGTTGTTGGTCGATGATCACGGCCACAACCGCAAAGAATACCGCTAACAAAGCCGTAAATGGCAGAGCTTCTTCGAAGGCTTTACCTAGCGCATGCTCATCGGTAATGCCGTTAAAGGCCGTGGTTAAGATGATCACTGACAGACCAATCAAGCCCACAGACGCTAAGTGCAGCGCCAATCCGGCAATTAACCACACACCCACAAAGGCTTGGATAACCAGCTTCATCTTGTCTTTATTGGTACGACGCGCGTCTTCATAGGCGGCATAATCACACAGGATTTTATGCACTGCATCTGGTAGCTGAGCACCATAACCAAACCAACGGAATTTCTCGACGATAAAGCAGGTGAGGATACCTGCGAACAATACAGGTACTGTCACAGGTGACATGCGGATCGCAAATTCGCCAAATTGCCAGTTTGCTTGAGCCGCAATAATTAAGTTTTGTGGTTCACCCACCATAGTACACACGCCACCCAATGCAGTACCGACACCAGCGTGCATTAACAGGTTACGTAGGAAACCACGGAAAGACTCGAGCTCGTCTTCATTGAGCTGGTTTTCACCATCGTCATTTTTGCCTTCGGAGGTATGGTCATGATCGGCCGAAAAATCTTTACCTGAGGCAACTTTATGATAAATAGAGTAAAAACCAACCGCCACGGTAATAATCACGGCGATAACGGTTAACGCATCTAAGAAAGCGGATAAGAAGGCGGAAGCCAAACAGAACAGCAAAGATACTAAGATTTTCGAACGTACTTTAGTGATCATCTTAGTGAACACGAACAGCAGTAGCTGCTTCATGAAGTAAATGCCGGCCACCATAAACACTAGCAGTAATAGCACTTCAAGGTTTGCTTCAATTTCGTGTAGCACTTGGCTGGCAGAGGTCATGCCGATGGCGACAGCTTCAATCGCTAATAAACCACCGGGTTGTAATGGGTAGCATTTTAGTGCCATTGCCAAGGTAAAAATAAATTCAAGCACTAATACCCAACCAGCCACAAAGGGGCTGACATAGAAAAAGAGTATTGGATTGATTATTAAAAACGACAGTATTGCGATCTTGTACCACTTAGGAGAATTCCCTAAGAAGTTCCCAATAAACGCCTGACTCATTGTCATCGGCATGGCATCCTCTCTTCTAATTATCTTTTAAAATTGCACAGGTTATTGTTTCTGGCATTTGTTTTAGAAAATCAGTCTAGCCTAAAGAGAATGCTAATGTAACGATATACTGAAACCCAGATTTCAAAAAGCGGAGCTAATCGGCAAAATTGGCACGATTGCTGTTGATTCATGTCGTTTTTTTGAACATTTCTGTGACAATTGTACGGTGATTTTAAGGTGAGCCTCAGTCAATGGTTTCCATTTTTTACCGCTCTGGTATGATCAGTGACCATTATAAAGCACAACAACTGGAAAAGTGGGCTGATGATTATCAATGCCAAAGGACCTGCAAGTTTTGCAGAGAAGTATATTGTAAGATCGATTTGGGAAAATAAGTTTCCCCCAGGGTCCATTTTACCGGCTGAACGTGAGCTTTCTGAATTAATTGGCGTAACACGCACCACCTTGCGTGAAGTGCTGCAACGCTTAGCCCGTGATGGTTGGTTGAAAATTCAACATGGTAAACCAACACGGGTGAACAATTTTTGGGAAACCTCGGGCCTTAACATTCTTGAGACCATAGCGGATCTCAATCCTGAAGGCTTCCCTGTGCTGGTGGACCAATTGCTGTCGGCTCGCACCAATGTCAGTGCGATTTACTTCCGTGGCGCACTGCGCAACAGCCCAGATACCGCGGTGGAAGTCCTAGGAAAAATTCACCAATTAGAAGATACGGCCGAATCCTTCGCCGAGTATGATTACCTGTTGCACCACACCTTGGCCTTCTCTTCTGGTAATCCACTGTACGTGTTGATTTTAAACGGCTTTAAAGGTTTGTATAGCCGGGTGGGTCGTTACTATTTCAGTAGTCCTGAGGCGCGTCAGTTAGCGCTGAACTTCTATAAAGAACTCGAAATATTAGCCAAAGCTAAAAACTATATCGATGTGCCCGCATTAATGCGTACCTACGGTATTAACAGCGGCAAAATGTGGTTGCAATTGCGCGACGATATGCCAACTTCGATTGCCCAGCAGGACGGCAATGCTTAAGTTTCGATTCTGAAGCTTAAAAGCGGTCAGTGGCCTGTTTTAAGATTGGTTAAATAAAAAGCCGTTTCATTGAGAAACGGCTTTTTGCTTTTACTTTTGGCTTTTTAATTAAACTGATTTTTAGTCGGCCTTAGGTTGCTCTGGACAGGAGGCTAACAAGGTCACGCTGGTATCGGCATTTAATTGCTCCAAGCTGACGGTAAAGCCCCAGAGGCGATGCAGATGCTTTAACACTTCCTTATAGGTGTTGGCGAGCGGGATGTCATTACAGGGGACATACCTTAAGGTTAAGGAACGATCGCCGTTTATCTCAACGTTATGTACTTGAATATTAGGTTCAATATTCGACAGATTGTACTGCTGCGAGAGTAAATTGCGAATGTCTTGATAACCCTGCTCATCGTGAATGGCCGACACGGACAGATAATTACGTTTCTCATCATCGTGGATGCCAAACAGTTTGAACTGACGGATCACCCTCGGTGACAGGTATTGGCTGATAAAGCTTTCATCCTTAAAGTTTTGCATCGCAAAATGTAAGGTATCGAGCCAATTACTGCCCGCAATATCAGGGAACCAGGCTTTGTCTTCCTCTGTGGGAGACTCACACATACGCCGAATATCGGTAAACATCGCAAACCCAAGGGCATAGGGATTAATACCGCTGTAGTAACGGCTGTTATATTCGGGCTGGGCGACAACGCCAGTATGGCTCTGCAAAAACTCCATCATAAAGCGGTCGGTGACCACGCCATCATCGTATAGATGATTCAAAATGGTGTAATGCCAGAAAGTTGCCCAGCCTTCATTCATCACTTGTGTTTGTTTTTGCGGATAAAAATACTGCGCCATCTTACGCACGATACGGATAATCTCCCGTTGCCATGACTCCAGCAGCGGTGCATTTTTTTCAATAAAATACAGAATATTTTCCTGCGGCTCGGCGGGAAAGCGGCGCTTAGTGGTCGACGGTTGCTGCTGTTGATGGGTGGGAATGGTACGCCACAAATCGTTCACTTGGCTTTGCAGGTAAGCCTCGCGGTCTTTTTGCCTCGCCTGTTCTTCCCTAAAGGAGATTTCCGATGGGCGTTTATAGCGGTCGACACCGTAATTCATCAGAGCGTGGCAGGAGTCGATGATGCTTTCAACCTGCTCGACACCGTATTTTTGCTCGCAATCACTGATGTAGTTTTTGGCAAACACCAAGTAGTCGATAATCGAGCTTGCATCCGTCCAGGTCTTAAATAAGTAGTTATTTTTAAAGAAACTATTATGGCCAAAACAGGCATGCGCCATCACTAATGCCTGCATGGTGATGGTGTTTTCTTCCATTAAATAAGCGATACAAGGGTTGGAGTTAATCACGATTTCGTAGGCGAGCCCCATTTGCCCACGTTTGTAGCCTTGTTCGGTTTCGATAAAACGTTTGCCGAAGGACCAATGGGTATAGCCAATGGGCATGCCAATGCCGGCATAGGCATCCATCATCTGCTCGGCGGTGATGATTTCGATTTGATTGGGATAGGCGCTTAGCTTATAAATGGCTGCCACACGCTCAATCTCTTTTAGATAACTTTGTAACAGCTCAAAGCTCCAGTCGGGACCGTCACTCAAGGCTGTACGCGTTTTTGATTCTTTTATCCCCATAGAGCCCCCTTAAACCGCCTGCTTTTTAAATAATTCTCTAAATACAGGGTAGATATCTTCGGCTTGACGAATATGTTGCACCGCTATGTTGTCGTAGTGTTGTTGTAGGGATTCGTATTCGCGCCACAGGGTTTGGTGCGCACGATTGGTGATTTCGATATAGCTAAAATAGCGCACTAGCGGCAGGATTTTTTGCTCCAATAATTGTCGACAGGTGGGAGAGTCATCGGCCCAGTTATCACCGTCAGAGGCTTGTGCTGCATAGATATTCCACTCATCGGCAGGGTAGCGAGCCTGCTGAATTTCGTGCATTAATTTCAATGCGCTTGAGACAATCGTGCCACCAGTTTCTTGGGAGTAGAAGAACTCATGCTCGTCCACTTCCTTCGCTTGGGTATGGTGGCGGATATAGACCACCTCGAGGTTTTTGTAGGTTCGGGTAAGAAATAAGTACAGCAAGATATAGAAACGTTTCGCCATATCTTTTGTCGCTTGGTCCATCGAGCCTGACACGTCCATTAAGCAGAACATGACCGCTTGGCTTGAGGGCACTTCACGCCTTGCAAAGTTATTGAAACGTAAGTCAAAGGTATCGATAAAGGGGACTTTAGCAATCTTCTGCTTAAGCGCCTCAATCTGGGCTTTTAAATCCAAAATCAGTTCGGCTTTAGTACCCGGAATATTTTCAAGCTCCGCCAGCTCTTGCTCTAACTCTTTGAGCAATTTCTTTTTACTTGCCGACATGGCAATGCGGCGCGCCAAGGAGGAACGCAGTGAGCGCACAATATTGATATTGGCTGGTACACCATCATTGGTGAAACCCGCACGGTAGATTTGATACTCGACGAGCTTGTTTAAGCGATTCTTCTGCAGATTCGGCAGTTCTAAATCCTCAAAGAGCAGCTCTAGGTATTCATCCTTTGAGATTTCAAACACAAAGTCGTCATTTCCTTCGCCCGAATCCGAGGCATCGCCTTTACCCGCTCCGCCGCCAGCGCCGCCTTGGGGTCTATCGATTTTATCGCCGCGGGTGAATTGATCATTACCTGGGTGGACTCTGTCTCTTACGCCTCCTTTGCCTTGATGGAACATAGGTTCACTGATATCCCGTGTGGGAATACTGATTTTTTCGCCTTTATCTACATCCGTTACACTGCGACGCGTGACGGCATCGCTGACGGCTTTTTTGATTTGTTGCTTATATCGGTTGATAAAGCGTTGGCGGTTGACTGTGCTTTTTCCTTTCGCATTCAACCGTCTATCGATAAAGTTCGCCATACGCACCTCCCAAACCCCAGCGAAGGCTTTGGCAACACCAAAGCCTCGTTTTTAGTGAGCGCAAGTTAAGAGGATTTACGAACCCGTAAATACCACTCAGACAGCAGTCTGACTTGTTTTTTGGTATAGCCTTTCTCCATCATTCGATTAACAAAATCATCGTGTTTACGTTGATCGTCAGTCGAGGTTTTGGCGTTAAAGGAAATTACAGGCAATAAGTCCTCTGTATTTGAGAACATTTTTTTCTCAATTACCGTGCGTAGTTTTTCGTAGCTGGTCCAGAGTGGGTTGTTGCCCTCATGGCTTGCGCGGGCGCGCAGGACAAAGTTAACGATCTCATTACGGAAATCTTTAGGGTTGCTGATCCCCGCGGGTTTTTCGATTTTCTCCAGTTCGGCATTCAGTGCGGAGCGGTCAAACAATTGGCCAGTTTCGGGGTCACGGTATTCCTGATCTTGGATCCAGAAATCGGCGTAGGTGACATAACGGTCGAAGATATTTTGGCCGTATTCAGAGTAGGACTCTAAGTACGCGGTTTGGATTTCCTTACCGATAAATTCGACATATTTAGGGATCAAATAGCCTTTTAAGAACTCCAGATAACGTTCGGCGGTATCGCCGGGGAATTGTTCCTGCTCGATTTGGCGCTCGAGTACATAGAACAAATGGACAGGGTTAGCGGCAATCTCTGAGTGGTCAAAGTTAAATACCCGCGACAGGATTTTGAAGGCGAAACGGGTAGAAAGACCGTTCATACCTTCATCAACACCTGCGTAGTCGCGGTACTCTTGGTAGGATTTTGCCTTAGGATCGGTATCTTTAAGGCTTTCACCATCATAGACCCGCATCTTAGAGTAGATGGAGGAGTTTTCAGGTGTTTTGATCCTCGAGAGCACACTAAATTGCGCCAAGGTTTCTAAGGTGCCAGGTGCACATGGTGCTTGGGACAGCTCGGAGTTTTGCAGTAATTTTTTGTAAATCTGCAATTCTTCCGATACCCGCAGGCAATAGGGCACTTTGACGATATAAACCCTGTCGAGAAACGCTTCATTGTTCTTATTGTTTTTGAAGGTTGACCATTCTGACTCGTTAGAGTGCGCCAAAATGATACCGCTATAGGGCAGGGCGGATAAGCCTTCGGTACCGTTATAGTTACCTTCTTGGGTGGCGGTGAGCAGTGGGTGTAGCACCTTAATCGGCGCCTTGAACATTTCCACGAACTCCATCATCCCTTGGTTTGCACGGCAGAGTGCGCCCGAGTAGGCGTAAGCATCGGCATCGTCCTGCGAGAAATGCTCTAGCTGACGAATATCGACCTTACCGACCAAGGAGGAAATATCTTGGTTGTTTTCATCCCCAGGTTCGGTTTTGGCAATCGCCAATTGATCGAGAATAGAGGGATAGACCTTGACCACACGAAATTTTGAAATATCGCCGCCAAACTCGTGCAGACGTTTCACCGCCCAAGGCGACATGATGGTTTTTAGATAACGGGTGGGAATATTAAATTCATCCCGCAGCAGCTGGCCGTCTTCTTCGACATCGAAGAGACAGAAGGGGTGGTCATTCACCGGGCTTCTTACGCCATTAGCGCTTAAAATGTAGATTGGCACTTTTTGCATCAAGGCTTTGAGTTTTTCCGCCAATGATGACTTACCGCCACCCACAGGGCCGAGTAAGTACAAAATTTGCTTCGATTCCTCTAAGCCTTGGGCCGAGTGTTTTAGGTAGGCGACGATTTGTTCAATCGCATCTTCCATACCGTAAAAGTCTTTAAAGGCGGGATAGCGTGAGATGAGACGATTTGAAAAGATACGGCTTAGGGTTGGATTTTTCGCGGTATCAATAATTTCGGCTTCGCCGATGGCAAGCAGTAATCGCTCGGACGCTGACATATAAGCACTGCGATCTTCTTTGCAGATATCGAGGTATTCTTGCAAAGTGTATTCTTCATCGAGTTTTTGTTCGTAGCGCTTTTGGTAATGCTCGAAAATGCCCATATAAACCCCCTGAAACGCCAGTGATGTCATGGATGGATAACTGATTTTTCAGCTTCCTACACTAATCTTAGACATAAACTTGCCAGCTGTGTCAAAAAAATATCAAATAAAAACAATAACAAATGATTGCAATTGCAATTGTTGCACTTGTAGCTATTGGGCGAGGTTGGGCGAAAAGGGAAAGGTGGATGATTTGTGAGGCCATAAAAAAAGAGCCACTTGGGCTCTTTTTAGGAATGACTTAGCAGCGATTAACCAGCGAAGTTTTGGTTCACGAAGTCCCAGTTAACTAATTGCCAGAAGTGGGCTAAGTAGTCAGGACGTACGTTGCGGTAATCGATGTAGTAAGCGTGTTCCCACACGTCAACAGTCAGGATTGGTGTCACAGTGCTGTCAGTCAGAGGCGTTGCAGCATTGCTAGTGTTAACGATAGCTACAGTGCCATCGGCTTTTTTCACTAACCAAGTCCAAGCGCTACCAAAGTTGTTTACCGCAGAATCGGTAAATTGTGCTTTGAATGCGTCGAATGAACCGAATGCAGCATTGATCGCATCAGCCACAGGACCTGTTGGCTCACCGCCAGCGTTAGGCGCTAAGCAGTTCCAGTAGAAAGTGTGGTTCCAAACTTGAGCTGCGTTGTTAAATACGCCACCAGTAGAAGTCTTGATGATCTCTTCTAAAGATTTACCTGCGAAATCGGTTCCTTCGATTAAACCGTTTAGCTTAACAACGTAGGTGTTGTGATGCTTGCCGTAGTGGTATTCAATGGTTTCTTGAGAAATGTGTGGTTCTAGTGCGTTCTTTGCATATGGTAATGCGGGTAATTCGAAAGCCATTAGTATCTCTCCATGGTCTTAGGTTATCGTTTTTTAAACGTGCTCACTGCGCTCTATTGTACCGATAATATTTGTGATGTGAATCATTGTTTGGCTAATTGATTAGATAGGCGTCATCGAAAAACTAATTGTAGGGCATAACCTTACAAACTGTGGGATTTTGTTCTGTGCCTAGCTGTCGTACAATAGCGGCATTGAGTCAATGTCATCGTACTTAGGAATTAAAATGGAAACAGTAGAGAAAATTAAACAGCAAATCGCTGAAAACCCAATCATCGTATACATGAAGGGTTCTCCTAAATTACCAAGCTGTGGTTTTTCATCTCAGGTAGCACAAATCATGATCAACTGCGGTGAGCAGTTTGCATTTGTGGATATTCTCCAGCACCCAGATATCCGTGCTGAATTACCTAAGTATGCAAACTGGCCAACTTTCCCACAATTGTGGATTGAAGGCGAGCTGATTGGTGGGTGTGATATCGTGGTTGATATGTACCAAAAAGGCGAATTACAGCCGTTAATCAAAGCGACTGCTGATAAATACAAAACCGCAGAGTAACCACGCGTAAAAGTGATGAAAGAATAATAAAAAAGCCGTTAAGTGAATAACTTAGCGGCTTTTTTGTTGCCTGCTCCTAACATAAGGCATAAGGATTAGGCGATGAAGGATGCTCTACTGTGCTAACTCACACTGTTTAGTGTGATGCAGCGTCACGCTCGTGGTGTTTGCTCGCGGGTAACAGCAGATTCATGGTGATGGCCACAATACCACAGAGGCTGATGCCCGTGAGGCTGAAGGAGCCGATGCCAAAGGCCATACCGCCGATACCAAATACCAGGGTCACGCCGACAATGCTTAAGTTACGTGGCTCGGATAAATCCACGTGATTACGGATTAGGGTATTTAAGCCCACTGCGGCGATAGAACCGAATAGCAAACACATAATGCCGCCCATCACAGGGACGGGAATGGTTTGCATCAGGGCGCCTAACTTACCCACGAAGGCCAAGGTAATAGCGGTAATCGCCGTCCACGTCATGATTTTGGGGTCGAAGTTGCGGGTTAAAGTCACCGCGCCTGTCACTTCAGAATAGGTCGTATTTGGCGGACCGCCGAAGGCGGCTGCGGCAATTGTCGCGACGCCGTCACCGGTTAAGGTGCGATGCAGGCCGGGTTTTTTCATAAAGTCTTTACCCGTGACATTAGAAATGGCAAGGATGTCACCAATATGTTCAACCGCAGGCGCAATCGCGACTGGGATCATAAAGGCGATGGCATGCCAGTTAAATTCGGGCGCGACAAATTTCGGAATAGCAATCCAGCTTGCCGCGGTAACCACTGCAAAATCCACGATACCAAAGGCAAGACTTAGGCCATAACCTACCACAATCCCCGCCAGAATCGGCATGACTTTAAGTAAGCCCTTGGCAAAAATAGCCACAGCTATGGTAGTACAGAGTGAGGCGAGGGAAATAATCAAAGCCGTATTGGTGGGGACGAGCGTTAAACTGCCATCTCCACTTTTACCCAGTGCCATATTCACCGCCACTGGTGCTAAACCTAGACCAATGATAATAATCACTGGGCCAACCACCACAGGTGGAAGCAGTCGATGGATAAAGTCGGTGCCGCGCACTTTAACGAGTGCCCCAAGGAGCACATACACTAGACCCGCGGCAATGATGCCGCCCATGGTTGATGGGATCCCCCAGGTTTGTACTCCATAGAGAATTGGAGCAATAAAAGCGAAGGAGGAGGCGAGGAAGATAGGGACTTGGCGTTTCGTGATCAACTGAAATAATAGCGTACCAATACCCGCAGTAAACAGGGCGACACTGGTATCAAGCCCCGTGAGTAGCGGCATTAGCACTAGGGCGCCAAATGCAACAAAGAGCATTTGTGCGCCCTGAAGCGGAATAGCGAGTCGTTTCATTTATTATTCTCGTAAATTTAGGGTAAACCGCGAGATGATAACAGTTTGTTGCTATATGTTCCTTATAAAATGGCTCGTTTGTAGGTGAGGATCACTGTTTTATTGCCAAAGCAAGTGGCAGCACTTAATCCGTGCTGGAAATCTCCCCAAGACTCGCTAAAGGCGCTAACTATGGTACAATTTGCACTATCTGACGTTACTTCAACTACTCAAAGATGCTGAAATTCCTATTAAAGCCAAGCTTACTCGCGTTTTTATACTGCCTGTTTACCGTTAATAGCCTGCAAGCTGTTGAAGTGAGTAAATTAGATGAAGCCGATGTGCCCGTAGCTTCCCGCGCCGTGCCTGAGCGGAATAAAGCCCTTAAAGCCGCGCTGGAAAAAGTGATCATTAAGAATACTGGGACAGCACGCTCTTTAGATAACGGCGTTATCCAATCGCAACTGGCTAATCCTGATGCACTGCTCAGCCAGTTTGGTTACTTTGAGCAAAATGGCCAACTGTTGTTAAAAGCCAACTTTGAACATCGCCGCATTATTACCCTGTTACGTCAGGCCCAATTACCTGTGTGGGGCATTCAACGTCCGCTGACGCTCTTTTGGGTTGCCATGCCTAGTGAAGGTGACACGATTTTACTGAGTGATTCATCGACCTTAGCCGAGCGTCAGGCATTTACGACTTTTTCCGATGAACGCGGTATTCCTGTCATGCTGCCGATCCTCGACCTTGATGAGTTAATGGGCATCAATCCCAATGATGTCAAAGGCATGTTTGCCGATATAGTGGCCAGTGTCTCGGGACGTTACCAAGCCGACTTCTTAGCCCTCGTCGCTATTGACCCTGTGGGAAATCAAGTGCGTTACCGCCTAAACCTGTATACCAAGGCCACAATCGACTCGTTAACGCCGCCACTGTTTAGCTTTAATGGTACGGCAGAAAATAGCGCACAGGCGATCACTGCTATGATGGCGGCGCTAGGCGATTACTATTTTACTAAGTACGCCATCGCGGATTCGGGCGAGCAGGTAGGCGCCAGTGTGACCTTTGTGAACATTGATAAAATGGCGCAGTTAGTTGAAGTTGAAAAATACTTAAAGCAACTCAGCGCCGTGAAGAATGCGACTTTGTCGCGCATCCAAGGTAATACCGCGACGTTTTCCTTGGACTTGTTTGGTTCTCAGACCGACTTTGAGCGTTTACTGAGTCTAGAGCCGCGAATTTCGGTGGTGGCGCCAGGGGAGTTTTCTGCCGGTGCCAGCCCTGCAGGTAAAACTGTCTATCAATGGCGGTTACCTTAAACTTCCCTCGTCGTGACTGGGCATATGTGCTCAGTCATGTGGGGGAGTCGATAATTTATTGATATTGAGACGTACGAGTGCCATTAAACTCACCGCTACAACTGTCGTTACCGGTTTACTTACCGGATGATGAAACCTTTAACAGTTATTATCCGGCAGCGGGTAATGATGAACTTATTCAAAAGCTGCGCGCCAATGCCGAAGGCCAAGGTGAAGCCGCTATCTATGTGTGGGGACCCGTGAAATCGGGTCGGACTCACTTAATGCACGCCGCCTGTGCTCATGCCAATGAACTCGACCGCCGCAGTTTTTACCTTCCCCTTGGCATTCATGCGAGTATTTCGACCGCGCTGTTGGAAGGCTTGGAGCAGCTCGATTTGATCTGCATCGACGATGTGGATGACATTGCGGGTCACCCGATTTGGGAAGAAGCCATATTCGATTTATACAATCGTGTCGCTGAGAACAAGCGTTGTGCGCTGGTGGTTAGCGGCCGCTCGGCGCCCGCGGATGCAGGCTTCTTATTGCCCGATTTAGTTTCCAGAATGCAGTGGGGACTCAATTATCAGCTGCAACCCATGGCCGATGATGAAAAGTTAGCGGCATTGCAACGCCGTGCGGCGATGCGCGGATTACAGTTGCCCGAAGACGTGGGTCGGTTTTTGCTTAATCGTATGGCAAGGGACCTGCGTACCTTGTTTGATGTGTTAGATAAACTGGATAAGGCATCCCTAGTACATCAGCGCAAGCTCACGATTCCTTTTGCTAAAGAAATGCTCCACTTGTAATCGCATTGACTTACAGTTAGTTACTGTTAATCGAAAGCCTGTGTTAATAAACATTTAGTGTTAACAAAAAGCCCGTCATTTCACGACGGGCTTTTTTTATCGCTATTAATCTCACATCTATAGTTATCTTAGGCCTGCTAACAGGCTTGAGCTTAGTGTATCTGCCGATTTAGCAATCCAAATCACTGTTCAAATCACTGCTGTGGATGGCGGTGACGATCGCCACTGAAACGCAGTGCTGGCTCGGTAAGTGTCTCGCTACTTGCCGCGACCCCCTGTAGGCCTTTCACTGTGGAATTGGGTGAAATCCCTAGGGCTTGGCGCCAGCTTTGGCCTTGCGTCATCGCAATGGGCTCGGGCAGGCTCGTGAGTAAGCTGATACCATCAAGCTCAGGCAACATACCATCGATCACCAAGGCGGCGCGGTTTGCCAGACTATCATCACCAATTCGTCCCCTTTGTCCCCAGTCAACAATCACTGTATCTGCCGTGAGTACGGCGGGCAGGTTGGTGACGGCCACATCGCGCTGGATTTGGTAGCGGTAACTCATCATGGCTTCTTCGAATAACATCGCCGCGTCTTCACGGGTACTGGAATAGTTATAAAAGTCATTGGCGATGTCACCGGAGAAAAACGTACTCACATCCGAAGGTTGATAGGCTTTTTGGGTTGCAGTGGCTTTAGCGCCCAAGAAGCTCACCGCCGCAAGGCTTGTCATTTCGCTGCTGGTGAGGGGATAGCTGCGACTCACTTGATCGGATATCAAACTCTTATTGGCATTTCGGCGGCTATAGTCGTCCAACAATCTAGGGCCAGTGAGCGTGGCGTGTATGCTTCTTGGGAAGAAGTCATTGGCGTGGGCGAGTTCATGGTACAAGAGTGAAGCAAGATCGGGATTAATCTGGTTGAGCGTGCGGGTGGCGCGCGTCGTGATAGGGAATCCCTGTGAAGCATATTGGTTATTTTTAACGTAACGCCACGGCATGAGGAAATTGAGTTCACTGCCAAAGTCGCTGCGATAATCCGGTGCCTCGTTAATGCTGTCACGCTGGGTTGGCGTGAGCCACAAATCATTAGGGTCGAGATAAATCGCCCCTGTGACCACCCAATAAAACGAGGGGCGCACATCATAGCTGATCACCACGGCGGTGACCGATTGTAGCAGACGGGCGAAATCGCTATTCGGGTCCATTTGACGTAAAAACGCGGCGAAATTGTCTCCCATCCAATCGTGGGACACTAATACGCGATCGAGAATTGTATCGATATCGAGCGTATTTGAGACTTGGCCAATAAGCGGCAATTGGTTGATAGTACAAGCTTCTTTTAACTGATTTGAGTACACACAGCTCGTTAAGGCACTGGCATAAGGTGAGGCGGGATTATAAGCGTGGGTCCGCGCCACTGGCGTATCGAAGTAGGTAGAGCTTATTGTGGGCGATGCCGTAGTGAGCACATAGGCTTCGTCTGTCACGGTATTACCGTTAATCGTGGCCGATGCCCTAAGGCGGGTTAAGGTATCTTGACCAACAGTGGGCGCGATAAACAGGGGCCTAAATGGATCGCTGATATCGAGACTGACACTGGGGCCCTCGGCGATACACCAATTGATGCTTGATGCACTAAGGCCCGCTTGCTGAGCGATTCGTAGGCTGACATCGTTACCCTCAACGGCTTGATGATCTTGACGAATGTTCAGCATTGCCCCCGCGCTGCTGTCTGCATTGATCGCTATTTCGCCAGTCTCATCGATATTACTGCCGCTGATATGTAGGCTAAAACGGTAGCTACCTGCAGTGGGAATATCGAAGGCTAATACTGGACTATTTTGACTCACGAGTTCAATGCTGGGTCCTTCTAACTGTTGCCAGCGGAAAGTAAGATCCTGTGAATCGCGATTCCCTAGGCTGGCAATAATGGCGCTGGATTGTCCCACCACATATTGGGGCTCAGTTTTAAAGCGGATGGCGCCTGAGTCTGTGGTGATGAGCGCAGTCACTGTGGTGCAGCGTGGCACGTTAGTGGTTGGTGGGGTGACTGTACCACCATCATTATTCTCCCCACCACCGCCACCACAGGCGCTGAGTGCGACGGTTGCCGCGATAATACTTAATCGACGTATTGGAACCCATATTTCCATCATGACTCACTCCAATTAACGCTATGTTATTGTTTTTGTAGTATGACTGGCTTGATTGGCCGTCATTCCTTGGCATATCAATCGACTATAGCATGCTCTTTTGGTTACAAAAAGTGATGAAAGGTAAGTTAAATGTTGTCAATTTGCGGAGTTGGAGTCGTACCGAAAAGGGATTAATACCACAGCGTATTTAACTGTGAGTGAAGATTATAAAGCGGGGTTAGAATTTATAGAGTCATGATGTTTTGAATCACAATCTCTTGATTCACAAGCTCTTGAATGACAGCATCTTGAATAACGGCATCTCGAATCAGAACTTCTCGAATCCAAGAGCGCGGAGCGGTATTAAAACCGAACCGCGCTTACTCATCGGAACTTGCTCATCGGCACTGGCTAATAGTGACTTGCTGTTCGCTGCCAGCGATGAGATTGATTGGAGCTGACAATCAGTCTTGCTTGTCGGACTTTTTCTTAAGGCCCAGACCGAGCTCACGTCCACGGATACGAGCATAAAACGGGAACGCGACTAACAGCGCGCCAATCAGCAGGACTTCAATAATGGCAAAGGCCAATGCATCGGTCGTGACATACAACAAGGTGAGGGCGTGCAGCATATATAAGCATAAAATAAAGCTGGCCCAGGCATAGGTGTATGGGTTGCCCTTTAAAATGCCTCGTACAGGCAACAATAAAGGCACTAGCCAGAGTAGGCTGAATAATAAGGTGTATTCCCCATTGATGCCCTGACCAATAAACCAACCGCCCAGCAGGAGAACGAGGGCAAGGTAGCCTAAACGGCTCAGTGTCAGCAGAGTGCTTGAGGTCATGATGTTCCTATTTTTGTCGCATCGTATGATGGTGAAATGGCCGAAGATTAGAGAATGTTCAGTACATTTTCCGGTGGACGACCAATGGCAGCCTGTTGATTGGCCAGTACGATTGGGCGTTCAATCAATTTTGGCGTCTTGACCATGGCGTCGATAAGTTGCTCTTCGGTTAATGCCGGATTGGCGAGTCCCAGTGCTTGATATTCGTCTTCCTTAGTGCGCATTAACTCACGGGCGCTGAGTTTGAGAGTGGCTAAAATCCCACGGATATCGGCGGCGCTTGGTGGATTCTTAAGGTATTCCACGACTGTGATATCACAGCCTTGCTGCTCGAGTAGGGCTAAGGTTTCGCGGCTCTTTGAACAACGTGGGTTATGGTAAATCGTTGCTTGGGTCATAGTACTTATGCTCAATCGGCTAAAACAATGGCGCGGATGATAGCAGAAAAAACAGCGCCCCGTCAGGGTGTTCGGGGCGCGATTATAAGGGATAGAGATAAAATGACTATTTTACTTCAGGGCATCCATCTCTTTATCCGCTTGTTTAAATTGGCGGATACGTGCTTCGATTCGTGCCAGCTGTAAGGGATTACCTTCCGAGGCGCGGTAGGCAAAGTTCAGCTGATCGATAGCGCCCTTATAGTTAGCGCCTAGCGCCATTAACTCAGCATTGGAAAAATACTCCATGCCCTGATTGCCCAATTTTTTATAGGCAAGATTGAGCAGTTGATAGGGCAGTTGATTTTGCTTATCGAGGAAAATCATGTCTTCCAGCAGTGGGATAGCCTTAGCTGGCTCACCGGCCTCAATATAGATATTGGCTAAGTTCGCGTTAATCACCTGCGATGTGGGTTTCATCTTACGCTGGGCTTCGAGTAACTTAGTCGCCTGAGCAAAATCCTTACGCTCGTTGAGTAAATCCGTCTTGGTATCGATATAAAACAAGTTGTTATCATCGATTTTTAACAGCTCATCGATAATCTTTTCGGACTCATCAAATTTCTTCAATCTAAACAGCGCTAAGGCTTTGCCGTAGAGGGCGGCCTCTTTAAAGCCGTAGGTTTGCTTATTGAGCTGCTTTTCAAACATGCTCAATACCGCATCGTCGCTGTAACTGGAAAAACGCACCTGAATACGGGCTTTGGCGAGCTGGAAGTTCAGATTATCCGGCACATAGCGGTGCGGATACTGGTGGGCGCGATCGCGCGCCTCGGAGATCCGTGACTCGGGTAATGGGTGAGTCAGCAACATTTGCGGCGGCGTGGTGGTAAAACGGTAGCGACTGGCGAGTTTACCAAAGAAATCGGCGGCCGCATTAGGGTCAAAGCCCGCATCGACCAAAATCTGCATGCCAATCCGATCGGCTTCTTTTTCATGCAGACGGGTATAGTTGATTTTTGACTGGGTCGCCATGGCTTGAGTGGTTGCCAGTGCGGCCATCCCCGCTTGAGGAACGGCGATGGTTAATAAAATCGCCCCGAGTAAGCCCGCAACGGTCGCTGGACCACTTTTTTGCTGCGCTTCGAGGGAGCGCGCCAAATGACGTTGGGTCACGTGGGTAATTTCGTGGCCAAGCACTGAGGCCAGCTCACTTTCATTATCGGCGTTAAGGAATAGCCCTGTGTGTACTGCAACGTGGCCGCCGAAGAAGGCGAAGGCGTTGATCTCATCGTTTTGCAGTAAGAAGAAATAAAAGGGTGTTTTGACTCCCGTGGCGTGGGCGACCAATTTGTTGCCCAGTTCAGTCAAATATTGGCTCAATACCGGATCGTTCAGCATCGGCGCCGATGAGCGAATAACGCGCATGTAGGCATCGCCATAGACCATTTCTTTTTCTAGGCTGAAGGTATTGACGGCGGCGGTGCCCAAGTCGGGCAAGTCGTTGTTGGCAAAACTCTTTGCGGCTCCACCGAGTAACATTAATGAAAGCACACTCGCCGCAAGGGGTTTACATCGGGTCAAAAACGTCAAATTACGCAAGTGGATCCTTTATCTCTTTTAATTGTCTCAACTAAGGCGAGGGTAGCCCTTAGCTTGTAGTTTGAGTTGCAACTTAGGATAATAGCCCAAGTTCATTCATAGCAAGTTCATTATGATTTTTATTGATTTAACATCATTTCGCTGCCCCATTCCCTTGGTTAAGGTCAAACTTGCTTTGAAGTCCATGTCTGCTGGCGACAGCTTGCATATCCTACTCTCAGACCCAGGTTCCCGCCGAGATGTTCCCGCGTTTTTTAAAAAACAGGGGCATACCGTTGTGACATTGGAAGATGATGCCAGTCAGTTAGGGTTATTAATCATAAAAGTTGATTTATCGCAGGGATAAGTCTGCACAAAGCATGATTCAATGCTGCAGTAAAAATGGCCAGTTAGCATCGCTGGTTGCAACTTCGCCTTTGCGTGTCGGTCATAGGTAGCAGTTAACTGATTTTCAAGCATATACACAGTAAAACGGATGCGATAAGGTTTACCACCAAAGCATAAGCATCTTTCCTGCGTTTTCGGAAAGCCAATCACCTCATTGGAACGAATTCATGTTTAGTTTTTTCTCTCGTTGGTATCAAGAGCGCTTTAGCGATCCTCAGGCGGTGACGTTGCTCGCCATTCTCGTCGGCCTTGCTCTAGTGTTGTATTTTGCTGGCGGCTTATTAGCGCCGTTACTCGTGGCGTTAGTGCTGGCCTTTTTGCTCGAATGGCCCGTGGCGCAAATGCTGAAATTGGGGATTAATCGCACGACGGGCGCTTCTTTAGTACTCGTGCTGTTTTTAGGGATAGTGGTGCTGCTGACCTTTGGTCTTATCCCGAGCGTGTGGCGCCAAGGCGTGAGTCTGATGACAGATTTGCCGAGTATGATCGACAAGGGATTACAAACCTTGCAGGGATTGGCGACCCAGTATCCACAGTTTGTCAGCTCTGAGCAGCTCAATTTAATGGTCGCCGAGCTTAAAAAACTGCTAGATACCCAGCATCTGCTCGATATTGCCAAGCAGTTGATTGGTTATTCTGCCTCGTTATTGGTGCTGATGGTGTACGCCATTTTAGTGCCCTTATTAGTGTTTTTCTTTCTGAAGGATAAAGACCAGCTGATCAGTGGTAGCAAACGTTTTTTCCCTACTAATCGACAGCTTGCCCGTAAGGTATGGTTCGAGATGCACCAGCAGATCTTTAACTATATCCGCGGTAAAGTGATTGAGATTGTGATTGTCGGAGTAGCGAGCTACATCTTCTTTGCCTTTATGGGGCTGAGATACTCGGCTTTACTCGGGGTGTTGACTGGTTTGTCGGTGCTTATTCCCTATGTGGGCGCGACCTTAGTCACTCTACCCATCATGTTGGTGGCCTTCTTCCAGTGGGGCTTTAGCTCCGAGTTTGGTTATTTGATGTTAGGTTACGGCATTATTCAGGCGTTAGATGGCAACGTGCTGGTACCTATCCTGTTTTCCGATGCAGTGGATTTACACCCTGTCATCATCATTGCCGCCGTGTTGGTGTTTGGTGGTTTATGGGGCGTTTGGGGCGTGTTCTTTGCCATTCCATTAGCCTCCTTGGTGAAAGCGGTGATTAATGCGTGGCCGAAAACCGAGATTGAACCCGTGGCGATAACGCAGGTGAAGGCGGATTCGACAGAAGCCTAAGCCGATGGCAGTAGGTAAAAACTCATAGAAAACAAAACTGAGCCTGAGTGCTCAGTTTTTTTATCCGCTAACTATTTGTACTAACTATTGTTTGTTGTACTAACTATTCAGCACTCATCATTGCTGTAATAGATGCTGCGCGGTGGCGGCGAGGGCACGATACACTAAGGTCGTTTGCTTGGCTTTTATATTCCAATGTTGCCAATAAAGGGGGACACGAATGCGTTTTTCTGGGGTGAGCTCAATCAATATGCCTTTGTCTATCAAAGGTTTTGCCTGTAAGTGTCCCACTAAACCATAACCCAGACTTAAGTTAATCGCCTCCAAAAAACTCTCCGATGAGGGAATGCTGTGTTGCCACCATTGGCCTGGCAACATTTGAAAATACCGGGCGAGATACTTTTCATGCATTTTATCTTTAGTAGAAAACACTACGGCCGGGGCTTTCGCGAGCTGTGCTTGGGTAATTTGAGCGCCGACATCTTCGTTATTTTCTGCCCATTGAAAATAACGCGCCGCAAATGCCGGGGTGGCGACACACATATATTCCATGGTCCCTAAAAACTCGCTGCTGCAACCGGCCATGGGGTTGGCTGTTGTGGTCACACAACCGACGGCCTCACCGTTTTTCAGTAGGTGATGGGTGTAGGACTCATCATCGACAATCAATTCCAGCAGCCAAGCATGGCGGCTGAACATATCGGCCAAGGCGGGCAAAAACCATGTCGCTAAACTGTCGGCATTGACAGCAATTCGCACTGTCGTGGGATGGTTAGGGTCATCGGCATCTAACTCGGCTCTCAACTCGCTCTCGAGTAGTTGCACCTGTGAATAGTGGCGCAATAGACGTTTACCCGTGGGGGTTGCCACCACGGGCGTTGAGCGGATTACTAAGGATTGGCCGACTCGTTCTTCTAATTGCCTGACGCGCTGTGACACCGCCGATTGGGTGATATGCAACACTTTGGCGGCACGCTCGAAGCCACCTTCGGAGACGACAACCGCAAGCGCTTTAAGATTGGCGTATTCCAACATGATTGCCGTCCTTAAAATTATTAATTTTACTTATGATACATAAAAAACATTAGTTATATTAATTTTGTTGTTTTGTCTATGCTAGCGCCTTCTTCAGACATGAGAGGTAGTTATGCAAACGGCGTTTATACAAGGTATGGGCATTGGTGGTAGTTTGATTATTGCCGTAGGGGCGCAGAATGCCTTTGTGCTAAAGCAGGGGATTAAGCGAGCTTATCCTTTGCCGATTGCGCTGCTTTGTTCAATCATCGATGCCTTAATGATCACTGCGGGTGTGGCGGGGCTTGGGCACATTATCGAAGCCTTCCCGACTATCAAACATGTGGCCAGTTTTGGTGGTGCCGCCTTTTTGATTTGGTACGGAGCCAATGCACTTAAGGCCTCGTTTGTCGCTAAAGGGATGGAGATGGGCAATGCGCAAAATGCCGATACTTTGCGTAAGGCCATGCTGACCACGCTTGGGATCAGCCTGCTTAATCCACACCTTTATTTAGATACCGTAGTGCTGCTGGGGAGTATTAGTACTCAGTTCGAAGATGCCCATCGTCCTTGGTTTGGTGCGGGCGCGGTACTGGCTTCGTTTATTTGGTTCTTCAGCCTCAGTTTTGGTGCGCGTTTATTGGCGCCGATATTTAGCCGTCCAGCGGCGTGGCGATACTTAGATCGCTTTATTTGGTTGACCATGTGGAGCATCGCCGCGGCAATTATGTGGCCTTATCTGGCATAATCTTGGGTGATTAAGCGGCATCCGCTTGAATTTATTCCACAAAGCAGGTTGATTTTTAGACGCAAGCTGAAAATTATTCATGAAAAAAGGCCCTGATAAAGGGCCTTTTTGCGTTCAACTGCTAATTTTTTGTACGCGGTGTTGAGCAGTGAGACATTAACACGGCACTAAAATGCGCAATTAACCAGCAATTTGCGCCAGCACGACTTGGTGATGATCGCTGGTTTTAAACTTATCGAACACGTGGGCAATGGTGCCGTCAGTATTGATGAGGAAGCTCAATCTATGGATACCGTCGTAGATTTTGCCCATAAACTTTTTCTCGCCCCACACGCCAAAGGCATCGGCCACGCTGTGGTCTTCATCGCTGAGCAGGGTAAAGTTAAGCGACTGTTTTTCTGCAAACTTAGCTAATTTAGCCACGGGATCAGGACTAATGCCAAGTACGGTCACTTTGTGGCTGTCCAGTTCGGTTTTGCTGTCACGTAAACCACAGGCTTGCACTGTGCAGCCAGGGGTTGAAGCCTTAGGGTAAAAGTAGACTAAAACCGGGCCGCGCGTTAAGCATTCTTGTAGGGAAACTGCATTACCCTGTTGATCTTGAAGGGTAAATAGTGGCGCTTTCGCGCCAGCGGTTAATGTGTTCATCAATTATCCTCTATCGCTTCTTGAGGTGGTGCCTTCCATGCGTCTAATGGTGCAATCCAGTGCCATTTCTTCAGAGAGTTGATAGATACTCTTTTCGAGCTTTTCTAGTTCAACTTTTTCAGGAATATTGATGGTTAACGAAATCGTCTGGGTTTGCTCACCGTTGTCGAGTTCTTCAGAGAAAGAGCGTACTGCGGCTAAGTCTAAGGAACGGTCGGCGAGGAACTGGGTGATAAGCTTCATGGTGCCGCGCTGATCCTTACCGGTAAAGCGCACTTCAAGGCGTGAAAGGTAGTTTTGCGGCGTATGTTTAGAGGTGCGCTTCATCACTGTCATCAGTTCTAATTCAACACTGAGACTCGGGAGCAGGCTTTCAATTTTCGTTATGGATGCCCACGAACCTGACAACATCATGATTAAGGTAAATTCGTTACCAAATAATGCCATACGGCTGTCGACGATATCGCAGTCACAGTCGCTGGCAAGCCGAGCTAGTTTACTTACGAGTCCAGGACGGTCTACGCCCATTGCGGTTACGACCAGGAAATTGGTCATGAATTGTCCTCACTTTTTCGATATCATAGAGCGAAAACTCGAGACTGAGTGCCGAGTTTTTGTGCGGGATGTAATGCTACCATAACTAATTCAATTTGAGAGCCCCGTTAGTGCTTGTCATTAATGGTTGGCATCAGTACCATAGCGAATCCTGAAATTTTGGGGAAGTCAGATGATAAACGGAAGCATCGTAGCCTTAATCACGCCAATGAACAGTGATGGCTCAGTAGATTTTGCAAGTCTTGAAAGGTTAGTCGAATTCCATATTGACCAAGGCACAGACGCCATCGTCGCCGTGGGCACTACCGGCGAGTCAGCGACTCTGCCAATGAATGAGCACGTTACTGTGGTCGCGCAAACGGTTAAGTTTGCCGCAGGCCGTATTCCTGTGATTGGTGGCAATGGCGCGAATGCGACATCTGAAGCTATCGAACTCACCAAGTCTTTATCTAAAGTAGGGGTTGCCGCCATGTTAGGCGTGACACCTTACTACAACAAACCCACGCCAAAGGGCTTAGTCGCGCACTATAAAGCGGTCGCGGCGAGCACGGATATTCCGCAAATTCTCTATAACGTACCAGGACGCACCGCCGTCGACATGAAGCCCGAAACTGTGGCTGAATTGGTCGCTGTGAGCAATATTATTGGCGTTAAAGAAGCCACGGGCGATGTATCACGCGTACAGCGTTTACGTGAGCTTTGCGGTAATGACTTTATGTTGTACAGCGGCGATGATGCAACGGCGAGGGAGTTTTTACTCCTTGGCGGTAATGGCGTGATTTCGGTTGCTAACAACATAGTGCCAAAAGCATTCAAAGCCATGTGTGATGCAGCTCTGGCGGGCAACGCCGAATTAGCGGCGAGCATCGATGAGCCGCTGCGTGGTCTCTATAGCACACTGTTCTGTGAAGCGAACCCAATTCCTGTGAAGTGGGCCGCCCACCGTATGGGACTGATTGAATGTGGCCATATTCGTTTACCTTTGACTGAACTTTCTGAGCAATGTCATGGTCTGTTGTTAGATGCAATGACTCGCGCCCAGATAGAGGTTAAATAATTAATGTTAAAGAAAGTCACCCCACTGTTCCTAGTTGCTGCCGTTGCAGCTTGTAGCTCGCCATTAGAGCGTCGCCAAGCAAACGGCGGTGAAGACTATGTGCAGGCCGAGCAAGCGCCAATGCTGAAGATCCCCGAGGGATTAAAAGCACCGCCATACAATAAAGAATTTGAAGTGCCTAACTTAGGGCCAAAGGCGAATTCCGCGCTGGTTGGTAAAAACCTCGATATCCGTCCTCCACTGCAAGTACTGCCAATGGCAGAAGGCACGCACGTGGAAGAGGGCAGCGATAACATTAAGATCGTGGTTGAATCGATTGATAACAGCGTCGATCTTAAGCAAGAGATCTTCACTAATTTAGATGGTTTCTTTGCTAAGCAAGGCATCAGCATCCGCAACCGCGATTTCGATAAAGGCACTATCGAAACCGATTGGATTGAAAACACTGAAGTGTTGGAGTCTAGCCTTTGGGGTTCGGATAAAGAGTATCTGCTGCGTCAACGCTATCGCTTCGATGTAGAAACTCGTCCACACGGCCGTACCGCCAATATCGTTATTCACTTGGTTGAACACCAGGAGTTTTACGATGGTAAAGAGCAAGATGTCCTGTTAAGCAGCGAAGATAAACAGCGTTACACCATCGACATGCTCAACAGCTCTATCGCTTATATGAGTGTGAAGCGCGAGCAAGCGATTCAAGCGAACCGTTTGAAGCAGACCTTAGGGATCAATGTGGATCTAGTGACGCCTGAAGAAGGTGCCGCTTACTGGTCCGCGAAAGCGCCATACAAGCAAGTGTGGGAACGTCTGCGTATCGTGCTGCCAGAAATGGGCTTTGAAATTGCCGATATGGACAGCGCCAAGGGGCTTTACTTCATTAAGTTTACCGACAACTCTGGTTTCTGGAGTTCGTTGTGGAACGACAAGCAATTGGCCCTGAAGGAAGGCAGTTACCGCATACTGCTGGAAGACGGTGATAGCCCAGAGGAAACCAAAATCCTGCTGCGCGACGGTGAAGACCAACCACTGTCAAATGAAGTCGTGACCAATGTGTACCAGTCATTGTCTAGCCTGATGAAAGAAGAGCGCAAACTGCGTTAATCCCATCTCAGTCAAAAAGGGCGATTTATCGCCCTTTTTTGTGCCTGCCATTTGAGCACCGCTGTGCTCGCCCTGCGCGTTAACTATACAGAATGATGTTTCAGAATATTTCTGGCGTATATCAATATTTAAAGCATGGTTTTAGATAAACTGGTTTTAATTTTGATATTTGTTGAAGCAATTCGCTAAAAATGCCAATTATCCTACTGTATTCTTAATCCATCTTTCCCTTTCTGACTCGAATCGCCGTTTATTACATATTTTATGCAGTTGGCGTAATTTGTAAGAAAAAGTAAAACGTATTGATGCAATGATGCGAGTGGGTAAACTAGCCGTCACTAATGCGAGTCATCATCATTTGGAAGCCAGATGAAAAAAATCATAATTATCATCGCCATTTTGGCTGCGGGCTGGTTTGGATACCAAAGTATGCAACCCCAAGAGACGCAGCAAGCTAAAATTAAGCTCACCCCTAATGTGGTCATCGCGACGGCCGCCATGGCCCCAGTGCGTGACGAAGTCGAAGCCATAGGCACCAACAAGGCCTTTGAGTCAGTCACTATCACGCCTAAAGTTACCGATGTGGTCACCTCGCTCAAGTTTGATGATGGCGATATCGTCAAGAAGGGCGACTTATTGGTGCAACTGCAAAATGCCGAGCAGATAGCCAAAGTGAAAGTGGCGCAGGTGAAGGTGAGCGACAACCAGCGCGAATTAGCGCGGATCAGCTCTTTAGTGACCAGCCGCACTGTGGCGGAGCTAGAGCGTGACCGCCTGCAAACCTTAATCGACACCACCCGCGCCGAGTTAGAGCAGGCGCAATCATCCCTCAATGATCGCAGCATAGTGGCGCCTTTTAATGGCCGTTTAGGCCTGCGCCAAGTGAGTGTGGGTAGCCTAGTGACTCCGGGTACTGAGATCACCACACTCGATGATATTTCTAAGATTAAATTAGACTTTTCGGTGCCTGAGCGTTTTATTCAAGACCTGCAGCCTGGCAAACAAGTCGAAGCCAAAGCCGTGGCGTTCCCCGATGAAATCTTTAAAGGCAAAGTGATTTCTATCGATAGCCGTGTAAACCCAACCACTCGCGCCGTAATTGTGCGCGCCGAAATCCCAAATCCTGATTTACGTTTACTGCCCGGCATGCTGATGAAGGTGAAACTCATCAAGCGCAGCCGCGAAGCCTTGATGCTGCCAGAGTCGGCGATTATCCCGATCCAAAAAAAGCACTTTGTTTACAGCGTCAATAAAGACAATGTGATTGAGCGTAAGCAAGTCACCATTGGTATTCGTACTCGCGGTTGGGTCGAAATCCTCGGTGGTTTAGAGATTGGTGAAAATGTGGTGATCCGCGGGCTACTCAAAGTGCACCCAGGCGATGTGGTCAAAACCGAATTGGCTGAAAAGTTTAGCTATCTTTCCGATGCTAATACGGAGCCAAGTGTATGATCCTGACAGATCTTTCCGTTAAACGACCGGTATTTGCCTCGGTTATTAGCTTATTGCTGGTGGCCTTTGGTTTAGTGGCATTCGATAAGTTACCGCTGCGGGAATACCCTAATATCGACCCGCCGATTGTCTCGATTGAAACCAACTATCGCGGCGCCAGTGCCGCCGTGGTCGAGAGCCGCATCACCCAGCTGATTGAAGATAGGATCAGCGGCGTCGAAGGTATTCGCCATGTGAGTTCATCGAGCAGCGATGGTCGCTCGCAGGTGACCTTAGAGTTCGATATCAGCCGCAACATTGAAGATGCGGCCAACGATGTGCGCGACAGAATTTCGGGCCTATTAGATAACTTACCCGAAGAAGCCGATCCCCCAGAGGTACAAAAAGCCAACGGTGGCGATGAAGTGATTATGTGGCTCAACCTAGTGTCGGATCAAATGACCACATTAGAGCTGACCGATTACACCCGTCGTTATTTATCCGACCGTCTGTCCGTGGTGGACGGGGTGTCGATGATCCGTATCGGTGGTGGCAAGGTCTACGCCATGCGCGTGTGGCTCGACAGACAAGCCCTAGCATCCCGAAGCCTCACTGTGGCCGATGTTGAAGCCGCGCTAAGGGCTGAAAACGTTGAGTTGCCTGCAGGTTCGCTCGAGTCCAAGGAGCGCCACTTTACTGTGCGTTTAGAGCGTAGTTATCGCACCGCCGAGGATTTTGCCAATTTGGTGATTTCCCAAGGAGAAGATGGTTACTTAGTCAAACTTGGTGATGTGGCTAAGGTGGAAATTGGCTCAGAAGAAGAGCGCATCATGTTCCGCGGTAACAAGGAGGCCATGATTGGTCTTGGGGTGTCGAAACAGTCGACCGCCAACACCTTAGAAGTGGCCCGTGCTGTTAACGCTTTAGTCGATAAAATCAATCCTACCTTGCCCGCAGGCATGTCGATTAAACGTAGCTACGACAGCTCAGTGTTTATCGAAGCCTCGATTAAAGAGGTGTATCAAACCCTGTTCACCGCCATGGTGTTGGTGATCATCGTGATTTATCTGTTCCTTGGCAGCGTGCGCGCCATGTTAATCCCCGCGATTACCGTGCCCGTGTCTTTGCTCGGGACGTTTATCGTGCTCTATGCCCTAGGTTATACAATCAACCTGTTGACGCTGCTGGCGATGATCCTCGCCATCGGTATGGTAGTGGACGATGCGATTGTGATGCTGGAAAACATTCACCGCCGTATCGAAGAAGGCGATTCACCCTTAAAGGCGGCATTCTTGGGCGCCCGTGAGGTGGCCTTTGCGGTTATCGCCACCACCTTAGTGCTAGTGGCGGTATTTATGCCGATCACTTTCCTCGAAGGGGACTTAGGTAAGCTCTTTAAGGAGTTTGCTGTGGCCATGAGCGCGGCGGTGATCTTCTCCAGTATCGTGGCCTTAACCTTAAGCCCGATGATGTGCTCAAAGCTGCTTAAACCCGCGTCGCAGGATTCGTGGTTAGTGCGTAAGGTCGATAGCATTATGACGGGGATTTCCCGCGGCTATCAAAGCTCGCTTGAGAAGGCGATGGCAAGACCTGTGCTGATGTCGGTATTAGTCTTGATTGCGCTCGCGAGCAGTGTGCTGCTGGCCCAAAATGTGCCGCAGGAATTTGCGCCGCAGGAGGACCGGGGTTCGTTATTTTTGATGGTGAACGGGCCGCAGGGTGCGAGTTATGAATATATCGAATCCTACATGAACGAAGTGGAAAACCGTTTAATGCCGTTGGTAGACTCGGGCGATATTAAGCGCTTGTTGATCCGAGCTCCCCGTGGCTTTGGCCGCGCCGCCGACTTCTCTAACGGTATGGCGATTATCGTGCTCGAAGATTGGGGACAACGTCGCCCGATGAAAGAAGTGATAGGCGATATTAACAAGCGCCTCGCGGATTTAGCCGGTGTGCAAGCTTTCCCTGTGATGCGCCAAGCCTTTGGTCGTGGTGTGGGTAAACCGGTGCAGTTTGTGATTGGTGGACCAAGCTACGAAGAGTTGGCCCGCTGGCGCGATATTATGATGGAAAAGGCGGCGGAAAATCCTAAACTGATTGGCCTTGACCACGATTATAAAGAGACCAAACCGCAGCTTAGAGTCGTGATCGACAGGGACAGGGCTGCCAGCCTTGGGGTATCGATTTCCAATATCGGTCGCACCTTGGAATCTATGCTGGGCTCGCGTTTAGTCACTACCTTTATGCGTGATGGCGAAGAGTATGATGTGATTGTGGAAGGGGAGCGCAGTAACCAAAACACCGCGGCCGATCTGCAAAATATCTATGTTCGCTCCGAACGGACTAAGGAGCTGATCCCGCTGTCGAACTTAGTCACGGTAGAAGAGTTTGCCGATGCCAGTTCCCTCGATCGTTACAATCGTATGCGGGCGATCACTATCGAAGCCAGCTTGGCGGATGGTTATAGCCTAGGTGAAGCACTGGATTACCTCAATCAAGTGGCGCGTGCTTATCTGCCTGCGGAAGCGGTGATCAGCTACAAGGGACAATCCCTTGATTATCAAGAATCTGGCAGCTCAATGTACTTTGTGTTCCTGCTGGCGCTGGGGATTGTATTCCTAGTATTAGCGGCGCAGTTCGAAAGCTATATTCACCCTATGGTGATCATGCTGACGGTACCGCTGGCCACGGTTGGCGCCTTGATTGGACTGTGGTTTACGGGCCAGAGTCTCAATATCTACAGCCAGATTGGGATTATTATGCTGGTGGGTCTTGCGGCGAAAAACGGTATTCTGATCGTCGAATTTGCCAACCAGTTGCGGGATAAGGGCGTCGATTTTGACCGCGCCATTATTCAAGCCTCTTGTCAGCGTTTACGCCCGATCCTGATGACGGGGATTACCACTGCCGCGGGCGCCGTACCTCTGATATTGGCAGCAGGTGCTGGGGCGGAAACTCGTTTCGTGATTGGTGTAGTTGTGCTTTCGGGCATTATGCTGGCGACCTTGTTCACTATCTTTGTGATCCCAACCGCCTACGGTCTCTTTGCCCGTAACAGTGGTTCGCCAGAAGCGATTGCCCAGCAATTAGATAAGGAGTTGGCGCAGGATTAATCCCTCGCGAACGCTTAGCCAAAATAGGCGCTTAAGTGAACTTAAGCGCCTATTTTATTTGGTTAACACTCTACTCATTTACCTTCGATAGCTTGGATATAGCGAAAGGAGGTTTTCTCAAAGCCAATAGATTCGTAGTAGGCTTGGGTCTGCTCGCGGCGCATAGACGTAGTGACCTCAAGCTGGCGACAACCCAGCTCACTTGCTCTGCCTTTGGCAAAGTCAATCAGTTGCGTCCCTACGCCTAAACCACGACTCGCTTCAGCCACCACTAAGGCGGTAATGCGGCAAATTTGCTGCTGCGAGGGAAAATAATCAAAAAAGATCAAACTTATCAACCCAACCACGGCTCCCTCAGACTCGGCGAGATAGATTTCATCGGATCTTTTAGGATCATCGAGATACTGCTGTAACTGCGCCTCGGTGGCACTATAACCCAGCTGCAACAGTAAGTTAGCCATGGCGTTAAGGTCGGTTATTTGTGCTTTTTTTATTAGCATTTCTCTCAACATACTCCAATGTTAAAAACGCTTATCAGTTCATGACCATTTGTTGTGTCATATAAACCTCAGCATTTATAGGCGATGCCGTTGCAGGTGTAACCGAAAAAATCAGCACCATGAAAAGATGAATGCCCTGTTTTAAGTAGGCTATTACCTCCAAGTTCATGGGCTTTAGATTGGCATTGCATAAAAACTCTTGATATGAGTTCTGTGCCAGACAAGTTGAATTCCGGCGTATTTTTTTATAGTTTTCAGAAGCTTTTACTGGTGCGAGCAGTATGCATGTTGTTGGAAGTTCATCCTCTGAAAGATACATTTTTACCGGCTCGGCTGAATATGCCGTCTGGAGAGCGAGAGCTATGATAATCATCGGTAATCGTGTTTTCATACTTTTAAATCACTAATAGTGTTGTTGTATCTGTTATTTAAACTGTCTGCCTAAAGCACTCATTTTCAACCAAATTACGGTTAAATGAAAAGTCAGAAGGCGTAACTAATTCATAGCGTTAAATTGATTTATTATGAGAAGCTTTAAATCGACGCTCGCTAATTGTGATCACCTGAGATATGCCGCTATTACTACAGGGAACATTCTGACTCAGAAGCATTAACGCATAAAAAATCCAACACTCATGGCGAAACCGACAAGCACAATAAAACCCCGCAACAGGGATTGGGGAATGCGATAAGCCAGCGCGGCGCCAAGATAGCCGCCAATAATCGCCATAATGGCAAGCAGTAATAGATATTGCCCGTCAATCAGATTTCCTAGGGCGTAAATCACCACGGCAATGGTGGTGAGTAGGGCGGAGAGTAAATTCTTAAGTCCGTTCATCCCATGTAATTGGGTTTGCCCGAGAAGCCCAAAGGTGGCGAGTAAAATAATCCCTAATCCCCCGTTAAAATAACCGCCGTAAATACAGACAATACTGAGAATCATCATTGCCGTCAGTGGCTTGACGGTATTCACACGCGGGACGCTGGCATTCGCTAAGCGTTTTTTCAGTAACCAAGGTCCGGCGATAAAGGCGAGTGTGGCCAGCAAAATCAACCAAGGGACGAGATAAGCAAACACTTGCTCGCTGGTACTTAGCAGTATCGCCGCGCCGAGGCTTCCGCCAGTTATCGCAATCAAACACAGGGTTTTTAGGTTAAGATTTGCTGGATATTCAATCTCTTTTCGAAAACGCCAGGCACTGGCTAGGTAGCCGGGGAGCAGGGCAGCGGTACCCGTAGCGTTGGCCATCAGTGGTGGCACGCCCACAAACACAAGGGCAAATAAGGTGATAAAGCTGCCGCCGCCCGCCACCGCATTTAACATGCCGCCGAGTAAACCTGCGAGGGCGATCAGTAACCAATCCATAGTGAATGCTCCGCTGCCATTGTCTGGCTCAATCTGAACGTTAATTGCTTATAAAAACATCACCTTAACAGTAAGTCACTCAGATGAAAAGCCATCAATATTGCTAAGTAGCGGCAGATTGATGGCTTTGTTATGGGGTCTGAATCGGGTTTAAATAGAAAGCCTTGGCATTGATGCCTTTATTCAGCGTGAAACAGCCCTGACTCAAAAATCACCGCAGCAATTGCCAAATGTTGATCGCTAAATACCTCTTCTCCCCAGCAATGTTGCCCACGCTCTTGATAGTACACATGGTAACTGGCATTCGATGGCGTAGTGACGCAGTACCAACCATCAAAGGTCTGCTTGCTAAAGTTGACCCAATACTGCGCATCCGCCTGTTTGATCTGCTGAATTAGCGCCTCATCTTGCGCCAATAGCGCTGCAAGTTCGGCTGCGCTGGTGAGCTTGTGTTCGGTTTTTAACTGATTAAGGAGTGCTTTGAGTGTCATTATTGAAGCCCTTTTATCCTGAGGCACTATGTTAGCGAATGGCTGAGGCAATAGACGACTCGATTAAAGCGTCAAACACATCGGCTTGGCCTGCTGGGATTAGTTGCCGATGAATTTCGCGGCGCTTTGCACTGTCAAATAAACGCTCCGCAACCCAACCCGTTAAATAGAGTGAGGACAGACAACCTCCCGCAGTGGCAATATTGCCATTGACCACCAGAGCAGAGTCTTCTACATCGACGCCCATGGCCACCAATGCGGGTTTGGCATCGGGGTGCGTTGTTGCCGAGATATTGTCGAGTAAGCCTAACTTGGCAAAGAAGAATGATCCTGCGCAGATACTGCCAAGCAATTGCCGTGCGGGATCTAATTTAAGGGCCGACATAAACTCAGGATCCGCAAGTGCGGCAGGTACGCCTTTGTAACCACTGCTGAATAATACTACGTCAGCATCGGCGACTTGCGCGACATGACCATCGGTTTCTACCGTCATCCCCAAACTCGACCTGTGGCTAGGTTTGGTTCCGAGCACTTTGACTGTCCAATCGGTTGTTGTGCGGCCGAGAATATCGCGCATTAAAAAGAAATCGATATCGGTAAATTCATCAAATATCACAATCGCAATCTGGTACATCCTTTGTCCTCTCGTTTGCATTGGGATGACTTAAGGCTTGAATAGGCTCAGCCTTAAGTCAGGGGTTATCAATATGGGGTTATTGGAATGCATGGTTAATCAATATGTTAACCAGCACTTAACTATGGGAGCCGCATGGCAAAAATAGCATGGGCATTAAGATCTTGGCTTTGCATTCTGGTTAATGTCTTTCTTAACACTTCATCGGCCGCATCTTCAATCCGCTGGAACCCTGTCGTTGCAGCATGATCACGCATATATTTGCGGCTGCGCTTATTGAGGAATTTAGCTAACAACTTGAGCGTCCTTACTATTTAGGCTGCGGCGAGTTTACCGTAACTGTGCTTAAGATCGCTAATTTGGGTGCTAAAGAGTTAAAACATCTTTTGGTAACAATGATTCAGCACCTGTAGGCGAGTAAATCGATTGCTTTCAGTTAATAGGTTTTAAAATGATGGACCTTAAACAACATTTAGCCCTTGATAAGTTGGATAAAAATAAAGAAACCATAATATTGGGATGGATATGACGGTTAGCTGTTTTATTAGGGGGCGAGTGTTGTACCAATACTTATATAAAAAGAACGCGTAGGGGATCTGAAAAAATAGGGAATAAAACCACATGCCAGCCGCTAATATTATGCCTTCGTGGGCATTTGGCGAGGTACCAATTAAATAGATGCCAATACCATA
Source organism: Shewanella sp. Shew256 (assembly GCF_002196695.1). Lineage (NCBI taxonomy): Bacteria > Pseudomonadati > Pseudomonadota > Gammaproteobacteria > Alteromonadales > Shewanellaceae > Shewanella > Shewanella sp. Shew256. Next base: position 430,270 of record NZ_NAJR01000004.1, on the reverse strand, counting down.
TAAGCCGATGATTGCTTCAACCCACAGTATTGCGCCCAGTGAAAGTACAACGCTTTCGTCATAAGTGAATCTAATAGGAAATTTCACTAAGCATTCTCCCTTCTTTAGCTGTGTTAACAATGTGATAGCTGCTTAGTTTTTGCTAATGATTAGCAATGGATAATTTAGTTGGGTAATTCACTAGATAGCTAGGCTTATATGGAGGTCTAAGCCTAGCATTTAGCTGATGTATATTGTGTGAGTTTATTAACTTACCGTGTTAAACAATGCTTAAAACACCATCTCTGGTACATGGTCTGGCACGATTAACTTACCAGCGGTTTTGCTAACAATTTCTTCAACGCTGACACCGGGGGCGCGCTCTAACAGATGGAAGGCGCCATCTTTAATCTCAATAAAGGCTAAATCGGTAACAACACGTTTGATGCAGCCGTAACCTGTGAGGGGCAATTCGCACACGGGTAACAGCTTAGAGTTACCGTACTTATCGGCGTGCATCATAGTCACGATAATATTTTCCGCACCCGCGACTAAATCCATTGCGCCGCCCATGCCCTTGATGAGCTTGCCTGGGATCATCCATGAGGCGATGGAACCATTCACATCGACCTCAAAGGCGCCGAGTACGGTCAAGTCCACATGGCCGCCACGGATCATGGCAAAGCTTTCGGCGGAGGAGAAAAACGAGGCACCTTTTACTGCGGTAACGGTTTGTTTGCCGGCGTTAATTAAATCCGGATCTATGGTTTCTTCCGTCGGAAATTCCCCCATGCCGAGCAGGCCGTTTTCCGATTGCAGCATCACTTCCATACCTTCGGGAATGTAGTTAGCCACGAGCGTCGGGATACCAATACCGAGGTTGACGTAGTAGCCGTCTTGTAATTCTTTGGCAACGCGCTGTGCCAGTTGTTCTCTTGATAATGCCATGATCTTTATCCTTCCTTTACCTAGAGTCGCTATTGGCCTCAATTTTTCGGTCTTTATTTAGGGCTGAGACTCTGTCGCTTTAGCTTGCGTTGTTAATCGTTCGCGTTTCTTATTTCGCCGCTTTTACCGTGCGCTGCTCGATTCGTTTCTCGAACTTGCCTTGGATGACGCGATCAACATAAATGCCGGGAGTATGGATATGATCAGGATCGAGCTCGCCCGGCTCCACAATAAACTCGGCTTCCACTACCGTGATTTTGCCCGCAGTCGCCATCATAGGATTAAAGTTAGCGGCGGTTTTGCGGAACACTAAGTTACCCATAGTATCGGCCTTCCAAGCGCGAACGAGGGCAAAATCGGCGGTCAGAGATTCTTCTAACACATAGTGACGGCCTTTGATTTCACGGGTTTCTTTACCTTCAGCCACGGGGGTGCCGTAGCCTGTGGCGGTGAAAAACGCCGGAATACCTGCGCCGCCCGCGCGGATTTTTTCCGCCAGCGTACCCTGTGGCGTTAAAATCACATTCAGTTCGCCAGAGAGCATTTGCTGTTCGAAAGTGGCGTTCTCACCGACGTAGGAGGCGATCATGGTCGAAATCTGGCGATGTTTTAACAATAAGCCCAGACCGAAATCATCCACACCCGCGTTATTTGAAATGGCGGTTAAGCCCTTAACGCCCATCTTAACCATTTGATTGATTAAGCCTTCAGGAATACCGCACAGGCCAAAACCGCCAACCATAATGGTCATATCATCGGATAAACCTGTTAACGCTTCTTCATAGCTGCTGACGACTTTATTGAGTCCTGCCATTTTGATGTCCTTTTACTGTTATTCAGTCCCCAAGGCGCTAGGGATGTTTAGCGCCTCGACGCTTGAGTCTAGGCTTTGGCGCCCTGCAAAATTGCATTGGCGACTTTAGAGCCATTAAGACGATTTAATTGTTTGCTGATCCCAAAACCCGCTAATGCCAGTTTTTCTAAATCGATACCCGTCTTCAAACCGAGCCCGTGGAGCATATAGACCAAGTCTTCACTCGCCAGATTGCCCGATGCGCCTTTTGCATATGGGCAACCACCTAGGCCCGCCACTGAGGCGTCAAAGCTGCGCACACCTAAGTCTAGGCAGGCGGTAATATTGGCTAATGCTTGGCCATAGGTGTCGTGGAAGTGCAGGGCAAGCTTTTCTACCGGGACTCGCTCCATCACGGCTTGCAGCATTTTACGGGCTTTTAACGGCGTGCCTACACCGATAGTGTCGCCGAGCGAAATTTCGTAACAGCCCATTTTGTAAAGGATTTCAGACACTCTTGCCACTTCGCTCGCCGCGATTTCCCCTTCATAGGGGCAACCTAAAACGCAGGACACATAGCCACGTACTGGGATATTGGCGGCTTTTGCCATGTCCATCAATGGGATAAAGCGTTCAATCGACTCTTCAATCGAACAGTTGATATTGCGTTGGCTAAAGCTTTGTGACGCCGCACCAAAGATAGCGACTTCGGAAGCTTTTGCATCCAGGGCCAGCTCTAAGCCTTTGACATTGGGGGTGAGGGCGCTGTAAACCACGCCCGCTTGGCGGCGAATTTGGCGCAATACGTCACCGCTATCGGCCATTTGTGGCACCCATTTGGGTGACACAAAACTGCCTGCTTCAATTCGCTTCACACCCGCATCGGCGAGGGATTCAATCAAGGCGACTTTGGCCTGTGTTGGGACGGCGGCCTCATTCTGCAAGCCATCACGGGGCCCCATCTCGAATAGGCTAACCCTATCCGAGCTGGCGCTTAAGTTCGTAAGATCCAGCGCAGACATTTAGGCTTCCTCGCTCTGGGCTTTTGGCTCAACATGGAGCAGCACAGCGCCATCGCTCACTAACTCGCCCGCCTTGAAGTAGAACTCAGTAACAATACCGTCGAAGGGCGCTTCGATGGTGTATTCCATCTTCATCGCTTCCATCACCAGTAGCCCTTGTCCTGCCTTCACCTCAGCACCGACTTCCACTAAGTGGGTGACGACTGTGCCGTTCATCGGAGCTTTGAGTTTATCTTCATTGCTGGACTCGGCCTCAACCACTTGGGTTTTAACCGCCCTGAAGTGATAACTGCCCGAGGGTAAAAACAGCGTAAAATCATCGCCTTGAGCGCTAACAGGCACTTTGCTCTTATGGCCGTTGATTTCGGCTAACAGTAAATCCTGCTTAAGCTCACCACTAAGTGACTTGCTGACATGACCTTCTTCCGTTGGCAGAGATAGCTGATAGTGATCGCCAAAGTCTAATAGCACCAATTGTTGTAACTCGTGGGCATCGTCGAGCAGGGCAATAGTATGTTGGCTAACGCTGTTGAGTCTAAAGCCACTGACTTGGCCCCAAGGCGAGTAAGGATCGGCGCTATTAATCGCCTGTGCCTTGGCGGCTTCTTTACGGGCAAGTACTTGATACAGCGCGGCAAAGGCGATTGCCGTATCGGTTTCGCTCGAAGCACTGCCAATCAGCGCATCGCCGTAACGGTTGATAAAGTCGGTGCTAAAGTCTGCCTTGGCAAAGGCGGGATGCTCGGCAATATTGGCTAAAAATTCAATATTGTGTTTAAGCCCGCTGATTTGATAGGACTCGAGGGCATGCACTAGGCGTTGCAGCGCACGTGGACGCGACTCATCCCAAACTATGAGCTTGGCTATCATAGGATCATAGAAATTACTGATCACATCGTTTTCACGGATGCCGGAATCGATACGCACGTATTTGCTTTGCTCGGGTTCGCGCAGGAAATTGAGCTTACCGCTGGCGGGTAAGAACTCATTTTGCGGATCTTCGGCGTAAATACGCACCTCAAAGGCGTGTCCATGGATACGCACTTCGTCCTGTTTGAGCGGTAACGGCTGGCCACTAGCGACCATTAACTGCCATTTGACTAAGTCTTGGCCCGTCACCATTTCGGTGACTGGATGCTCTACCTGCAGACGGGTATTCATCTCCATAAAGTAGAAGCTATTGTCGGTATCTAACAGGAATTCAACGGTTCCTGCACCAACATAATCGATGGCCTTGGCGGCAGCTACGGCGGCTTCACCCATTTGGGCGCGCAGCTCATCGCTTAAACCGGGCGCTGGGGCTTCTTCGACCACTTTTTGATGGCGGCGCTGAATCGAGCAGTCGCGATCCGATAGGTAAATCGCATTGCCAAAGGTATCGGCAAATACTTGCACTTCGACATGGCGAGGCTGGCGTAAATAACGCTCCATCAATAATTTATCGTTACCGAAGGAGGAGGCCGCTTCACGGCGCGCCGAGTTGATGGCGTCCATGATTTCGCCTTCATGCTCAACGATACGCATGCCTTTGCCACCGCCACCGTAGGCGGCTTTTATCAGCATGGGGAAGCCGATTTTTAAGGCTTCGGCCTTGAGTGTTGCGTCGGTTTGATCGTCACCATGGTAACCTGGCACTAAAGGCACTTGGGCCGCCGTCATAATGGCTTTGGCCGCGCTCTTGCTGCCCATGGCATCGATGGCATCACTGCCTGGGCCAACAAATACGATTCCGGCCGCCTCACACTTGCGGGCAAAGTCGGCGTTTTCCGATAAGAAGCCATAGCCAGGATGAATGGCTTGTGCTTGGGCTTTTTTGGCGATTTCAATAATCAAGTCGCCCTTGAGGTAAGAATCCGCCGGAGCGCTGCCACCTAAGTAAAACGATTCGTCGGCCATGGCAACATGGCGCGCGTTTTTATCGGCATCGGAATATAAGGCTACGGTGCGAACGCCCATGGCCTGCGCGGTTTTGATAATGCGGCAGGCAATTTCACCACGGTTAGCAATTAAAAGCTTAGTGAACATGCTGTTAATCAACATCAAATAACTCCTTGAGTATCTGTTGGCGTGTGCCAGTTCGGCTGACGTTTCTCAAAAAAGGCGTTTAAACCTTCTTGGCCTTCATCAGATACCCGAATGCGGGCGATGCGCTCGCTGGTGTAATCAATCGTATCTTGGTCTATCACGCCATCTTCTAGGCGGGCGAGTAGGGTCTTTACCCATGCCATTCCCTGCGGACTGTTGGCGAGCAGCGCGGTGATAATGGGTTGGGCTGCGGCCGCTAAATCATCGTTTATCTCATGGATAACATTGAGTTTGAGCGCCGTTTGCGTATCAAAACGCTCCGCTGTGAGCATATAGCGGCGTGAGGCGCGATTGCCCATGGCGCGGGCAACGTAGGGGCTAATCACTGCGGGGATCAGCCCTAGTTTGACTTCGCTTAAGCAGAAACTGGCACGCTCGGTGGCGATGGCTATATCACTGGCGCAGATTAACCCAAGCGCGCCGCCAAAGGCTGCACCTTGGACTAAGGCGATAGTAGGTTTTGGAAAGGTATCTAGATCCTGCATCAGCTTAGCCAGCGCCTTAGCGTCATTCAGATTTTGATCAAAATCCATCTTGGCTTGTTTGCGCATCCAGTTTAAGTCGGCGCCTGCGCTGAAGTTTTTGCCATTGGCTTTTAATACCAACAGTTTGCAGTCTTTGTGCTCGGCAAAATAACCTAGGACGGCGATCATTTCGCTGATCATCACCTCATCGAAGGCGTTGTGCACTTCTGCGCGGTTAAGGATTAACTCGCCCACGCCGTTATTCAGCGCATAGCTGACGTGCTGCAAATTAGCTAAGGATTGAGTGCTAGTGTTCTGGTGTTGTGTGTCAGTCATTATTATTCCCTCTATGAGTTATACGTAAGGCATCGCAAGATGCGTTACATACGGAAGACGCCGAAGCGGGTGTCTTCGATAGGGGCATTTAATGCGGCTGACAGGGCAAGGCCCACCACATCACGGGTTTGCGCCGGGTCGATAATACCGTCATCCCACAGGCGTGCGCTGGCGTGGTAGGGATGACCCTCTTTATCGTACTGGGCAATAATCGGCGCCTTGAAGGCCTTTTCAGCCTCAGCAGACCATTCTTCGCCCTTACGGGCTAAACCGTCGCGGCGCACTGTGGCTAATACGCCAGCGGCTTGCTCGCCACCCATTACAGAGATGCGCGCATTGGGCCACATCCACATCATGGTCGGTTCGAAGGCGCGGCCACACATGCCGTAGTTACCCGCGCCGTAGCTGCCGCCGATAATCACGGTAAATTTTGGTACATTGGCGCAGGAGACTGCGGTCACCATCTTGGCGCCGTGCTTAGCGATACCTTCGTGTTCGTACTTTTTACCCACCATAAAGCCGGTAATGTTTTGCAGGAACAGCAGCGGGATCTTGCGCTGGCAGCACAGTTCGATAAAGTGCGCGCCTTTTTGCGCCGATTCTGAGAATAAAATGCCGTTGTTGGCCACAATTCCCACGGGATAGCCGTGAATACGGGCAAAACCACAAACTAGGGTTGCGCCATAGTTGGCCTTAAACTCATCGAAATCGGAGTCGTCGACGATGCGAGCGATCACTTCTTTCACATCGAAGGGCTTTTTCAAGTCGGTGCCGACGATACCGTAGAGTTCGCTGATATCAAACTTAGGTGGCTTAACTGGGCTCAGCAGACTATTGATTTGTTTTTGATGATTCAGACGCAGCACAGCGCGGCGGGCAAGCTCTAAGGCATGCTCATCGTTTTGGGCTAAGTGGTCCGCTACACCTGAAATTTTAGTGTGTACGTCGGCGCCGCCGAGTTCTTCGGCGCTGACTTCCTCACCGGTCGCGGCTTTAACTAACGGCGGCCCAGCTAAAAAGATAGTGCCTTGTTCTTTAACGATAATAGATTCATCGGCCATGGCAGGCACATAGGCGCCGCCCGCGGTACACAGACCCATCACCACCGCAATTTGCGGAATGCCCTTGGCGGACATTTGTGCTTGGTTGTAGAAAATCCGGCCGAAATGATCGCGGTCTGGAAAGACTTCATCCTGACGGGGCAAGTTAGCGCCGCCCGAGTCGACTAAATAGATACAGGGCAGATGGCAGCGACTGGCAATCTCTTGTGCCCTTAAGTGTTTTTTGACTGTGATAGGGTAGTAAGTGCCGCCTTTGACCGTGGCATCGTTGGCGATAATCATGCACTCCACGCCGCTCACTCGGCCGATACCGGCGATAATTCCTGCGGCGGGGACTTCTTCATCGTAAACGTCGAAGGCGGCGAACTGGGACAGTTCTAAAAAGGGCGAACCAGCGTCGAGGAGTTTCTCAACCCGTTGACGGGGAAGGAGTTTGCCGCGGGCCAAATGGCGCTCTAGGGCAACGGGGCCGCCGCCAAGTTCAATTTTGGCGAGTTTGGTTTTAAGATCGGCCACTAGGGCGGCCATATCGTCGGATTTGGCTTTAAATTCATCGCTACGGGCGTTGATACGACTGCTTAATTGCGTCACTTTGATTGTCCTTATAAAGCGGTAACTCAGTATCAGTTGGCTCGGTGGGCGAAGGGGCATGAAAGGCAAAAGCTCATCATGCGCCGTTCGCCCTAGGCTGCTTATTTCGATTCGTTAAAGAGCTCGCGGCCAATCAGCATACGGCGAATTTCTGAGGTGCCAGCGCCAATCTCATAGAGTTTGGCATCGCGCAGTAAGCGGCCAGTCGCATACTCGTTGACGTAACCGTTACCGCCGAGCAATTGAATGGCATCCAGTGCCATTTTGGTCGCCAGCTCCGCGCTGTAAAGAATGGCGCCTGCGGCGTCTTTACGGGTGGTTTCACCGCGATCGCAGGATTTCGCCACGCTGTAGACATAGGCTTTGGCGGCGTTCATACCAGTGTACATGTCGGCTAATTTGCCTTGTACTAATTGGAATTCACCGATGGATTTACCAAATTGCTCACGCTCGTGGATATAAGGTACGACGATGTCCATACAGGCGTTCATGATCCCCAGCGGGCCGCCTGAGAGCACGACGCGCTCGTAATCTAAGCCGCTCATCAGCACTTTTACGCCATTGTTGAGGCCGCCGAGAATGTTTTCCTCTGGCACTTCGACATCTTCAAACACCAGTTCACAGGTGTTTGAACCGCGCATCCCCAGTTTGTCGAGTTTTTGCGCTTGGCTGAAACCTTTAAAACCTCGCTCAACGATAAAGGCCGTGATGCCGTGTGCGCCCTTGGTTAAGTCGGTTTTGGCATAAATCACATAGGTATTGGCATCGGGACCGTTGGTGATCCACATCTTGTTGCCATTGAGGATGTAACGGTCGCCTTCTTTACGGGCGTGCAGCTTCATCGAAACCACATCTGAGCCCGCATTGGGTTCACTCATCGCCAGTGCGCCGATATGTTCACCGCTGACCAGCTTTGGTAAATACTTGGCTTTTTGCTCTGCATTACCGTTACGGTTAATTTGGTTTACACACAGGTTGGAGTGGGCGCCGTAGCTTAACCCGATAGAAGCAGATGCGCGGGAAATCTCTTCCATGGCGACCACGTGGGCAAGATAGCCCATGTTGGCACCGCCGTATTCCTCAGGCACAGTGACACCTAAGAGTCCCATTCCACCGAGCACGGGCCAAATTTCGTTAGGGAAGGCGTTGTCGTGGTCGACTTTCGCGGCAATAGGGGCGATTTCGTGTTTAGCGAAATCTTGCACCGCATCGCGCAGCATATCGACTTCTTCGCCTAGGCCAAAATTGAGACTGGTGTAGAGTGAGTTCATTGCTTGTGTCCTATCTTAGGTTCTAATTTATATTTTTATGATTATTAGGTGCTTGAGTCTTTAAAATCGTCTTACAGTGCGTGATATGTCCCTGTCACGCGGTCGTACCAACTGAGGTGTTGATTAATGCTATGCTCGCAAGCCTCGAAGGAATTAGGCTTTGGCCTTGCTTTCTTCTAGGGCGAGGCGGCATTGTTGCTCGGCCGAGTTCAGCTCCATCAGTACCACTTTAATGTCGTCCATTTGCTGCTGCAGTGCGGATTTTTTCTCTTCCACTAGGGCAAGCATGGTATTGAGCTGGGTGGTGCTGCTCTTGTCGGCATCGTAAAGTTCGAACAGGCGACGGGTTTCTGCGAGAGAGAACCCAAGGCGCTTGCCGCGCAGAATTAGTTTGAGTCGAACCCTGTCTTTGAGACTGTAAATACGGGTTTGACCGCGACGTTTTGGCTTAAGTAAGCCTTGGTCTTCGTAAAAACGAATGCTTCGGGTTGTGATATCAAACTCTTTGGAGAGATCACTGATCGAATAAGTCGTTTGTGGCGTGTTAGTTGCGCTCATTCAGGCACCTTAGTTAATCATTTTTTAGCAAGATATATGAAGTTTACGTAAAGGTAAAGATTGCGGTGTGGTTAGTCTGAATTTTTTGTCAATTCTTGTTGCCACTCGCTCGAATGACCTCAAATCAACCTATTGATATTAATGAGCTAAACACTGAGTAGGAAAGGCACTTTTGATGCGGGGAAGTGCCGCATTGCCCTCGTCTTACAATTGGGCAACGCAGCGCAGTGGATTGAGCAAGCAACTTGTATCAAAAGCCGCGATTATCGGCGCTTACTCCATGGTGTTGAGCAAGCCATCATCGGCTAACACACCCTCATAAGTTGGGCGGTTTAACGCCTCGATAAGTACCGGATCGCGTTTATATACGTCATTGTAAAACTTGATTTTCCCGTCCTTTAAGGTGACGGTCCAATACATGATCAAAATGTCCAAGGGCTCATCTAAGAACAGGTTTTCCGTTTTTCCCTCACTTAATTTGCTACTGAGCGTGTTACTTGACCAATAGGCATTGGCACTCAGCAATTTATCCGCCAGCACGAGCGGATCTTTGACTCGAATACAGCCATGACTGAAGGCTCTATCCGTTTGTTCAAACAGACTTTTTGCTGGCGTATCATGTAGATAAATCGAGTATTGGTTAGGGAAGATAAACTTAACTAACCCCAGTGAGTTATCTTCACCCGGGTCTTGCACAAACCAGTAGGGGAAGTTTTTGCGCGTCATGCTATGCCAATCGATGCCGCTTGCATCCACGGGCGTGCCCGAGCCTTCGACCACTTTAAAGTGTTTCTTCTGTAAATAATCGGGATCTTTACGCAAGTGATTGATGATTTCAGTCGAGATGCTGCGGGGCACTGTCCAAGTGGGATTGACAACCACGTATTTTAACTTGGATTTAAACAGCGGCGTTTTAGCGTTAATTTTGCCGATGATAATGTCGGTTCGCCAGCTTAGGCTGTTGTCTTTAAAGAGTAACAGTTCATAACCTGCCAAGTTGACGATAAGATAATTGGCGGGCAAGTTTGCCGATAACCAGCGCGCACGCTCGAGGTTGATACGGATCTGATCGACCCGTTGCGAGTAGGGCACATTCAGCGCCGCCATAGTGCCCGCACCAATCACGCCATCGGCTTTGAGGCTATGGTCGGTTTGGAATTGACGCACTGTGGCTTCAAGCGTGCTGTCGTACGTTAAGGGCTGGTTCACGGCGGCGCTATTGTCCGCTGGCGCGCTAGCCGCTAAGTAACCTAACTCTGTTAGCCGTGTAGCAATGCCTTGTACCGAAGGGGAAGTGCTGCCGGGCTTGATGACTTCCGTATAGGGAATGGGGCTAAAGGGATAGCGTGCTGCTAAGTCTTTGTACTGGGCAAGATACTGTTTAAGCTGGTGATAGGGCGCAATCTTAGGTGCTAAGCCTGCAATAGCATCAGCCACAGTGTGTGCTTTAATGTGTTCTTCGAGCTGCTTTAACGTGGTATCGAAATCCAGATGGGTTTCATCATAATTCCAGGTTTTGCCGAGCATACTGGGGTTCACTTTGCCGTTTAGCAAGTGAATGGCGTAGGTGATGATCCCATCGCTTAGAAGCACTTCAAATACACTGCTGCGGTATTCATCCTGCCAATTCGAGGCACTGAGCTGTTGGTAAAGTTCGACTAGCTTGGAGTAGTGATAATCTTCCTTCGACAACCCTTCATCATCGGCACTTTTAATCACATCGAGCATAGTGCCCGCGTATTCTCTGTCTTGCCAGAGCGGCTGATATTGACGCACTTGGTAGACCCGCGACAGCAACTTGGCACTAATGACCTGAGTATTGTCGACCTTGGCTCGTTCACCAATAGATAAGGGTTCGAGTAAGGTCTCTAGCTGCTGGGTTGACGCAACGCCGCTCGCGCTAACGAGACTGAGGATCAGGAGTAAGGCAGGTTTGAGTTGTTTGAAGCGCATCATAATGAGTATTTCTTTCCATGAAAAAATCCATTAAAGACATAAGACTATGTTGAATCATTTCGTACAGCAAGTGTGCTGTACAATTATCCAACATGTTTAACAGTTTTAGTGGTTATATCCCTTAGTCTAATGGGGGAATAGCGCTGGGCAGGTCATAATCAATTTGGGAAGGAAGGGGAGAGTTTCATCTGTGGTGACACGGGTGAGTGTCATGATGGGAGGCCTTATGACAGATGTTGGACAACAATTACATCAGACATCTATTGCGAATAAACAGGCATTTTGGCAACAAGCCGCCAAGGCCTTAGACTGGGTTACGCCGAGCAAACAAATATTAGATGAAAGCGAGGCACCGTTTTATCACTGGTTTAGCGATGGCGAGTTAAACACTTGCTACAACGCGGTGGACAGGCACGTGTTGGCGGGGCGTGGTGAGCAAATTGCCATCCATTACGTGAGCCCTGTGACGGAAACCGAATACAGCATTACTTACTGTGAGTTGCAGGCTCAAGTGGCAAGGCTTGCGGGCTATTTGCAAAGCGTTGGCGTGACTAAGGGAGACCGTGTGGTCATCTACATGCCCATGGTGCCCGAGACCGCCTATGCCATGCTTGCCTGCGCGCGCATTGGCGCCATCCATTCGGTGGTCTTCGGCGGCTTTGCGGCTAATGAGCTGGCGACCCGGATCAATGATGCTAAACCAAAGTTGGTAATGTCCGCCTCCTGCGGGATTGAACCTTCGGGCGTGGTGCCCTATAAACCCTTACTGGACAAAGCATTAAATGAAGCCGTGCACAAAGTTGAGCACTGCTTGATTTTAAATCGCCCCCAATATGAGGCGCAGATGCAAGCGGGGCGCGATAAGGACTGGCAAACCGCCTTATGTACTAGCGACAGTGCCGATTGTGTGACAGTGAAAGCCACCGATCCCCTGTATGTGCTTTATACCTCGGGGACCACGGGTCAACCCAAGGGCGTGGTGCGGGACAATGGCGGCCATGCGGTGGCATTGGCTTGGTCCATGGCCAATATTTATGATATTGCCCAAGGGGATGTGTTTTGGGCTGCATCGGATGTGGGCTGGGTTGTAGGGCATTCGTATATTGTCTATGGCCCGCTGCTTGTCGGGGCGACGACCTTGTTATATGAAGGAAAACCCGTAGGCACACCTGATCCCGGCGCCTTTTGGCGCACGATTGCTAAATATCGAGTCAAAAGCTTTTTTACGGCGCCCACGGCGATCCGTGCCATTAAGCGCGAAGATCCCGACGGCGAATTTATCCAAGGTGTCGATTTAAGCTGTTTGAAGAATGTTTTTTTGGCTGGGGAGCGCTGCGATCCCGATACCTTACATTGGGCTGAAGCCAAACTGTATAAACCGGTTATCGACCATTGGTGGCAAACAGAAACGGGCTGGCCTGTGGCTGCGAACCTGATGGGGGTGGCACCGATTGCGGTTAAAGCGGGATCGCCCGGTCGACCCGTCCCAGGATATGAAGTCGATGTGGTCGATGAACTAGGCGCCAAAGTGGCGGCGAATGTCTCGGGCAACGTGGTCATCAAATTACCGTTGCCACCGGGTACGCTCACTACACTCTGGCAAAATAATAAACGCTATCAAGACAGTTACTTATCTATGTACCCAGGCTATTACCTTACGGGGGATGCGGGTTACATGGATGAAGATGGTTATCTGTATATCATGAGCCGTATCGATGACATTATTAACGTAGCCGGCCATCGACTCTCCACCGGGCGATTTGAAGAGGTCCTGTGTCAGCATCCCGATGTAGCCGAAGCGGCCGTGATTGGTGTCGATGATAAACTCAAAGGCCAAGTGCCCTTGGGCTTAGTGGTGCTGAAAAAGGGCGTGACCATTACGGACGAGGAACTGCATAAGCAGTTAATTGCCCTCGTTCGCCAAGAAATTGGTCCCGTCGCGTCCTTTAGGTTGGTGAGTGCGATTCAAAAGCTACCGAAAACCCGCTCGGGCAAAATCCTGCGCGGCACTATGCGTAAAATTGCCGATAATCAGCAATATACGGCGCCAGCGACCATTGAAGATCCGCAGACCCTCGATTTAGTCCGCACGACCTTAACCCGCATGGGTTATGCCGATGCTCTTGTAGGGTAATCTGACAAGGCAGTAGTGAGCGGTCAAAAATAAGGGCCGTACAGCCAAGATAAAGCGATAGCCTGATGAGAGCAGTCCCATCAGGCTATCGCTTTTATTTTGGGAGAAATCGCTGGAGCCCAAGGCTTGCTCTTATATATCACTATTTGCTAGTCTAGCCCGCATACTTAATAGTTAAGTCTTTACGGAGCACTATTAAGGAATTGGATCTTAAGCTTTATATCTAGATTCAAATTGTTAGCGACATTACACATTTCACAACGGCTTAGGGACGACCCTAAATACGCCGATATCAATTTGGGGACGACCCCGTATGGGAGTTCTCTATGAGCTGGTTTCTATTAATTCTTGCTGGACTATTTGAAATTGGTTGGGCGATCGGGCTTAAGTACACCGACGGATTTAGCCGCCTCTGGCCGAGTGTGTTTACTGTATTCTCCATGACAGTGAGTGTGCTGCTGTTGGGGCTGGCGGTTAAACAGCTACCGATAGGCACGGCGTATGGCGTTTGGGTCGGCATAGGTGCCATGGGCACGGCAATTGCGGGCATTATTCTGTTAGGTGAGGGCGTGAGCCTGCTGAAAATCGCCAGCTTAATCCTCATTTTGCTTGGCGTGCTCGGCTTAAAACTCGCTCATTAATCCATTTACTTCCCTAGGGAAGAGTTCGCCCAGATGTATACGATTGGTAAAGATGTTTAATGAGATCTAGGAATATTCTCCTGAAAAAACAACACATCTTAGGCTGTAATCGGGATTGCCAATCGTATGCATCGTCTATTGTCTCTGGTAATTAAGTTACAAAGCCCGATATAATTACACCTCCAAATTGGTTATTTCTAACCTCTGTGACCCGTGGGAATTATATAATGCAAAACCACAGCAATCTTAATGACATTGGCGTGATTGGCCTTGGCGTGATGGGCAAAAACCTCGCGCTAAACATTGCCGACAATCAATATAGCGTCAGTGCTTTCGACCTCGATCCTGTTAAAGTCAACGGTGTTTTACAGCAAGAAAAACAAGAACGTGTAGGACAGGAACTGCGTATTACTGGCTGTGCTAATCTTTCAGAAATGTTAGCAAGCCTCGCTCACCCCCGTATTCTCGTGCTGTCTGTCCCTGCGGGTGCGCCTGTGGATGGGGTATGTCATGCCTTGATTTCTGCCGGCATCGAAGCGGACGATATCGTTATCGATACGGGCAACAGTCTTTGGACGGACACCGTTGAGCGCGAAAAGCGTTACCAAGGGAAATTTATCTTCTTCAGCTCGGCGGTTTCTGGTGGGGAAGTCGGTGCCCGTTTTGGCCCTTCCTTAATGCCAAGTGGCGATCTTGGGGCTTGGCAGCATGTGGCGCCGATTTGGAAGGCCATTGCCGCTAAGGTTGCTCCTCAAACAGGGCTGCCGATTGAGCGTTTTGAGCCGGGTAATCCCGTGACCGAAGGTGAGCCTTGCACGACCTATATTGGTCCTGCTGGCGCCGGGCATTATGTGAAAATGGTGCATAACGGGATTGAATACGCCGATATGCAACTGATTTGCGAAGCCTATCAGTTAATGCACGATGGTTTAGGCATGAGTGCAGCACAAGTGGGTGAGGTGTTTGAACGCTGGAATAAGGGCAGTTTAAATAGCTATCTGATGGGGATCAGCGCCGAAGTACTCAAACAGGCGGATCCACTAACCGGTCAGCCGTTAGTTGAGATGATCCTCGATAAAGCTGGGCAAAAGGGCACCGGGCTTTGGACTGCGGTCAGCAGTTTGCAAATTGGTTGCCCGGCTCCCACCATTGCCGAAGCGGTTTATGCTCGCGCGGTGAGCACCCAAAAATCCCTCCGTGTTGAGCTCAGTAAAAAGCTCGCAGGTCCTGCCTCAGTGGCGATGGATGATGCTCAAAAAGCCAGTTTAATCGATACCTTAGAGAGTGCGCTCTACTGCGCGAAAGTGTGTTGCTACGCCCAGGGTTTCCAACTGATGGCGATGACGGCGCAGGAGCAAAAATGGCAGCTCGATTTTGCTGAAATCGCTAAGATTTGGCGTGCGGGTTGTATTATTCGTGCGACCTTCTTGCAATCGATCACTCAAGCTTATCAAGCGGATGCGGACTTAAGCTGTTTATTGATGGCAGACACCTTTGCAACTACCTTATCGGAAAAACAAACTGAGTGGCGCAGTGCTGTAGCGGCGGCTGTGATGCAAGGGATCCCTGTACCTTGTATTAGTTCGGCACTGGCCTATTACGACAGTTACCGCAGCGAGACCCTGCCAGCAAACTTGCTTCAAGGTCAAAGGGACTTTTTCGGTGCCCATACCTTTGAGCGCTTAGATAAGCCCGCTGGCGAGAAATATCATTTAGATTGGAGTGCCCCAAACAGGGTATTAATTAAACTCTAAATAAATCGTACAAAGGCCCCTAAATAGGGGCTTTTTTATTGCTTGGCTTTATTTTGATAAATACTGCATGTTATTTAAATGTTAATTTTATGGTGTTTACTTATATTATTTACCATATCTATAGTATGGTTATTTTTATAAATGTAACATCATAAAAGGATTTGAATATTTAAAAATGTAAAAAAGTATGTGTGTTTAACTGTTTGTCATACTGTAAATTTAAAATGATTTAATATTGTATAACTCATTGTTTTACTTTGGTTTAGCTCCGATATGCTTCGTTTTAACTTATCTTGGTTTCTTTTTGATGTTGTCGATAAAATAATCATTAATATTTAATCGGTCTACCATTCTATTTATATTCCTTTTCACAATCATTTCTTCCGTGTTAAATCTTTGCTTCCTATTTGGTGCTTGTGTTTTATCGGGAATCATAGGGAATAACTAAAATAACAGAACTTAATGCGGAATAAGATTAATCAAAATTATCACGCCAAATTAAGTTGCAATAAGTAATGACAAGAAGGAATGTCTACTATGCGTATGTCCATTGTTGCATTGAGCATCACGGCGGCCTTATTGGCTGGCTGTGGGAGCGATGATAAGAAGGCTCCGGCACCTGTGCCTAAAGTGAATACTGCCCCGACCACGGCGGATATGACTGTTGATGTGTCACAGTCGATGCTGTTTACTGGAAAACTAGAAGCGAGCGATGCCGAAGGTGGTTTGACCTATTCATTGGTTGACCCGGCCGATCTTAAACTGGGCACCTTTACGCTAGTGAATAAAAACACTGGCGAATTTACCTATGCATCCGATGCCAGCGAAGGGACTGAAGTGGTTCGGTTCAAAGTCTCCGACGGTCAATTACAGGCTGAAGCCAATCTGACAATCAATATTAAGCATGGCGATCCCCTCTTTACCTACCAATGGCATTTAAAAAACACCGGGCAGAATGCCTTTGCGGCTCACCGCGGTGTGGCCGGTGAAGATATGAATGTGAGCGGTGCGATTTCAGATAATGCCATGGGACAGGGCATTACCGTTGCTGTGGTGGACGATGGTTTAGAGATTGCGCATCCAGACTTGATGAACAATACGGTCAATGGCGGTTCTTATAATTTGATTACCGGTACAGTTGACCCAACGCCTTTCTCGGGTGAATCGGGCCATGGTACTGCCGTTGGTGGGATTATTGCGGCCGAGGGCTGGAATGGCATCGGCGGTCGTGGTGTTGCGCCTAAGGCTAAGTTGATTGGCTTTAACTTTTTAGACCAAGACCCAACGGGTAAAGTCGAGAACGTTCAAACATTTGAAAACTTTGCTAAATCACATGGTGCCAGTGCCTATAGTGATAGCGCGCGAGTCTTTAACCAAAGCTATGGTTACAGCGTGCCATTCCCCCATGGTTTTGATGAGGATGAAACCGAAGTTTATCAAGATATTGCAACCCAAAGTTTCGATGGTAAAGGCAGTATTTTCGTTAAATCTGCGGGCAACGGCTATAACTACTACCGTTACCGCACCTTCTGGTTGCCTGGGGATTACTTCACTGCAACGGCGGAAAAGCCTGCTAACCATGGCTTACCTTTCCATAACTCCAACATGTCCTCTGACAATGCTAACGTGTATAACTTAGTGGTCAGTGCCATTAACGCTAAGGGCGAGCTCTCAAGCTACTCATCTGTGGGTTCGAACATTTTCGTCACTGCACCGGGTGGTGAATATGGTGATGACGATCCTGCAATTGTGACTACCGACCGTATGGGATGTGAGAATGGTTCCGCGATTGCTGAAGATAGACCGAGCACGCCATTCCACGGTGGGTTGAACCCATTAAACCCTAACTGTGACTACACATCGACCATGAACGGCACCTCGTCTGCGGCGCCAAATACCTCGGGCGCGGTGGCGGTGATCATGAGTGCGAATCCAGATCTCTCTTGGCGTGATGTTCGCTATATCCTCGCCAAGACTGCAACCAAAGTAGATGCGGATATTGCACCTAAAACTGTGACCATAGGTGAGGGTGAAGCCGCTCCAGTGTACACGGCTATCCCTGGCTGGTTGCAAAACGCGGCTGGATTCTCTTTCCATAACCTCTATGGTTTTGGTCGTGTGGATCTTACCGAAGCCGTTAAACTGGCTAAATCCTATGCCGAAGATTTAGGTGACTATGTGGTCACTGAGTGGCAAGCAAGCCCTGAACTCACTAAGGCTATCCCCGATGCGGACGTCAATGGTGTGACTGATACCCAAGTGGTCGCAGACGATTTAGTGATTGAAGCCGTACAGATTGAGCTGACTGCCGACCACCTACGTCTACCGGATTTAGCGGTCGAGCTGATTTCACCTTCGGGTACTAAGAGTGTGTTGATGACACCTTATAACGGTTTAGTTTACCAAGGTGTGATGGATAAAACTGACCCAGATGATCTGGTCACTGGCTACGATGCAACTCCTATGTTATCGAATGCCTTCTATGGCGAATCATCAAAAGGTGAATGGACAATCAAGCTGATTGATGTGAATAGCGGTAGCTATCGATTTGTTAAATACGATCAAGGCTATATCTCTATCCCTAACGAAGCCGATGGCAAGCTGAAAGGTTGGTCAATTCGTTTCCATGGCCATGCTGCCAAGTCTGCATCTTAAGGAGTAATCAATGAAAGCGTTAAATTTATCGTTAGTGGCTGTGGCCCTTTCACTGTCGGTGCAGGCGATGGCGCATGACAAAGTCGAATTTACTGAACCTCAAACTGAGTCTAAGGGTTTTCAGGTTAGTCGTGCTGAGTTTTTAGGTTTGGATACGCCTTACTTTGTAAAAACTGAGTCAGGGGTCATGCAGGCTAAGCAGTTGGTCAAAGGGCAAAAAGTGGTCACCCAATCGGGTAAGGCCTTTGCCGAAATGACCGGTAAATTAGTGGTTAAGTTAAAACCTGGTGTGTCGGCTGCCGATTTTGCTAAGGCCCATGGTCTAAAAGTAGATTGGCAAAATAACAACAATTTATTGTTGCTTGCCGCCGAAGAGGGCACAGATCTGCTCGGTTTAATTCAAGCGATTAAAGCCTCACCAGAGGTTGAGCGCGCCAAACTTGACCGCGCACTCGCCAAGCAAGAAATCCAATAATCATCTTGTTAGGTTAACATCGAATAAAGGGCCGCAAGGCCCTTTATTATTTTGGAGGTCTGCTCAATAGCAGTGATAAAAGTGGCCAAGTTGAGATAAAAACCGTGGGTAGTTAACTGCTTAATGGTAAATCATTTGGTTTCAGATGGGTTTGGCGATTACAATCTGCGCTTAAGGGGTATATTTTTACTGACCGAAGATACCTTGTTGGTGAAGACCACGAAGCTCAAGCACCTAACTCAAACGCCTAACTTAAACACCTAAATCAAGCTACTAACTTAAACACCTCTATGAACTACTGGAATAGCGACAACTTTGAAGGATTAAAGGCGATAGGGGCCCTGTATTCTGCCCGGAAGGGGTATGAACTTTTTGGTCAATATTGCCTGCAAAAAGAGCAAGGACTAAAGAAGCAAGCGATTGCGACGGTAAATAAATTCGTATCACACTGTAAAACCCAGCCCTTGGCCGAGCAGAGGCAAATGGCGGAGGAGCTATCCTCCTTAGGCTTTTGGCACCGTGAAACACACCAGTTACTCGCTTATCC
Source organism: Shewanella sp. Shew256 (assembly GCF_002196695.1). NCBI lineage: Bacteria > Pseudomonadati > Pseudomonadota > Gammaproteobacteria > Alteromonadales > Shewanellaceae > Shewanella > Shewanella sp. Shew256. The sequence goes on along the minus strand of NZ_NAJR01000004.1, from coordinate 411,000 downwards.
CCTTATCGTCTTGCTTAAAGGCGTGCTAACCCAATGGGCATTAGATGAGCCCAATAATCCCATCCCCAACAAATGGTTAGGCTTCATTGGCGAGGATATCTCCTCCTATGAAAGGGCGTTGGCGCTCGAGCCTACCGATGAAATTTGCCTCACTCAAGTCGCGTTGTCCCATTTAAACAGTGTCGATTTTCAGACCCACCATTTATCTGAATCTGTATTGCTGGGGGATATATCGCGGGCAAAAGACTCGCTAGCGTCAGCACAAGCATTAATCACGCGGTTACAAACGCAGGAGAGTAAATCAAGGCTGCAAAACAGGTATGATTATTACCTGTCGATGATCAATTGCTGGGAGGAGTATTCTACTCTTGCTGGGGTTGAGCCGTTTCCGGATTGGTGCGCCGCCAAAGGCGAGCAGTTTGATTTTTGGTCAGTTGTTTATTATCAACGCTGAGTGAATTTATTCACGGGATAAGAATGATTAAGCGGTCTGTCGGACAAATTAGGTCACAGTGGCCGCAGATGGCAGGATAAACCAACGATAGACACTTACTGAATCAGCATAATGAATACTGAATGCATCAGCTTTAGTGCCTAAATTGAGGGGCTATCGTAACAGCCCGTCGTAAGTCGTATCGTGGAAGTGAATATCGTTAAACTTGAAATAGCTGCAGTGTTTGGTAAGTTGGAATAAAGCTATTAGTACTATTCAATGGAGTGAAACTATGCAAGAAAATCAGACTATTCAAGAAAGCCTAATCAAGTCAGCTATCGCGACGGCGCAAGATGGTGTGGCGCGAGCCGATGGCCAGCTAAGTGTCACCGAGCAGCTGGTTTGTTTCTCCCCCTACAATAAAACCTTAAGACTTGGGCCTTATCAGCTGCAAAGAAAAGATATCGCCAAGGTTGAATCCTGTTGGGGTAAGGGCGGAGGTATTTTACCTGTGACCTCTGATGCGATAAAAATCACCTTGATTGATGGCGGCGAGTATCAATTTATTTTGGCAAGTCCCCAAGAGTGGTTGAATCTGCTCAGTCATTAGCTCTGCGGCTGCTCCATAAATGCTTATTCAGTCGACATATCTTGAGCGTATGATACCTAGATTGCTTAGACGCTTTGCTTTGCGGCTAATTGGACTAAGTTTTTCCACAGTGCCTGTGCCACTGGGCCTAATGGCGAGTGGGGCGGGCGCATCACATAGTAATCGAGTTGGATAAGGTTTTGCCTTTCGCGCAGTTCCAGTGGTAATAGGCTTCCATCCGCGAGGGCTTGTTCCACCAAATAATGTGGTAATTTTCCCCAGCCCATGCCGCTCTGAATGAGCATTCTCTTCGTATAAAAATCATTAACGTACCAACGGCGCTGCCCAGCTTGCACCCCAAATTCGATATTGGCGGTGCCAGTGCCAGTATCTTGGATCACAATTTGGTACTCGTTCACCAATTCACGCACATGGCTTAGAGTGGGGTGCCGACTCAGCAAGCGCGGTGAGGCCACATCCAACAGACTACCTGAAAATAAGTAGGCCAGCTCAAATTGGCTGGAACGGACAGGATCAATGCCGCCCGCTGAAATCGCAATATCGGCTTTGCCTTGATTTAAGGCTTCGAGCGCGCCGGTTAAATATTCTTGTTTAAGAATGATTTGAGTGTGAGGGAACTCATTTTGTGTGCGCTCCAGTATCGGCAAGATGCGGGTAAGATTAAAGGATGCTTCGAAGGCTAAGGTGATACTGGCCTCGTTACCTTTAGCTAAATGCTTAGCGACTTGTCGCATCTCCTGCGCTTCATTCAACACGCGCTGGGCGTATTGCAACAGCTTTCGGCCCTCTTGAGTGAGCGTTAAGCGATACCCTTGGCGGTCGAACAGCACTAAATCTAACTGGGATTCCAGCTGTTTAATGCTCTGACTGATCGCCGGTTGGGTCTTATGAAGTTTGTCACTGGCGGCCTTTAGTGAGCCGGCGAGGGCGACGGTATTGAACATCAGCAGTTGTTCTAAGGTCATGGCAAGACTCTTAAACAAATAAAGAATTATTTTAGGAGATGTTAGATATTATTCCATATTTATTTATTTTTTGTGGGCGCATAATTCCGCCATATGACAGTAGTGGGCTCAATGCGAGTCCACTACTTTGCGTTTAGGGTGCCGTTTAGCGAGGGTTAATGCTGAACAGGGGCTAAAAGAGATGAGTAATGAGGTAGTTATGTCGATAAATCAATTATGTTTAGCCAAAGGCAATGCAGATAAAACCGTTGCCGAGACTGACCCTCAAAAACTCTTTATCTGTGCCAATACCTTAAATCGTGCGGCGGTGGTGGTGACGCTGGCGATGAGCATAGTGTTTTTATTCTCGGGCATGGGCAAGTTACTCAGCGTGCCGTTTTTCCATGTGCCCTTTAGCGTGATGAATTTGCCAACGGGTTTTGGCTACTTTATCGGTGTGATTGAAGTGCTGGGCGCCATTGGCATTGGCTGGCGTGAATATCGAGTCCTGTCGGCGACGGTATTACTGTCGGTGATGATGGGGGCCATTTACTACCACTTTAATTACGAAACCACCCTGAGCGCGTTACCCGCACTGTCTTTATCTGCGCTGTTGTTTTTAATCATCAAGCTCGATGAAACCGTTGATAGATTAGTGCGTTTTCAACGTCAGTTGGTGGACATGAAAGCAGCTTTCTAATCTTAGCCACAAGACTGGCAAGGTCTGATTACAAGTGACAACTAACGGTTTCATCAAGAGAAGTTTATTATGACGCAAGCACATTCCGCTCTAATGCCAGTGTTATTTGTTCCCCATGGTGGCGGGCCTTTACCGCTACTCAATGATGCAAATCATCTGGAGTTAAGGGCATTTTTATCCAAGGTTTCAGATACTATCCCGACACCCAAGGCCATTGTATTGGTGACGGCACACTGGGAAGAGGCGCAGGTGACACTGTCGAGCCATCCACATCCTGGCATGTTGTTCGATTACTATGGCTTTCCACCTGAGGCCTATACGCTTTCTTATCCCGCGCCCGGTGAGCCGCAGCTTGCCGAAACTATTGCTGGTTTGCTCAATGCAAGTGGAATCGAGGTGCGGCTCGACAATCAGCGCGCATTCGATCACGGCACCTTTGTGCCACTTAAGTTGATGTATCCGGAGGCGAATATTCCTGTGGTGCAAATGTCCTTAGTGCAGCACCTCGACCCGAGCGCCCATATCTCTATCGGCGAGGCTCTTGCGACATTGCGAGCGCAAGGGGTGTTGATTGTCGGTTCAGGCATGTCGTTTCACAATATGCGGGCGTTTTTCTCCGGCGATCCTAAGGTGTTGCCTCGCAGCCAAGGGTTTGATACTTGGTTAACGGATGTAGTGACATCAGGCGATAGCCACGCCAAGGCACAGTTAATCGATTGGCAATCGGCGCCGGAGGCACGTTTTAGCCACCCAAGGGAAGAGCACTTAATTCCTTTGCATGTGTGTTTTGGGGCGGCGCATTTGCAGACGCCAAAAGCCACACATCAATTTAGTGGCGTGTTATTTAACACGGCAATATCGGGTTATCTCTGGTCTTAATCTGCCCCTAAAAGTAAAAGGTTCGTCATCTTGCGTATTAAACGCATAGTGACGAACCTTTTTGTATCTTAAGCCTGGTCTATTTGAACCTAGCCGCCTTGCGGGCTGGTCTTTAACTCAACTCTGAGGCAATCCCGAGACGTTGATATTCCCATTTAGGCGGTAAACACCAGTCCCACACTGAATAGGGTGCTGAAAATCATGGTGAGTTTTGCCGTGCGTCCTAGCAGTGGATTGAGTGCTTCACCCGATACGGCATAGAAATCGCTGCTGAGTTTACGGGCGATAAGCAGGGATAACCCCGCGAGCAGTACCGGTAAGCCCGGCAGAATGCCCAGTAAGAATCCCGCGATCACTAAACCAAAGGGCAAGTAAATTAAGGCTTGATACAAGACTTTGGCCTGCGCCTCGCCAATCCTCACCGCGAGCGTATGTTTGCCCGCTTGGGTGTCGGTACGAATATCTCGGGTGTTGTTGACCAACATAATGGCGGCGTTAAATAAGCCAATCGCACAGCCAAGTAGCCAAGCATTCATATTGGTATCACCCGCCTGCAGATAATAACTGCCGACCACGGCCACTAAACCAAAAAACACGAAGGCGGCGACTTCACCTAGCCCGTGTGATGCCAGAGGATAGGGGCCGCCGCTGTAGCCGAGGGCTCCTAAAATGGCCGCCGCCGCTAAAATCGCAATCGGCCAGCCGCCATGCCAAATCAAATACGAGCCTACGGTTAATGCCAGCACTAAGCAGAGGATCATCGCATTGCGTACTTTATGGGGGGGGATCATGCCACTCTGGGTCACGCGTACCGGCCCGATCCGTTCGGCGGTATCTATACCGTTTTTAAAGTCAAAGTAGTCATTGGCGAGGTTAACGGCGATCTGCAATAGGATGGCACACAACATCGAGGTGGCGGCAATTAACCAGCTAAAACGCTCAAGGTGCAGTGCTAGAATATTACCAATTAACAGGGGACCGATTGCCGCGGGTAAGGTGCGGGGCCTGATGGCTAAAATCCAAGGATTCATGATGTCCAGTCGTTATCTAAGAAAAGAATTGGGTAGTGAACAGCGTCATAGCATAACAAGAAATTACGTTAAAGTGAGTACTATCTAATACACGCATGTAATAGAGTTTGAATTGGCGCACAGATGTTTCGCTTTCAGGGGAAAGATTTGTCGTCAAGTTCAAAGAAAATCCACTATGCCTGTGTTTTTATATCTCCTGTGATCCACAGCCGAACATCGGTTAAGCCGATGAACTTCACCCCTATTTTTGCAATAACCAGAGCTGTGAGGTGAATGGTCAAGTGTGGCGTTCAGCGTTAATGTCAATGATAAGGATACGATAGGATGCGTTTCGATAATCAAGTGGCGTTGGTAACGGGAGCAGGCTCCGGGCTAGGGAGAGCCTATGCCATTATGTTGGCTGAGCGGGGCGCCAAATTGGTATTAGTTGACCAACCTAAGGGACGTCCATCCCAAGGTGAGGCATTGAGGGCAACTAGCTCTTCTAACTTAACTCAGGTAACTAACGTAGAACTGCAGCAAACCCATGAGGCCATTTTGAAGCTCGGGGGAGAATGCCTGTATTTTGAAGTGGATGTTAGCCAGCAGGATGACGTCAAGGCGATGGTGCATCGCCTACAGCAAGATTGGCAACGCGTGGATATTTTGATCAATAACGCCGGGGTTTACGGCGCGTGCTCCTTCGAGCATATTCAACAAGCCGACTGGCAGCGACAGTTTGATGTGGATGTGTATGGTAGCTTTTATCTGACTCAAGCAATTTGGCCGCTGATGAAGGCCCATGGCTATGGCCGAATTTTGATGACCACAGGGGTGTCGGCGTTGTTTGGCGACTTACATCAGGTCCCGTTTAGCGCCGCCAAGATGGCCCTCGTCGGTATGGTGAATAGCCTTGCTTTAGAGGGCGAGCAATATAACATCCATATCAATAGTCTGTGCCCGCAGGCACTCACGGCCATGACCCATAAACACTTAGCGCCAGCGATTCAACCGCTGTTTTCCTTTGATACGGTCACGGCGACCATGGCATTTTTAGTCAGTCGTGCCGCACCGAATGGCCAACATTTGCTTGCGGGGGCGGGCAGCGTGAGTCATGGGATGTTTGCCGAATTTCAGTCCATTTATTTCAGTGAGGGGCTGTGCACACCCGATAAACTGGTCAAGTACTGGCCTGAGTTGCATTATGCCTTTCCGATTAATCTGCATACCTGCGGCGAAGATAAAGTGTTGGCTTGGTCAAAACAGAGTGCCCTTGAGCATCATATTAAGATTGAGTAGTGCTTTGGGCGTGCAGAAGCCACAAGATGCAATAAGCTATCGACTCTCTACTGGTCAGCCCTAGTCTAACTGAGTTACCCTTGGGCATTAGTTGCTAATTTTCAGTAGGATCCCATGAGTCAGGTATTAGACGATCTCTTATCATTATTATCCCTCGAGCAAATTGAAATCGGGCTGTTTCGTGGTCAAAGCCAAGACTTAGGATTTGGGCATGTATTTGGTGGCCAAGTGATGGGGCAGGCCCTGAGCGCCGCTAAGCAAACCGTGCCAGCCGAGCGTAAAGTGCATTCGCTACACTCTTATTTTTTACGCGCAGGGGATGAAAAGCTGCCCATAGTCTATGAAGTGGAAAATATGCGAGACGGCGGCAGTTTCAGTGCCAGACGCGTGAGCGCAATACAAAAGGGACGGCCGATTTTTCATATGACCTGCTCGTTCCAAGAACCCGAGGCGGGCTTTGACCATCAAGCCAAAATGCCGGAGGTGCCGGGCCCTGAAGGTTTATTGAATCAAAACGAGCTGGCGATGACCTTAAGGGATAAAGTGCCCGCGCGCATTCTGGAAAAGTTTATGGAAGACGCGCCGATTGAGATGCGATTAGTCAATCCTTTGCATCCCTTCGCGCCTAAAGAAACCGAACCCTATCGCTATGTGTGGCTAAGGGCGAATGGGCCAATGCCAACGGATGCCCATATTCACGAATATTTGCTGGCCTACGCCTCTGACTTTAACTTTTTAGTCACGGCGGCTCAGCCCCATGGAGTGTCGTTTTTAACGCCGGGGATCCGCATGGCAACAATCGATCATGCGATGTGGTTCCATCGCCCGATTAATATGGGAGAATGGTTGCTTTATAGTATCGACAGTCCCACCGCCAGCGGCGGACGGGGTTACGTACGAGGCCAATTTTTTAATCAGCAGGGTGAGCTTGTCGCATCGACGACCCAAGAGGGGCTGATCCGTATGGTAAAAGGAAGTTAATATGTTGATGAAAATAAAGTTGTTTCTTTCATTTTTACTGGTGTCATTTGTCTTAAGTGGTTGCGTGACGGTTCAACCCGATCCTCCGGTGGTGGTGAACGGGGCTGCGGGCTATTTGGAAAAAATTCTCCTGCCCCAAGGCAGTGAAATTACCATTGCGATTATCGATTTGAACACGCCCGGCGTCATCATTGCCCAAAAGAGCTTTAATATCGCTAGGGCGCCTGTGCCATTTAAGTTCTTATTACCGGCGCAATCAATCGATAAACGCATTAATTACGGCGTAGTGGCCATGATCAAGTATCAGGACAAGGTGATTTTTCAAACCTATGACCGCTTCCCTGTGATTAATAATGATAAATACACCACTGAAGTACTGATGAAAGCGGTACGCACTGAGCCCTAGGCTGAGTGTTTTAAAGCCTATTGGCAGGATGGTGAAGGTGTTTTTTCGAAAGGGGAGTCAATCCCCTTTTTTATTGCTTGTTTTTCACTCTTCCACTTTTCTTTTATCGGATGTCCATACTCTGTATTTCGTTCTGTGTATTTCGTTCTGTGTATTTCGTTCTGTGTGTTTTGTATGGACAATAAGTTTGCTAAATAAGTACGACATTCGTTAAATCATATGCCTGTAATTTGTCCATGTAATCCTCTAACTCATCACAGCCTTAATTGTGAAAAATTATGTCTGCTTGAAATTATTTCATTTAAATCTAATCCGTTTTTATCTTGATTTATCAGTTATTCATACTGTTAATTATCAATTAAGCAAAGGATTTATTAATGAGTGATAATGAATTTTTATTTGGTTTTTAAGCGCTTGCTAACATTCCCTTTCGCAGCATAAACCATCTCGCATTCCGTTAACCGTTAAACAATGAATATTTATTGAGAACGACATTCTTATTAATTGATTTTATGGGTAATTATCCGGTTAATAAGGTGTTTCAATATGTATCGTTGCGTGTTAAAACGCTGCGGTAAAGTTCTCTCAGTTACAGCCATTTAATGATGTTGCCGTACTGAATAAATATTAAAAATGGAACTTTCGGTAGTAATTTTAATATAGCGAAGGAAGCGAACATGAAAACAAAAATTGCACTAGCAGTGTCTATGGCATTGCTGTCGGCTGCAGCAAATGCGCAAACCGTATTATCGCCAACCGGTGAAACGTTACAGTTAGATATTCCAGCCGAATTATCAAATGATTCTACCCGAGGTCAATTAACCGCGGTTAATAACCAAGATGTAAAATTTATTCCTGAGCCAGATTTAGCCGAGGGAGAATATACCTATATCGTGAGATTGCGTGACAGCGCGGTCGCGAATTATCAAGGGGATATTCCAGGCTTTAAGGCCACCAGCCCACAACATGTACAGTCGTCCTCACAGGCAAAAAGCACCGGTAAGACAGGCAATGTCAAACTGAACGCCGCCGCACCTGAAGTCAAAAATTACGTCAGTTTCCTCAAGGTCAAGCAAGAGCGCTTTTTAACGAGCGCCAGCGCGGCCATTGGTACCCGTCTTGAGCCGCTGACCACTTACCAATACGCCATCAACGGTGTTGCCGTGCGTATGACTCAGGCTCAAGCCATCAAACTGGCCGAATTACCTGAAGTGGTTTATATCGAGCGCGAGAAAATCGAACAGCTCGAAACCGATGTGAGTCAGGCACTGATCGGCTCCCCAAAGGTGTGGGACGGTAGTGCTACGGGCACTAAGGCCATGGGTGAAGGCGTGATTGTGGCGATTATCGACTCAGGGATTAACTCTGATCACGCTTCTTTCGCCGATGTGGGTGAAGATGGTTACGATCACACCAACCCCTTAGGCCAAGGGATTTATGTGGGTGACTGTAAAACCGATTTTGCCAGCATGTGTAACGACAAGTTGATTGGTGTGCGCAGCTACCCTGAAATCACCGATATCTATGATGACGAAAAGGTTTTCGGCGCGACGCCGCCCGCTAAAAACGGCGAAGACTACGGTGGCCATGGCTCGCACGTGGCCAGCACCGCGGCAGGCAACATATTACTCAATGTACCTTATGTTGAGGGAGAAGTAGGTAAACTCGAAGGTTCGGGTATCCCGACTGGCTTAACGTTTGCGCAAATGTCCGGCGTGGCGCCCCATGCAAACATTATTGCCTATCAAGTCTGTGAGCCAGGTGATCAAGAAGATACATACAGTGGCTGTGCAACGGCGCCGATTTTAAAAGCGATTGATGATGCGATTAAAGATGGCGTGGACGTGATTAACTTCTCTATCAGTGGCGGCGGCAATCCATGGAACAGCGCGACGGAGCAGGGCTTCTTAGCGGCGCGTAATGCCGGTATTTTTGCTGCGGTTGCGGCGGGCAACACCCGGGCAAACATCGAGCAGGTACCTTATTCATCGTCTAAAAACGCACCTTGGTATACCTCAGTCGCTAACTCGACTCACAATCGTGAAGTGGTACGCGAGCTGGAATTTAATGGTAAGACCTTTGAATTCACCCCAGGCTCAGGCCCTGTGCAAACCGACGTCGTGAAAGGGCTACCCGTATTTGCAGGCGCGATTGATGCGACCAATGTGGAAGGCTGTAAAGTGTTCCCTGCCGATGCCTTTAAAGACAAAATTGCCGTTATCAAACGCGGTTCATGTGATTTCGCTACTAAAGTGTCGAGTGCATTAACCGCGGGCGCTAAAGCGGTGATCGTGTACAACCGTGATGGTGAAGGCAATGCGCGTTTAACCATGTCGGCATTAGAGAAGTTAAATGTCCCTGCGGTATTCATTGGTAATACCGATGGCGTAGCTTTACTCGAGGCCATGGCCGCCAATCCAGCCGTTGAGCTAACCTTAACCCCGACACCGCAAGTGATTAGCCGCGAGGCCGATGTGTTATCTGCCAGTTCACTGATTGGCCCAAATGCGACCAATGATGTGATCGTACCTTCGGTGGCCGCTCCGGGTACGGACATTTACGCTGCTTATGCTGATCAGCAATTTGGCCATGATAAATCGGGCACAAATCCTGCCGACTTTACCTTGATGTCGGGCACATCCATGGCAAGCCCCCATGTTGCGGGTGCGGGCGCGCTGTTAAAGTCACTGCACAAGGACTGGACGCCGGACAATATCCGCTCTGCATTAATGCTGACCGCTACGACCGCGCAGGCGATGAAAAAAGCCGATGCTAAAACCGTTGCCGATCCGTTCGATGTGGGCGCTGGCCGTATTCGTGTGGATTTAGCGGCTAAAACCGGTTTAGTGATGGACGAAAGTGCACTGAACTATGAAATTGCTAACCCAGTCGTGAACGGTGACCCACGTAAGTTAAACGTGCCTAGCATGGCCGATTCTCGCTGCGTGAACACCTGTACTTGGACCCGTACCGTAACCGCAACTCAAGATGGTAGCTGGACGGCGAAGGGCCAAGCGGTGACCGATAAGTTAGCCGTAACGGTATCGCCTGAAAGCTTTACCCTGAAAAAAGGTGCGAGCCAAGCCATTACCGTGACCGCCGATGTGACACAAGTGGGCGCAGATTGGGGCTTTGGCAACTTAGTGCTCGAGTCGACCAGCTTCCCAACGGCGACTATGCCGATTGCCGCTAAGATTGGTAAGCGTAATCTGCCCAATTTGGTGAATATTGAAGCGACCCGTAATGCGGATGAAATCAATCTTGAAGGCTTAAAGGCGGTTGATTTTGCCAGCGTTGGCGCCGAAGTGTCGGGCCTAAAGCTTAGCCAAACCATTGAGTCAAGCGTGAAGCAAGACTCGAACAATGCCTCATACACTGATGATCTTGCCGATGGGGTCAAAGTGTTTAAGTTTGACGTGAATGAAAATGCACTGTATTTCCGTGCATCGATTAGCTACACCACGTCGCCTGATCTCGATATGTACGTGCTACTCGATAAAAACGATGGTAGTAAGCTTGCTCGAGTGGCTTCATCGGCGAAAGACGGTTCAGAGGAAAGTGTCTTACTCAACAATCCTGTTAAAGGCACTTACTATGTGATTGTGCAAAACTACAGCGCCTCATCCGCGACGGCCGATGACGTGTTTGGTTTGAAACAATTGACCTTCTACAACAACGAAACCGCGGGGGATAACCTGACGGCGACCCTTTCTGGCGATACTAAAGACTTCGACGTCAAGTTGGCGTGGAAGGACGCGCTCAAAGTGGGTGACGATGGTTTAGCCATGCTGACCCTCACTACGGGTGATGACAAGGTAGCGCCAGTCAAGTTACCCGTTATCTTTGAACGTGTGGGTGATGATGTGTTGTCGCCTCTGGGCAATGCGCTAAGTGGTCAGTTGACACCAGGTGTGGCCAAGATGATGAAGACCCGCATCGAAGCCAACAGAACCCAAGAAACACGTGTATATAACTTAGAAGCTCTGCTGCCTGAAGGCCATGAAGTGGCTAACATCAGCCATGACGGTAAGCAGGATGGCAATAAGATCACTTGGACAGTCGAGATGCCATCGGGCGCTGACGCGAAAGACATCAGCTTTGAGTTGGTACCACGTAAGGCGAGTGTCGATAATCAGTTAAGCCTAACAAACAAGGTCAACAATGCCTCGTCAGAAACCCTGACGCAAAGTTACCAGTTTGATGTGGCTGAAGTGGCGCCAGTGGCTAAGGTGGAAGCGCCAACCTCAGTACAAGAAGGTAAACCGCTGTTTATCGATGCAAGCAAATCATCGGATGCGAACAATGATCCGCTGACCTACAAGTGGACTCAGTTAGGTGGCACCAGCTTTAATTTTGACCCCGCAGCGGCCAAATTAAACTTAGTGGCGCCAAGTGTGAATGGTGCGGCACAAACCGTGTCATTCCAACTGACGGTATCCGATAACCACGGCAATAGTGATTCGAGCTTAGTATCTGTATCTATTACCGATACTCCGCCGAAGAAGGATGACGGTGGTGCTTTAGGCTGGTTAAGTTTATTACTGCTGCCATTTGCTTTTGGTCGCCGTAAACAGCGCTAACTTGTTATGAGTTAACCTATTTCACCTTAATTATTAGGGGACGCATTAAAAGGGCCGAGCAATCGGCCCTTTTTATTGCTTTTTGTTAGCGGTTTTTCATTAAAAATTCCACAAAGGCGCGGTCGGCTTGGCTGACGGGGCGCTGCTTTTTCCACGCAATGTGCAGATTTAAAAACACTGGTGGGTCAAAGGGTTTGGCTAGAATGTCATCTTTTGGACTAATGGCCATTTCAAGCACGCTGGTGATCCCAAATCCCTGGGAGACAATCTGTTTGATTAAGTTAATCAGGTTAGTCTCAAAGGCGATATTGGGCTTTTTACCCAGTTCTTTGGCTTGGGAGAGGATCCATTCCCGGTGGAAATAGCCGGTTTTAAACATGACTAATTCATGGTCAAAGAAGTCATTGAGGCTGACCGCAGGATGATCGGCGAGCGGGTGCTCGGCGCCCATGGCGATCACCATCTGCTCACGGATCAACAATTGGCTATCGAAGTCACTCTGCAGATCCTGTGCGGTAATGATGGCAATATCCACTTCTTCCTGCTGTAACATCCGCAGCGCGTCACGGGTACCGCCTTCGAACAGTGACAGCTTTAACTCGGGATATTGATGGCGAAACGCCATAAGTCGTGAGGGCAGATAGAAGGAGCCCAGCATACCCGGCACTGCAATCCGTACTTCCCCCGAGGTGAGATTCGCCATGGCGCGGATTTGCGCTTCCGCCTGCTTGATTTGTTTTAGGATCAACGTGGCATGCTGGTGCAGCACTAAGCCTTCGGCGGTGAGCGCGAGGTGCTTGTCATTCTTATTGCTGGTGCGATTAATCAGTATCACCCCAAGCGACTGCTCGAGCCGTTTAATACTTTGACTCAGGGCAGGCTGCGCCATATTGAGCTTTTTGGCCGCCGCGGTAAAACTGCCGGTATTGGCCAGCGCATCTAAATGTTTAAGTTGGCGTATATCCATGATTATCCATATTTTTGGCAATAGCACTTATACGCGATGGTATTTATGCTCGAGGGCACTTACACACGATTACACTGTGCTTTAAGGGCTAACAAGGCGTCATAACCCAGTACAGTCGTGTCTCGCATGGCTTGGTCGACAACAGGGCGCATCGCAACTGTTAGCTATAACAAAAATCAATAATTTCAATATAAATTATCTATTATTGTTATGTTATGCCCAGTGCTAATCTTTGTCTATCCTGAGAGTGATGCGTTATCGAGGCCAAAAGTGCAAGCCGTGTTAGACACTATTATCGACAGTAAACAACGTGATACCCGACTGATGTGGGCCCTGTGTGTGGCTTCCGTGGTGGTGTATATCAATCTGTATTTGATGCAGGGCATGTTACCGCTGATCGCCGAGCATTTTGCGGTATCTGGCTCACAGGCAACGCTTATCCTCTCGGTCACCAGCTTTTCGCTGGCGTTTTCCCTATTAATTTATGCGGTCGTGTCCGACAGAATTGGCCGCCATACGCCGATTGTCGTGAGTCTCTGGCTACTGGCGCTGTCGAATCTGCTGTTGATTTGGGCTGGGGATTTTAATGCACTTGTCTACGTGCGCTTTTTACAGGGCGTGCTGTTAGCAGCGGTGCCCGCCATTGCCATGGCCTATTTTAAGGAGCAACTCTCGCCAAGCACTATGCTCAAAGCCGCGGGCATTTACATCATGGCCAACAGTATCGGTGGGATTGTCGGCCGGTTACTGGGCGGGGTGATGTCGCAGTTTTTATCTTGGCAAGAGTCCATGTGGCTGCTGTTTTTAGTCACGCTTGCGGGTGTTGCCTTAGCCAGTTATTTATTGCCTTCTGGCGCCGATGCGCAGGCGGTCTCGGGTGGACAAACTACCTCGCCAACACTCTCAAAACGGGCACGTTTATTACAGGATTTTTATGGCTTTAGCCATCACCTTACCGATCCGCAGATGCGTTTAGCCTATGCCATCGGTGGGATCACTTTTATGATGATGGTGAATCAATTTAGCTTTATTCAATTGCATTTGATGGCCGCACCCTACGAGTGGAGCCGTTTCCAAGCGACGTTGATTTTCCTGTGTTATTCCAGTGGTACCGTGGCCTCCTATTTTACCGCCAAGTGGCTGGCAAAATTTGGTCAGCACAAGTTATATCAATGTTCTTGGTGCTTGATGTTACTGGGCAGTTTATTGACCCTGTTCGATACCCCTGTCACGATTAGCCTAGGCTTTTTGATGACGGCCTGTGGCTTCTTCTTAACCCACAGTTGCTGCAATTCCTTTGTGGCGATGCGCGCGAGTCGCGACCGCGCTAAGGCGACGTCGTTGTATCTGTGTTGCTATTACTTAGGCGCAGCGCTGGGCGGGCCTTACCTGATGCTGTTTTGGCATAAAGCCGAGTGGCAGGGGGTCGTGATGGGGTCATTAACACTGCTTGCATTAATCGCCTTTTCCATCGCTCGGTTGCGTTATCACCAAACCCAGATGAGCCGCGTGGCGTTATAGTCTGCTAAGCCCGTTAGCGCCGCAACCCACAACAGGTTCGATATCCACTGAACGTTTAGGCCAACGATTCCCTGTTGGCCTTTTTGTACGCCAGATTTGCCCTTGCGGCTATTCGCGTTAAACCGATACATATAGCCGAACTCGACATTGCTGCGTTATCCGGCCTCGATTTCCTCACCTCTCACTACATGATTTCCGCATTTTCGGAGTTTTAGGCAAGTAACTACGAGTTTCATGGCTTCAATGTCTTGGGCGTTTTGTCGACAATTTCAGCATGAGTTGCCATGGCATTTTACGTATATCGCCTAAGTGACACCTCTGTTCCCCATTAAGGACTGAATATGAAAACATCGAACGGTGCATTGTCTTTGGCGGCATTGCTGATCTCGGCATTGTTGATAAATACAAGCATGCCGGCCTTAGCGGCAACATCGGGCCATCAAGGTGATTTATCCCATGGTGTTAACAATTTTTATCGGAGTGCAACCCTGACTATGCAAAAAGTCACTTTTCCAAACCAATACAAAATGAATGTCACGGGCAATCTGTATTTGCCTAAGGGTATGAAGGCGGGCGAAAAAAGCGCCGCCATTATCGTGGGCCACCCGATGGGCGCGGTAAAAGAACAAAGTGCGGTGCTCTATGCCCAGCAACTGGCCGAACGCGGCTTTGTAACCCTCGCCATCGACTTATCCTTCTGGGGTGAGAGTGAGGGCAAGCCCCGCAATGCCGTGTTGCCAGACATATACGCCGAAGACTTTAGCGCCGCGGTAGACTTTCTGGGCACCAGCGAGTTTGCCGATAGGGAGCGCATTGGCGTGCTCGGGATCTGTGGTAGCGGTGGTTTTGCCATTAGCGCCGCGAAAATTGACCCACGCATGAAAGCCATTGCCACCGTCAGCATGTATGACATGGGCGGATTTAGCCGTCATCTGTATGGCAAGTCGTTGACCTTAGCGCAGCGCAAACAAATGATCGCCGAGGCGGCTGCGCAGCGTTATGTGGAGTTTAGCGGTGGTCAAACCCAATACACTGGCGGTACGCCCCATGAAATCGATGAAAACTCTCACCCCATTGCCAAGGAGTTTTATGACTTCTATCGCACCCCAAGGGGAGAGTATACGCCAGCGGGATCATCGCCTGAGCTGACGACACATCCGACCCTGAGCAGTAACACTAAGTTTATGAATTTTTATCCATTTAACGATATTGATTCGATTTCTCCGCGCCCCTTGTTATTTGTTGCTGGCGATGAAGCGCACTCACTGGAGTTTAGCCAAGAAGCCTACAGCCTCGCAGCAGAGCCTAAAGAACTCTATCTGGTAAAAGGTGCTGGCCATGTTGACTTGTATGACAGAGTGAAGCTAATCCCCTTCGATAAGTTGACGCAATTTTTCACTCAGTATTTGTAATTTAGCTCACGGGCCAGCGCTTTTGCTGGCCTTGATGATTTCTCGCAGAGGCGTGTCATTTTACGTTTCTGCCTCAATCCACAGGGGATGAAATATGCAAACCATTGGATATGCCGCAGCGTCGGCGCAAAGCCCGCTAGAACCTTATCACTATGAGTGCCGTGAATTACGCGACAACGATGTCGCTATCGAAATTCTCTATAGCGGCGTCTGCCATAGCGATTTACACACAGTGAAAAACGATTGGGGCTGGACGGTTTATCCCACAGTGCCAGGCCATGAAATCGTTGGCCGCGTGGTGCAAGTGGGCAGCCAAGTTAACAAATACAAAGTGGGCGATCATGTCGCTGTGGGCTGTATGGTCGACAGTTGTCAGGAATGTACTCACTGTCATCATGGTGAAGAGCAGTTTTGTGAGCAGGGTTTTACCCAAACCTACAACAGTGTCGATAGGCACACCCAAGAGCTTACCAAGGGTGGCTATGCCAAGCATATCGTCGTGCGCCAAGAGTTTGTGCTGAGTATTCCAGCATCGCTCGACCTTGCTAAAGTCGCGCCCTTACTCTGTGCGGGGATCACTACCTATTCGCCCTTAAGAACCTGGAACGTTGGGCCTGGCAGTCAAGTTGCGGTCATTGGTATGGGCGGTCTAGGCCATATGGCGATCAAACTTGCGGCCGCGATGGGCGCCCATGTTACTGTACTGAGCCGCTCGGAAAGTAAGCGCAGCGATGCGCTCGAACTCGGTGCGAGTGACTTTTTGATCTCTTCAGATCTTGAGCGTATGCAGCAAGCCGCTAATCGCTTCGAGCTTATCATCGATACAGTGCCGACAAAGCACGACATTACCCCATACCTGCCATTATTGAATGTGGATGGCACGCTCACCTTAGTCGGTCAAGTGGGGCCAATTGCCGAAGTGAATACTGTGCCTATGGTGATGGGACGTCGCCGCATTGCCGCCTCACTCATTGGTGGCATTGCCGAGACCCAAGAGATGCTCGATTTCTGCGGCCGAATGAACATTTTGCCAGAGGTCGAGATGATCACAATGGAGCAGATTAATGAAGCCTTCGAACGGCTGGAGAAATCCGACGTGCATTACCGGTTTGTGATCGATATGCAGGCATCTTCCTTCTAGGCTTAAGAAGGTTATCTCATTTGTTAAAAGGGCGGTTTGCGGACCATTTCCCATGCCGCCATCACTTTTAAATCAGCTTAAGACAACGTCAGCAAAGGAGTTTTTGATGAATACCTTAGAAACCGCATCCATGACACTGATCCCTGCAGGAACACAACAACCGATTAAAGGCCCGAGTGAATGGTTTACCGGCGAGGTGGTGATCAGCAGTTTATTTAATGCGCCGCCACCCGCGCGGGTGGGTATGGCCGTAGTTAACTTTTCCGCGGGCGCGCGAACCCATTGGCATAGCCATCCACTCGGGCAAATGCTATTGGTCACCCAAGGTGAAGGCTGGACCCAGTGTGAAGGTGGTGAGCGCACTACAATTCGCCCAGGGGATTTGATTTGGTGTAATTGTGGTAAGCGGCATTGGCATGGCGCAACGGCATCATCCTCAATGCAGCATGTGGCCGTTCAAGAGGCGCTTGAGGGGAAAGCGGTCGATTGGTTTGAAGCCGTCACTGATACTGTGTACTTAAATGGCGACAGTGTAGGCGAGTAACTCAATCACCGGCGAAAATGATCGGAATTAAAAGAAAAAGGCGAACTCAGTGTCGCCTTTTTTGCTTTTATGTTTTGCTTTATATGGTTAGGGCAGTTTATCGAACACCACCTCGAGATCTTTGCCGCTAAGCAGTTCGACAAATTCATCACTCATCTCTTTACTCGTCTCGTTACTAAGAGTACCGAGCGGAATTAAGCCATCGGCATAGCCAAAGTCTCTATAGAACAGGGCTAAGTTACCCCAAGGGGCGTAATAGGTGATATCGCCGCGTTTAGCGCTGGTGCCTTTTGGGGCCTGCGCTTTGGTGAGCTTTGGCTCGAGCATGGCGATTTTTTCGGTATTGGCATAGTCCTTAAGCGTGAGTTTTAGGGGTAAGCGGGCGTAGAAATCCTTTGCCGTTGGATTATCGAGGAGGGTAAATCGATATGCTTTGCCGTTTGCGGTCACACTAATGTTCATCGAAGTCACCTTAGATTGCGTCATGGCGTTTTTAGCTTGATTTGGTTTAACTAAATTTGACGAAGAGTCGCTAAGCTTGATTCAGGGCTTGTCGTATTGTGCTGGGGAGACACTTTCTAGCCATGTGACCACCTTGCCCGCGTTGGCTTCTTGTATGGCGATATGCGTCATGGGTGTGCTGCTCGTCGCGCCATGCCAATGTTTGACATTCGCAGGGATCTGCACCACATCCCCTGGCTGGATTTCAAGGCGTGTTTGACCTTCTTGCTGCACCCAGCCCATTCCAGAGGTGATGATTAAAGTTTGCCCCACAGGATGAGTATGCCAATGGGTGCGACTGCCTGGCTCAAAGGTAACTAAGGCGCCAGATGCGCGACCTTCGCCCTTGGCCTGAAACAAAGGCTCAACGCGCACTGGGCCGGTAAAATAGTCTTCGAACCCTGTCGCGGGGAGCTGAGTGCCATTGCGGGCAATACTGATTTGCTCAAAGGCAATCGCTGTTTTAGGCATTATCTCTGATACAGGCATTGATACAGGCACTGATGCTGGCACTGGCTCTGTTGCCAGCACGCCAAGCGTTAACAATAGCAGGGAGCCTAATCCAAAATGCATGGGTTTCATCGATTTTCTCCTTTATTCAATCGCTAAAAAATCACTTGTTCGGATCCCTTATTCTTGCCACTTGCAGGCGCGCAGGGTAGTTCATTCGTCGGTAATGCTTGCCTAATTCTCCAAGAGTTAGGCATTTCGTATGCTAACGCGATAAGTTGCGAGTAAGATAAATTCAGATGACCGAGTGCCGACTGTTACTGATAAAAATTGGTGAAACTGATGAGCGAGATGCAAATGATGAATGGTTTTTCCCAAGAGCTTACCGACAATGTGGCCAAAAGAACCCTTGGCGTCGAATGGGCATCATCTGAGGTCGAAGGGCTCGAGTTTTATCGGCAGAATGCGCCCACCTCCAATTCGGTTTGTATTGTCGAGCCAAGTATTGCGCTCGTGGTGCAAGGGACGAAGAGCATGACCTTGGGGGAGCAGGTATTGATCTACGATCCTAGTCGATTCTTAATCACCTCTTTAGAGTTACCCGCCACCATGCAAGTGTTAGAGGCCAGTGCTGAAAAACCTTACCTCGGTGTCGTGCTAAAACTCGATTTGGCGGTGATGAGTGACTTAATGTTGCAAACGCCCTTGGCGAGGCAAAAGGATACAGTTACCGAACAAGGCATGATTTTAGGCCATTCCACCCCAAGCTTGTTGAATGCTTTCAGCCGGTTAGTCGCCTTACTCGATGAGCCTGAGTCGATTCCTGTGCTTGCGCCTCTGATTAAAAGAGAGATTTACTGGCGGGTGCTTATCAGTGAGCAGGGCGCGCGCTTAAGGCAAATCGTGTCGGCGGGCAGCCATGGTTTACGTATTGCGCATTCTATCGAGTGGCTTAAAGTGAATTTTGCCCAACATTTTAGCATTGATGATTTAGCTGATATGACCAGAATGAGTAAATCGACCTTTCACCATCATTTTCGCCAATTGACCTCAATGAGTCCGCTGCAATATCAAAAACGATTACGCTTGATGGAGGCTCGCCGATTGATGTTGGGAGAGAACCTCGATGCTGCCGCAGCCGCTTATCGTGTCGGTTATGAGAGTCCATCGCAATTTTCCCGGGAATACTCGCGCCTGTTTGGCAATTCCCCCAAACGAGATGTCGATATCCACTGGTTATCATCGACCTAACTAAAGAAAGATACTTAGACCAACTGGTTGGGCTTAAGTGATTGGATTTAACAGGTTGGGACTAACTATTTGGAATAAGCCGTTTGGCATAGGCGACTGACTTAAGTGACTGGCTTAAGCACGACCGAGTGACATGGCTTGAGGGCATTCTAACCAAACAGGCTTATTGTGAGAGTAAAGGCCTGAGTGTGTAAGTTATTCGTAACAAACCAAATCGTTTAAATGATTTATTATGTGCGCTGCCTCATGGTAGGCTTACTTACTCAAGAGACTGCTTAAGTGGCGAGAGCCGCAGACTGGATTTAATGTCAGTCCATCCAATAGATCAAGGTAAAACAACCCCATGACCCAAGCCAAATTCGTTGAAGGTTCGATTCTTCGTCATATCCTCGTGATGAGTTCGACCGCCGCCGTGGGGATTTCTGCCTTATTTGTGGTCGATTTGCTCGATATTTTCTTCTTAAGTTTACTTGGCGAACATGAACTGGCCGCAGCGGTGGGCTATGCGGGCAGCATTTCGTTTTTTACCACTTCTATTGGCATCGGCCTCTCGATTGCGCTCGGCGCGTTAGTTTCCCGCTCGATTGGTGCAAAGGATGTTGAACTCGCTAAACGCCTATTGCTCAATAGTGCGGCGGTGACCACCTTAATCAGCCTCTTCGTGAGTGTGGTGGTGACCTGTTTTATCCCAGAATTAGTGACTCTGGTGGGGGCGAGCGGCCATACCGCCGAACTTGCCGAGAGTTATCTGTACATTTTGGTGCCTTCTTTACCCTTTATTTGCCTTGCGATGGCCCTTGGCGGTGCGCTGCGTGCCGTTGGGGATGCTAAGCTGTCGATGATGTCGACCTTAGCGGGCGGCGGCGTTAATGCGGTGCTGGATCCGATTTTTATTTTCCTGTTTGCCATGGGGATTGAAGGTGCGGCACTGGCGTCGGTGCTTGCCCGTATCGCGGTTTTTATCATTGCCGGGCGCGGCGTAGTCGTAAAACATCAACTGCTGGGTAAGTTTAACTTCAGCTATTTTGTTGCCGATCTCAAACCGATTTTCGCCATTGCCGGGCCTGCCATGCTGACGAATATCGCTACGCCCATAGGTAACGCCTTTGTGACTCGCGCGATTGCCGATTTTGGTGATGCCTATGTTGCTGGTTGGGCGGTGCTTGGTAGATTAATCCCGGTCACCTTTGGGATGATTTTTGCGTTATCCGGTGCCATTGGGCCGATTGTTGGGCAAAACTTCGGGGCGGGCCGATTCGACCGGGTGCGCGAGAGTTTAACCAAGGCGATTCAATTTTGTACCTTGTATGTGGTGGTGATGTCGCTATTGCTGTTCTTGCTTAAATCGCAGGTGGTTAGCCTGTTCGATATGAAAGGCGATAGCGCGGCACTTATTGAGTTTTTCTGTACCTATATCGCGGTGTTTTTTACCTTCTCTGGCATTTTATTTGTGGCCAATGCTTCGTTTAATAATCTGGGTAAAGCCAAATATTCCACCCTGTTCAATGTCGGTAAAGCCACGTTAGGCACTGTGCCATTTGTGTATTTTGGCGCGCAGTGGGGCGGGGTATACGGTGTGTTAATCGGCCAAGTATTAGGCTCGATTCTTTTTGGGATCATGGGCGTGTGTGTGGCTTACCGCTTAGTTGATAAGGTGGCACTGGCAAGTCGTGCGAACGCAGTGCAGTCTGTCGTGAGCGATACCGAAGAGGCGCAGAATAAGTGCCAGCAGCTACTGGCGGGGGACGAGGAAGAAATTGCCAATTGTGTTGGCCAAAATCTGCCCTCATCTACGAGTCCGTTTTCATCCTCCCATGTGCAAATGGGCCAATTGACCGAAGAGCTGGAATGCGAGGCGGCCGCTAACGCAGTGGATTTTGATAAAGCAAAACCCAATACGCCGTAAACCCTTAGATAACCATCTTGGTAATTTAAAGAGATAAAAATTGATAAAACATAAAGGCCACTGAAAAGTGGCCTTTATGTTTGGCATATTCGCATTCACGCGAGAGCGTTTTATGCGAGTGCGAGCACCCCGAGAGTCACGACACAAAGCGGCTTAGCTCGCAGCTTTATCTTCCGCGCTAGATGCGTCGACATCTGCGATCTCTTGCGCTACTTCTAAAGCCACGGCTTCTGGCGTTTCTGCTTCAAGACGCGCGCGCTCTGCTTTAGAAATATAACGCGGCTTTGTACCCACCTTGGGCTTCTCGA
Organism: Shewanella sp. Shew256; assembly: GCF_002196695.1. Lineage (NCBI taxonomy): Bacteria > Pseudomonadati > Pseudomonadota > Gammaproteobacteria > Alteromonadales > Shewanellaceae > Shewanella > Shewanella sp. Shew256. The sequence continues at coordinate 389,157 of NZ_NAJR01000004.1, read as the reverse complement.
TTTTGTTTTGTTTGGCTTTTTCGCGCTTAGCCATCTTCTTAACGATCTTTTGCTTCTTGTTCATAACATCTCTAATTCGGTTTTTGCCTATGCAGGCTGAGTCCAGTGGCTCAATTAAAGCTGGATTCTAACTGAATATTGCCAATCTCTCCATGTTTTGCTGTTACAGCGCCATAGAAGCTGTATCTAGAGCGAGGTCGAGGCCGTGCTAGAATATGGCGTTTTTTACGGGTGATGCACTTTATTTATGGCAAAATGAGCGTGAGTTACCCATTTAACATACTGATAGTTATAAATTTTTAATGCTTTAAAAAGCAATAGGTGGAGGTCACTTGTTAACTAAGATCACTTTCTTTGAGCGTTTCGAGCAGGATATTTTATCGGGAGCTAAGACCATTACCTTAAGGGATGAAGCCGAGTCCCATGTGTTTGCCGGGCAAATTTTACCGGTATCGACCTTCGAAGCTGACCGTTGGTTTTGTGATATTAAGGTGATTGAGGTTGTGCCTGTATTGTTTTCGGCGCTGACAGAGCAACATGCTGCCCAGGAGAATATGACGCTGCCTGAGCTGCGCCGAGTGATCCACGAGATTTATCCCGGCCTTGAGCAGTTATTTCAAATTCGCTTTTGTGTTGTGAATACAAGGGCTCACCCTATTGATTAACTCAATTGACTAAGTCTATTGATTTAGCCTACTGATCTACCCATTGGTTAACGCTATTGGCTAAGCTCTGTTTATAAAAAATAGGCTGGCTTGTTTTGATGCAAGCCAGCCTATTATCTTTCAAGTGGAATGCGAACTTATATCGCAAACATTAACTAGTTAAACCGTCCAAGGTAGCAGTTTTTGGGCGATGCGGTTCGATTCACCCAGGCGCACCGCGGCGCGATAACGCATTCTGTAGAGCAGTTGGTAACATAATGGCACCAAATACAGACTCGTCACCGTTGAGAACGACAAACCGCCGATAATCGCGATGGCCATTGGCGAGTACGGTGGGCCTCCGCCGCCGATTTGGGTATCGCCCATTGCCAGTGGCACTAGGCCTAGTACGGTTGTTCCCACTGTCATCAGTACCGGGCGCAGACGGGTAATACAGACTTCGCGTATGGTGTCCGACAACTTATCGAGCTCCGGTGTCATCTGGTTGATTTGGTCAACCAATACGATACCGTTATTCACCACAATTCCCATTAGAATCAAGATCCCTATCATGGCCATGACCGACATAGGTGTGCCTGTTAGCAGCAGTGCCCAAAAGACGCCGGTGATCGAGAACAGAATCGAGGTGATAATTGCCGTCGGTAATAGCAAGGATTCAAACAGCGCCGCCATCACGATGTAAATCATGGCGATAGCAAGCAGCATATTGATAGCCATCACGCTCTGATCTTCATCCTGACGCTCAAATCCACCGCGCAGTGAATAGTTATAACCATTCGGGAAGCGCACATTTTCCATCACCTGTTTGATCTTCGTTTGGGCTTCCTCTGTGGTGAGATTATCTAAGTTCGCCCCGATAGAAAGCGAAGTTTGGCGATTATAGTGCTTGATGGTATCGAACCTAGGTTGGATCTCGATACTGGCAAGGTTATCAAGGGTATACAAACGTTGGTCGATACGCACGATCGGCAGTTGTTTTAGCTTCTCGAGGGATTTTTGCCATTCCTTCTCATAGGCCATTTCGATACGCAGTTCCCCATTGGGATCGTGCCTAAATGAGCGTAGCGGTGAGCCGCGCAATGCCATTGAGATGCTAGAAGCTACTTCGTTGAGTTTTAAATCCAGTCGTGCCGCCATCTGACGATTTATGCGGATCACGACTTCCTGCTGCGCGCCGTTCACTTCGGAGCGCACATCCACTAACCCTTTGATATTGGAGAGTAAGGGTAATACTTGCTCACTCAAATGGATAAGCTCTGAGGTGGAGCGACCTGTGAGCGTGACACGTACGCCCGAGTTATCATTGCCCCAGCCAAATTGAGGTTTCGCGATGGAGAATTTAGGAAAACCGCTGCGGATTTTCTTCTTTAATTCATCCAGTGGCATGGGCAAGTCTTTTTTCAGCAAAATCACCGAAGAAGCATCATCGGGGGCATAGTAGCTATACACTGAGTCGATATGGAATTCCTCTTTATTATTATAAAGATACTCTTCCATTTGGCTCACCATTGCCTCGGTCACATTAAGATTATGGCGACCTTCTACTTGGTAGTTGACGTAAATGCGCTCCTTACTTTGGCTGTCCTCCTGATCCTGTTTGACCATCGACAGCGGCAGGGCGGTGGATACTAAAATCGCCACCGAAATCAGGCCAGAACGCCAAGGACGCAGCAGCACCCAGTTGAGGCTACGATTGTAGAAGTTTTGCAACTTACCCGGCGCTTTCTCTGGCGTGATATCGAAGTGGAACTTAGTTAACATCAATGGGATTAATGTTTTAGCCACTAACAGTGAGGCCGCCAGCGAAATACAAATCGCAATCGCTACATGCTCAAGGAAGATGGTGAGCTCGACTTTAACCCCGAAGATATTGGGTAAAAACACGATAGCCGTGGTCATAGTGCCCGCAAGCACGGCAAGACTGACCTTATCGACCCCTGTCATGACCGCATTTTCATTGTCTTGAACACTCTTAGTATCTTTGCCTTGTTTCTCCTGCAGTACACTCTCGGTCACCACCACAGCATTATCGATAAGCATACCGACCGCTAATAACAGTCCCATCATCGACAGAATGTTTAAGCTGTAACCTAGAAGATACATAGCGGCTAGCGTCATACCAATCGAAATCGGCACAGATGACACCACAATCAAGGTCATCTTGAAGTTTCTCAGGAATAAATACAGCACGATAAAAGACAGCAAGGCGCCGATTAATCCCGACAGTAGTAGATCCGAGAGGGAAGATTTTACGCCAGAGGCTTGATCTTCCATGATAAACAAGCGAATACCTTGGAATTGTTGATCTTGCTTGGCAAGCTCAATCACCTTTAACACTCGGTCAGACACTTCCACTAAGTTGGCGCCGGATTCTTTAAACACATCCAGACCCACGGCGTAATGCTTATCTAAATGACGCCCTTCGACCCGTTCAGGCAGCGCAAATTGCACATCGGCAACGTCACCTAAGGTCAGCCCTGGCAATAGCACTAGGGCTTTAATGTCTTCTAGATTGCGAAACTCGCCCTTAGGTGACACCTGATAAACCAGATTACTCTCCCGCAAAGTGCCAGCGCTCAGCACAAAGTTTTCGCGGCCGAGACGCGTCTGTAACTCGGTTGCCGAATAGCCACTGGCGGCGAGGCGGTTGGCATTGATCCTGACCTCAATCTGCTTTTGCTCAACCCCATAGAGATTGACCTTAGACACCCCCTCGACCCGCTCCAGCGGACGTTTAAGCTGTTTATCAAGCAAGTCGAATGCGCCAGAGAGCTCGCGGTCGCTCGAAATCCGTATGGTCAATACCGGCATATCGGCGGTGGAGAATTGGCGGATAAACACCCGTTCAACATCCTTGGGCAATAAATGCCGCACCGCATCGATTTTTTCCCGCGCTTCTAAGCTTTTAGTGGCGACGTTCTCGCCCCATTTCATATTGATTTCGATTTCCGAACCCTCTTGGGAGGATTCGGACTCCAGCTCATCAATACCGCCCATAGTGGCGAGGGACTCTTCGAGCACCTTAGTGATATCGCGCTCAACTTCCGCTGGCGTTGAGCCTTTGTAAGGCACTTGCACCACAATTTGTGGAATATCGATGCCGGGGAACATTTCGAGCGGCAATAGGCGACTAGAAGCCAAACCAAACAGCAAGATAGCGAAGAAAAACATGCTGGTGGTGACAAGGCGTTTTATCGCTAAACGGGTGAGGTTCATAGGCGAGCCTCCGTGGTTTCTACCGTGTTGTCTTGCTCTGTGGCGGTATGCGTAAACTCTTTACGGTCAAACAAGGCATAGAGCACTGGAATCACAATCAGGGTCAATAGGGTCGAGAGGCTCAAACCAAAGATCACGGTAATCGCCATCGGTGCGCGGACTTCTGAGCCATCGCCTAAACCTAACGCCATCGGCAGCAAACCTAAGGTGGTGGTTAGGGTGGTCATCATAATCGGGCGCAGCCGGGATTTGGCCGCAACCTTAATGGCCTCGAGTTTGTCCACGCCTTCGGTGCGCAGCTGATTAATTCTATCTACGAGTACGATGGCGTTGTTGACCACAATTCCCGCGAGCATGATAAGGCCTATAAACACCACCACACTCAAATGGGTTTGGGTGATATAGAGCCCCAGCACGCTACCAGCCAGCGCCATGGGCACTGCAAATAAGATCAGTAGCGGATGCAGCAGCGATTCGAACTGACTCGCCATCACTAAGTACACCAGAAAAACCGCTAGGATTAATGCAATCTTCAGTGATTGGAATGAATGCTCCATTTCCTCATTTTGTCCACCAAAGCGCGCTTGAACCGAGGCGGGCAACACTTGTGCCGACAAAATTTGCTGCGCTTCGGCTACTGCGTCACTTAAGTCGCCATAGGCAAGGTTAGCCGATACTAAAGCCACGCGTTGTTGGCTGATGCGGTTAATCGCCGATGGACCTAATTGCAATGACACTTCGGCCACGGCGCTCAGGGCAATCGGTTGTGGGCTGTTGGGGTTGATGATCAAGGCATCGATATCACTGATTTGATCCCGCTCATTCAGTTCGCTGCGCACTAAAATATCAATCTTGCGGTCACGTACTGTGTATTGACTGGCGACCGTGCCGCCGACGCGCTGGGCGATGCGATTGGCGACCGTGGGCGCATCCATGCCTAAGGCGGCTAAGCGAGCATGGTCGAAGCGAATGCTGAGTTCTGGCTGACCATCACGCAGGCTAGTATTCACATCGGCAAAGCGATCGGAGGCGGAAAGTGCCTTAACCAGATTATCGGCACTGCGTTTGAGCAAGTGTAAATCGTAGCCTGTGAGTTCAATCTCCAATGGGGTTTTAAAGCTGAATAGTTCAGGTTGCTCGATTTTGGCTTCCAGTTCAGGGATGCGGCGTGCAGTGTCACGCAGCACTTGTGTTACTTTGTGGTAAGCCGTGTGATCGCTCAGTACGACCTGTAAACGCCCCCAGTTTTCGCCGCCACGGGCGGTATCAGAGGTCATGAGACCGCCGCTGCCTGCTTGGCTATAGGCATGTTTAACTTCCGGCCTGTCTTTAATCGACATCGCGAGTTGTTGCAGCACTTTATCGGTTTCACCGACCGCCGTGCCAGGAGGCAGCAGGATCTCCACATAAAACTCCCCTTGATTCATCGGTGGGATGAGTTCCATGCCAAGACGGGGGAGCAGGCTAATACAGGCGCCAGTGATCCCAATGGTCAGCAACAAGGTGGCGACTTGTTTACGCAGCGCCATCGCCAGCAGTTTGTGATAAACCGACTCGATAGCATGGTAAACAAAGTTAAAACCACTGCTCAGCGGGCGCATCACTAACCCGAGTAGCCAAGAGAAGAAGCGGCCAATGACTAACGCTAATGTCAGCAATGCACTCGGTAAGTAGCTAAAAAGCAACACAATCGGGAAGGAAAATACCGTCGCACTATAGTGTTTTAACTTACCGAGCTTAGTAGTGGGTTTCTCCTTCGGGGTTTTATTGATGAGTTCGGGCAGTGCTGTAAAGCCTTCGCGGGAGGCCAGCATTGGAATTGAGGTTAATGCCACCAAGAGTGATGCGAGCAAGGCAAAGGTCACTGTGAGGGCTTGATCGGAGAATAGGGCGCCCGCAATACCATCGACAAATACCAAGGGGACAAACACCGCGAGTGTGGTTAGGGTGGAGGCGAAAATCGCGCCCGCCACTTCTTTGGTCCCAGTCACAGCCGCATCTAACTTACTCATGCCTTCGCTGCGGCAGCGGTCGATGTTCTCCAGCACCACAATGGCGTTGTCAACCAAGAGCCCAATGGCGAGCGCAATACCGCCTAATGACATGATATTTAGGCTGATATCGGCAAAGTACATCATGTTAAAGGTGGCAATCACCGAGAAGGGGATCGAGATAGAGATGATCAGCGTCGGAATAATATTGCGCAGGAACAGGTAAATCACCAGCATGGACAAAATACTGCCCATCAACGCGGACGAGGTGACTTCGCTAACGGCACTCTCAATAAACTCGGACTGATCGTAAATCACTTCCAGTTTGTTTTGCTTAGGATCTTGGTTGATTTTGACTAGCTCATCGCGCAGCTTTTTAGCCACCGCGACCGTGTTGGCATCGCCTTCCTTATAGATAGCCAGTTCAATCGACTCTTGGCTGCCGATACGGGTGATGTCGCTGCGCTCTTTAAAGGCATCGGTAATGGTGGCGACTTCAAATAGACGTACTAAGGTCTGTGCGTCGCGATAGACGATCACTTGTCCCAATTCTTCCAATGAATTGAATTGGTTAAGGGTACGTACCAGATATTCGCGGTCGCCTTGGATCACTTTACCCGCAGATAAGTTGATGTTTTCCTCGTTGATGCGGCGTTTAATGTCGTCAGCATTCAAATTGAGTTGAGATAACTTTTCCTGATTGAGCTGAATATGCACTTCCTGCTCTAAACCACCGGATAAACGCACCGCGGCCACACCAGAGAGGGCTTCTAAACGACGCTTAAGCTCTTCCTCGGCGTAAGTGCGCATCTGCTTGAGTTCAGCCTCAGACGCATTAGGCACCGACAGCGCGAGACGCATGATAGGGTCAAGGTTGGGGTTAAAGCGCAGCAATAATGGCTTTTTAACATCCAAAGGCAGGGCGATAGTGTCGAGTTTTTCACGCACATCGAGGCTCGCCATATCCATAGTGGTGCCCCATTCAAACTCGAGCACCACATCGGACATGCCAGAGCGGGAGATAGAGCTTATCTTACGTAAGCCTTTCACCACGCCGACGGCTTCCTCAATGGGTTTTGAGACCAGTTGTTCTACTTCAACGGGCGCCGCACCATCGTACATGGTCCGAATGGTCAAGGTGGGATAGCTTAAATCGGGCAGGAGTTTTACCGCTAAGCGCGAAAACCCCACCATGCCGAATAACATAATGGCCAGCATGAACATCCATACCGTGACTGGCCGTTTAACTGAGGTGCTGATGATTGACATGAAAGACTCCTATCAGTTCTTCGCTGAGGCCAAATCGAGTGGGGTAATGACTTCAACTAAGGATTGGTCTTTCAAATTTTGCTGACCACGGGTCACGACTTGCTCGCCGGGTTTGATACCGGAGACGACTTCCACCGAGTCACCTTCGCGGTAACCGATTTCGACTTCGCGGCGGTTGGCATTGCTGCCGTCAATTACATACAGGGCTTGCTTATTGTCTTGGTTTATCAGGGCACTGTAGGGCACAGTGATCACATTCTCATGGGTGTCATACTTCAATTCGACCCGTGTGAACATCCCTGCTTTTAAATGCGCATTTTGATTGGGCACGGCCAAGGTGACTTTAAAGGTGCCACTCTGTGGGTCGACCACTGGGCTGATGCGCAGCACTTTCGCGTGGATGGCATTTTTGCTCTGTTGATTGCTAAAGACTTGCGCTTCTTGGCCTAAACGTAGGCTGGTTAATTGCTGCTCAGGTAAATGGACAATCCCGTGCAGCTCGTCTTGATTGACGATATAGAAGAGGTCACCAAATTCCTGCGCCATGTTGCCCGCTTTGACATAACGCTTAGCAACAATACCGTCGATGGGCGAAACCACATGGCTTTCTTTGACTTGTAATTCAGCAAGATCCCGTCTTGCAATGGCGGCTTGCAGGTTATATTCGAGCTTTGCCATGGAGTCGGCACTGATAAACTCTTTATTGGTCATCTTCTTCAAGCGGTTTAACTCTTGCTCGATGATTTTCACTTCGGCTTCGGAGCGGTCGAGATCGTATTGCTGACGTTTGGCATCGATAACCGCGAGGATTTGGCCTTTTTGCACCCGGTCACCTTCTTCGACATTAATCGCTTCGATAAGGCCAGCGATGCGGCTCACGACGTTAGCTTCTTGCGGGGCTTCAAGGGTGGCGGTTGTGCTATAAAACGAAGACACATTACCCTGCATCACGGTAGTGGTTTCGACGGGAATGGCATATTGTTCTTCTTTTTTAGCCACTTCCTCTTCGCCGCATGCCGCTAACATTGACACTAACAGCACGGGTAGGGCGAACTTAGCAATTGTTGACTTTTCCATAAGAGTATTACCTGTTGTCATTTTTGTGATGCCATCTGAAAGCAGAAAACATGCCAAAGTTAAAAATACATTAATTTCAGTAGATTAACGTAAATTTGTCAGATTGTAGATTAGGCAAACTTACTAAATGTAGCTAAAAAGTTTAAAAAGTGATGAGAAATGCTAAATAAGCTAAAGCGAGGTCATCCGGGATTGTGTGGCTGGGAGTGATAAGAAGATCGAAGGGTGGCTATGAAAATCCCAATAAAAAAGCGCCCAGTGGGCGCTTTTAATCGATAAATGCCGATTAGCGTTTATCTTGGCTTACGAAATCACGCGAAGTCTCGCCAGTATATAGCTGACGTGGACGGCTGATCTTGTGACCTGGTTGATCCAACATTTCTTTCCAGTGAGCAATCCAACCCACAGTACGTGCTAATGCGAACAGTACGGTGAACATGCTAGTTGGAATACCAATGGCTTTCATGATGATGCCAGAGTAGAAGTCGACGTTTGGATAGAGTTTCTTCGAAATGAAGTACTCGTCTTCCAGTGCGATACGTTCAAGTTCCATAGCCACATCTAATAATGGATCTTGTACTTTCAGCTCTTTTAACACTTCGTGACAGGTTTCACGCATGACTTTGGCACGTGGGTCAAAGTTTTTGTAAACACGGTGTCCGAAGCCCATTAGACGGAATGGGTCATTCTTGTCTTTCGCACGGGCGATGAATTCAGGAATACGGTCTACTGAACCGATTTCTTCTAACATTTGTAGACAAGCTTCGTTCGCGCCGCCGTGTGCAGGGCCCCATAGAGAAGCAATACCCGCAGCGATACACGCGAATGGATTCGCGCCTGAAGAACCTGCTAAACGTACGGTTGATGTTGACGCGTTTTGTTCGTGATCCGCATGAAGAATGAAGATACGGTCCATAGCGCGTTCAACGATTGGGTTTACCTTGTACTCTTCACAAGGCACGGCAAACATCATGCTTAAGAAGTTGCCTGCGTAGCTTAAGTCATTGCGTGGGTAAACGAATGGCTGGCCAGAAGAGTACTTGTAGCACATAGCGGCAATCGTTGGCATTTTGGAGACTAGGCGATAAGCGGCGATTTCGCGGTGGCGAGGATCGTTGACATCGAGTGAGTCTTGATAAAATGCAGACAATGCACCAGTAACACCACATAACATCGCCATAGGATGAGCATCACGACGGAAACCTCTAAAGAAGAAGGCGAGTTGCTCATGAACCATAGTGTGGGTTTTTACTGTGTGTACAAATTCAGCATATTGCTCTTTCGTCGGCAGTTCACCGTAAAGCAGCAGGTAACACAGGTCTAAGTAATCTGAGTCAACGGCGAGTTGCTCGATTGGATAGCCGCGGTGTAACAATATACCTTGATCGCCATCGATATAGGTAATTGCAGATTCGCAGGAGGCTGTCGCGAGAAAACCTGGATCAAAAGTGAAGTAACCCTTGCTGCCAAGTTTACTGATATCGATTACGTCAAAACCAGCGGATCCTTGCTTTACTGGCAATTCTATCGAGTCGTTCCCTGGTAATTCTAATTTGGCTTTTAAATCAGCCATACCCCGTTCTCCTTACTTCGTTCTTATCTGTGAGTGCGGCATGTCAAACCGCCATTACTTTACAGCCATTCTAGATCACATTTCAATTTAAATAAGCGTTTAAATTTGTTAGACCATGGTATAAATCTCTTTACTTTCCTTGGTGCAGCTGGCACTTAGGTGAAAATATCCTTAAAAAAACAAAATTTGCATTCTGTGATGTTTGTATTTGACATTTCGCGCGAGTATACTTGCCTCCGCCTAATAAGGGCTGCAAACGATGATGTTAAAACACCCTTTGTTTACATGTTAAATAAGTGAGTGTTCAAATAGTTATCTGTTTGTTTAAACTTTGCTTTTGTGTTTACTTTTGCCCTGATTTACCCCTCGGTTTAAAGTTTGTACAAAAGCGGTTCACATAACAAAAAAAATGCTCAATGGAGCTGAGTGAGCAGAACGTGAAAAAGCAAAGACCTGTCCATTTAGATCTGCAGACCATTCGCTTTCCTGCAACAGCGATTGTGTCAATTCTTCACCGTGTATCCGGTGTCATCATGCTGTTCGCTGTTGGCATTCTTATTTGGTTGCTAAATTCATCTTTAGCCTCCGCTGAAAGTTTCGCAGGCGTACAATCTCTGTTTGATAACTTCGTCGTGAAGTTCATCATGTGGGGCATTTTGACTGCACTGGCATATCACTTATTCGGTGGCCTACGCCACTTAGTAATGGATACCGGTCGTTGGGAAGAGTTGGCTTCGGGCACCGCCTCAGCGAAAGCTGTATTTGTACTGACGGTAGCCTTTTCAATTTTAGCGGGGTTATGGGTATGGTAACCAATGCAGCAAGTTTTGGACGCAGTGGTGTTCATGACTTTATTCTACTACGCGCTAGTGCAGTAATCCTCGCCTGTTACACCATTTTCATGGTTGGCTTTATTGCATGTAGTTCCCCTCTCACCTATGACGTTTGGCATGGCCTGTTTAGCGCTCTGCCAATGAAAGTGTTTACCCTGCTTGCGCTGGTTGCACTGCTTGTTCACGCCTGGATTGGTGTATGGCAAGTATTGACGGATTACGTCAAGTGCACTTCGCTACGCGGTGTTTTACAGTTCACCTTCGTCGTCACCGTCTTTTGTTATCTGGCGGCCGGCATTGTTATTGTGTGGGGTGTCTAAGTGAGTATTCCAGTACGTGAGTTTGATGCTGTAGTGATTGGTGCCGGCGGTGCCGGTATGCGCGCAGCATTACAGATTTCTAAAGAAGGTAAGAGCTGTGCGCTTTTATCTAAAGTATTCCCAACTCGTTCTCATACCGTATCTGCGCAGGGTGGTATCACCGTTGCGTTAGGTAACGCCCATGAAGACCATTGGGAACAACACATGTACGATACCGTAAAAGGTTCCGACTTTATCGGTGACCAAGACGCTATCGAATTCATGTGTCAAACTGGTCCAGAAGCCATTATTGAACTCGAGCACATGGGTTTACCTTTCTCTCGTTTCGATAACGGTAAGATTTACCAACGTCCTTTCGGTGGTCAATCTAAAAACTTCGGTGGTGAACAAGCGGCGCGTACCGCTGCTGCGGCAGACCGTACTGGTCACGCACTGCTTCACTGCTTATACCAACAGAACGTTAAACACAAAACTCAAGTGTTTTCTGAGTGGTATGCCCTCGATTTAGTGAAAAACCAAGACGGTGCCATCGTAGGTTGTACTGCGATTGAAATCGAAACCGGTGAAATCGTTTACTTCAAAGCCAAGGCCACTGTACTCGCTACTGGCGGTGCAGGTCGTATCTACGCATCAACCACAAACGCACACATCAATACCGGTGACGGTGTTGGTATGGCGATGCGTGCTGGTGTTCAGATGCAAGATATGGAAATGTGGCAATTCCACCCAACCGGTATCGCTGGCGCGGGTGTACTTGTGACTGAAGGTTGCCGTGGTGAAGGTGGTTACCTGCTGAACAAAGACGGCGAGCGTTTCATGGAGCGTTATGCACCAAACGCCAAGGACTTAGCATCTCGTGACGTGGTAGCACGTTCTATGATGACTGAAATCCGTGAAGGCCGTGGTTTAGATGGTCCATTAGGCCCACACTGCTTACTGAAACTCGATCACTTAGGTAAAGAGACCTTAGAAGCCCGTCTACCAGGCGTGTGTGAACTCTCTCGTACTTTCGCACATATCGATCCGGCCGATGGTCCAATCCCAGTACTGCCAACCTGTCATTATATGATGGGGGGTCTGCCAACGAAGGTGAGCGGTCAAGTTATTCGTAAGAATGACGACGGCAGCGAGCAAGATGTGGTTGGTTTATTCGCAGTAGGTGAGATTGCCTGTGTGTCTGTACACGGTGCTAACCGTTTAGGCGGTAACTCTCTGCTCGACTTAGTGGTCTTTGGCCGCGCTGCGGGTCAACACTTAGGTAAAGCACTCGATGAGACTGCGGATCCAAAAGATGCGACCGATGCGGAAATTCAAGCGACTTTAGCACGCTTAAACCGCTGGGAAAGCAACAAGTCTGGCGAAGATCCAGCGCAAATCCGTAAAGATTTACAACTTTGCATGCAATTAAACTTCTCTGTATTCCGCCGTGGCGATGCAATGGCAGAAGGTTTAGAGCAGTTGAAAGCTATCCGTAAGCGTTTAGAAAATGCCAAGTTGTCTGATAACTCTCGTGAATTCAACACTCAACGTATTGAATGTTTAGAGTTAGACAACCTGATGGCGACGGCAATTGCCACCGCTTATGCCGCTAACTTCCGTACAGAGAGCCGTGGCGCTCACTCACGTGAAGACTATTTAGAGCGTGATGATGATAACTGGTTATGTCACACCCTGTTTGACCCTGTGACTGAAACCATGGACCGTCGTGCTGTGAATATGGCGCCTAAGTTACGTGAAGCATTTCCGCCGAAGAAACGTACCTACTAGGAGTTGCAAAGATGAAATTGGAATTTGCAGTTTATCGTTACAATCCTGATGTAGATACAAAACCTTACATGCAGGATTACAGCCTTGAAGTGGCTGAAGGCTCTGACATGATGGTGCTTGATGCACTGATCAAGTTAAAAGAACAGGACCCAACGTTAGCGTTCCGTCGCTCATGCCGTGAAGGTGTTTGCGGTAGTGACGGTGTGAACATGAACGGTAAAAACGGTCTGGCTTGTATTACACCAATCTCTACCTTCAAAGGTAAGAAGTTGGAAATTCGTCCACTGCCAGGTATGCCAGTCGTACGTGACTTAGTGGTTGATTTAACTCAGTTCTACAAGCAGTACGAGAAGATCAAGCCGTTCCTCATCAACGATGAGAAGATGCCTGCCCGTGAACATTTACAGTCACCTGAACAGCGTGCGCATTTAGATGGTCTGTACGAATGTATCATGTGTGCATGTTGTTCTACGGCTTGCCCATCGTTCTGGTGGAATCCTGATAAGTTTATCGGTCCTAGCGGTCTGCTACACGCTTACCGTTTCTTGATCGACAGCCGCGATACAGCGACAGAAGAACGTCTTTCTGAGCTGGACGACGCCTACAGCGTGTTCCGTTGCCACGGCATTATGAACTGCGTTGACGTCTGTCCAAAAGGACTTAATCCGACTAAAGCAATTGGTCACATTAAGTCAATGCTGCTTAAGCGAGCTGTGTAATGCGAGAACCCGAGCTTAAATCAATAATAATATAGCTCTCGAAGAGTCACTTTCTGGGTATAGAAGGTGGCTCTTTTGTGTATGTAATGGAAGACAACGCGCCGTGAAATCTGGATATCTAGGGGCGGCAAAATTTATGCATCGAAGGTAATTGCTTGAGATTGCATATAAAAACTATGGCTAAGCACGTGTATAAAGTTTGAAAGGAATAGCAATGCACCAAGGCATCATGAAAGCCTGGCTCGAATCATCTCACTTAAGTGGTGCAAATTCGACCTACGTAGAAGAGATGTATGAAGCCTATCAAGAAGACCCACAGTCAGTCTCTGACGATTGGCGTGCGGTATTTGATAATCTCCCTCCGGTGAACGGTGCTTCTAAAGACGCGCCTGAAGCGGCTCACTCCAAAGTACGTGATTATTTTCGCAGTTTAGCGATGGACGGACGTCATAAGAGCGCAGCTCGTGTGACCGATCCTGAGTTGGATGCTAAGCAAGTTAAAGTGCTACAGCTGATCAACGCCCACCGTTTCCGTGGTCACCAAGGGGCTAACCTCGACCCGTTAGAATTGTGGAAACGTGAACCTGTTGCCGATTTAGATCCCGCATTCCACGGTCTGACCAAAGAAGACATGGAACGTGAGTTCAACACTGGCTCGTTCGCCCACGGCGGCGAAACCATGAAGCTGGCTGACTTAGTCAAAGCGCTAAAAGCCACTTACTGTGGTTCGATTGGCGCCGAATACATGCACATTACCGATACCGATGAGAAGCGTTGGATCCAACAACGTCTCGAACCATCCTTAGGTAAAGCCAACTACGATAAAAGCGTTAAGACCCGCATTCTCGAAGGCCTAAATGCTGCTGAAGGCATTGAAAAATATTTAGGCGCTAAATTCCCTGGTGCAAAACGCTTCTCGTTAGAAGGCGGCGATGCGTTAGTCCCTATGATGCGCGAAATCATTTACCGCGCAGGTGAAGCGGGCACGAAAGAAATCGTCGTTGGTATGGCTCACCGTGGTCGTTTAAACGTACTGGTGAACGTGTTAGGTAAGCGTCCAGCCGAACTGTTTGACGAGTTCGCCGGTAAACACGCCGATACCCACGGTTCAGGCGACGTAAAATACCACCAAGGTTTCTCTTCAGATTTCGAAACGCCGGGTGGCAATGTGCATTTAGCACTGGCCTTTAACCCATCTCACCTTGAAATCGTTAACCCTGTGGTCATGGGCTCTGTACGTGCTCGTCAAGACCGCCGTGGTTGTAAAGACGGTTTACAGGTGATGCCAATCACGATCCACGGTGACTCTGCAATTGCGGGTCAAGGTATCGTGCAAGAGACATTCAACATGTCTCAAACCCGTGGCTTTAAAGTGGGCGGCAGCATCCGCATCGTGGTAAACAACCAAGTTGGTTTTACCACGTCAAATCATTTTGATGTGCGTTCAACTGAATACTGTACTGACATCGCTAAGATGGTTCAGGCACCGATTTTCCACGTGAACTCTGACGATCCAGAAGCCGTTGCCTTTGTTGCTCAGCTTGCTGTTGATTACCGTAACGAGTTTAAACGTGACGTGGTGATTGACTTAGTGTGTTACCGCCGTCATGGCCACAACGAAGCTGACGAGCCAAGTGCAACTCAGCCATTGATGTATGCCAAGATCAAGAAACACCCAACGCCACGTAAGATCTACGCTGACAAACTGATCGCCGAAAACAGCATTGGCGCTGATGAAGTGACCAGCATGATCAACACCTACCGTGACGCCTTAGACCAAGGTGACTGTGTGGTGAAAGAATGGCGCCCAATGACACTGCACACAGTGGATTGGACTCCTTACATTGGCCGTGAGTGGGACGAAGCGTATCAAGCATCTCTACCACTTGAGCGTCTGCAAACTCTGGCTGATAAGCTCAGCTACGTGCCAGAGAGCCACCCACTGCATTCACGCGTTGCTAAGATTTACGGCGATCGCGTTGCTATGGCAAAAGGTGAGAAATTACTCGATTGGGGCTTTGCTGAAACCTTAGCGTACGCCACGATTCTTGAAGACAACAAGCGCGTTCGTATTACTGGTCAAGACTCTGGCCGTGGTACTTTCTTCCACCGTCATGCGGTTCTGCACAACCAAAACGATGCAACCACCTATATGCCACTGCGCAACCTGTCTGAAGACCAAGGTCCAATCGACATCACTGACTCAGTATTGTCTGAAGCGTCAGTACTGGCCTTCGAATACGGCTACACCACAGCAGAGCCTGGTGGTCTGGCGATTTGGGAAGCCCAATTCGGCGACTTCGCTAACTGTGCTCAAGTGGTTATCGACCAGTTCCTGTCGTCAGGTGAGCAGAAGTGGGGCCGTCTATGCGGTCTGACCATGCTGTTACCACATGGCTATGAAGGTCAAGGTCCAGAACACTCAAGCGCCCGTTTAGAGCGTTTCTTGCAGCTGTGTGCTAACCACAACATGCAAGTGTGTGTGCCATCAACGCCAGCACAGGTTTACCATATGCTGCGTCGCCAAGTGGTGCGCCCAATGCGCCGTCCACTGGTGGTGATGTCACCTAAGTCATTGCTACGTCACCCATTAGCGGTTTCTAGCATGGAAGAATTGGCTAATGGCACCTTCCAAAACGTGATCGGTGAAATCGATACGTTAGAAGCGAGCAAAGTCGATCGCGTCGTGTTCTGTAGCGGTAAGGTGTACTTCGAGCTACTGGAAAAACGCCGTAAAGAAAACATCAATAACATCGCAATAATCCGTGTCGAACAGTTATATCCGTTCCCACATGAAGAAATGGTTGCAGCCTTAGCTGACTACCAACATGTGACTGATTTTGTATGGTGTCAGGAAGAGCCGCAAAACCAGGGTGCTTGGTACTCTAGCCAACATCACTTCTGGGCTGCTATCCCTGCGGGTGCAAAACTGACCTATGCTGGCCGTGAAGCATCTGCTGCACCAGCCTGTGGTTACCCTGAGCTGCATGCTCACCAACAAGAATCTTTAGTGAACAGTGCCCTAAAGCTGTAATAGCTAAGACTGTAGTAATAGACATTTTATAAAAAAGGATCGTTTTTCATGAGTATCGAAATCAAGGTACCCGTACTGCCAGAATCTGTTGCCGATGCAACTATCGCCACTTGGCACGTAAAAGTGGGTGAGCAAGTTTCTCGTGATCAAAATCTGGTTGATATTGAAACTGACAAAGTCGTACTGGAAGTGGTTGCACCAGAAGATGGTCACATCGGTGAATTCCTGTTCCAAGAAGGCGATACCGTTCTGGGCGAGCAAGTGATTGCTAAGTTCATCGCGGGTGCGGTTTCTGGTCAAGAAGTGACTAAAGCCGAAGCCGAAGCCGAAGCTGCTGCACCTGTTGCCGCTGCTGCGACTGAAGAGTCTAACGATGCATTAAGCCCATCAGTACGTCGTTTACTGGCTGAGCACAATGTTGATGCGAGCAAAGTGAAGGGCACTGGTGTCGGTGGCCGTATCACTAAAGAAGACGTCGAAGCCTTTATCAAGTCTGCACCTAAAGCGGCTGCAGCTCCAGCGGCTCCTGCGGTACAACCACTCGCTGCTGGTCGTAGCGAGAAACGTGTTCCAATGACACGTTTACGTAAGACTATCGCTAACCGTTTATTAGAAGCGAAAAACTCTACTGCAATGCTCACGACGTTCAACGAAGTGAACATGAAGCCAATCATGGATATCCGTAAGCAATACCAAGATATCTTTGAAAAGCGCCACGGTATCCGTTTAGGTTTCATGTCTTTCTACGTGAAAGCGGTGACTGAAGCACTGAAACGCTTCCCAGAAGTGAACGCGTCAATCGACGGTGACGATATCGTTTACCACAACTACTTCGACGTCAGCATCGCGGTATCGACGCCTCGTGGTCTGGTCACCCCAGTACTGCGTGACACTGATACCATGAGCCTGGCTGATATCGAAAAAGCAGTACGCGATCTGGCGATCAAAGGCCGTGATGGCAAGCTGACTGTGGCTGATATGACTGGCGGTAACTTCACTGTGACTAACGGTGGTGTATTCGGCTCGTTAATGTCTACTCCAATTTTAAACCTGCCACAAAGCGCGATTTTAGGCATGCACGCCATTAAAGACCGCCCAATGGCAGTTAATGGTCAGGTTGAAATCCTGCCCATGATGTACCTAGCTCTCTCATATGACCATCGTATTGTCGATGGCCGTGAGTCAGTTGGCTTCTTAGTCGCCATTAAAGACTTCTTGGAAGACCCAACTCGTCTGCTACTTGACCTATAATCTAACGCGCTAAACGATAAAGTTTAGCCTGTTAGTTAAAGACAAGCGTCAGACATACCCTCGTGACTGGCCCCGTGGGGCCAGTTGGATTTGATTAGAAGTATACGGATAGATCATCATGAATTTGCATGAGTATCAGGCAAAATCCCTATTTGCCGAATATGGTTTACCAGTGTCAGAAGGTTTTGCATGTGATACAGCCCAAGAAGCTGTAGAAGCGGCAGGCCGTATTGGCGGAAATTTATGGGTTGTTAAGTGTCAAGTACACGCAGGCGGCCGCGGTAAAGCGGGTGGCGTTAAAGTCACTGGCGATAAAGAAGAAATCAGAGCCTTTGCCGAACACTGGTTAGGCAAAAATCTGGTGACTTATCAAACAGATGAGAAAGGTCAGCCGGTTGCTAAAATTTTAGTAGAAAGCTGCACCGACATCGCTAACGAACTGTACTTAGGTGCAGTAGTTGACCGTGCTACCCGTCGCGTAGTGTTCATGGCGTCAACTGAAGGTGGTGTTGAGATTGAGAAAGTGGCCGAAGAAACGCCAGAACTCATTCACAAAGCGATCATCGATCCACTGACTGGTCCTCAACCATACCAAGCACGTGATCTTGGCTTCAAACTGGGCTTAAACCCAACTCAAATGAAGCAATTCACCAAGATCTTCATGGGTCTGGCGACTATGTTCGTTGATCACGATTTCGCTCTGCTGGAAATCAACCCACTGGTTATCACCACTGAAGGTAACCTGCACTGCTTAGACGGTAAAATTGGTATCGATGGTAACGCACTGTTCCGTCAACCAAAAATCAAAGCAATGCACGATCCATCTCAAGACGACGCCCGTGAAGCTCACGCTGCAATGTTCGAACTGAACTATGTTGCGCTGGACGGAAACGTAGGTTGTATGGTGAACGGTGCTGGCCTAGCGATGGGTACTATGGACATCGTTAACCTGCATGGCGGCAAGCCAGCTAACTTCCTCGACGTAGGTGGTGGCGCGACTAAAGAACGTGTTGCTGAAGCATTCAAGATCATTCTGTCTGACAGCAATGTTAAAGCCGTTCTGGTTAACATCTTCGGTGGTATCGTACGTTGTGACATGATCGCAGAAGGTATCATTGGCGCTGTTAAAGAAGTTGGCGTTAAAGTTCCAGTTGTAGTGCGTTTAGAAGGTACTAACGCTGAATTAGGCCGTGAAGTATTAGCTAAATCAGGTCTTGATATCATTGCAGCTAACAGTCTGACTGATGCGGCTGAGCAAGTAGTTAAAGCTGCGGAGGGCAAATAATGTCTGTATTAATTAACAAAGATACCAAGGTAATCTGCCAAGGCTTTACCGGTGGTCAAGGTACTTTCCACTCTCAACAAGCTATCGATTACGGTACGCAAATGGTTGGTGGTGTATCTCCAGGTAAAGGCGGTACTGAGCACTTAGGTCTGCCAGTGTTCAACACTGTGAAAGACGCTGTCGCTGCTACTGGTGCAACCGCTTCTGTTATCTACGTTCCAGCTCCTTTCTGTAAAGATGCAATTCTCGAAGCAATCGACGGTGGTATCGAGCTGATCGTATGTATCACTGAAGGTATCCCAACACTGGATATGCTGGAAGTGAAAGTGAAGCTAGAAGAAACTGGCGTTCGCATGATCGGTCCTAACTGCCCAGGTGTTATCACTCCAGGTGAATGTAAGATTGGTATTATGCCAGGCCACATCCACTTAAAAGGCAAAGTGGGTATCGTTTCTCGTTCAGGTACGCTGACCTATGAAGCGGTTAAGCAAACGACTGACGAAGGTTTCGGCCAATCTACTTGCGTAGGTATTGGTGGTGACCCAATCCCAGGTACTAACTTCATCGACGTATTGGAAATGTTCCAAAACGATCCACAGACTGAAGCCATCGTGATGATCGGTGAAATCGGTGGTACTGCTGAAGAAGAAGCTGCGGCTTACATCAAAGCTAACGTGACTAAACCAGTTGTGTCTTACATCGCGGGTGTAACTGCTCCTGCTGGTAAGCGTATGGGTCACGCGGGTGCGATCATCGCTGGCGGTAAAGGTACTGCTGCTGACAAATTTGCTGCATTAGAAGCAGCGGGCGTGACAACTGTCCGTTCGTTAGCGGATATCGGCAAAGCGCTGCGTGCTAAAACGGGTTGGTAATCTAACAGTTAACACACGAAAAGGCGCCTAAGGCGCCTTTTTTATTGCGCGTCTGTTAGCGAGTGCCGAGCTGTAAAGTGTGAGAGTGGGCAAAGCTAGCACTGTGCGGGCTAGCATTTTTATTTACAAAGGGTTAGATTGGGCCTCTCTACCGAGCGTCATCACCTGATTGACGTGTGAATGCATTAGTAGAGCCACAACCCTAAGCCCTGCGCTTATGGCACCACGGCTGTTCAGCAATAAATCTTGTACTTAATTACCACGCGATTGCGGCATTAAGCTGCGAGCGTATTTTTATATCGGTTTATCCCATTGGGGGAGGATAGGCCAGCACAGATGTTTAACCCTAAGGGACATCTATTTACACGAGGGAAAGACTGTGAAAACACCAAAGATCATTATTTCAGAAATCGATTTAGAAAGACTCGAGCGTCTGTTGGAGTCATTACCGGCGAACGCCTTCCCTGGGCGTGCGGCATTGGAGGCGGAACTCGACCGAGCCGATATTGTGCCCGCAGCGCAAATGCCCGGTAATGTGGTGACGATGAATTCTGAAGTGAAATTTAGCGTGTCATCCAGTCAGGATACCTTTTGCTTACGGTTAGTCTATCCCAAGGATGCAGCAGGTGAGGGCACCATTTCTATCCTCGCTCCCGTGGGCAGTGCCTTATTGGGCTTATCCCAAGGGGATGAAATCGAATGGCCAGGCCCCGGTGGCTCAATGGTCAAAGTGCGTATCGAAGAAATCGTTTATCAGCCAGAGCGTAGCGGTGACTTTCACCGTTAATCGCAGCGCTTATTAGTGTGTAGAGGGCAATATGAAGGAAGCCAAAATGATTGTACAAACAGAGCGTTTAATACTCAGACCATTTACCGAGCAGGATATCGATGCCCTCTATTTGATGAACAGTAACCCTGCGATGTTGAAATACATTCCAACCGTACCTTTTACTGAGCGTGAGCAGGCACGTGAGCTGTTCCATAACGTGATTTCTCAGGATTATCAGCAGCGTGGATTTGGTCGCTGGGCGGTGGAGCATAAAGCCGATAATAAAGTGATTGGCTTTTGCGGACCAAAGTTTATTCCTGAATATAACGAAGTCGAAATTGGCTATCGCTATTTTCCCGAGTATTGGGGCAAGGGAATTGGTACCGAAGCTGCTCAAGCGGCAATCAGCGTGTTCCCGCAGTTTGGCATTACGCAAATCATTGCATTGATCCTAGAGGGTAACATTGGCTCTGAAGGCGTTGCTAAACGCATAGGCATGCATTGGCGTGAACCGAGCGAGTTTATGGGGCATAAAGTGAATGTGTACGCAAAGGTGCTCTAACAGTGCCAGAATGTTTCAATAAAAAAACCAGCCAAATGGCTGGTTTTTTATTATGCGTGTCTGGTTGATATCCAGATTGAGCCAAATCTGCTTACTCGTCGTTATGATCGCACTTATCGTTAGTGCAATGACCGTACAAATATAAGCTGTGGTTAGTCAGTTTAATGTTGTACTTGCTAGCGATCTCGTCTTGGCGACGTTCAATCACTTCGTCTGAAAACTCAATCACTTTGCCGCAAGAAAGGCACACTAAGTGATCGTGGTGGTGTTGAGTCGATAACTCGAATACCGCCTTGCCACTTTCGAAGTGGTGGCGAGATACGATACCGGCATCATCAAACTGGTTTAATACACGGTAAACTGTTGCTAGACCAATTTCTTCACCTAAATCGAGCAGTTTCTTGTATAAGTCTTCTGCACTGATATGTTGGTTTTCAGGTCCTTGCATCAGTTCGAGGATCTTGACTCGTGGCAGGGTGATTTTCAAACCGGCTTTTTTGAGCGCTTGATTTCCATCTGTCATTGCTAATCTCTTGATTGCAGAACCAATAGGTTCATCCGTGGATAGTGAATGCCATTATAGGGGGTCAAATTAAAAACTTAAACCTTTGTTCTAGCTTTATGGGTCTATATGCAGATAAATTGTGTCACTTAGCGCGAAATTGCAATAAATTGCGGCAATTCAAGCATAGTTTTTGTAAGGTTATACCAAGGAATAATGTTCACGACGCGCAAATGTCGGGACAATGGACAGAATAATTACAATAAAAGGAAGCGGTATGTACCAGCATATTGTGGTGTTAACTGGCGCAGGCATTTCTGCCGAATCGGGATTACGTACCTTTCGCGATCAAGATGGTCTATGGGAAGAACATCATATTGAAGACGTGGCCACTCCTGAAGGTTATGCCCGCGATACCCAACTGGTTGAACGATTTTATAACAGTCGTTGGGAGCAATTGCACAGTGGCGCCGTGATGCCCAATGCGGCGCATCTGGCGTTAGCTAAGCTAGAAGCGGAATTTGCAGGGCAATTATTGGTCGTGACTCAAAACATCGATGACTTACATGAAAGGGCTGGCTCACGGCGCTTATTGCACATGCATGGCGAATTATCCAAAGGTCGCTGCCCACGCTCGCGTCAAACCTTCCTATTAAGAGAACCCTTCGGCCCCAATAACTGTTGTACCTGCTGTATTCCGGCGCAACGATTACGCCCCCATGTGGTGTGGTTTGGTGAAATGCCGCTGGGGATGGACAGAATTCACGATGCGCTCGACAACTGCGATTTGTTTATCGCCATTGGCACCTCTGGCACTGTGTATCCGGCGGCAGGGTTTGTCGATACGGCCAATCATCATGGCGCGCAAACGGTGGAAGTTAATTTAGTCACTCCCGACAGACACAGCCAGTTCCAATATCATTTAACCGGTAAAGCGGGGGAGTTGGTGCCTAAATTGGTCGATACCATACTCGCAGGTAAAGTGATTGGCTCCGATTTAGCCGAGTCTAATCTGATTTAACTGGGTCGATTTAAAACAATGAGCAGCGAGTGTATGACGCAAAAACTGGCGATTATTATGCGAGGATTACCGGGCAGCGGTAAATCCCATTGGGTCGAGCAGTTTGTTGCTAATCTACCGTTAGAAGAGGCGCTGCGCGTTCGCCAAGGCGGCATTTTTTCGACCGATAGTTTTTTCTACGAAGGAGAGGAGTATCGATTCGATGCGAAAAAACTCTCCGAATACCATCAACGTAATTTAACCGCGTTTATTCAAGCGCTCAGTAGCGCTCAGCCTATCGTGATTTGTGACAACACGAATCTTTGCCGCTGGGAATACATGGCCTATGAGGCGGCAGCGAAAGCCTTAGGTTATCAAGTGCGTATCGTTCTGGTGGGCGAGCCTTTAGACCGCGCGCATCAACAACTGTGTGCCGAGCGTAATCGTCATGGTGTGCCGCTAAATCAAATACGACGCATGGCCGCGCAGTTTGAGGCATTCTAGGGCGCCTCATCTGCCGCTGTGTAGATGCATTTAGCGTGTTATCGTTTTGTATTGACTTGACTTTCAATTGACTCGATTTTCTCAGTTAAGTGATAAGTTGTCATCTTCTGCTGTTAGTTTGATATAGATGTCAGCGGTTATGCCGTCGCGATATTGTGTTGCATAAGCTTGATCTTAATGACAGTTTCGCATTTCAATGTCGATTATAATCAGCTAAGTCCCGCCCTCTGGAGTCTCCCTTGTTAACAAAACTGCTGCTCACCTTAGCCGTTATCATTATGGCGATTTTACTGCTGGCCAATCGGCGTCCTAAGCAGGTGTCTGCCACTTCGGTGGATCTTCCGCCGATGCCGAGCCTGTGGCGTCGTTACGGCATGCGAGCAGCATTTTTACTGCTGGGGCTGAGCCTTTTAAGCTACAGTGTTTGGTACTGGTACGATCAACATAAAGTCGTGACTGTGACGATAGTGTCCTCTGCCGGAGTATTATCTGGCGTGTACAAGGCGCGTAAAGGGGATATCTCTGAGGCCAAAATGGTGACAGTTGAGGGCGTACATATTCGCTTTTCTAATGCGGAGCGGCTGGAAATTCTCGAAGACTAACACAGATTTATTTTATGAATTTATCGCTCCCGCCTTTTCATTACTAAGTTATGCGTTAAACTAGCGACAATTTTTTAGCCTGCACTTAAGTGGACTTTTTAGCTTAAGTTTTTTTCAGGAGGACACATGATTACTGCCTATGTCTACGAAAACCGTCAACTGACGGTCACTGAGATTAACACACAAGACAGTATTCCGGCGTCGACCATATGGTTGGATCTCTATAAACCTGATGATGCAGAGCGAGAATGGTTAAGTCGTTTTTCCGTTGAAGAAGTGCCCGACGAAGAGGATATCAACGAGATTGAGGCCTCGGCGCGTTTTTATCAAAACAGCGACGGCTTACATATCAACTCGTTATTCCCCCAGCGGGTGGGGCAAGACGTGCGTGGGGTGAACGTTTCCTTTAACCTGCGGACGAATTTCCTGTTGACCATACGTGAAGAGGATGTCGGCCTTATCCGTTTGTTGCGTAACTATTTACGTTTAGGGCGACTCGAAGTCTCAACCCCGCAGGAATTGTTCCTCGAGCTGTTTAACCTCAAAGTGGATTATCTCTCTGACTTGATTGAGGATGTGTATACCGTGCTTGAAAATGTCGGTGAGCAAGTGTTCGACAGCGAAGAACTCGATGATGTGTTCAAGCTTATTACCTTGCAGGAAGACTCCAACGGTAAAATTCGATTGAGCTTGCTCGATACCCAGCGCTCACTGCGTTATATGCAGCGCTACTACCGCGGTCAATTGTCCGATGAACATTTGAAAGACTTACGGGAAATGCTCTCGGATATCGAGTCGTTAATGCCCCACAGTCAGTTTATCTTCGATAAGTTAAACTTCCTGCTCGATGCAGCCATGGGTTTCAGTGGGTTACAGCAGAATAAGATCATTAAAATCTTCTCGGTTGCCGCTGTGGTGTTTCTGCCGCCCACTTTGATTGCCAGTAGCTACGGGATGAACTTCCATGGTATGCCTGAGTTAGGTTGGCAATATGGTTATCCGATGGCAATCATGATGATGCTCGCCAGTGCTGCGGGCACGTATTTCTTCTTTAAACGTAAGCATTGGCTGTAATAGACATTCAATGAGTTCGAAAGAGACAAAAAAGCCGGAGTCACTCCGGCTTTTTATTGGGCAAATGAATCTCTTTATGGATTATTTACGGCTATCGCCGCCAAAGTAGTAGCTCACGCGCTCGCGAGGATTGAGGTACTCGTGTACTTTTTCGGGCAGTGCGGCGGGCGGCAGACAGCGGACTATCGTTATTCCTTCGACTTCAAGATCGACAATCGGCGCCTGATCCTTAGGCACCAGTGCATCATACACAAGGATTTTCGGGCAAAGCAGTTTTTGCAGATTGACCGACATCACCATGGCATATTGACCGCTCGACAACTCCACCACACTCCCGGGTGGATAAATGCCGAGCATTTTGATCATCTTGCCAATATATTCCTGATTTAATTTGGTTTTGTACTGCTTATATAAATAGCCCAAGGCGGCATAGGGCATACGCGCCTTGCCCTGATGACTCGGATAACAAAGCGAGTCGTACTCGTTCACTACGGCCAATAGTTGGGAAATTTTATCCAGATCTGCTTCCTTTAAACCTTTTGGATAACCTGTACCATCGAGAAACTCATGGTGATTGGCAATAGGAGGCAAGGCGGCTTCAGGGAAGTTATCGGCCAGTTTAAGCAGTTCAATCCCCAGCAGCGGATGTTGTTTAATAAAATTCAGCTCTGGCGCCGACCATGGTGTGGTCTTTTTCAAAATTTGCGGTGGTACTTTGAGTTTGCCGACATCGTGAAACAACGCACTTAAGCCGACTAATTCGATTTCGCTGCGATCCCATTCCATCTCTTTGGCGATGAGCATAGAGAGAATGGCTACGTTTAATGAGTGGTAGTAAATGCTTTCATCCTGTTTGGCATCGCTCATTAAATGCAGGACTAGGTTATCGGAGGTTAACAGTTGCTCGACAATGGTATGGACTAAATCCTTGGCATCATCCACGGCGTTGAGTGGGCGATTGCGGAGCTTAGCAATAAGGCTGCGCATCATAGCCACCGAGCGGGTAAAGTTTTGCTCGGTTTTATGGATATCGCGGCGTAGTTTTTTTTGCACTTCAATTTGCTCGGCTTTGTATTGATCCATGTCGTTTTTTAACACATTGATCTCGGCAGTCGGCGGCAATTTTATTGGATTAACGGCATCTGGATTTAAGGGTGTGGTTTCACTGCGCTCTAAATCGACAATCACGAATTCGATGCCCAGATTTTTAATGAGCTCAATCTGCGCAGCTTGTTTGATGTGAAAGCTACTGAATAAAAAAGGGTGATCTTTCCAGGCCACGGGCAAACGCACAAAATTGCCGACCTGTAATTGATGGACTGAGACTTTACAGCTTTTTTTCATATTCTTGTTATCGTGAAGCCAATGGGGTTATTTTATATCAATGATGCAGCTTTACAATTACTTAACTAACGTGTCAGCATAGTAAGGGTAGAAAATAGCCGAAGCACTGAGCATATATGGACTTTATTGAAGTATACCCTAATGCGTTACCCGATGACCTATGTGATCGTCTCATTCTTGCATTTGAACAACATGCTGGTGTGGTCGATGGTCAAACGGGTAATGGTGTCGACCTCGAAAAGAAGATCAGCCGCGATCTCACCTTAGATTATTTTGCCGATTTACAACCCATTAAGAGTGAACTGTTATCTTATACCCTAAAGGGCACAACGGATTATTTTACTAAGTATTCTATGGCCTTAATGGGCGCGGTGGCGGTTTCGGTGAGTGACGAGCAAGGCCAAGCGGTAACCTTAACGCCGAACAATTTTGAGCGCCTCGGCAAGCCAAGAGCCGAAGCATTAGTCAAATATTTATATCGCAGTGGTAGCATCAATGTGCAGAAATATCAGCAAAATAAAGGCGGATATCCCCACTGGCATTCGGAGCAATTTCCCCAACTAAACCACAATGAGGCGCTGCATCGTGTCGTGCTGTATATGTTTTATTTAAACGATGTGGAAGAGGGCGGAGAAACCGAGTTTTATTACCAGCAGCGTAAGATTTCGCCTAAGAAAGGCACTATGGTGATTGCGCCCGCAGGTTTTACCCATTCCCATCGCGGCAATATGCCTATCAGTAACGATAAATATATTGCCACGTCATGGGTGATGTTTAACCGCGCCGAGCAGCTATACGCGGTATATGCTTAAAATCCTAGGACTTATTTAGACGGGGATGCGAATGCGAAAGCGCGCGCCCTCTAAGTGGCTTTCTTCAATGCTGAGTTCGCCGCCATAACTGCTGACAATCTCATCACACACGGCTAAGCCAATGCCTTGGCCTGGAGATTGGGTGTCGGCTCTCACGCCCCGTTGAATGATTTTTTGGCGCAGCTTCTCTTCAACCCCTGGTCCGTCATCTTCGACGATTAATTCAAAATCACCTTGATCCGTATAACGGGCGCTGACCTGAACTTGGCTGATACACAAACGGAAGGCATTTTCCATCAGGTTGCCACATAGCTCCATCAAGTCGCCCTTATTGCCCGGAAACTGCAGGTTTGTGGGGATGTTAGCCTTAAATTGCACCTGTTTTTCGCGGTAAATCTTAAATAACATTTGCGCGAGTTGATCGACGAGCGGGGCGATAGCTGTGTGTTCTTGTTTCAAGCCTTGGCGACCCAACATGGCACGTTTAAGTTGATATTTAACCAGTTGATCCATTTGGCTGATCTGCTCCATGATTTTTTCATTGGCAGATTGTTTACTGAGACTCGTGTCATCGGTAATGGCGTGCACCGCTGCAAGACGGGTTTTTAGGCTGTGGGCCAGATCGTTCATCGCATTTTGATAGCGTTGCTGTTGCGCGCTTGATTGTTGTAAGAGTTGGTTAAGGGCTTGAGTGACCCCTTCAAGCTCGACAGGGTAACCCTCTGAAAGTGACTTCGTCTTACCTTGGTTAATCGATTGCAACTCGTTTTGCATTCGTACCAACGGACGCATCCCCCAATAAGCCGCACTGACCAGCAGAATGAGCGCTAGGGCGAGCACCATGGCTAAACGGATGTAGGTGCGTTTACTGAATTTGCTGTATTCCTGCTCGAGTTTGGCTGCATCCTTCATCACCAGCAGGTTGTAGTGTACCCCCGCGATTTCGACCGCGAGTAAATACACAAAGTAACCTCTGTCATCGGCCATGGTCAGGTAGTAGGGCGGTGAGTCGTTGCGGATTTCGTTGAAACGTTCGCAGGTATCAAATAGCCCTCGGTCAACGGCGAGGGAAGATGTCCACACTTGCTTAAATTTTTCATCGCAGCTCGCCATTACATAGCGTTCTTGCTTGTTATTTTCCTCTAACCAGGCGCTGGTGTCGGGGATCAAGTCATGTTCCCTCAACTCGGCGGCGACTTGGGGGATCTCGGCGATCAGCTGCGCTGTTTCTTCGTTGTAGCTATTTTGCGCATGCAGAATATTGACCATCCATGCGAGGCCAAATCCGACTAAGGTGATGATTGATAATGAGGTGAGAAACATCCGCGTGAGCAGACGTTTCTTCATTTTGAGTCTTAATTGCATGGCAGATTGAATTTATAACCTTGGCCACGGATGGTCACAATCGGGTTGTCGATACCATCGCGGGTAAGTTTTTTACGTAGACGGCTCACCATAACCTCAATGGTGTTCGGATCGCCTTCTTTGTCGCCGTAAATCACATCCAGTAGCCGCTGTTTGGCGACGACTTCATGGCAATGGCGCATCAAATATTCCAAGATGAGGTATTCAAAGGCAGTGACTTCCATTACTTCATTCGCAAGGGTGACCTGTTTAGCGGCAAGATCGAGTTTTAACTCACCACTGGTGATAACGGGTTTAACAAAGCCTGCGCTGCGTCTGACTAAGGCGTCGAGTCTTGCGACTAACTCTTCTTTCTGAAAGGGTTTGACTAAATAGTCGTCAGCACCCGCGTTGAGACCTTCGACTTTATCTTGCCAGTTAACTCGGGCCGTTAGGATTAAAATAGGCGCCTTAACGCCTTCTTCGCGCAATTGTTGGATAAGGCTAATGCCGTCTTGATCGGGTAAACCTAAATCGACGATGGCCACATCGATGGGATAGTTCGTCGCTTGGAAGAGTCCTTCCTTGGCGGTGAGGGCGACTTGGACTTG
The DNA here is from genome assembly GCF_002196695.1 of Shewanella sp. Shew256. Lineage (NCBI taxonomy): Bacteria > Pseudomonadati > Pseudomonadota > Gammaproteobacteria > Alteromonadales > Shewanellaceae > Shewanella > Shewanella sp. Shew256. The sequence goes on along the minus strand of NZ_NAJR01000004.1, from coordinate 360,161 downwards.
ATTGCCCAAATCGCTTAACTGTACTTTTAGATGGTGGGATAAAATAAGATCATCTTCAACAACCAAAATTCTCATAATTCTCATGCCTTAAAGTCGACTGGGCTCAGTGTACGCAAAATATACGCGGGAGCCAAATATTGTCTTATTTTAGCCAATGGCAACTTAACCTCGGCTGACCAAGCTAAAGCAGTGGCTAAAATAAGTACTAATTTATTGGCATTCTAAAACCACCTCCTCTGGTGATGATCAGTCATCTGAGCTTTGCCCGTAGAATGCCCATACTAAATTCTGCCTTTGTTTGTTATCAGCAAATGAATGAGTAAATAGCATGAGCAGATATGAGTTTTCATCGCACGTATTTTACCGTTGTCAGTATCACTTAGTGTGGACACCGAAGTACAGATACAAGATTCTAGAAGGAAACTTGGGTAAGGAGCTTTACTGAAGTATTTATGTTTATTGCAATATGAAGAGATGTACGGTGGTAGAACTAAATGTGCAAATGGACCATGTGGACTTGGTTGTAAGGACTCCACCAAGTCTAATCGTATCGGAATTGATGGTTTTTGTTAAAGACCGAACAGCAATCAGGCTGTTTGCAAAGTTTCCTTATTTAAAAAGGTAATGGCTTTGGGGGAATCACTTTTGGCAAAGGGGCTATTTTGTTGACTCAGTAGGAGCCAATGAGGATATTATCAGAAGATATATAAGGTATCAGGATAAAGCCGCAAAAGAGAAAGCCGAGAGAAAAATTGAGTTAGGATTGGAATATTAGTTTGTTAGCCCTCCTTCTATGGGGCTTTTTACTTATGTTTTGCCTATTACCATGTTGTCGACATATTACTATTAAAAATAAATTTATAGATTGATACATTTTGAATCGAATGAAGTTGATTGTTTTTTTAATTGTTTTTTGTAACCACTTATTATCAATTAACTCTATTTGTATCGCTATGAAAATAACCTTGCCATATCAAAGCGTTTTTATAACCATCTGATTTGCAACTGGTTAAGTGTGGATTGTTTTACTTTTTCTTCATGATACATGTATCAATTTGTTTTGTGATTGTTATTTTAGGTTGATGAAATTCATTGTTCTTAACAACATTGATACGTCAAGGAAGCTTGAGATTCAACAAAAAAACAACAAGTCGGGTTTAAAAAATTAAACCTCAAGGAGAGATATATGCATCATCTAACGTTAGCAGCTAAAGCCGTGCGCGCTAGTGTTATTACTATGGGTTCAGCGAGCGTTTTATTCTCTGGAATGTCTTTTTCTGCGGAGGAAAATACTAAAGTTGAGCGTATTGAAGTTACTGGTTCACGTATTAAACAGGTCGATATGGAAACTGTTTCGCCTGTGACAGTGATTAATGCCGCAGATATTGCTATGACGGGTGAGAAAACTGTAGCCGATGTGTTAAATAATTCGGCGATTAATAGTTTTGGCTCGTGGCGTGGTATTTCGGGATATGGTTCAGGGGCGAGTTCTACAAGCAACGTTAACCTTCGTGGTTTAGGCTCCTCGGCAACACTCGTGTTGCTTGATGGCCGTCGTATGCCGGGTACTAGTTCCAGCTCTGGCTCTGTAGCTGATACATCTTCTATCCCAATGGCAATCGTTGAGCGTATCGAAATTCTGCGTGATGGCGCTTCTGCTGTCTATGGTTCTGATGCAGTTGCGGGTGTAATTAATATTATTACGAAGAAAGAGTTTGATGGTCTGCAACTCGATTACAGCACAGAACAACCGAGTGTTGATGGTGGTGATGCAAATCGTTTATCGATTGCAACGGGTTATAACACAGATAAGGGGAATATCACGTTAACCTATGAATATTATGATACCAAAGCGGTAATGGATCGTGATATTTGGACGATGGATGATCCGAGTTATTCGGCCTACAGTGGTTTTAGCTCAGTGCCTAATGGTAGTTCGGCATCCGGTTGGTATAGTAATTCAGAAATCTGTGAGCAAACTGAAAATACTGTAGATACTACCGATGGTAATAATATTGGCCGCTGTTTATATAACCATGGCAATGTGACCAAATTATTTGGTGACCAAACACGTAATTCAATTTTGTCGAATTTTTCCTATGATATTTCCGATGGCATTCAATTTCGTGGCCGAACATCTGCCTCTTTGGCTGAAACTGAAACTCGATATGCCGGGACGCCAGTATCAACCAATTATCCAGTGATGAGTGCCGATAATAAATTTAATCCACTTGGTGAGGATATGACTCTTTATATGCGCTCAGCTCAAATTGGTGAGCGCGATACTTTAACTGAAACCAATAATGTCGATATATTAGGCGGTTTTATTGGCGCCCTGGAATTAGGCAATGGAATCGATTGGGAATTAAATGCTCAGCATTCCCGCTCAACTACTAACTCTTTTAATTACAACTTGATTAACGATGAGATTGTCCAGCAAGGGATAGATTCTGAGCAGTATGACATTTTCAATACTTCTGGCATGAGCTATGAGCAATGGAACCAGCAAATGACAGAGCTGTATCGTAAAGCAGCTCATACTGGTGTGTATCAAGGTAAATTTGAAAGTACTCAAATCGACGGATTAGCCTCAACGCTACTACTTGATAATGGTAATGTTTCAGTTGCTATGGTGGGTGGACTTGAATATGAAATGATCAAGTTCAAGCAGACCAGTGATCCTGAATCGGCATCAGGCATTATTTCGGGTGGTTCAGGGGGAGATGACGTTGACGCTGAACGTGACCGCACCGCGGCTTATTTGGAATTCCAAGTCGGATTACCGGCCAATGTCGAGTTATCTGCTGCGGTTCGCTATGAGCGTTACGAGCAGGAAGGTTCGCTCACTGGTGCACAAGGGTCTGTGGTTAACTCTTCTACCTTCGATGCAGTGGTACCAAAGTTTGGCTTAAGTTGGCGACCAGTCGACAGTCTATTATTACGGGCAAGTTATGGCGATTCCTTCCGCGCACCTAATATGAGTGAGATGTTCTCTTCGCAATCCTTGAGCTTTGAAAAGAGTGTCGATTCGTTGTGGTGTAATCAACCCGGAAATGTGGATGCTGTGTATTGTGCAACCAATAATCAACATAAAACTTGGTATGGTGGTAATCCTAACCTTGAGGCCGAGGAGGGGAATTCACTCACTTTAGGTGGAGTCTGGAATGTCACTGATGATTGGAATATAGAGATGTCTTATTTTTCAATAACTTACGATAATAAAATTGAATCGGTTGATGTTGATGACATCCTGCGTGATGAAATCAAAAATGGCTCTTCATCCTACGTTCACCGTGGTGTAGATGGCAAGATTGAATATATTGAAGCGGGTGTACGTAATTTAGCCTCAGTAGAAACTTCGGGTATCGATTTTGTAACCGCCTACAACTTAGAAACCGCAATCGGTGATTTTAACTTCAAGATTGATCTGACCCATGTTCTTGACTTTAAAAAGCAAGATAATGCAGAAGCTGAGATGATTGATTACGCGGGCACGACAGATTCACCTGATTGGCGTGGTAATTTTGCAACTAGCTGGAAATATGAAGACTTTTCAGCGGCATGGACTGTGGTGTATATAGGTAGTCAATCTGCTGATTACTACAATACCTTGGAGGAGACTGATCGTTACGTCGATTATTCTAGCTACTTCAAGCACAATATCCAGTTTGCCTATCAGCACGCTTATAACGGTTCAATCACCGTTGGAGTGAATAATTTGTTTGATGCTGATGCGCCAAACTATTACACCTATGCAGATTATCGTGATGTAAACGTCGGCCTTTATGATGTGTTAGGTCGTACTTATTATCTGAGAATTAATCAGAAGTTTTAAGTTATCTCCCTTCCTGAATAACCCAAACCTCCGCTTGCGGAGGTTTTTTTGCCTGTGGAATATATCGATGTTGCTCAATGACTCAGCCGCAGCTCATGGCGATGCTCATGCTGATAATGCTCGGCGCAGCTGCTGCAACGTTGCTCAGTGGGATCTTGGGTCAAGCGCTCGGCTTCGATTTCGGTTTCGCAATCTGAGCATAGGCCGTACAAGCCTAAGTCAAGTTGACAGAAGGCGGCATCGAGGCGGTTTAAACGACAAAATAGCGGATGTTCTGCGAGGTGACTCTGTGCCAGGCGGTCAATTAACTCGCCTAGGCTGAGATTGGCATAATGCGCCCCAAGTATTTCAATAAACTGAGGGAGCGCGCCGATTTCCTTCCTTAGATTAGCTTCAAGCTCTGACAATTCTTGTCTGATATGGGTGGTGCTCACGTAAAATCGCCTGTTTTATCTGACTCTGGACATTCAGTCTAATAGTTCCACTATCAACGACTATGATAAAGATCAAGTATCTGTCCGATTTGCAGGGATTTAGTGGTGTTTTAAATAAAAATTCACCACTTTCTCATGGGATTATCCTATGCACTATCCGTGGTTATTCGCCAAGGCGCTGCTGCGCCTCTTCCAGCACTCGCACAATTTCCTCAGTAGTCTTATAGATGCGCAGCTCCCTAAACAGGGTGTCCGCCTCGGGGTATTGGCGATTCAAGTAACTAAACCACTGCTTAATTCGCGCCGGATAATAATCACTCTTATGGCCGCTCAGTTCACGTTGGGTGTAGCTCAGCATCAAACCTAAGGTGTCGGCCCAGCTATAAGGCGCCGCGCCAGTCTTAATGGTATCGGCAAGATTGGGCAGCGAAATCGCGCCGCGGCCAATCATAATGCTGTCGCAGCCCGTCACCTCCATACAACGCTCGGCATCCTCGCGGTTCCAAATCTCACCATTGGCAATGACTGGAATGGGCAAACGCTCGCGCACTTCGGTGATGTATTCCCAGTAGGCGGGTGGTTTATAACCATCGACCTTACTGCGGGCATGGATAGCCAGCTCAGTCGCGCCCGCTTCATAAACGGCCAGCGCATTCTCCATAAACAGGGATTTGTCTTCGTAGCCTAAACGAATTTTCGCTGTCACTGGATGCTCGGCGGGCACGGCTTGGCGCATGGCGCGTACAATATCGTGAATCGTATTCGGGTATTGCAGCAACACCGCGCCGCCATTACTGCGGTTCACCATCTTAGCGGGGCAACCAAAGTTTGCATCGACGCCGTGGGAGCCAAGCTCAATCGCGCGCATCGCGTTTTCGGCCATGCAGTTGGGCTCTTGCCCTAAAAGCTGTACGCGAACTGGCGTGCCCGAGGGGGTAAGGCCGCCATTGAGCAGTTCGGGGCAGAGTTTGAGGAACACTTTTTCGGGTAAGAGTTGGTCAACCACGCGCACAAATTCGGTGACGAGCAAATCGTAGGGGTTAATTGAGGACAAAATATCTCGCATTAAGTCGTCAACCACGCCTTCCATCGGAGCCAAAATTACGCGCACTGCAACAAACCCATATCCAGTTTCAAAGGACGTGCATTCTATCCTATTGGACTGTGGTTACAAAGCATTGCGAGGGAAGGGCGATGACTGTTTTGGGTTATTTTTACGACTAAATTCTGTTTCCTATCAGCATATTTTGATTATTTCTGTGATTTGGTGATATTTTTTGAAATGAAACCGAGATGGGGCGGGTCTTTTGCAGTAAGCCAGCTACAACACTGTTGTTGGCCACCATTCATCAAATAAAAGGAAGAAATATATGAAGTCAGTTAAGCAAACAGCCGTTGCAGTGGCGTTAGGTACAGTGGTGGTCGGTTCTGCGTTCGTCGTGAATGCGCAAACCAACCCATTCGGATTTGAAACCATGGAAGCGGGTTATCAAATCGTCGGTTCAGAAGGTAAATGTGGCGAAGCTAAATGCGGCGGCGATATGAAAAAAGCTGCAGCCGAAAAAGCCAAAGAAGGTAAGTGTGGTGAAGGCAAGTGTGGTGGCGAGATGAAGAAAGCAGCCGCTGATAAAGCCCATGAAGGCAAATGCGGTGAAGGTAAGTGTGGCGCCGATATGAAGAAAGCTGCTGCCGATAAAGCTCATGAAGGTAAGTGTGGTGAAGGCAAATGCGGTGGTGATATGAAAAAAGCCGCTGAAAAAGTCGAAGCTAAGGCCGACGCCGTCAAAAAAGAAATGAAATAAGCGCGAGTCGATACTATCGAGCTTCAATTCTACACTTGGCCAGCCTCTGCTGGCCTTTGTTTAGCGGCACGCCAGTAAAGAGGTTACAGCAATGCAAGAGAGTGGATTGGTTGGATTAGGCTTACGGCGTGAAATGCTCAGTGAGTTTTGCCAAGCGCTGCCAACGGCTATCGATTTTTTAGAGGTCGCCCCTGAAAACTGGATGACGCTCGGTGGAAAATACGGCAAGCAATTTAGGCAGCTTACTGAGCAACATACTTTTTTCTGCCATGGTCTGTCACTCTCTATCGGCAGTCCTGCCCCCCTAGATTTGGCGTTTGTTCGCCAAGTGAAGGCGTTTATGGATCTGCACCAAATTGAAGTCTATTCGGAGCATTTAAGTTATTGCTCGGGTGGCGGTCATTTATACGATCTTATGCCTATCCCCTTTACCGATGACGCAGTTAAGCATGTGGCGACGCGGGTAAAACAAGTGGAGGATATTTTAGAGCGGCCTTTGATCCTCGAGAATATTTCCTTTTATGCCGCGCCGAGCGCACAGATGAGTGAGCAGGCGTTTTTAACCGCAGTGTTAGAAGAGGCCGACTGTAAGCTACTGTTAGATGTGAATAATATCTATGTGAACTCGATAAATCATCAATACGATGCCGAGGCTTATTTAAAGGCCATGCCAACGGAGCGCATCGCCTATTTGCATATTGCAGGGCATTACCAACAGTCTGAAACCTTACTGATCGACACCCATGGCAGTGATATCAACGACCCGGTCTGGGCATTGTTGGATAAGTGTTATGCCCAGCATGGCGTCTTGCCGACGCTGCTCGAGCGTGACTTTAATCTGCCTGAAACGGTGCAGTTATTGGATGAGATTAACCAAATCCATGCCTATCAAGCGCGGGTGAAAAATCGTTTGGATAAGAGGATTGCCTGATGGATTTTACGCAAGTACAGCAGTCTTTTATCGATTATATTCGCGATCCCCAAAAGCCAGTGCCGAGCGGTGTACCCCTCGAGCGGATGCAGGTTTACCGAGAGCTGTTTTTTAATAATGTGATGGGCTTTGTCTCCAATGCCTTTCCCGTGCTCAAAAGTCTCTATAGCGATGCACAGTGGCAAGCCTTAGTGCAGGTTTTTTTCAGTCAACACGATTGTAAGTCCCCAATTTTTATTGATATTGCCGGAGAATTTTTACAATTCCTGCAATTTGAATATTCGCCAGCAGAAAGTGATCCGCCTTTTATGCTCGAGTTGGCGCACTATGAATGGCTCGAGCTGCGAGTGGCAACGGCGCTGCAAACGAGTGAGCAAGTTTTGCTATCCCAAGAGGATATTCTGCAACGTCATCTATGTTTAGCAACAACGGCCAGTGTGGCCCAGTACCAGTATCCGGTGCAGCAGATCCGCCAAGATTTTCGTCCAACAGAGGCGCTGCCGCAGCCAGTGTTTTTTTGCCTCTATCAGGATGAAGCGGGTGAGGTGGTTTTTTTACAATTAACGCCGTTAAGTGCGCAAGTGCTGGGATATTTGGCAGAACAAGGGCAGAGTCGCCTCGATGACATACTGAACTGGCTGCAAGGGATTTATCCGCAAATGCAACCGGCGATCTTAACCCAAGGCTGTATTCAGTTACTCGAGCTACTCGCCGTGAAAGGGATCGTGCGCGGGATTTAAGCGGTATGTTGCTAAAATCAGCAAAATAAATGCAATAACCTTACAGAAAAAGGGTTTTTGTTGATTTGACAAACCGCTACAATGGCGCCCGTTTTGTGATCTTAATCACTGTACGATTCCTGCGCACTTATCTTTGCACACATTTGAGGAGCTGTAATGAGCAGTCAGCCATTTAAAGACCCATTTAACTTTATGTATTTTATTGGTTTTATTTTAGTCTTACTGTTGCCGACGCTTCCAGCAAGCCTGACTTGGTTAAAGCAATTAGGCTTAATTTAAGCAGGTTTTAATCTCAAATTGAGTATACTACTGGCCACTCTTAGAGTGGCTTTTGTTTTTTAGGTTTGAGGCAGCCACATACTTTACTTATCTACAAACTATATGGTCATTTACAAACTATGATATTGAAACGCGGTTTGTTTTTATTGATAGGTTGCCTGGCGTTAGGCCTTGGACTGCTGGGTATTGTATTGCCTCTACTACCGACAGTGCCGTTTATCCTGTTGGCTGCTTTTTGTTTTGCCCGCTCAAGCGAGCGGTTACACCAGTGGTTGATGACCCACCCGTGGTTTGCCGATGCGCTGACCCAATGGCAACAACATAGGGCGATGCGCCCCGGCCTTAAACGCCGAGCAATGTTGCTCACGGGACTCAGTTTTAGCGTTAGTATCCTGGTGGTCCCGATTATCTGGGTGAAGTTGCTGCTGCTCACCATGGCGTGCGGATTACTTTGGTATCTTAAAACCATTCCTGAAATCGAATCCTAGTGTAGGGCGTGTTGATGTTTTGAGATTAAATTTTGTTCGTTCTGGCAAGCTTGTGCTCGCGAAACGAGGAATGACGTGTAGTAATTCTACTCAAATGACGAGCGGCTCTTATGACAGAAAGTAAGAGCAAATGCTTGCCAGACGAACCCTTCGGGCAGCGTTTGGTTGACGTTTCTGCTGCGTTATTGTCCGTTTATGTAGAATAACTACACAGCACGGACTTTGCCTTGCATAAACGCCAGCCAAATAGCTGCAAAAATAATCCTGAAACGTCAACACACCCTATGGAAGCACATTTGATCTAAGGCACAAATTGGTAACCAATTCGTCACTTGAATACGCTGCTTATTGCAACTCAAACCAAAGCGGCATAAGCTTTGTGCGAATTATTAAAGCTCGTCCACACTCGCTGTGGACGTTTTGTTTTTACCGCCAGCAGTTACGCGTGGCGAAACGATTAAGTTAAATTAAATGGCTATGAATACAGAAACCTTATCCTTGATAAAGCAAAGCATTAAAACGATTCCTAATTATCCTAAGGAAGGGATTCTATTTCGCGATGTGACCAGTCTGCTGGAAAATGCCGCGGCCTATAAAGCGACTATCGATTTATTAGTTGAGCAATATCGCAATAAAGGCTTTACCAAGATTGTGGGCACCGAAGCCCGTGGTTTCTTGTTTGGTGCGCCTTTAGCACTGGAATTAGGCATTGGTTTTGTGCCTGTACGTAAGCCTGGTAAGTTGCCACGCGCGACCATTAGCCAAAGCTATGAGCTGGAATATGGCCACGATAGCCTTGAAATCCATACCGATGCGATCACCGCGAATGACAAAGTGTTAGTGGTTGACGATTTGCTGGCAACTGGTGGCACTATCGAAGCCACAGTCAAACTTATCCGACAACTGGGTGGTGAAGTGCAAGATGCGGCCTTTGTGATTTCATTACCCGATCTCGGTGGCGAAGCCCGCTTAACTGCCTTAGGTCTTGAGTTGGTTAAACTTTGTGAGTTTGAAGGCGAATAATTCTTCAGCCAAAGGCGCCTAGGGATAGTTTAATGGCATGTCGTTAATTGACATGTTATCTTGCAACTATCTCGGGGCGCGATCCCCTTTTTTGTACCAACATTCTTGTCATGCACATTGGGGAGTTCCATGTCATATCAGGTGTTAGCCAGAAAATGGCGCCCTGCCACATTCGAACAGATGGTCGGCCAAAGCCACGTGTTGCACGCGCTCACGAATGCGTTAACGCAACAACGTTTACACCATGCTTATCTTTTTACGGGTACACGCGGTGTGGGCAAGACCAGTTTGGCGCGCCTGTTCGCCAAAGGCCTCAACTGTGAAAAGGGCGTAACGGCTTCTCCCTGTGGTGTGTGTGGCAGTTGTGTCGAAATTGCCCAAGGCCGCTTTGTTGACTTAATCGAAGTCGATGCCGCCTCGCGCACTAAAGTCGATGACACCCGCGAACTCTTAGACAATGTGCAATATCGTCCGACCCGTGGCCGTTTTAAGGTCTACCTGATTGACGAAGTACACATGCTCTCCCGCAGCAGTTTTAATGCGCTGCTAAAAACCCTCGAAGAACCGCCAGAGCATGTGAAATTTTTACTGGCGACGACCGATCCGCAAAAGCTGCCCGTGACTGTGTTATCCCGCTGCCTGCAATTTAACTTAAAAAGCTTAACTCAGCAGGAAATTGGCACTCAGCTACAACATATTTTAACCCAAGAGCAATTGCCCTTTGAGCACGAAGCCTTAACCCTGCTCGCCAAAGCGGCCAATGGCAGTATGCGTGATGCCTTAAGTTTGACCGATCAGGCCATTGCCTTCGGTGGCGGCACGGTAATGCTCAACCAAGTGCAATCTATGCTGGGCAGCATCGATGAGCAGCATGTGCTGGGCTTACTCAAAGCCTTAACCGATGCCGATATTGGCGTATTGATGCAGAGCTGCGCACAGGTGCTCGCCTATGGCGCGGACGCCCAAGAGGTGCTGCGCAGTTTACTGGAATTATTGCATCAAATTACCCTGACTCAATTTGCACCTGCCGCCGCGCAGCAATCCCTTTACAGCGCGCAAATTCAGGCCTTTGCCGAGCAGTTAGCGCCGGAACAAGTGCAGTTGTATTACCAGATTTTACTGACTGGCCGTAAAGACTTACCTCATGCGCCGGATCCTAAATCGGGCCTTGAAATGGCGCTGCTGCGAGCGGTGGCATTTGTTCCCGAAAAGCCTGTGAAACGTTGGCAAGTTGAAGACGCTGCTAAGGTGAGTTTGCCTGCTCAGCAGCCAACGTCTACTACGCCCGTATCAAATATGCCCGCGGCGGAACCAGCTGTAAATCAAGCTGTGGCTGAAAAAAAAACTCCGCTAACCGCTGATCGTGACTCACAGGCTCTGCCACAAGTAGCAACGACTGAGCCTATGGCTAAGAGTGAGAACGCTACAGCTTCGCAACAAGCCTTATCTGCTGAGGATATGTTAGCTGTCGATGATGCGATTGATGATGAGGCTGAACTGAATGCCGCATTAATTGCCGAGCAGCAAGTGATCTTAAGCCAAGCCCAAAGCCAAGGCTTTGGCGCAAGTGTGGCATCGAGTACTGAGGCCGTCTCAACTCCAGAAGCAAAAGCTGACTCAAGCTCTGAATCGAGCTCAGTTTCTACGCCTGCATCGAATCTTGATGCTGAGCATAATCAAGCTGCAACAGTGGATACCGCTAGCGTTGAGCTGAAGCCTTCTCCCGCGGCATTAACAGCAGCTGTTGCCTTATCTCTTGATGATATCGAGGAAAAAACTCAAGCGAGCGTTAATGAGAGTACAGATGCGGTAGCGCCAGATGAATATTCTGCAGAGGATTACGGACAATACGATTATGCCGCCGCGCCGCTCGATGCCTATCAGGATGATTATTCACAATTTATGGCTGAGGAGCAGGGCGGATTCTCTGGCTTGGAAGATAGTTCGTTTAATCGCGACAGTGCTCAGTCTATCGACCATAGGGATGTTGTGCATAAGTCCGCCGCGGCCCCCAAATCGCAGTCTTTTGTCGACAATTCAGCTTCAACAACTTCTCAGGCTTCAATACCTCCAGCATCAACTACTACTGTGTCCCTCGATGATGACGATATTTTATCGGCGGTATTAGCGGCGCGTGACTCCTTGTTATCCGATCTTGATGCGCTCAGCACCAAGGAAGGTGATGGAAAAAAGCCGGCAGCGGAGGTTAAGCTTAAAACCCCGAGCCAGAGTGCGCATAGCGCGCCAGTCTCTCACGCGACTTCACAAAACACGCCTTCAGTTGATGCATCTATCAAGCCGCAAGGGGTTAGTCACGCGTCCGATAACGACTTTGAGCTGCCCTTTGACGATGATTTCGAGGCCGAGCTCCATCTTGAGTCACAATCAAATGTCACGCCAACTCAGCCGCTTGACCCGAACGATCGCCCGCCATGGGAAGAGGCGCCTGTCGCGACAATGGATGATGCCAATGCGTCGGCTGCAAGTGCTAACCTACAGACTGAAAACGCTGTTGTGCCGCAAACAGCTGTTAATGATTTAGGCGCTGCGACCGTCGCCGCTCAAATATCGCCAACGGATAGCGAGACGACACATGTTGGGCAAGCGGCTGGACAACATATTGGACAAGAAGCTGCACAAGAGGCTCTACAAGAGAGCGAGCCAGCTGCGCAAAGCCCTGAGATGAATACGGCGCCGCAGCCGCCTCAGGGACTTACACCACAACTAACGCAGCAACAAATACAGCAACCGACTCAGCCACAAGATTCGGTGCAGTCACAGTCAAATGAGACGGTACAACCAACGTCATCCACTGCATTAACATTGGCGCAATCGATTACTGGTCATCCCTTAGACTTGCACTGGTATAAGCTCATGGCGAGCTTAGAGATTGGCGGCCGTGTGCGTCAGTTAGCGGTAAACTCGATTTGTCAGGTGCAGGCTAACCCTTTGCCGTTGCTGCTAAAACCTGACCAGAAACACTTGGCGGCGCCCGTGGCGATTGAGCAGCTAGAGCAGGCTCTGACCGCCGCGTTGGGGAACCCGAGGCAGGTTGAGGTGGTCATAGGAACTGATCCCGCGCGGGAAACCCCCTTGGAAATGCGTAAACGTTTCCACCAAGAGTTACTGCAGCAGGCGCGCCAATCGCTAATGATGGACGATAATGTGCAATGGCTGATTAACCGTTTTGGCGCCGAGCTGGATCAGGATACCTTACTCTATCCGCAAGAGTTGCTAGCCCAGCGTAGTGGACTCATTCCCGCACTGCCTGAGCCCGAGTAATATTTCCTCTGTGCATATGCTGCGTGGAGTGGCAGAGTTTGTTAAAAACTCGCTATCAAGATCATAAGTTTAGCGATGGGATATCGGCATTGATTGCCAATCCCATTTATTTCAGTAAGATTAGCCAGCTTAAAAGCTTGCGACTAACCCTAATAGAAGAGAAATGACTATGTTTGGAAAAGGCGGTATGGGCAATCTGATGAAACAAGCCCAGATGATGCAAGAAAGAATGGCAAAAATGCAGGAAGAAATTGCCCGCATGGAAATGGTCGGTGAATCAGGTGCAGGTCTGGTTAAAGTGACTATGACTGGCTCACACACAGTGCGTAAAGTCGAAATCGATCCAAGTTTGATGGAAGACGATAAAGAGATGCTGGAAGATTTGATTGCCGCAGCGTGTAACGATGCCGCGCGTCGTATCGAAGAAAATCAGAAAGCCAAAATGGCCGAAGTGACTGGCGGTATGCAATTACCACCAGGCATGAAAATGCCATTTTAATTGAGATAGACAATGAAATTTAGTCCCCTGCTTGACGAGTTAATTCAGTCCCTGCGGTGTTTGCCAGGGGTTGGGCCGAAATCGGCTCAACGTATGGCGTTTCAATTGCTTGAGCGCGATAGAAAAGCTGGGCTTAAATTAGCCTCTGCACTGTCGAGTGCCATGAGCGATATCGGTCATTGTCAGTCTTGCCGAACCTACACTGAAGAAAGCCTCTGTCCGATTTGTGCTAGCCATAAACGCGGCTCCTCGTCGACGATTTGTGTAGTCGAAACGCCGGCCGATGTGTTAGCCATTGAAGCGGGTGGACATTTTACCGGTCGCTATTTTGTATTGCTGGGCCATTTATCGCCACTCGATGGGGTGGGACCTGAGGAGTTAGGCTTGGCGCTATTAGAGCGTCACTTAGCCTCGGGCGATGTGGCTGAGCTTATCCTCGCGACCAATCCCACGGTAGAAGGTGAGGCCACCGCTCACTTTATTGCCGATATGGCAAGGCGCCACAAAGTGGTGATCAGCCGTATCGCCCACGGCGTTCCCGTGGGTGGCGAGCTGGAATATGTCGACAGCACCACCTTAGCGCTGTCCTTCAATGGGCGTATCCCGCTGTAGCGAGTGATGGACTCAAGATAAAACCCGCCAGCCCAGTGCTCGCGGGTTTTATTTTATGGGCGCAGGATGATGTGATTAAAGAGTATTGAGCAGATGGTCTTAGTGTTCTTGTTCACCGCGTTAGCATCCCTCATTTACGGCTGACGACTCCCCAAATATCTGGGCCATAGGCCGTGTTTTCGCCTCAGATTGCTTTATTTTTCGCCATTTGATCAGTGATTTTATCTCCCCCCTTGAAAAGTGGATTTACAGCCCCATTTTATTAATCACTAAGCGTTTGCTTTAACCAAATTGCGTAACAAATAAGGAAAATTTCATGTCACAACAAGAAACTCATGGTTTTCAAACTGAAGTCAAACAGCTGTTGCATTTGATGATCCATTCTTTGTATTCCAACAAAGAAATTTTCTTGCGTGAACTGGTCTCCAATGCTGCGGATGCGGCCGATAAGCTGCGTTACCTTGCGTTGACCAACGACGGACTATACGAAGGTGATGGTGAGCTACGTGTGCGCATTAGCGCAGACAAAGAAAAAGGCACTGTGACCATCGAAGACAACGGCGTGGGTATGACCCGCGATGGCGTGATTGAGCATTTGGGCACGATCGCCAAATCGGGCACCGCTGAATTCTTTAAAAACCTCTCTGGTGAAGCCTCAAAAGATTCGCAATTAATCGGTCAATTCGGTGTGGGCTTCTATTCTGCCTTTATCGTGGCGAAAAAAGTCACAGTGCGCACCCGTGCGGCAGGCCATAAGGCCAATGAAGCCGTATTGTGGGAATCGGAAGGTGAGGGCAGTTTCACCGTCGATACTATCACTAAGGCGAGCCGTGGTACCGAGATCACCCTGCATCTGCGTGATGAAGAGAAAGAGTTTGCCGATGAGTGGCGCCTACGCTCCATTATCACTAAATACTCAGACCATATCTCTGTACCAGTTGAAATGTGGCAGGAAGGCACCCCTGAGCGCGATGGCCCAGACGGTGAAAAAATCCCCGCTACCGAAGGTTACTGGAAGGTCATGAACAAGGCGACTGCGCTGTGGATGCGCAACAAGTCTGAGATCAGTGACGAAGAGTACCAAGAATTTTATAAGCACATTTCCCACGACTACACAGACGCACTGCTGTGGAGCCATAACCGCGTTGAAGGTAAACAGGAATACACTAACCTGTTGTATATTCCTTCAAAAGCGCCATGGGATCTGTGGAACCGTGACCGTAAGCATGGCCTGAAACTCTTTGTTCAGCGCGTGTTTATCATGGATGACGCCGAGCAGTTTATGCCATCTTACCTGCGCTTTGTGCAGGGGTTGATTGACTCAAACGATCTGCCGCTGAACGTGTCTCGCGAGATTTTACAGGACAACCACATCACCAAAGCGATGCGCACCGGTATCACTAAGCGCGTGCTGGGCATGTTGGAAAAACTGGCAAAAGACGATGCGGAAAAATACCAACAATTCTGGGCCGAATTTGGTCAAGTGTTGAAGGAAGGTCCTGCGGAAGACTTTGCAAACCGTGAGCGTATTGCTGGCTTACTGCGTTTTGCGTCTACCCATACGGGCAGCGCGGCACCGACTGTGTCACTCGATGATTACATTAGCCGCATGAAGGAAGGCCAAACCAAGATTTACTATATCGTGGCCGACAGCCACGAAGCCGCGGCCAACAGCCCGCACTTAGAACTGCTGCGTAAGAAAGGCATCGAAGTGTTGCTGATGTCAGAACGTATCGACGAGTGGTTAATCAATCACTTAACCGAATACAAAGAGAAGCAATTGCATTCTGTGACCCGTGGCGAGCTGGAATTAGGTGAGCTGGAAGATGCAGCCGAGAAAGAAGCGCAGGAGAAACTGGCCGAAGAATCGGCACCACTCCTTGAACGCATCAAAGCGGCGTTAGGCGCCAGCGTGGCCGATGTGAAAGTGACTTCACGCTTAACCGATACCCCAGCCTGTGTGGTGACGGGGGAAGGTGAGATGTCGAGCCAGATGATCAAACTGATGCAGGCTGCCGGTCAGCCAGTGCCAGAGGTCAAGCCGACGTTTGAGGTAAACCCTGCGCATCCATTAGTGTCGCGCTTAAACGATCTTCAAGATGAAGCCGCCTTCGCCGATTGGTCGAATCTGTTATTGCAACAGGCGCAATTGTCGGAGAAGGGCAGCTTAGCCGATCCATCGGCCTTTATTAAGCTGATGAACCAAATGCTATTGGCGAACCTGAAGTAAGACATTCGGGGCACTTGAGTCGAGACACAAGTGCCCCGATTCCGTTTTAGGCACCGCAAAGAGCATTATCCTAGGGCATTTCTCTACAGAGGTGCCAGTTTGGGAGTAAGGAAAACCATGGACAATATCCTCGATCTAACGAAAGACAATATTCAGCAAGTGGTTGATGCTTCGATGCAGCAACTGGTGGTGATGGTGTTTTGGGCCCAGCCACAGCCGCAGAGTGTTGCCATGGTGCAAACACTCGAGCAGCTTGCCGCGCAGCATGCTGGTCGTTTTGTGCTGGCGAAAGTGAACTGCGAAACCGAGCTGGAAATCGCTAACTATTTCCGCATTCAAGCACTGCCGACTACCTTAGTGCTGGATAAGGGCCAGCCAATAGATGGCTTTGCGGGCATGCAAGAGGCGGTGCAGGTGAGCGCCATGCTAGAGAAACACTTGCCACCCTTATGGCAATTACAGCTTGAGCAAGCCAAAGCCCTATTAGCCTTAAGCCAAGTATCGGCGGAGGATTTATCCACGGCGGCCGTGTTACTGAAAGAGGCTTATAGCGCCTCAAATCAGGCGGCCGAGGTGAGTTTAGTGCTTGCCGATGTGTACTTGATGCAGGGTGAACTCGCCCAAGCGCAGCTGCTACTCGAGCAGATTGGCCTTGCCGACCAAGACGGTTATTACCAGAGCTTAAAGGCGAAATTAACCCTTGCTTTGGATGCGGCGGACACGCCAGAAATTCGTGATTTGCAGCAGAAGTTCGAGCATAATCCGCAGGATTTAGTGTTATTACTCGAACTTTGTAAGGCCTTGCATTCGGCCCACCGAGACGAAGAAGCGCTCGCACATTTATACAGTGTGTTATCTAAGGATTTAACCGCTGAAAATGGCAAGGTAAAACAAGTCTTTATGGAGATTTTAACGGCGCTTGGGCAAGGCAATAGTCTGGCGAATCAGTACCGCCGTAAGCTCTATACCTTGCTCTATTAAGGATTAAATTGGCCGCAAAACTGCGATTTATTTACGGTTTCTGAGGCTAAAGTCGAAGCTAAAAGCCTTCTCAATGGCGGCCAGATGTGCGAAGATCGCCGCCCTAAGAAGAATATCAATGCGAAAAAGAGGACTCTTGAGATGCGCATTATCCTATTGGGCGCCCCAGGTGCCGGTAAAGGTACCCAGGCCCAGTTCATTATGGAACAGTATGGTATCCCACAAATTTCTACTGGCGACATGTTACGTGCTGCCGTTAAAGCCGGTACTCCGCTGGGTTTAGAAGCGAAGAAAGTGATGGATGCAGGCCAACTGGTTTCTGATGATCTGATCATTGGACTGGTTAAAGAGCGTATCGCACAGGACGACTGTGTTAAAGGTTTCCTGTTAGACGGTTTCCCACGCACTATCCCACAAGCGGATGCGATGGCGGCAAACGGTATCAGCATTGATCACGTGATCGAAATCGATGTGCCAGACGAGGAAATCGTTAAGCGCATGAGCGGTCGTCGCGTTCACCCAGGTTCTGGCCGTGTTTACCACGTGGTATTCAATCCACCTAAAGTGGAAGGCAAGGATGATGTAACAGGCGAAGACTTAGCGATTCGTCCAGATGACGAAGAAGCCACAGTGCGTAAGCGTTTAGGCATTTACCACGAGCAAACTAAGCCATTGGTTGAATACTATGGCAAAGTGGCTGCGGCGGGTAACACTCAATACCACAAGTTTGATGGTACTCAGTCGGTAGCGGCTGTGAGTGCACAATTAGCCAGTGTGCTGAAATAAGCATCATTGCTAAATTCGAGAACAAGTTCTCATATTAAGAAAAAGCCTGCTATTGCAGGCTTTTTTTATTGGCAACTGAATGTTAGCCTGCCGTGGTATTTGGCTAATAAAAGGTAACACATTGACTTCTCCCTCTCCTGCGTTTGGCGTGTTATTGGTCAATCTCGGCACGCCCGATGAACCCACTCCCAAAGCGGTTAAGCGATTCCTCAAACAGTTTTTAAGTGATCCTCGGGTCGTCGATTTGTCCCCATGGCTGTGGCAGCCGATTTTGCAGGGGATAATCCTTAATACCCGTCCCGCCAAGGTGGCCAAACTTTATCAGAGCGTATGGACGGAGCAGGGCTCACCGCTGATGGTGATAAGCGAGCAGCAGGCGCAAAAGTTAGCTACGGATCTGAGTGCGACCTTTAATCAAACCATTCCGGTGGAACTGGGCATGAGCTATGGCAATCCTTCGATTGATAGCGGCTTTGCCAAACTTAAGGCCCAAGGCGCCGAACGTATCGTGGTACTGCCGCTGTATCCGCAATATTCCTGCTCAACCGTCGCCAGTGTGTTCGATGCGGTGGCGCAGTATTTTACCCAAGTGCGTGACATTCCTGAGCTGCGTTTTAGCAAGCAGTATTTTGACCATGAAGCCTATATCGCGGCTTTAGCGCATTCGGTTAAGCGCCATTGGAAAACCCATGGGCAGGCTGATAAGTTGATTTTATCCTTCCACGGTATTCCGCTGCGTTATGCCACCGAAGGCGATCCCTATCCTGAGCAGTGCCGCGCGACGGCTAAGTTATTGGCACAGGTGCTGGAATTAACCGAAGGACAATGGCAGGTGTGTTTCCAATCCCGCTTCGGTAAAGAAGAGTGGTTAACGCCTTATGCCGATGAGCTGCTGGCCGATTTACCCCGCCAAGGCGTAAAAAGTGTCGATGTCATTTGCCCCGCCTTTGCCACCGATTGCCTTGAAACCTTAGAAGAAATTTCCATTGGCGGTAAAGAGACTTTCCTGCATGCGGGCGGCGAGGCCTATCACTTTATTCCCTGTTTAAATGATGATGAGCTCCATATCGAGCTGCTCAGGCAACTGGTGCAAGAACAAGCTCAACCTTGGATACGCGCAGAGTGACGGTAAATTTCTCCCGTTGAAACCGAAAGACGGCCTAGTTTCATGCTGATTTTATGGTAGAATCTGCGCCCTTTGTGGCTCGGGAGTGGATTTTTTATCTCTCTAGCCTAGACTCATTATTTTTAGGACACGATGAGCGCAGGCTCATTGTAATGCCCATTAGCATGGATGCCAGGAAAAGAGAGCCACTATGAAGTTTCCCGGTCAGCGCAAATCGAAACATTATTTTCCGGTCAAAACCCGTGACCCATTGCTTGAGCAATTAACGCAGCAACCTCAACCCTTTTCGACTTATGTCAGCGGTATCGATCAAACCCTAGTGGATATCGAAGCCAAGGTAGAGGATGAGTTGCTCGGCCGTTATGGTTTACCTAAGGGCAATTCGACGCTTATCAATGACGAGCAAGCGCATGCCCTGTATACCGAGCTGAAACAAAACGCTTTGATCAGCGATGAGTTTGCGGGCGGCACTATTGGTAACACAGTGCACAATTATTCTATTTTGGCCGATGACCGCTCAGTGTTGTTTGGGGTGATGAGCCAAAATATCGAAGTCGGCAGTTACGCCTACCGTTATCTTTGCAACACTTCCTCTAAGGTTGACCTTAATTTCCTGCAACCCGTCGATGGTCCTATCGGCCGTTGTTTCACCCTGATTTCGGATTGCGGTGAGCGTACCTTTGCGATCAGTAAAGGCGCGATGGACAAGTTAACCCCAGAATACATTGATAAAGACGTAGTGCAGGGCAGCTCTGCCTTGGTATTAACCGCCTATTTAATGCGTGCCAGCGGCGGCGACAGGATCACCGATGCGGCCATGTGCGCGATTGAGTACGCTAAAGCAGCCGAAGTCCCCGTGGTATTGACTCTAGGCACACGCTTCTTAATCGAAGAAGATCCGGTCTGGTGGCAAAACTTTATCCAAGAGCATGTGACCATTTTGGCGATGAACGAAGATGAAGGTGAGGCCTTAACCGGATTTCGCGATCCGCTGCTTGCCAGCGAAAAAGCCCTCGAATGGTGTGATATGGTGTTAACTACTGCTGGCCCAATCGGGCTTTACACCGCGGGTTATACCGATGATGCCGAAAAGCGTGAAACCACCCATACACTGCTACCCGGTGCTATCCCCGAATTTAACCGTTATGAGTTCTCGCGTCCTAAGCTGAAGCGTGACTGCGAAAACCCGATTAAAGTGTTTGCGCATATTTCGCCTTACATGGGCGGCCCAGAGAAAATTGGTAACACCAACGGTGCCGGTGATGGCGCGTTGTCAGCGTTGTTGCACGACTTGGCGGCCAATACCTTCCACAAGACCAATGTGCCAGGTTCAAGCAAGCACAAGCGTGATGGTCTGTGCTATTCGTCATTCTCCCAAATTTGTAAGTACGCTAACCGCGTGGCTTACGAGGTGTTAGCGCAGCATAGTCCGCGTCTCTCCCGCGGTTTACCTGAGCGTGAAGACAGCTTAGAAGAATCTTACTGGGAAAGATAAGCCTACATAGGTTTAAGTAAATAAGGGCAATAGCGGCAAACCGTTATTGCCCTTGTTGTTTTTGGGAGAGACAAAAAATTTGAGCCAATGACGTTTTCTCAACAATTAACCCTGTGGATGTTAATTTTTGCTACAGGCAGACCCGAATAAATGATAACGTTAGCCGAATCACTGCTCCCAATAACAGCGAATATTAAGGTGGAATTTTCGGTGAAAGCGCAGATCTTAACAGAAATGAAGGTACTCAAGACAATCGATCCTGAGTTCGAAGTGCAGCGTCGTGTGGCGTTTATTAAATCTAAACTGCAGGCAGCCCGCAGCAAAGCCTTGGTCCTTGGGATCAGCGGTGGTGTGGATTCGTCCACGGCAGGGCGTTTATGCCAGTTGGCCGTTGATAGCCTCAATAGCGAACATCCAGACGGCGGCTATCAGTTTATTGCGGTGCGCTTACCCTATCAAATTCAAAAAGATGAGCACGAAGCTCAGCAAGCTTGCCAATTTATTCAGCCGACCAAGTTAGTCACCATCAATGTGCATCAAGGGGTTGATGGTGTGCATCAAGCCACCTTAACGGCCTTTGTCGAAGCGGGATTGCACTCACCGGATGCGGCGAAAGTCGATTTTATTAAAGGTAACGTGAAAGCGCGGATGCGCATGATTGCCCAGTATGAGTTAGCCGGTTTAGTGGGTGGCTTAGTAGTGGGGACAGATCATAGCGCCGAGAATATCACGGGTTTTTATACTAAATGGGGCGATGGTGCCTGCGATCTGGCGCCTTTATTTGGCCTCAACAAACGCCAAGTGCGTCAGGTAGCGGCGTATTTGGGCGCACCAGAGTCCTTAGTCTATAAAGCACCAACCGCGGATTTGGAAGATAATCAACCGCTACTCGAAGATGAAGTGGCGCTCGGGCTGACGTACGAGCAAATCGATGATTTCCTTGAAGGAAAAGCCGTCGATAAAGCCGTGGAAGAGAAACTTATCAATATCTACAAGGCTACGCAGCATAAGCGCCAACCTATCCCCACGATTTACGATTAATTGAAGACGCTTACCGTCTGAAAATTAACGAAAAAGCACCCTGGCTGGGTGCTTTTTTATGTGCGAATGCTTAATGCTATCTCGCCAAGTTGCTTTCGGCTTAGTCACATTGTGCTTAGCCGTATTGAGCAGAGTTGCATTGAGTTCAGCTGCATTCCTTTAGCTGTGCTTCGCTTGAAGGTGGCAACGCGTCAGGGCAATCAAAGCGTTTGAGTATTGTCGATAGTCTAAATAGGGCGTGAGCAGTACACAACTTGAGTGCGTGGATTGTGCTTGCAGCATCGCTGTGACGTCTTGCAGTTTAGCCTGTGAGTCTTGCATCAATTGCAGCTCGGTTGTTTGCAGTGCGTTAGTGGCGATGTGGCTATCGGCTGCAATCCCTAATGCAGTGGCCGCGGCTTGTCCACAGACAATATGAATATTGGCATGTGGCGAGAGAGCATTGGCACCTATTAGCAGCATTTGCTGCTGTTTGAGTAATAGGTTGTCGCGATAATTGCGCCAATCCTCACAGGGCGCGCAAATTTTTGCCATAATTGTGAAGACCTTACGCCAGTGATTGCCATTTAAGGCGATAAGCTCTGATATCGCATTATCCTGCGACCAATGCCAATCTTCAGGCATGAGTGGGGGATTGGGGAGATAAAACGCATAGGTCGCTGTGGCTGGGCCAATGTGCATAACAGTCGAATATGGGAGTCAAAGTGGGGCGGATCTTACCCTAACTTAGGCGCGCTGCCGAAACTAAATTGCTGCGAGATCAAATCTTAAACATGAAAGTTGAGGTTTTTTTTTATCTAACCTTATAATCTAATTGCGCATTTTATGGGATCCAAGGGACGAGAATGAAAGCCATCATCATAGGCTCAACCAAGCATCTATTTTTCGCGGCATTTTATGCCTGTTTGGGGATTGCCGTCGCCCTGTTGGTGACTGGGATACACTTTCTCAATGCCAGACCCGATCTCTCCCTCTGGCACACCACAGAACTTAAAAACGAATTTCGCTACAACACCAAATTAGACAAATTTAGTGATTACATCGCCTTAGAAGATAAGTTATTTGCCGAAGTGGAGAATAAAGTCCTTAAAAAAGTCTCGGCGACGGATGCATCACCCGTGAATCGTTATGTTAAAAATAGCCTGTCGGATCCCGCCCGTTGGCCCCATAACTGGAATCGCACCTTCGAGTGGCCTAAGGCCAATGCGCCCTTTGGTGTACTCCTTCTCCATGGTATGTCGGATTCGCCCTATGCCATGTCAAATGTGGCGGCACATTTTAAGGGTAAAGCCCATGTGCTCGGATTAAGACTCCCTGGCCATGGCACCATTCCGAGTGGTTTGACGAGCCTCTACTGGCAGGACTTAGCCGCCGCGGTGAATTTAGCAACGGCGCATATGAAACAAGAGCTTAAAGGTAAACCGCTGTTTGTGATTGGTTTTTCAACGGGCGCTGCGGTAGCGCTTAACCATGAGTTAGAGCTTATTAATCAGGAGAAAGATCCTGATTATGCGGGGATGATTTTTATGTCGCCCGCCATTGGGCTTGCACCGATTGCGGCGGCGGCCCGTTGGCAGAGTTGGATTAGCCGTTTACTCGATTTAGATAAATTGCAGTGGAACAGTATTCAGATGGAATACGATCCCTTTAAATACACCTCTTTTGCGGTAAACGCAGGCGATGTGGTTTATCAATTAGCGCTGCGTAATCAAAGTCTATTGAGTGGGCTAACGCCTGCACAACGTGAACATATTCCTGACATATTAACCTTTCAATCTGTCGCCGATGCGACGGTTTCAAGTGCCGCGGTAGTGAACCTGCTTTACCAAGTGCTACCCGAGAAAGGCCATGAGTTAGTGTTGTTTGATATGAACCGTACCGTGATCAACAGTAAATTGATGGCAAATGATCCGCTGCTCGCGTTATTACCAGCATCCTCCGATACTATCCATTACCGTGGCACCTTGATTGAAAATCAGGATAGCGAGACGACTCAGGTTCAAGCGCGAGAGTTTGGCATTATGCCTCAAGATAATAGTGTGCCAGCGCTGCAAAGCTTATCTTTGCATTGGCCTGCGGGGGTGTATTCTCTGTCCCATGTGGCCTTACCCTTTAATGAAGATGATGGATTATACGGCATTAAAACCAATGAGAAATTACACCGGATCCAAATTGGCGCTGCCTCATCCCGTGGCGAGCGTGGAGTGTATAGCGTGCCTGCCGCGGAAATGTTACGCCAAAAATGGAATCCGTTTTTCCCCTATATGCTGACGCGAATTGACCAATATCGCGCCGCGCATATGCCCGATTAAACTGTGACTAGGGTGCAAACCACGCAGTTGCGCCCTTGTTCCTTAGCCTTATACAGGTTCTCATCCGCCTGTTTTAACCAAACTTCAAGCGTTGAGCTGTAAGCTGCATCGGCAATGATGGCGCCTATGCTGACGGTGACACTAAAAGTGACATGATCGGCTGGGTTCGTAATGACCACGCTGGCGAGTTTTTCGCGGAAGGCATTAAGATGTTGCTCAACTTTCAAGGTATTACACATAGGTAATATCAAGACAAACTCTTCACCACCGTAACGGCAGAGCAAATCGACATCACGCTTAAAGTGACTCGTTAACACTTCTGCCATGACCCGTAGGCACTCATCACCCGCCAGATGGCCGTAGGTGTCATTCACTTTTTTAAAGAAGTCAAGGTCGAGTAATACTACGGCAATGGCATCTTGGCCCCGTTCACACAAGTCTTGAATTTTCAGGAATTGCTTCTCGGTATAACGCCGATTGTACAAATTGGTGAGGGAATCCCGCTCGGCCATATCCTTGAGTTTGCGGTTAGCGATTTCCAAATCCATAGTGCGCTGTGCCACTTTATCTTCTAACTCGAGTTGATGACTAAGCAGCGCTTGTTGGTTGGCTTCTAAGCTCTCGTACAGGCTATAGATTTCCTTTGGTGTACTGTTATCGAGCAGCTCGTGTTCAAATTTTTCCTCATTGATACTGCCGTCTTTCTTTTGACTAAAATGTTGCGCCAGCAAGGCGAGGGGAGTAGTCGTTAAGCGGCTGATTGCTTTGGCGATAATAATGGCGCCGACCATGCTGAGTAACAGTAACACTATAGTCTTAGTATATTGCTCTTGGGCTAAGGTCAGCAGGGGGACAAACGGCTCAACCACATATAAATGCCAGCCATTTTTGAGTTTATGGTGGGCGTAAATATATTCAGGCGTTTCAGTATCCTCCTGATTGATATTCATCAGCTGTAATCGCGTGCGATACTCAGTGCTGCCCGTGACATAGTTGAAAGGGGTTAAAGGCTGTAGACCGAGTCTTTCCGAGGCGTAAACAATATTCTTCTTCTCATCCAATAAGATAATGGATTGCGTCTCATGGTGTTGATTCTGCTTATCAATATTGGAGAAGTAACTTAAATCGAGGCTGCCCTCAACAATACCAATCGCAGTTTTAGACTCCTCTTTAAAGATCGGGGCACTGATGGCGATGATGATGTCCTTGCCGAGCCCACGGCCAATAAATACTGGCGAGACAAAGGTGTTATGGTGAATAAAAGCTTGGATAAAGTAATCCCTATCTAGCACATTCACTTTTTGTGGTAACAGCTTAACTTGGTTAAGTTTCTCAAGTGGGCTGCCCGCCACTATGTCGCCATCCTCATTGGCGATAAACATAGTCGTAAAACTGGGGGTTAACCCTTGAACACTATCGAGGACGAGTTGCCATTGTTCGAAAGGCAAACCCGATACGCTGATAAATTTACCTATGCTGGCAATAGTACGGGTGTTAGTGCTGATATAAGTTTCGGTGGCGTGGCCTAAGGAGATCCCTGTGTCATTGAGGTTTTGATTAATCAACACCTGTTGTTTATCCATAAAATAATGATTAAACACGAGGGATGAGGTCAGTAAGCTGATGGTGGTAATCAAAATAAACAGATAGCTAAGCTGGGCACTCATGGTTCGGCGAGTATGGTTTACCAGCTTATCTTTTAAGTGCCACAAACTGGGGAGTGCCACCACGCAAAGCTCACCTAAGGTAGTGTAGAATATGCCATTAAAAGCTTGTTTTACCGTGGTGAAGGGAATGTGGTAAGTCGGCATCCCCGTGATTAACCACAGGTATAAGCCCATTAATGGCAAGCCTAACAACAGCCAATAACAAATGCTGGCGTAGAGTATGGGGAAGTCTCTGCGCCGCGCAAATCCCAACCATAGCGCCTCGAGCAAAAACACCAGATAGACGTGGGCACTAGACCAGGCCAACATCAAACCCGTTGCCGTGAATAGGGCAGTAAACAGGGCATACCAAGGCCCAAGTAAGATAGCCACTATCACCACTGCCGCGTTGCCTAAAATAAGCTGGACGTTGGCAAAGAGTGGAATAGGGTAGATGTTGAGCACTAAACCCAGTAGGCCGAGAAAGGTGGCTAACTTTAGATGGGCAATATTCAGAGCTGATACACGCAAAGATAAGTCCCTTTAGTCAAAATTATGCTTAAAAAGCAATCGATTGCACTCAAACTATAAATTATATCTAGCTTAGCAGAAGTTTCTTAATTTGATATTGAACAGGTGGCTTAAGTTTGGTCTTAGCTCACAGTCTGGCATTCATCATGGTTTTACCTGCTAGCGGCTATATGGTTTCTGGCAAAAATTCGCCACACAGACCAGAAACTAAGCAGTTGATCAAACTCATTTCACTAAGCACTTGCACAGAGGCGAGGCAATTGCTAAAGTCTGGCTCACTTAAGGTGAACCCCACTCAATAGCATCTTAAGTAACAAGTGCTTAAACTTATCTAAGATAATTTATTTAAGCACGACATTTTCGGTATGTAGCGCAGCCCGGTAGCGCACTGTCATGGGGTGTCAGGGGTCGGAGGTTCGAATCCTCTCATACCGACCAAATTCATAAACAATAAAGTCTGCAATCTTAATCAGTTGCGGGCTTTTTTGTGTCTGTGATTTGCATTGAAATGATGTCTTTACGTTTTGTATATGTGGAATACAACCGAGTTATTAATAACTTAGGGAGTTTTCATTGGTATGGCTTATGGCAATCAATGGTATGTCAAATAGCGGACGGTCGCCTCGCTAATCACCACGGCTCACCTGTTTAGCATTGGTATACCCTGTAGGTTTAAAGAAATGCTAAGCAGTTTTGGGACAAAAAGCAACATAGACCCTTTGCTCTAACTCTTCAGTTTCGGATTAAAATTTCTAAGGAGATAACGCCCTGTTAATGGGCAAAATTTAGTTGGCTATAATCTTGAGCGGAGCGAAATCAGCCAACTGAATTTTGCCCACTATTCAACAGCTTGTTATATGCCTAGCTGCACCATTCCGCTAAAACATCGCTTGAAGAGCAACCATGCATTTTCAAGTCTAAAGGATCCACTCCAAATGCAAGCGCAAACTCCGCCTCCCCTTCAATTGTTATCAACCAATTAATGCCTATTCTAGCTATTCCCCAAACGGTCGCGGATTTATATGATTCGAAATCACCACCTTCAATTATTGTCGACGTAACTTCAACTAAAACTGGGTCAATGACAGATTCAAGCAACTGTTCCGAAAGCTGTTTGACATACTCCTCATAGCTCCTTCCTTTAGGAGTAATAACTTGAGGTTCACAGCTTTTCAAAGAGGCCTCAATCTTCGTGATGGCGTCGATTCTATTCATGGCATATAACGCCGCAAGCAGCGGCGAGCGTTAGCGAGTCCAGCACCAAAGGTGCGATGCTGACTTGCCTTGTTAAATGTGGATTTGGCACAAACCATATTTTACCTCTATAGCCTTAAGCACTTTGCCTAGCTCAGCTTTGACCAGTGACTTGAGCTGCTCAGGGTCATTTTCCACAAACTTTCCCTCACGCAAGCTAATGGTGGTTGCAACTTCCAAGCTCTGCTTCGATTTGCGCAAAGGGCCAATTTCTGGCTCATTGATACTTTCCTCGGCCCAACGAATTACCATATTTATTTCTTTGAACGGCATAGCATCAAACGCATCCGTTTGCTCAATTAACGGCTTAACATCATCACAGACCGAAACCATTGCTTGGCCAATGTTTTTGATTCGACCTTTAACTAGGCCCACACCGCCGATTAAAACTGGATACTTACTCATAGACATTTAACATTTTATTAGTGCGCATGCGCGTTTACCTCATTGGACCAGTGAAAACGCGCACAGTTAACTATCTGTATGCAAAGAACTTATCAGCTTTCTGCCAAATACACTATATGGAAAAACGCGCATGCGCGTTTTCCAAACCTATTAACTAAAATTCAGCCACTATAGTTATTTGATTTTATAGAACTTTATTTGCTACAGATGGAATTAATGCGCACTTATATTGTCTTAAAATCACACCAAAGTATCTAAATTTAAATATGACTGTATAGCCATACATTATTAGCCACTTCGCGGTAGGGCCAAACATAGGTAACTAGATGAGAATTTGTATGGCAACAAGAGTAGGTATTTTCGATTGAGATAACGAGCCGAAACACACTTTGGGGCAAAAAGCTTTTAGCCAATGAACAGTTCAATGGTCGTTAAGATTGGCATTGTTGCAACAGTGACCGTTGGCGGCATGGATGCCGCCGTCGAGCCTATAGGGACATATTCACGGCGTGTCACTGGGGAAACAATGACAATTCATCCTGAACACCTGACAACAAACTTATCTCGTTTGGGGCAAATAGGTATTTAGCTGCACGAAGAGTTATACAGTCAGTTCGGATTGGCATTGTTGCTATCTCATCACAATTCTTACACCAATCATAAATGGACTAACTTTATTTGTATTGTTAGGCCGCATCACAGACTTGATTTCTACCTGCTCGCTTTGCTTGCATCATGGCCTGATCGGCATTATTGAATAGGGTTTCCAAGAGGGTTTGTGCCTCATCGGGATGATTGATTTGAGGCAAGACCAAGGATGATATGCCAAAACTTGCGGTGCAGTGGATGCTGTGGCCATCAAGCTGTAGTGGGTGCGTATCAAACCCGTGGCGAATCGACTCCGCCACTTGCCATGCTTGCTCATGGTGAGTGTTGGGTAAAATCAGCCCAAATTCTTCGCCGCCTAAACGAGCAAGAATATCATTTGTTCTCAGTTTGGTTTGCGTCAATCTTGCGATATGGATAAGCGCCGCATCACCCATCGTATGACCCCAGCGGTCGTTAATCCGCTTAAAGTGATCAATATCGAACATGATAAAAGCCAGTGGTAGTGCTGTTTGCTGCGCAACTTGGCGACCGAGATTGAAAAAAGCCCGGCGATTATAGAGTTGGGTCAGTTCATCTGTATCGGCAAGGCGTTCGGCCGTGGATTTTGCCTCTATCAGCGCTTGCTCCATTTGCTTGCGCTCGGTGATATCGATGGCGATTTCGATTCTAACTAATCGGCCATCGGTCCAATGAATGGCTTGATCGCGACATTGGTACCAACGACCATTTTGGGTATTTTGAAACTCCCACACATGGACGCCTGCAGGATTTCCCTTTTCATCCAATAGTTTAGGGTTAGTACAAAATTGACAAGGCGAGTGTTGTGCCGATTGTAGCACTTGATAGCACTTTTTACCTTTTGCCTCACCCCAAACCGATACACCGTAGTCATTGAGATAGAGTAAATCATAGGTATCTAAATCAGAGACATAAACCAGCGCATCGAGACTATTTAAAATAGTATCAATGGCTTGACTGTGGTTGGTATCGGAACCCGTTTCGGCGTGTTGTTGGGCAATTTTTGTCATGGTTCGCAGCCGTGCAATTAAAGGGAGTACTAACAATATGGGGTACTATTTATAGATGCTAATATAACCTATAAATATAAATCTGTCCGATATTCAATTAATTATGTTGTTCTAAAATGGCTAGATTTCTATTACTAGGCATTCACTTTGCCTCTTTAACGCCTTTCGCCGTGACATTTCAACCTGTCGGTTTAAGTTAAATCTGACTTTTTAAGTAATCGATGGCCGTTTGTGCTCGGCGGGACAAAGGCCACTCGGCTCTGTGGATCAACCAAATGGTGTCCACGACTTGGCTGCCACACTCAACCACATAGATTTCCTCTTGCCGTTCAAAGGCTTTGCGGGCATAACGTGGGATCACGGTAAAGCCGAGTCCCTTGGCGACGGGTTCCAAGATTAAGCTTATCTGATTGATAAAACCTTTACAGGGGATCTCTTGGATGCCAGGACTCCCTGGATATTTGCGGCTCAATAAACGGGTGGCCATGGCTTCGCCATCGGGGTGGGAGATAAATCCGAGGCGCTGCAAATCTTGCCAACTGGTAATTTTCTGCCCCGCAGGCACAACCAACTCGAGGGGCTCTTCGGTAAAATGGCTGCTGCAAATACTGGGATCCGACGGCTTAAACGTCACCATCCCCAGCTCATGTTGATTAGCGAGAATGGCGGAGAGGATTTCATTATCGGGGGCAAAACGATGATGAATTTTTAGCTGCGAAAACGCCGTTTGTAGCTGTAAAAGCAAGGGGTAGAGGGTTAAGCCAATACTGCCAGGGGTGATAAGGCTAATCTCGCCAATATGGGCATCGTCTTGAATGAGTTTTTGCTGTAATCGCTTCTCGGCGCAGTCTATATCGTTGACGTAACTCAACAAATGCTCACCAATGGGAGTGATTTCGAGTTGGCGGCTACGGCGCAAAAATAGGGTGCCGTACTCTTCCTCTAAGCGACTGATATGCTGGCTGACCGCGGCTTGGGTGATACCTATGGCTTCGGCCGTGCGGGTAAAGTTTCCCTTTTCCACTAACACTGCAAAGGTATTGAGCCATTGTGGATTTATCATAACGAAATCTTATAGAACCTATAATATGGTGATACTTTTAATTATGGCACGTTCGTTTTAGTCTGTCCCTATCTAGTTAACCCATGGTTAGGACTGTCAGATGACCCAGCTATTTTCTCCTTTCAGATTAAAAGATATCACGCTTAAAAACCGCATTGCCGTGGCACCTATGTGTCAGTATCAGGCTCACGACGGGTTGAGTAATGATTGGCATCAAGTACATTACACTAGCCTAGCTCGCGGTGGCGCAGGTTTAGTGGTGGTTGAGGCGACAGCCGTATCGCCAGAGGGGCGGATCACTCCACGCTGCTTAGGATTGTGGAACGAGGAACAAGCGGCTGGTTTGGCCAACATCGCCTCGGCGATTAAAGGCGCAGGCGCGGTGGCGGGGATCCAAATCGCCCATGCTGGTCGCAAAGCCAGTGCCAACATTCCTTGGGAAGGGGATGACCATATTGAAGGTGACGAAGGATGGCAAACGCTTTCGCCATCGGCCGTGGCATTTGGTGCTAACCTTGGCAAAGTACCAACAGCCATGACGATTGACGATATTCAACGTGTGAAAGCCGATTTCGTGGCGGCGGCCAAGCGGGCGCTCGCCGCTGGGTTTGAATGGTTAGAGCTGCACTTTGCCCACGGTTATTTGGCGCAAAGTTTCTTCTCGACCTATGCCAACCAAAGAACCGATGAATACGGTGGTGATGCACAAGGGCGAGGCCGTTTTCTTATCGAGACGGTTGAAGCGGTGAGGGCGGTTTGGCCTGAACATTTGCCGTTAACGGCGCGCTTTGGGGTGATTGAATTTGATGATAAAGACGAGCAAACCCTGAGTGAATCCATCGCCTTGGTGAAGCAATTTAAGCGCGCAGGCCTCGATATGCTTAACGTCAGTATTTGTTTTTCAACACCTACGGCCAATATTCCATGGCGCCCGGCTTTTTTGGCGCCTATTGCCGAGCGAGTGCGTCGTGAAGTGGGTTTCCCGGTGGCAACGTCATGGGGCATGGATAATCCTCACCACGCAGAGCAAGCGATTCAAGATCAGCAAATGGATTTAGTCATGATAGGTAAAGCGTTCTTGGCTAACCCTCACTGGCCTTATCAAGCCGCGCAAACCTTAAAGGTCTCGCGTCCATCTTGGGTGTTACCTTCCTCTTACGCCCATTGGTTAGAGCGTTATTCCACCGTGAAGGCAGAATCATCCATAGATTGAGATAGTTCTTAGCCAAATAAAAAGCCCCACGATGAAGTGGGGCTTTTTGTTTACTGTTTATTTTTTCTCGTTTAAACCCAAGCTTTACTGGGAGCAATAGCGGCCTGTAACGATTGGCTCGCCTAGTGACTCTCTACTTAATGATTATAGAGGCGACGGCCTTCTCGCATAACTTGGATAAGCTCAGGCGCACTCATCTTCTTATGCAGTCTGTGCTCAAAGTTTTCATCGTAAATACGGTATTTACCATGGCGGTCGATGACGGTGATTTCCGACTGTTGGTAGATAGCAAAAATGCGACTGTCACCGATGTAAATCCAGGTCTCTTGGCTCGGTTGCAGCAGGCTACGGCCCGCGCTGTAGTCCGTGGTGTTATTGGTGCAACCTAAGATATGGGTCATCAAGGTTGGCACTACACCATAGTGGCTGGTGCGGTATTTAACCTTACTGGCGCCGACATTCGGCCAATGAATGACCATAGGCACTCTGACACTTTCGGGAGACAAATTGCGCTGGGCTTCATCGCTGTTGCTGGTGAATATCTTGCCGTTAACGCCAGTGATCACCACTAAGGTATCGCTCGGCAACTCACTCACTATCGCTTGGATTTGTTTATCAATAAAATTCAACGATTGGCGATATTGGTTAAACAGCACCTTTTGTGCGGGTTTCAAATTGGCATCGGCCTTAACGGTTTCGATGCCAAGGAAGCCGACTGGGGTATCAAAATTCTCTGGTGCCTTCAGGTTGACGAGGGCGAACCATGGACTCTGTTGCTCGCTTTGCCATTGCTTAAAGTGCCCAACGCTGCGTAAATCCGCATCGGCACTGCCATTGGTTTCTTTGGCGATGACTGGGGTAAAGTCATTAAACATGGCCTGCGCGGAGCGTAAATTCAGATTGGTTTCTGGGATAAATAAGCCAAGCTGATAACCCGCCTGTCTAAAGCTTTGGGTCATGATGGGGCTAGTGCTATTGAAGATGCGCGCATCGCCATAGCTGCCTTGCAAGCCATAGAGCAGGGAGAACATGCCGGTTCTAAATTGATTGCCACCACTGTAATGCTGGGTAAAGCTCTGATTCTGCTCAGTATACTGATGCAAAAACGGCATGGTTTTAGCGTCCACCATGTCGGCACGCAGGCTGTCGATGGTCAGCATTAACACATTGGGTTTGCTGTCGGCCTGGCATTGTAGTGGCTGCGTGGGGTAACTGAGCGTGCTGGTCGCATGATTGGCTTCATCATCCGATTGTGAAGAGCCATCAATCCCATGGCTTTCCATAAAGGAGCGCGCAGTGGCTGGGTATGACAGCGGATAAGTATCATCGAAACGGGTAATTTCGGTGATATCGGCCGCGTCGGCCCAAATGTGGATCAAATGGCTGCTGACAAAACACACCCCAATCAGGGTTATAACCTTATTGCCAAGATTTAGCTTTTGGATTTTCTCAATGCGTTTCCACAGGAAGTTGGCCGCCGTTAGCTCAATCACCAAAATGGCAATCGGCGTGACAATATAAGAGGTACCGTGGAGCAGGGCATTTAAATCGGCCCAGGCTAAGTCGAAGGCGAAGGGGCTCAAGTGCATGCCATAATCGGCATACACTATGGTGTCATACAATAAGATACACAGGCTTAAGGTGGCGATAACTGCCGCTAAACCCCTTAAAATCTTGGAATAAGGCAAGATTAAGGTCAGCGGGAATAGGCAGATCAAGTAGGCGATAAAAGCAAGAAAACTGAACTGGCCAATGGTGCTGACGGCGAGGTAGCCCCAGCCAAACCAAGTTTCGGGATAACCCACACTGCTCAGATAGCGTGTGCCGACAATCATGGCCAACAGGCCATTAAAGAAGGCGAACCAATGTCCCCAGTTGATGAGTCGTGACACGCGATCGCGGCTCATTTGCTTTTTTCGCTCGACCATAGTGATCCGCTTATTCCTAAAAGACGTTGTATCTTATGTTGTTTTAACGATTGTTACTCGACTAACTTAATTGGATTTCACCGATTGTGCGAGTGCTTTCGCAAATTGTTCAGCTACCGCTTGGCGAGATTCGCTTGGTACTTTGCGCTCGAGCAGGTGAGTGACACAGTTGCCCAGCGCCATCAGGCTTAAGTCAGTAGGGGCTTTGTGCTTTTCGAGTACCGCTAAAATCTCGGCGATTAATGATTCAACTTGCGCGTTTGAGTATTTCGATTGGATTGCCATAATCAAAAAATGTTTCACTTTGGAATGGATTAGCGGCATATAATAGCGGATTTATTCCAGCATCACTATCAGGGCTTATGAGTATTAACATCGAACAAGCAATTATTCACGAGATTTCCCAGGACAGTCAGGGGCAATTACGCTGCCGTTTACGTCCTCAACCTCTGCTGAACAGTCAGGCTGTCGAGATGATGCTGGAAGAATTGCATCAGACCTATACCAGCAAATCCGGCAAAGGATTTGGCTATTTTGGTATCCATGGTGATGACGGTGAAGCCAATCCCGCCTTTTCCAATGCGTTGCAGGAATACCGTGCAGGGGATTTAGGCTTCGTCGAATTTACCGGCCAAGCCAGTAAGTTGTTGCAGGAAGAGTTGGCAAAATATGATTTTAGCCAAGGCGGATTCCTGTTGATGTCCTGCTATACCAGCATGGCGAGTGACTTTCTGTTTGTGGCGCTGCTGAGTGCCAAGTCATCGATGACGGTACTCGATGATATGGAACTGTCGCAAAACAACCACTTAGATTTAAGCAATATTCAATTAGCGGCGCGTATCGATCTTACCGAATGGCAGGCCGATAAGGACTCCCGCAAATACATCTCCTTTATCCGTGGACGTGCTGGCCGTAAGGTGGCGGACTTCTTCCTCGACTTTATGGGCTGTGTTGAAGGCGTAAATACCAAGGCGCAAAATAAGACCCTAATGAATGCGGTGGAAGATTTTGTTGCCAGCAGCGATCTGACCAAAGAAGAACGCCAGCAATGCCGTAACAAAGTGTTTGAGTATTGCTCCGAGCGTTTCGACGAAGGCGCCGACATTGAGATCAAAGATTTAGCCGATGAACTCGCCGACCAAGGTATGGAGTCTTTCTATGACTTTGCCCGTGGCGGTAGCTATGAGCTGGATGAAGAATTCCCCGCCGACAAATCGACCTTAAGACAGCTGAAGAAGTTTTCGGGTACTGGTGGCGGCGTCACTATTAGCTTCGATGGCGGCCATTTAGGTCAGCGAGTGATTTACGATCCGATTTCCGACACGCTCTTGATTAAAGGCGTGCCCGCTAACTTAAAAGATCAGCTAGATAGACGTCTTAAGGGCGAATAAGCCGCTAGGGATATTATCGCTTAAGCTTTAAGCGTCCGCTTTTTAAGCATCCAGTATTGAACAAAAAGGCCGAGGATGAATCCTCGGCCTTTCTCTTTTGCGCGAAAGCGACTTATCTGAAGTGCCGTTTAGCTCGACCTACTTGGTCGCTGCCGCAAATGGCACTGGGCGTGGTGTTGCTTTATTCGACGGTGGCAGGATTGGTAGGGTGATCTGCGGCTGTTCACCCGTGAGTGAATTTAAGAAGGCCACCATTTCCTTAGTTTCTTTGTCGGTAAGCCTTTGTCCTAACTGAATATCCGCCATGGTATTGACCGCTTCTTCAAGCGTCCAAACACTGCCATCGTGGAAGTAGGGATAGGTGAGCTCGATATTGCGCAGCGTTGGTACTTTAAACACATATTTATCGGCTTCTTTGCCCGTCACGCCCTTACGCCCTTCGGCAGGGTTATTGGTGTGGAACGGTTTGATTAAGCCCATCTTCATAAACATAGTGCCACCGACCGCAGGGCCGTTGTGGCAACTTACGCAGCCTTTGTCCTTAAACAGTTGGTAACCCGCTTTGGCTTCGCTGCTAATCGCATCCTGTTTACCCAATAAATATTGATCGAAGGGGCTGTTTGGCGTGACTAAGGTTTTTTCGAAGGCGGCAATGGCATCGGTTAAACGGTCGATATCGACTTTTTCATCGCCATAAACCTTAGCGAAGCGAGCGCGGTATGCGGGCATTGAGGCAATGGTTTCGGTGGCCAGCTCATGGGTAAAGCCCATTTCCTTCGGATTGGCAATTGGGCCCGCGGCCTGTTCTTTTAAGTCGCTGGCGCGGCCATCCCAGAATTGCGCCAGCATAAAGTCGGCGTTCAGCACGGTTGGTGAGTTAATCGGACCTTCTTGCCAATGGTGGCCAATCGATGTTGGCAAGGCATCCACGCCGCCAGTAGAAAGATTGTGGCAAGAGTTACAGGAGATAAAGCCTGATTTCGACAGTCTGGGTTCGAAAAACAGCATCTTACCCAGCTCGACTTTTTCTGGCTCAGTGATTTTAGCTGGTGTAATCACTTCAATCGGTTCGGCAGCAACGGCGTAGTGTCCGCCTAACATGGCCATAATACTGATCGCGATAGCGGTGAGTTTTATCATCTGGTCTCTCCCTTATTAACCTTGTTTTATGTGTGGTTTATAGGGCGATACTAACGGCTTAATCGCCTTAGGGATAACGCCTTGTTTCGATTGGGTCTATCGCAGTAGTGGATTAGGTTTTTGTGAACTAATTCGCTGTTTTTGTTTGATTATCTCGATAGGGTGAGCGATGTTTCGTTTAGCAACTTATCTGCTAATTGAGAGTATCTATTAACCAGCCTGTATTTACGCTTGTCGATTCATCGCTATTGATCAGTGATGACATCCTTGACGCCTTTATCGAGATTTCTCCGCGTTGTTGGGCGGGGCGAGCGACATAAGAGCATTTTACTTTTTGCTCACTCAGCCATTGAATGAGTCATCGAATTGGCTAACTCATACGCGATGCTTGTGCATTTGTTGTGTTATCCAGATAAAAAGCGCCTAACAGCGGATTCATTTGTCGCGGGGCGAGGCAGAATTGATTAGAATCCTTATTTACTGTTTGGGTAAGCTTGGTGTAAGACCAAGTGAGCGTGCTCGGCCATCGCTAAGTGGCGCAATCCCTATTAAGGCGGACTGTTTTTCTGCCGAGGAGAGTCAATGCAACTGTTTGTAAAAGATTTAACCGTGATCGATTTTTCCTATCTTTGCCCCAAGCGTGGCATGGTAGGGGAAAGCTGGATTGTCGATGTGGTATTAGAAGGCGGCCTAGACGAGCAAAATATGGTGCTCGATTTCGCTAAAGTGAAACGAACCATTAAGCAGACTATTGATGCGGTGGCCGATCATCGTTTATTGGTGCCGACCGCCTACAGTGGCGTGCGTTGGCAGCAGCAGGGCGATCGGGTGTGGATGGATTTCGATAGCGCGCTCGGTGAGATCCACTTAGCTTGTCCTTCCCAAGCCTTTGCACTCGTTCCATCGGAACGGATTGATATTCCAAGCGTTAATGCCTTTTTACAAAAAGCACTGCGGGAAACTCTGCCCGATAATGTTGAAGGCATTAGCCTCACCTTAAGACATGAGATCCTGAACTCGCCTTACTATCATTACAGCCATGGTTTACGTAAACACGATGGCAATTGCCAGCGGATTGCCCATGGTCATCGCAGCCCGGTTCAAGTGTTTGAAAACGGCATTCCGGCACCGAAATGGGATGAATATTGGGCCAAGCGTTGGCACGATATCTACCTCGGTAGTGAAGAGGATTTAGTGTCAGTAAAGACCTTAAACCTGTCGCCACAAACGCGGATCAGTGATGACAGCCATTATGGCTTTCACTATCAAGCGCCGCAGGGGGATTTCCAACTGGCCATGCCCAAGGAATGCTGTGATTTGATCCCGCACGATACCACGGTCGAATTGCTGGCCGACTATATGGCGACCACCTTAGTGGCAAAAGTGCCATCAAGCCAATTTACTGTGATTGCCTACGAAGGCGTGGGTAAAGGCGCCATCGTAAGTAAAGGCAATTAACCCCGTCGATTTTTTATAACGCCCTAATCTTTAGGGCGTTATTGTTTGAATAAGGATTTTTGAGAAGATGCTAAACGCTTTACCTAATGCGCTACCTAAGTTGTTAAAAACCTTGCCAAACACACCATCGCGCAGCTGTAAGGCGGTAGTTTTGTCACTCCTAACCCTGTTTAGCTTATCGACTCAGGCGCAGGTCAGCTTTGAAGGGCAATTTGAGCAGGGCGCGTTAATTCGTGGTAAAGCGCCGGCGGGCACGCAGGTAAGTCTTAACGGTGAGGCATTAAAAGTGACGCCAGACGGCCATTTTGCCTTTGGTTTTGATAGGGATGCGCAGCTGAGTCAAGAGCTACGTTTGGTCTATCCCGATGGCTTAACCGAAGTCAAACCGCTCAGTGTCACTAAGCGCGAATACAATATTCAGAGCGTTAAGGGCATCAGCAATAAGATCATGAAACCCGATCCGGTGGCGCAGGAACGTGCCGCCAAAGATACGGCGCAGGTGAAAGCGGCCCGTGGCACTTTTAGTGAGCAAACGGCATTTCTACAGTCGTTTATTTGGCCATTAACCGGCAGGATCTCGGGTGTCTATGGCAGTCAGCGTATTTATAACGATGTCCCAGGCAATCCACATTTTGGTGTGGATGTCGCCGCGAAAACCGGCACTGTAGTTGTCGCGCCTGCCGATGGTGTGATTAGCCTGTCGGTTCCCGATATGTTTTATTCGGGCGGCACTATGATCATCGACCATGGTTATGGTGTGAGTTCCAGCTTTTTGCACTTAAGCAAACTCTATGTCAATGCGGGCGAAACCGTTAAGCAAGGGCAAGCCGTGGCGGAAGTCGGCGCGACAGGGCGAGCGAATGGCCCGCATTTAGATTGGCGATTGAACTGGTATCAAATGCGCCTCGATCCGACAACCATAGTGCCATCTATGGCGACCGTGCTGGCGGCGGAAAAAGCACAGAAAGCGCAAAAAGTCGCGAAGTAAATCCCGCGACCATCTCTTAGCCTATCTCTTATTTCCTAACAGGGCGCCTAATCATTGGCGCCCTGTTTTATGCTTGAGCGCTTATTGCAATAACGGGTGATCGGTCGGCAGATGGCGGATGATCCACAGTACCAGCTTGTGCTTC
This sequence comes from Shewanella sp. Shew256, assembly GCF_002196695.1. Lineage (NCBI taxonomy): Bacteria > Pseudomonadati > Pseudomonadota > Gammaproteobacteria > Alteromonadales > Shewanellaceae > Shewanella > Shewanella sp. Shew256. Next base: position 321,466 of record NZ_NAJR01000004.1, on the reverse strand, counting down.
ATATTCGGGCCATCTTCCTTATCTTTGGCTAAGGGTTGGATCAAATTATCGGTTACTAAGAGGCGATAAATACATTCCACTTTATCCTTGGGCGACACACCCTGATCAAAGTCGTCAAAACCACGTTTTTTGGCGTAGCCGATACCAATATCCAAGGCGAGTTTGAGTAGCTGTGCTTCATGCTTGTGGGGTTTCATGCGCTGCGTCCTTATGGATATCACGGGAAGCTTGCTGGCATTCCCGTGTTCGATAACACAAAAATCGATAAAACCTAATGGCGAATCAAAGCGTTAATAGTCATAAACTAGACTATTTCCACCTTTATTGTTGCTGACTTTTTCTCAAACTGCCTGTTTTATGCAAGCAATTGTCAGTAATCGTTATGCGCAATTGATCTCATAAAGTTCTAATGCTTTGGTTTATTCTCCTCTTTAGTAGTTATTACACAAGGAGGAAAAACTATGATTCAAACATTAATTGACGCTATTGATGATCGCCTAGAAATTCGCTTTACGTACGATGGTTATGCTCGAGTTGCACAGCCTGCTGCAATTGGTGAGTCAAGGAAAGGTAACGTAGTATTGCGTTGCTATCAAACTGAAGGGGGGCATGTTACCCCTGGACATGAATGGGATTTATGCATAGTTGATGACATAACTGACCTGACTGTAACTGATGATGTGTTTCAGGAAAATCCGCCGGGATACAAAAGAGGAGACAAACATATGCGCGAGATATATGCCGAGTTGTAACTGAGTTTGCGCATAACAAACGCCTCAAAAGGACTGTCAACGCGTGGCGTGTCCAGTCCCATTGAGCCGAAGTGGTTACGGCAGCAGTGTTTGAGTTTGGTGTTAATACGTTGCAAGCCCCTTAGGCGGGCTATATGGGGCTCACACTCTTCTCGAGAAGGGGCGCAAATGGATTGAGTTTCCTCTACGCCTGTTCGCTGGCGATAACCGCTTTTATGCTGTGAGGGTGAATTTTGATACAGACATCGGCTTGTTTAAAGGCGATGGTGGGGTTGGCTAAGCGTTCTTTATCGCCCTTGGGCGAGCTGAATTTCACTTTTATCGGCGCTTCGGTTAAGGATGCCGCTTGCCCTTGGAGTAATGGCACAAGTGATGGACTCAACTGAGCCAGCTCTTGGCTTAGACCGTCGCAGTCCTGTGCCGTCGATGGTAGTACCAGTTCGATATGTTCCCAACCTTCTTGGGGATAGAGGGTATCACCGGGATAGGGTAATTCGACACAGTCGATGTTAAAGCTACCTAATGTTAAGGGCTTATCCAGTTCGATAATCAGGATAGTGCGACCATTAATTTGATTATCCGAGATGATCCGCCCGCGTGCGCTAAAGGCCTGCTTGAGCGCATCGGCAGCAGCTATGCTGTTCACTCTCAAGGCGACATGATCGCAATGCAGCGCCTTGTCCGCTAAGCCTAATTGGTCGAGAAACGTGAGGATCTTCGCCTCAAAATGAGGCCATGTCTGTTCTAATGCGGCGTAGCTGAATACTTCAGCCTCTGTAGTGATTGTTGACATAAAACATCCTTAAAACGGGTACAAATAAAAACGCCCATTTGACTGGGCGTTGAGTCGCATAGGGCAAATAAAGCTTTGCGCTTATGGCCAAATCTCGATGGGTGTGCCTTCATCAACGGCTTTCCACACTTCATCCATCTCGGCGTTGGTAATGGCGATACAACCGTCGGTCCAGTTGTATTGCTGTGCCTGCTCAGGCGAGAGAGATGAACGTGGGTTCTGGCCGTGGATCATGATCATGCCACCCGGGCGGATCCCCAGCGCCTTGGCTCTTAACTTATCTTCTTCATTGGGATAAGAAATATGGATCGACTTGTAATAGGCGCTATCGGATTTTTTATAATCCAGAATATAACGGCCCTGCGGCGTACGTTGGTCGCCTTCAGTCAACTTGTGACCCGTTGGCAAGTCACCCATGGCAATACGGTATTGCTTGAGGATTTTGCCGTCCCTTAATAGCGCCATATTGGACTCAGACTTAGTGATCACCACTAAATCGACTTTACCTATACCCGATGAGGCGAGCACTTGGGGTGAAATCAGTGCGGCGAGAGTCATGGCCACAGTAATTGTTTTAGTGAGTAGGGGTACGCGCATGTCTTCCTCTAAAAATGACGCAGATATAGGTTTTTCGCGCATCATACCGCAATTTTATCTCTATGTGAGTAGATAATTTTGAGCTAGTGGCAATTGCATGGCAGACTTTGGGGATTTGGAAAAGATAACGCTTTTTATCGCAAGGAAGTTTTCCCCTATGTCAGATCTGTCGCCTGAAAAACCAGACACCGAAAGCCCATTAAAACATCAGTTACGCACTATAATTTTTGGCACTGATACGCCCGCAGGACGTTACTTCGATCTCGGCTTAATGGTCTGTATTGTGCTCAGTGTTGCGTTGGTGTTCCTCGATACGGTGGAAGCGGTTCACCAAGATTATGGACACATCATTCGCGTTTTAGAGTGGGTGTTTACGCTGATTTTTACCATCGAATACGGCTTAAGGCTGTATTGCGCGACCCATCCTGTGTTGTATGCCCGCAGCTTTTACGGTTTAGTGGATTTATTGTCGGTATTGCCGAGTTATCTGGCGCTGTTTATTCCAGGGGCGAATTTCACCTTAGTGATCAGGGTGCTGCGCCTCTTTAGGATCTTTAGGGTACTGAAACTACTGCGCTATTTAAGCGAAGGTAATCTGCTGCTCAAGGCCATGCTGCAGTCGAGCCGCAAGGTGTTTTTGTTTTTCTTCTCGGTGAGTTTAATCATCATGGTGTTAAGCGCCGTGATGTATGTGGTCGAAGGCCCTGAGAATGGTTTTAGCTCTATCCCTAAATCCGTTTACTGGACAATTGTGACAATCACGACTGTGGGTTACGGCGATATCACGCCGAAAACCGAATTAGGTCAAGCGATTGCGGCTTTTACTATGCTGCTGGGTTATTCGATTATTGCCATCCCAACGGGGATTTTAACCGCGGAAATCTCCCAAGAAGTGGGCCGGCACAGGGATCTACGCTCCTGCAACCAATGCCATAAGATGGGCCACGATCTCGATGCTACCTATTGTAATCGTTGCGGTTGTGAGCTGGATAAGCTCGAAGCGCCCCAAGGGAAAGGAGATAAGTAGCATCAAATGTAGGTTTCTTCATCCCTTAGTGCGTTAACGGCACTAAGGGATGAAGGGTTAAAAGGGATGAGAAAGGAGGAAGAGATTAGCTGGCGACGGCGTTCAGCGTGTCGTCTTTTACCTCGAGTGTTTTATCCTGATTTAGCCCAAGGCTAGAGACTAAACGCAGCTGCATTCCTAAAGCCGCCATCTGTTTTTGTTCACGTTGCAAATCCTTCATAAACAAACTGATTTTACGTTTATGGCTGGGCAGCACTAACATGAGTCCATCTGGAACCACTTGGATTTTCTCAAGCACTAGTGCCTTGGCGATACGGCCTAAATGTACTAACACCGCCAGGCGTAGCAGACAGGCGAGACGAATGAGGGTGAGTTTGTGGCTTGGCTCTAATTCGGCGAGTAGCAATTCATTGGGTTTCTTACGGTGGTTGGCGATAAGCCTGGCTAAATCCTGTTGCAGCGCCTCACTAAAACCCGGTAAGTCACTGTTACTGATGATATAAGCGCCGTGTTTATGCAATGCCTTTGAGTTGATGTGCAACCCTATCTCGTGCAAGGTGGCAGCGTAGGACAGCAAACGCGCATGGGGTCTTAATCCCCATTCATCGGCGACTTGCTCAAACAGCGCCATGGCGGTGTCCCGCACTTTGGCCGCATGGGGCATATCCACATGGTAAAGCTGGGCAATACTGTCGACCGTGCGGTGACGAATATCTTGATACTGACCGATTTTCGCTAATTCATAGAGTACGCCTTCGCGCAGGGCGCCCGGACTAAACTCCAATTGCTCAATGGGCAAGCGCCTAAAAAAGCTGATTAAAATGGCAAGGCCAGCGGGCACCAGTGGCGTGCGTTTATCATCGACATTGGCAAAGTGCACTTGGCTGATGTGTCCGCACTTAATCAGTTTCAGCTTCAATTGTTTGAGGCGGGCGAGGGTGACGATTTCATCGCCATGATCTTCCTGAATCGCTTCGCAAATGGCTTTGACTGTGCCAGAGCTGCCAAGTACTAAGTCCCAATCGCCGCTGAAATATTCCTTTGAGAGCGAGGCAAATTGTTTATCGGCGGCGCTTTGGGCTCCGCGGAATGAGGCCGGCGTGATTTGCCCATCGATAAAAAAGCGCTCGTTAAAACTCACGCAGCCACAACGCAGGCTCGATAAATGGGTGGGGGTATTTTTTTGCCCGAGTACCACTTCGGTCGAGCCGCCACCAATGTCGATCACGATATTGCGTTTGCCCAGCACTTGGCTTTGGGCAATGCCGTTATAGATGAGGCGCGCTTCCTCGTGGCCAGAAATCACCTCCACCGGATAGGGCATAATGCTGAGCGCCGCTTCAATAAACTGCTCACGGTTTTTGGCGACCCTTAGGGTGTGGGTGGCGACTAAACGCACTTGGGCTTGGTCGAGGTTGGAAAAACGCTGATTAAAGTCTCGCAGGCAATTGAGGCCGCGCTCGATAGCATCCATGCTGAGGATGTTTTGCGCATTGAGGCCTGTCGCTAACTGAACTTGTTGTTTTTCCTTGTGCAATATTTGCAAGCTGCCGTCTTGCTCACGGGCGATAACCAAATGAAAACTGTTCGAGCCCATGTCGATAGCGACAAAGTGTCGCGGTTGTGAATGTGTGGCAACCAATCGGATTATCCTTAGGCAATCAAGACGATGATAAAGCCAGCGTTAGCTGGCTTTGGCCTGTAATTCGAGATTGTGGGCAAGTTCCGCCGCGTGCTCCGCTTCAAGCTTTGCGGCTTCGCGCTGGGCGCTAAATTCTTGCTGCAATCGCTTCTCATAATTAATCAGATATTGATAAATGGCAATTTGAGAACGCACTTTACGTTTATTACCGCGGTTACGATAAGGATTGCTCTGTTCCTTATTGATGATGCGCGCCTTAGTGTTGTCATTGAACTGTAACGATAAAATATCCATCACCATTTGTTTTAGACGCGGATCATAAATAGGCACACTCACTTCGACGCGGTTATCTATGTTGCGGCTCATCCAATCGGCGGAGCTGATAAATAATTTATTCTCACCACCGGCATGGAACAGCATCACCCGTGAATGTTCTAAAAATCGGTCGACAATACTGTAAATCTCGATATTGTCGCTGATCCCCGGAATTTGTGGAATAAGCGAGCACATACCGCGGATCAACAGTTTGATTTTGACCCCCGCAGCTGAGGCCTCGTAGAGTTTTTGGACTAAGGACTCATCCAGCAGGTTATTCAATTTTAAGGTAATCGCTGCCTTAATATGGCTCTGGGCATTGACGATTTCGTTATCAATCAAATGGGTCAGTTTTTGTCTCGCATCATAGGGCGACACAATCAAATGCTGGAAGTTATCGCGGCGGTAAGGATGTTCAATCAGGTCAAACACTTGCTCCACTTCGCGGGCGATTTCTTGATTGGCGGTAAACAGCGATAAGTCGGTATAGACCCGCGCCGTGCCTTCGTTAAAGTTGCCTGAGCCTACGTGGCAATAGAGTTTCATCTCGCCTTGCTCTTCGCGGCCAATCAAACACAACTTTGAGTGTACTTTTAAGCTGGTGATCCCATGGTGGACTTTGACACCCGCCTCGGCGAGCACCCGTGTCCATTCAATATTGGATTGCTCGTCAAAGCGTGCCCGCAGCTCAATCACGGCGGTGACTTGTTTACCATTTTTTACGGCATCGATAAGCGATTGCATCACATGGGATTTTTTCGCGACACGGTAAAGGTTGATGCGAATAAAACGCACAGCAGGATCGTAGGCGGCCTGACGCACCATTTCGGTAAAGTGGGAAAACTTATGGTACGGATAGTTGACCATAATATCGCCCATCTTGATCGCATCGAAACTGTTGGCGCTGCGACCAAAGCCCGAGCTATTGAGCGCGGGCAATTTCTCGTTTTCGAGGTAATCACGGCTAGGGTTAGGGAAGCCGATAAAGTCTTTAAAGCTGTGGTAACGCCCGCCCGGGATCAAACATTCAGTCGAGCTGATGTTTAAATTTTCCTTTAGCATTTCAAGCATATGTTCGGGCATTTCTTTGTCGTACACCAAACGCACGGGTTCGGCGGTCAGGCGTTTTTTCAAACCCTTGGTCATTTTTTCAAGCTGGGTTTGTTCAAGTTCGTCGGTAATATCGAACTCGGCGTCGCGAGTCAGCTTCATCGAATAGACTTCAATCGCATCGTACTCGAAGAAGGGACCAAAGAGGTCGTCAACACAGTGGCGGATAATATTATCCAGCAGGATTAAGTATTTTTTCGCCTTCGATTTTTCGGCGGGTAACTCAATGAAACGCGGCACATTTTTGGTGGGCACTTCCACGAGGGCATATTGTCTGCGGGATTTAGTGAACAAACACACACACAGATAAGTGGCGTCGTCGTTGATATGCTTCACTAGGTCGCGATTGTTGTTAACGATAAGCGGCGCGATATGGCGTTTAAAATGATCGCGGAAATGTTTTTTAAGCCAGTTACTGTGGAACTCACTTAATTGTTTTTCATTGATTAACAAAATATTACGGCGAACTAACTCACGCATCAGCTCGACGTAAATGCTATCGAAACGCTCCTGCAATGCCATCACTTTGGTTTGAATTTTGGCCATGAGGTGGCGGCTATTGCTGCGACCTTCCTGCAACGCGGAGAGTAGAATTGAGCGTCTGACCGCGGCCACCCGCACCCGAAAGAACTCATCCATATTATTGGAGAATATGCCTAAAAAGCGCACCCGCTCCACGATAGGCACATTGGGATCACAGGCCTCCTGCAGCACCCGCTCGTTGAATGACAACCAAGAGATTTCTTTATCGATCGACAGTTTATCGGTATTCGGGGACACTGCACAGCTCCTTTAAGCAAGCGTCATGGCGCAATATACAATAGCATTCATCCATCGGAGTGCAATCAGATTTGCTACTGAAAAATGAAGGGATTTACTGACCATTTCCCCTTCAGGCGAAAGTGATATGCGCTCAAAGATACGAGCTGAATATGTCAGATTGATGACAAGTGTGACAGAAATGTGACTTTAAAATGAACTTGCATTTAGTCGTAAATTTACAAGGTAAAGCAGGGGAACTGTGCGGGGCTTCCTTTGGGATTGGAGCAAACTGTGTTACCTTGCTCGGCTTTTTGATTGTGGTTTGACTGTAGGGATAAGCGGATGTTTGTCGGATTTGATTATGGCAGTGCCAACTGTGCCGTTGGGATTATGCAGGGAGATGACGTTTCACTGTTACCCTTATCGAGCGATTCAGCCTATTTACCTTCCACTGTGTATGCAATGGATAGGGAGCTTATTGCCGAGGCCGTTTACCGCGGCTTGCCGCAAGCATTGAAAGCGGATTATGCCAAGAAGCGTGCCGCGCAATTGAGCCGCGCCCGTATGGTGCGCCATGAATTAGATCTCGATGCCGAAACCCAAGCGGTGTTTGTGGGTGAGCAGGCCGTGGCCGCGTATCTTGAAATGCCGGAAGAAGGTTTTTATGTCCGTTCGCCAAAATCCTTTTTAGGGGCAACGGGCCTTAGACCTGAGCAAGTCGCCCTGTTTGAAGACATAGTCACCTTAATGATGCAGCACATTAAAGTGCGCGCCGAAGCCGTACTTGCCGAAAAGGGCGTCGCATCAGAGGGACAGACCAGCATTACCCATGCGGTGATTGGCCGCCCAGTGAACTTTCAAGGTATTGGTGGGGAAGAGAGTAACCGCCAAGCCGAGGCCATTTTAACCTTAGCCGCGAAACGGGCGGGGTTTGTCGATGTGGCATTCCTATTCGAACCATTGGCCGCGGGGATGGACTATGAGGCGAGCCTCAGTGCCGACCAAACCGTGCTGGTGGTCGATGTGGGTGGTGGTACGACCGACTGCTCCGTGGTCAAAATGGGGCCAAAGCATCAGGCGAGTTTCGATCGCAGTGCCGATTGCCTTGGCCACAGCGGCCAGCGGATTGGCGGGAATGATCTGGATATTGCGCTGGCGATGAATGCCTTTATGCCGCACTTTGGTTTAGGCTCTCTGATGAGCAACGGTAAGCCAATGCCGAGCAATCCCTTTTGGAATGCGGTCGCTGTCAACGATATTAGCGCCCAGCGCGAGTTTGCTACCTTAAGCACTCGCAAACTGATTGATGAACTCATTAAAGAGGCCGAGCAGCCGCAGCTGTTAAAAAGATTGCTCAAAGTGCAGCAACAACAGTTAAGCTACCAAATTGTACGACTCGCCGAGCGTGCTAAAATTGCCCTGTCTGAGGTGCAAACGACGCAGAGTGCGCTGGACTTTATCGAAGCATCACTTCAGGCAGAAGTGAGCCGTACGGGCTTTGAAACGGCGATCGAGCCTTCGCTCACTAAGGTAGAGGCGCTGATGCACCAAGCCCTGACTCAGGCGGCAAAGAGTCTTGCGGGCAATGGTTTAGCGCCAGAGGAGCTGTCCGTGGATGCCGATAGCCTTGAGTGCAAACCCGATGTGATTTATGTGACGGGCGGCACCGCGCGTAGCCCAGCCATTTACGCTAAAATCACTAGCCTTTATCCCGACACCCCCGTGGTCGTCGGTGACCACTTTGGCTCGGTGACGGCGGGGTTAACGCGCTGGGCACAAAAGTGTTTTGCTCAATAGGGAAGGATGATGAAAAGAATCAATAAGGCTTTGATGTCTTTGCTGGCCGTGACACTGGCGGGGACGGTACTCACGGGCTGTGGCGATGACGTAGGTAAAGTGAGCCTTGGGTTATTTACCACTAAGGATGTGATTATCGATGCCAAGCAGGACCCAAAAATCCCAGGGGTCACTTGCCATATTAGCCGTATCGAGGCGAACCTTGATTTTGCCGATCCTTCGGATATGGGCATAAGTTGCCGGCAAACGGGGCCGATTTCCGCCGCCGATATCGCCAACATCGATAAGAGCAAACACGGCGAAGTGGTCTTTACCGAATCTTTAAGTATTTTATTTAAGAGCTTAAAAGTGCGCCGAATTTACGATGCGCCCAATCAAACCTTGCTGTATTTGTCCTATTCGACTAAAGAGACCAATGGTAGCCACAAACATGCCTTATCGACCGTGCCTTTGTACGGCTCACAGGCGTGGATTGACCCCGCAATAAGTGCGGCGCCGCCCAAATAGCAAAGGTGAATTGAAGCCGAAGTCATACGATGGTGGGGCACAAAGAAGGCGGGGCAAAATAAAGGCGGGAGAGTTCCCGCCTTCGTTGTTTAACACATAATTTGTTTAAGCTTTATTTGGCCTTGGCGGCGAGTACGGCATTAAAGCGCTCAAAGCCTGCGCTGAGATCGGCAATTAAATCATCGGGATCTTCTAGGCCAATATGTACACGGATCAACGGTTTGCTTGCATCCCATTGGGTAGCACTGCGGATTTTTTCAATCCCGAAAATTCCTAGGATCAGACTCTCATAACCGCCCCAAGAAAAGCCCATTTTAAAATGCTGCATATTTTCAACGAGGGCGGTGACCGCTTCTTGATCCCCTTGCTTTAACACGAAGGAGAACAGACCATTTGCGGCGCTAAAGTCGCGTTTAAAGAACTCATGTCCCGGGCAGGTATCAAAGGCGGGGTGACGTAAATGGTCAACCTCGGGGCGCGTTTTCAACCAGTTAGCCACTTTAAGGGCATTTTTCTCATGCTGTGCCATGCGCACGCCTAGGGTGCGTAATCCGCGCGTAGCGAGATACACATCGTCGGGGGAGGTGGTTTGCCCCAATAAATAACTGCGCTCACGCAGCTGCGGCCAGTGCTTTTCGTTGGCGGTCGCGGTGCCTATCATCACATCAGAGTGACCGACGATATATTTGGTCGCGGCTTGAATCGACACATCGACACCCATCTCGAAGGGCTTGCTATTGATTGGCGACGCCCAAGTGTTGTCGAGAATAGTCACCAATCCATGTTCATGGGCGATACGGCATAGGGTCGGGACGTCCTGCACTTCCATGGTGATGGAGCCGGGAGACTCTAAAAACAGCACCTTAGTATTGGGGCGAATAAGCTCGCGGATACCTTCACCAATCAGGGGATCGTAATAGGTGGTCTCAATATTAAAGCCCGCCAGAATATGGCTGCAAAGATCGCGGGTTGGTTCGTAAACACTGTCGACCATCAGCAGGTGATCGCCCGCCTGTAAAAACGATAATAAAGCCGCGCTAATCGCCGCTGCACCCGAGGGATACAGCGCCGTACCTGCGCCACCTTCGAGCTCACTGATCGCCGCCTGAAACGCAAAATGGGTTGGGGTGCCGCGGCGGCCATAAAACATTTCGCCATTGGTTTTGTTTTTGGCGGCGTGACGCATGTCTTCCATGGTGTCGAAGACGATAGTGGATGCGCGAAATACGGGCGGATTAATCACGCCCTTGGTCCATTTTTTATCTCGACCGACGCTGACGATTTGGGTGGCTAGCTGATGTTTATCTGTCATAGGGCTTACCTTGGCGAGTCAGTTTTTATGTTGTTATCCATTGTGATGGCCGTCATCTTAGCATCTGCCCGTGAAAATGGCAGGAGGCAAACAGATGAGTTTGCCTCAAGTTGCAGAGCGTGGATTAGCTCAGCGGCAGGGTGACCAGTATATCGACCCCATCGTTTTCGCTGCGGTTGCGGGCCAAAATTTTACCCTGGTGGAACTCGGTCACGAGCCTCGCAATATACAAACCTAACCCGAGGTGAGGTTTGTCTTGGGCTTGATTGATCCGCACCGAAACCATGGAGTCGAAGATCTGCTCCGACATATCCACTGGCAACTGTGGCCCTAAGTTGCTGATAAGCAAAGTAGCTTGTTTGCCAACTTGGGTGAGGGTCACTTCGATCGCACTGCCTTGATGACAAAACTCGATGGCGTTGGCGATAAGTTTGTCCATCAATTGGGCGATGTATTCGGGTACGCCCTGCATCATCAACGGCTGCTCGGGCACTTTGACGCTAAACTGCTGCTCAGGGTAGGTCATTTGATAACCTTGCATACAGCCGCTCACCACTTGGGATAGCGGGAACTTAGCCACATCGGCCTGAGTGAGGCTCTGCTCGAGGCGCGTTGCCTCACTCATATTGTTCAAAATCATGCTTAATCGGCTCACCCCTTCTTGGGCGCGGTCGACGTACTTTTGCGTGTCTTTATCTAAGGTTTGTAAATTTAAGTGTTCTAACGAGGAGCGCACTACTGCCACCGGCGTGCGTAATTCATGGGACAGGCGCGATGACATATTCTCTAGATAATGGGTGTATTGACCTAAACGACCGACAATACTGGCAAAACTGCGGGATAAGTCGCCAATCTCGTCCCGTGCCTTAGAGGGTTTTAAATGATTACGCACACGACCTTGACTGTCGATGGCATTTTCGGCTTCATCACGCAGTTTGCGGATACGATTCGAAATACTCGAGGCGAAGAAAAACAGCGCTAAGGTACCCATGCTCATAATGGTCAGGATCACGTTAAACAGTTTTTCCAGCGCGCGGTTACGCAGGGTGCGAATACCGTGGGTGGTTTCTTCGGCCACCACGGCGCCCATCACATTGTTATCAATCCAAATGGGGCTGGCTGCCGCAAGCACCACAGCCTTATTGTCTGGGGTCAGTCGCCAGGTCGAGCTTTGTTGTCCCGCAAGTGCCTTTTGAATATGGCTGCCGTCGAGTTCGGTCGAGTCCTGCAGAGAATCGATAAAATCCTTAGGTGGTTTAGTGAGGATTTTATAGTAGAGCGGGTGCAGGTAGTCGCGCTGAAAACGTTGCCACATCGAGTTGCTGTTTTCATCATCGAGGGTGCGTGTCCACACACTGTTGCTGTCACGGATATCGCCGGACTTCGCCAGCACACGGCCGTGTTTGTCGACCACCCAAATTCGTGAGCTGTAGTGGCTCATCCCTTTGATAATGTTTTCAATTTCGGGTGATGGCACTAAGACTGTACCGAGTTTATCTACGGTATCTAAGGCGGAGGTGCCGACAACGGCGGTGATATCGCGGTATTTGCTGTCGTTGACATCGGAAATCGCAAATCCCAGTTTGCTACCCACCATATCTAAGGGGATACGCAGTTCGATATTGTAGCCCACATCCGTGGTGGCCCATTGCCCTTGAATACGGACTTCGGGCGTTACGGGCACGGTTTGTTTAGGATTGGCTGGCAGCTCGAAGGCGCTGATCCAACCGGGCTGAGTCGTGGCAACGATATAGCGTTTAAATTTATTGTCGGGGGCAAGGGTCGCAATCGACAGGTGATCGTTTCTATCGACGCTTAAGGCATTTTTGCCACGAAACACCACATTGGGATCGACCACCTGAAAAAAGGCATACAAATAACCATCGTACTGACCCACCATATGGGTAAAACTCAAGGTGAGCGGCGTGCTGGGATCGGCGCGCATGATGAGATTGGCCTCGCCGTACTGAATAAATCTGTGCTGATATTCCTGCCATTCATTGAGTTTACCATCGAGCAGAATCGCGCCCGCGAGGGGGTAAGCATAGAGATCGCGACTCTTTTCAACCTGCTTTAAAAAGCTGGCCTGACCGTCGAACAGCTTGGGCCGCTCGTGTAAGGCGGTCGCTAAGGCTTGAGTGGTGCCCTCTAAGGTGCGTTCCTGACCGTGGCGCAGGTATTTTTCCATCTCCCACACATATTGGTACCCCAGCCAAGGTAGGCAGAGTAAAAACAGGCTGAGGCCAATAACTTTAGTACGAAGACCGAAGGGAAAGCGTGTCATAGAATGCTGGCTAATCTGCTACTTGGCATGGTTTAGGCTAGGCTGTCCCAGCGATAGCCCATGCCATAAACGGTATCGATACAATCAAATTCGGGTGCGGCAGCCATAAACTTCTTACGGATGCGCTTCACATGGGAGGTGATAGTGCTGTCATCGACAAAAATCTTCGCCTCTTGCATTAGCTCATGGCGGCTACGGACATGCCCCGGGTGCTTGGCAAGGGCGTGCACCATCCAAAACTCGGTGACTGTGAGTTCAATCGGGATCTGGTTCCAAGAAACCTGCATCCGATTGGCGTCGATGGTGAGCGGTCCGCGCTCCAGTAAATTTTCCTGCGGCGTTTGGCTGGTGGCTAGCTCAGAGCGGCGAAACAGTGCGGCTAAACGCGCGGTCAAATGGGGGAAGCTCACTTCTTTGCTCAGGTAATCATCGGCGCCTAAACGCAGGCCGCACACAGTATCAAAATCGCTATCCCGCGCGGTTAAGAAAATGATCGGCAGAGTGTTCGACATGGCGCGTAGGGACTGACACAGCATAAAACCGCCGTCAATCTCATTGCCAAGGCCGATATCGATAATGGCTAAATCCGGCAGACGGGTATTAAACGCCAACATGGCAGATGGCCTGTCGGCATAGGTTTGCACACTGTAACCGTGTTGCTGCAACACATCCTTGTAATTTTCGCGAATGGCCGCTTCATCTTCCACAATGGCGATACGTTTCATTAGCCATCTTCCTATTGACTGCTGGGACTAAGTGTCTGGGGATAAGTTTTCGTGACTATACAGGAATTTATTTCTGAGAAAAGCTCCCAAATGCAATTGCCATTTTGTTGCCACAATTGATAGTCGCATTGCCATTTTCCATCCCCGCTTATGCCATGGCGCTTGTGTTTAATAAGCTCATTCCGTTTTACCCGCCGCGCTAATGACTTAGGCGGGTAAGCGCAGCACAAATCAAAAGGAATGAGATGATGAAAAAGACGCTGATTAATATCTTGGTACTGAGTGTATTCGCCGCGCCCATTGCTAGCGTATCGGCAAGGGTATCCCTGCAAAATCAACCCGTGCTCTCAGAGCCACAGACTGAGATGCTTGAGCAAGATGAGGATGATGGCGAAGCGCTGATAGGTCTTGGCGGCGGAGCGTTACTTGGCGCCCTAGTGGGCGGGCCTGTTGGCGCCATTATCGGTGGATTTACCGGCACCTTAATCGGCCAATCGGTCTCCGACACCGACACGGTTAAAACCCAGCAACAGCATATTGCCCTGCAGCGCCAACAACTGGCGAGCTTATCGGCTAAACAACAGGCCAGCGAGCAACGCGCCGCCGAATACGCCTCAACCCAAAAGCAACTGGATGAACTGCTCGCCGAGCAACAACAACTGTTAAGTGAGTTGGCACTGGGCATGAATGTGCAGTTCCGTACGGGTTCGTCGGAGCTTGAAAGCCATTTTTTGCCCCAATTAGACAATGTCGCCAAGGTGATGAAGCGCTCGAGCGAGTCCAATCTCGAGCTGAAAGGTTATGCCGACCGTCGCGGTGATCTGGCCTACAACCAAGCGCTCTCGGAGCAACGTTTGTTAGAAGTGCGGGGCTACTTAATTAAGCAAGGCGTAGCCCCCGAGCGGATCACCACCCAAGCCTTCGGCGCCAGAATGCCACTCAATGATCAGCAAGATAGTGAATCCGATGTGTTTGATCGCCGAGTCACTCTGACCATGCAGCCTAACCAAGGGCTGATGGCGAGCCGCGTGACCGAATAGTTCAACAATATCAATCGTATTCAACCAAGATCAGGAGCCTTTGTGATGATCACAGGGAAAAGGGTAAAAGAAGTTTGTCAAACACTGGCGATGCTAGTGATAGGCGCCTCCATTTGTTGGGGGCTACCATTTGCGGTGTTAGCCTCACCGAACAGTGTGGGCACCTTATCGGCGCCGCAAAATATTGCCGCGACCTTCGATGAACACACAGCGAGCACATTGCCACCCTTCAGTTTCGACGATATCACCCAAGGGATGTTGGTGTATCAAACCGCCAGCGGCCGTTTAATGCCGTCCTTACCCGTGGACACGCAAGTGTCGATGCAGGTCTCTGGGTTAACCAATAGGGTGAGCGTAAAGCAGGTTTTCAGTAATCAAACCGGATTTGTCCTCAATGGCCGCTATCTGTTCCCTTTACCCAATGAGGCGGCGGTGGACTCACTGCGTTTGCACATTGGTGAGCGGATCATCGAAGGTCAAATTCACCCGAAACAGCAAGCAAAACAAGTTTTTGAGCAGGCCAAAGCCGAAGGGAAACGTGCCAGTCTAGTCAGCCAAGAACGGCCCAATATGTTCACGACCGAAGTCGCCAACCTCGCTCCCGATGAAAAGTTGGTGGTTGAAATCAGTTATCAAGAAACCATTCATTATGAAGATGGTCTCTTTAGCCTACGTTTTCCGCTAGTGGTGGCACCGCGCTATATTCCAGGCCTAACACTCGGTGGGAACCAGAGTGAGCGCGTGACCAGCAGCCAAGTCTTCGATGCTGACCGGATTATTGCCCCCATCCGCGATGCCAATAGCGAGGCAGACCCTGTGCTCAAGGCAGATATTAAGGTCAAGCTCGGTGAAGGCGTGGACAAATCAGCCGTCGTGAGTCCATATCATCCCATTACGATAGCGGAAAAACAGGACCAACTGACGGCGGCCTTGGCTAATCGAGTGCCTGCCAATCGTGACTTTGTGCTGCAATGGCGTCTTAAGCAGGGCACGATTCCCGTGGCTTGGGTATTCAACCAAGCGGGCAAAACCCATGCGACTCAGGACGACAATGCAAGTGCGGATGTAGGTTCAACTGGCAATAGTAGCAATACAGATAGCTATAGCTTAGTGATGGTCCTGCCGCCCAAGGTCGAGGCGAGTGAACAACTTAACTTGCCCCGTGAGCTTATTTTAGTGATTGATACTTCGGGGTCGATGGCGGGGGATTCCATCATTCAGGCGAAAAACGCCCTGCGTTATGCGCTGTGCGGTTTAAGGCCACAGGACAGTTTTAACCTTATCGAATTTAACTCAGATGTGTCTTTACTATCGCCAACACCATTACCTGCTACCGCGAGTAATCTGGACAAGGCACGTCAGTTTGTGAATCGTTTACAGGCCGATGGCGGCACCGAAATGGCGCAGGCTTTAAATGCCGCGCTACCAAGGCAGGCGTTTAACACAGCGTCGAGTGAGCAGAAGTCGCTAAGACAAGTGATCTTTATGACCGATGGTTCAGTCGGCAATGAGTCGGCGTTATTTGAATTAATCCGTAATCAAATCGGCGACAACCGTCTTTTCACCGTAGGCATTGGTTCGGCGCCAAACTCACATTTTATGCAGCGTGCGGCTGAACTTGGGCGCGGCACTTTTACCTACATTGGTGATGTGGATGAGGTGGAACAAAAGATCAGTCAATTGCTCGGCAAAATCCAGTATCCAGTGCTCACCGATTTGCAGGTGCGTTTTGACGATGGCTCTGTGCCTGACTACTGGCCCGCGCCTATTCCCGATCTATACCGCGGTGAACCGGTGCTGATTAGCCTAAAGCGCCACCCACTAGAGCCTCAGGAACTGGTGATCTCCGGTCGTCAGGGCCATAAAAACTGGCAACAGTCGTTATCTTTGCAAGCCAATGACTCAAGCGCTCCTGTAACGGATGTAGCGCAGCCAGCGGCGGGACTCGATTTACTCTGGGCGCGCAAACAGATTGCGGCATTAGAGCTGAGTAAAAACGGCGCTAACGATGACAAGGTCAAACAACAGGTCACGGCGTTATCGCTGAACTATCACTTAGTCAGCCCTTATACCAGCTTGGTCGCGGTGGATTTAACCCCCATCACCAGCAATGCCATGAGCCGCGATGCGGTGGTGCGCCAGCATTTACCCTTGGGTTGGCAGCCTATGGGGGTTCTACCACAAACATCGACCTCGAGCCGTTTCGACATGCTCTTAGGTGGCGCAGTGTTACTGCTTGCCTTGATGTTGGCGCTGTCGATTCGTCGCCAGCAGCGGCAGCAACGCGCGCTGTCATTAGCGCTGAATACTTGAGTCATGTCCATGAGTATGCGCATGACTCAACAGATACAAATAGGGTTGCTGGTGGGATTGGTATTACTCGGCATCACGTTGTTTGGAAAAGGATTCTATATGCAAGCGAAAGCACACTTTGCCCAATATTTGATTGAACAGGCTTGGGCTAAAACCTTAATCGATGGACAGTCCCATAAACCTTGGTCCTGGGCCGATACCTATCCCGTGGCTAAGCTCTCCATCGAGCAAGCTAACAGACCCAATCACTTCGATGGTCCGGCATCCAACGACAGCTTATATGTACTGGCGGGCGCATCTGGCCGTAATTTGGCCTTCGGGCCAGCCTTAGTGCTGTCGAGTGCGCCCGCTGGCGCGCAAGGCAACACTGTGATTGCAGGGCACAGGGATACGCATTTTGCGATGTTAAATGGCATCAGTGTTGGACGCCGCTTGGCGCTGCAAACCGCGACGGGCAAAGAAATTGTTTACCAAGTGGTGGCGACCGAAGTGGTGCATGAATCGCAAACTGAGTGGATCGCGCCAAGTGAGGATAATCGTTTAACGCTGATCACTTGCTATCCCTTCGATACGTTGCAAGGCGGGGCCGAACTGCGTTTTGTGGTGCAGGCTATCCCGGTCGAGCCAGAGCCAGAGCCTGCGGCGGTGCAATCCGCTGACACGATAGTTACTCAGGCCAGGGTTCAAAAGGTGGCCTAGCGAGCAAGGATTTATTAAGGCGTGATAAACAAAAAGGCAGAACCTGAGTTCTGCCTTTTTATTCGGGCTAGTTGCTCATCGGCATCACCCGATTTCGACCTAAGCGTTTGGCTTCGTAAAGTAACATATCCGCTCTTTCAATCAGTTGGATAGCCACTTGCTTTTCTTGCCACTGAGCGACGCCGAAGGAGGCAGTGATATTTTCAATGCGTTGGTCTCTACGCCTATCCTTAAGACTGAGTTTTTCAAGCCCACGGCGCATGGCCTCGGCCAGTTGCCTTGTTATACGTAGTTGGCTCTTTGGCACCAAAATAGCAAACTCTTCACCGCCAAAACGATACAGTTTACTGCCATCTCGGCAGGCTTCTTGTAGGCGCTTCGCAACGGCTTTTAATACTTGGTCGCCCAGCTGGTGGCCATAGTTGTCATTAAAGGCCTTAAAGTGATCGATATCGACCAAGATAAGGCAGGTGCCCTCGGGGGCCTGCGCCAACATGCCAGCTATATCGGCGTCGAAGGCGCGGCGATTTAAACAGCCCGTGAGCGCATCGTAAAGTACATCTTTCTCTGTTTTTTCAAGCTTTTGTTTTAACGCATCAATCTCAGTCTGCGCTTTTTGTAGCTGAGTAGTGAAATACTCGGTGCTTGAGCGAATGTTCTCGGACTCTTTCACCAAGTTACGCACTAAATCGAGCACTTGCTCAACACTGAGCGCACCTTCTTCGATGCCATTGAGTTTGGCAAAATTGTCGTTGATACAGATTTGGAACTCAGTCGCATCGAGATTGGTATCCCGAATCGATTGCGACAGCTCGGTAGACATGGCCTCAAGGTTGAGCCGCATATCGCGTACATCCAGCTCAACCGGATCGGCGACATACTGGCGGAATAACAACTCGCTGCTGACCGGCGGGCAAGTGTTGTAGTGGGCGATAACCGTATCGAGCTGGGCGTTTAACGCTGGGTTTTGTTCGCCCACGTAGGTATACCACAGGGCATAATTGATTGGCGTGGTGGGAATTTGATGCTTGAGCATTAAAGGGACCGCTTTTTTAAGATTCAAGGCTGCGGTTTGTAATAAATCTCGTGACATGGATACATCCCAATAAAAATAACTCGATAAACTTGGTATACCACATATGGGTAAACAGTTTTGCTCGTTAAATCCCGTTACAACTAATGCCCAAATGCAGGCTGAATTACCTGCCAAAAGCGTTGGGGGATATGATAGAGTTTATCGCTAAAATTAAATAATGATAATAACTTGGGAGAAAGTCTTGAAAAATTTCATCCTTGCCGGTGCCCTAGGTTCCTTACTGTCACTGCCTGCTATGGCCGCATCTCCCCTCAGTGACAGCATGGATCTCGGTCAGTATCGCACCGACGTCAAAACCTTAGCCAGTGATGCCTTCGGCGGCCGCGCGCCCTTATCTGAAGGCGAGCAACTGACGATTGATTACCTTGAGAAAGCTTTTAAAGAGATGGGGCTTAAGCCGGGGTTTGGCGACAGCTATTTGCAGGCGGTACCGCTGGCGAAAATTACCGCTGATCAAAATATGCAACTCGATATCGGCGGACTTAAGTTTGCCAATGGCAGTGAATTTACCGCCAGAACCCAGAGAATTAGCGATAAAGTCAATTTAAATAATAGCGATGTGGTGTTTGTCGGTTATGGCATTAATGCACCTGAATATGGTTGGAATGACTATCAGGGCCTCGATGTGAAAGGCAAAACTGTGATTGTGTTAGTCAATGACCCAGGTTTTGCAACTCAAGACCCCAAGGTCTTTAAAGGCAATGCCATGACCTACTATGGTCGCTGGACTTACAAATACGAAGAGGCCGCGCGTCAAGGCGCCGAAGCCGTATTTATTGTCCATGAGACGGCACCTGCCGCCTATGGCTGGGGCGTGGTGCAAAACTCTAATACCGGCACTAAATTCACCTTGATCGATGCCAATAATAATCAAGGGCAGGTGGGCGTGATGGGCTGGGTGCAACATGATGTCGCCAATAAGATTTTTGCTAAGGCCGGCATGGACTTTGATACCTTAAAGCAACAAGCCGCCAAGCCAAACTTTAAGGCCATTCCCTTAAAGCTCAAGGCCAATGTCAGTTTAAACAATAAGATTGAACGCGCCGAATCCCACAATGTGGCGGCACTGTTGCCCGGCAAGAGTCGCCCCGATGAAGTGGTGATGATGCATGCCCATTGGGATCATCTGGGTACAGTGATTGAAGATGGCAAGCCTGAGATCATCAATGGCGCCGTGGATAACGCCAGTGGCGTGGCGGGTGTGTTAGCATTGGCGCGTTACTTTGCTAAACAAGCGCAAAGTGCGCCGCTTGAGCGCTCGATTCTGTTTAGTGCCTTTACTGCCGAGGAAACCGGCTTGATTGGCGCCCAGCAC
The DNA here is from genome assembly GCF_002196695.1 of Shewanella sp. Shew256. Lineage (NCBI taxonomy): Bacteria > Pseudomonadati > Pseudomonadota > Gammaproteobacteria > Alteromonadales > Shewanellaceae > Shewanella > Shewanella sp. Shew256. The sequence continues at coordinate 301,380 of NZ_NAJR01000004.1, read as the reverse complement.
TTTGCTCAGCATCCAAGTGTACCGACTAAAAACATCGTCGCCTTTTTGAATATCGACGGCATGAATATGAACCAAGGTGTGGATTATATTCTGCGCTATGGTGAGGGCGTGTCTGAGTTAGAAACCTATTTGGATAAGGCCGCTAAGGCGCAGGGACGTGTAGTGAAGGGCGATCCAAGACCACAAAATGGTTTGATGTTTAGATCGGACCACTTCGCGCTGGCCCAGCAAGGTGTGCCTGGCTTGTTATTTATGAGCCTTGGGGATACGGATCCTGACTATATTGCCCATAAATACCACAAGGGCGCCGATGATTATGATCCTAACTGGACCCTCGAAGGGGTGAAGCAGGATTTAGATCTAATGGCCAGCATGCTCACCATTTTAGCGAATGGAAAAGATTGGCCCCATTGGTTAGAGGCCTCGGACTTTAAGACCAAGCGTGAGCAAGACGGTCGTAAAAAGTAATCATATAAAACGCAAAAAGGACGCTAAGGCGTCCTTTTTTGTGCTTATCAATCAGTTAGAAGGTATAACTGACTGAAAGCATCGGGCCGATAAAACTGTAGTAAATGTTGTAGTCGGCGATTTGGGTATCTTTATTCGGTGATTTTTGGGCGATATCCACATCGACCTTGTAGTAGTTATAGGCCACGCTCATGCGCCAGTTGTCGGTGATATTGGCATCAATGCCGAGTTTAACGTCTACCAGCTCACCCTTTACATCATTGAGTTTTATGTAGAAATACTGGGCGTGAGTCGTCAGCTTCCAGCCTGGAATAAATTCATAGTTGGCATAGACGCCAAAATCCGGCAAAGGTGCGGTGACATTTTCATCGACGATGCGGGGAATGGCTTGGCTACCACAGACATTGTTCAGTAGCTCAGAGGCATGACAGACGCCGATAACGCCTTCAAAACCCGTTTTGATAAACATAGTGTGCAAACCGAGGGAGAAGCCCACATCGTAATCGCTACCCTGGATGGCATCGTAACCGTAACCCACGCGCAGAATATCAATATTTAAGGTGGAGTTGAGTCGGCCACCGGCCTTAATATCGTAAATGGTGTCGTTGATTTCAATTTGAAAGGGTTTGGATAAGGCTTGCGTTTCGGCGTCGCGGTGCAGCTGTTTCCAGTCGAGGTAAATATTATGCCGCTCGTTAAAGTGATAATTGACTTCAACAAAGGGTAAAAACTCATTCTCGGCCAGTTGTAGATCGGATTCATAGTCTAAGGTGAAGTTATTGCCCGTGTTCGGGTTTGTCACCTCCATATTGGTATCAGACTGTGAATAAAATCCCCCTAGCTCAAGGCTCAATTCGCCCGCCAGCACAGGGCTGCTGCCGAGTAGGGCGATCACTAGGGGTGTTAGACGAGTGGAAATCAACGTTACTCCAGTATTCTTCTTATTATATCCAGCGATAACATCAGACTTTAGTGCCATAAGCTATGGACATTTGGAGTGTAACAGCAAATTTCAAAATGTGAATAAAATGTTTTAAAAATTGCGTTATTTCGTGATTTAAAACAAAAGTAGTACGGCTATTTGGCTTGGTATGGCGAGCTTGTGGCAGGGATCACGGTAATTTGCATCTTGGTGATTTGTGAAGAAAATGTATGGTTCAGTCTAAAAAGCGGCCCAGTAGAGACTGAGCCGCAGATAAGAGCTTAAGGATATGCAGTGCTAGTTAGTTGCAGATTTGGGCTCAGACGTACTGACGTCTGCCGCGCTGACCTCGGACCCCAGCGCTTGAGCTGGCCGTGGCTCGCTAGCTTTATCGTCCTTGTTAAACATGCCTAAACGGATGCGGATAAAGTGCAGGATTTGCGCCGCAATATCCACGTTTAAGCAGGATTCCAAGCCTTCGAAACCGGGGGATGAGTTGGCTTCACAGATTTTGTAATGGCCGTTATCGAATAATAAATCGATACCCGCCACATCTAAATCGAGAATATTGGCAGTTTGGGTCGCCAACCATTCGATTTCAGGTGTGATCTCGAAGGGGCGCGCCGAACCTCCTGCGCTGACATTGGCTTTAAAGCTGTCTTCTTGGCCACGGCGCTCATAGCAGCCGGCCACGCGTCCACCAATGGTAAATACCCTGAGATCGCGGCCGTGGCTGTTGGCGATAAACTCCTGCAGAATGATGTTGGCGTTTTTATTGGTCGCCTCGATTAATTGCATTAAGTCATCAAATTCGCGGGCCTTATGGGACAAAAACACGCCGCTACCCTGTGAACCCGAAAGGGTTTTAATTACCACCGGAAAACCTAAATGGCGTTCAACCAGTTCGATATCGACGGGGAACTTCACCAGCATGGTTTTGGGCGTGGGCAAGTTCTTCTCGGCCAGTAATTGCTGGGAAAAGAGCTTATCTTTTACGATTTCAATGGCTTTAGATGGATTTAAGCAGTACACCCCTAAACGTTCTAAATGGCGAATGATCGCCAACGCAAAGTAAGTGGTGCCGGAGCCCATTCTAGGGATGATAAAATCAGGTAATTCAACGGGTTGACCGTTTAACAAAATACTCTTGTTGTCTTCTCTCGTCACGGTGAGATCGAACTCATCCGGAGCATACACTTCTAACTCAATATTGTCGGCCTTGGCAGCCGCCAATAGACGTTCAATTTCATACAATTCAGGTTTTAGCTGAGTCGCGGTTTCTTTATATAAAATCCACCCACGCATTTAATCGCAAACCTTCATTTTCATTCTTTATCCTCGGGTTCAGCTTCATCCTGAACATCATCGTCAATTTCGACATCCACATCGAATGCCGCTTCGGGCTCGGCCTCAGGCTTAGTGGGGGGCAAATGTACTGTGCCAACCACGGCATAAAAGGGTTTACCTAGGGCGAGTTTGCGGTACTTTAACCAGATCTGCTCTAACAAGCTACTGGGAGCGATGTTTCCTTTGATGACTTCGACAAATTGCGCTTCATCGGCGGTGACGGGGAGTGTCTTGCCTTCGTCGAGATTTTTCATGGCATGGCCATGTATTTCAAGCAGTTCGGCTTCTTTACTGGTGAAGTCGCCACTGCGCTTAAAACCTTTCGGGAAATTGGCATCGTCATAAAAACGTTTATGGGATACAAAGCTGGCAGCTGAGCCGTTCACCGTCTCAGAACCCTTGTTAGCGTTTGAAAAAGACTGTTCAGACATGGCTGTTACCTTCTAGTTTTTGATATACAAAGATTTGCAACTGGAGTATTGGCTAGTATTATTGATTTATAAATCAAAAAAATTTGCCAATGTTGGTCAAGAATTTTTATGGATACCGATTTACTTAAGACCTTTTTGGAAGTCTCCCGTACCCGTCATTTTGGCAAGGCCGCGGAAAATCTTTACCTTACCCGCAGCGCGGTAAGCTTTCGGGTAAAACAGCTCGAAAGTATTCTAGGCGTGGCCTTATTTGAGCGCCAACGCAACAATATTCAGCCCACGCCGGCGGGTGAACGTATGCTTGGGCATGCTGAAGCGGTGTTAACCGCTTGGGAGCGCGCCAAGCAGGATGTTTCCCTCAGTCAGTTACAATCGACTCAACTCGCCATTGGCGCAGGCCCCAATATTTGGGATGCCTATTTGCAAGGGCATTTACAGCATTTGCATGTGGGATTGCCCGGCGTTGCCCTGCGGACCGAAGTGCTGCCATTAACAGTGATGACACGGCAATTGATGGACCGCACCCTCGATTTAGCGATTTCCTTCGACCCACCCAAACTGGACCAATTCGAACTGGTGCAATTAGGCCAAATTAATCTTCTATTGGTGTCCAAAACCATGGATGTGGCGGTGAATGCGGTGCAGGCAGGCCAATATGTCAAAGTGGATTGGGGCACGGCCTTTAATATCCTGCATGCCCAAGAGTATGCTGCTTTACCCGTGCCGACCTTACACACCAGCTCGGCCCGTATCGCCTTGGATTTTATCTTGAATAACGGTGGCTGCGCGTTTTTACCCGAGCATTTGGTTCAGCCACTGCTGAACCGTAAAGAGCTGCATTTAGTCGCGGGAGCGAGCGCCATTTCGCGCAGTGTGTATGTTGCCTATTGGGCCGAGAATGATCGCTTAGAGCAAATCAAACAGGCAATTGGCTTTTTAGCCGATAAGTCAGCTGAAATACGCTAATCTGTAACAACTGCATATAAAAAACGCCTTTGGGAGATATCTCAAAGGCGTTTTTGTAGAGCAGAACAATCAGTTAAGAAGTAACACTTCGCTTTATTAGGTAAATGCGTTAGTTAAAGACTGCTAAATCAAGGCATTAAATCGAGAGCGTATTAAATAAACAGTGGTAGCAGCACTACCAACCACGTGATACCGCAGAGCGCTAGACTCATAAATACCGCGGCAGAGGCGATATCCTTTGCTTGACCACTAAGGTGATGGATTTCACTGCCAACACGGTCAACCACGGCTTCAATTGCCGAGTTCAATAACTCAACAATCAACACGATAAACAAGGTTAAGATCAGCATCAACCTTTCCATGGTGCTGATATCGACCAACAGTGCGATGGGCAGCATGACTACGGCCAGCATCAATTCCTGTCTAAAAGCGGCTTCGTGGATCCAAGCAGCTTTTAAGCCCTTCATCGAAAATCCCGTCGCTCTAAAGATGCGTTTAATACCGTGGTTGTTTGCTGGTTTCATAATAATTCCATCGACTTGGGCGATTGTTTGCGAAGCATTTACCCGTTCAAACCACAGATGACTGCGTGTTAACATTTGAACGAGCTTAAAAAAGAGGCCGCAGTATAGCCCGATAACTTAAGCGTATAAATAGCTAAACCGACAAATTCGCAGTCCTGCTAGGGTGTTACCGGACTGTGGTCGTATTCGCGGCGAATAAATCTTAAGACTAAGCTTGAAGCTCAATACCGCTTTAATGAAGAGGCAAAGGAATGACTCTTACAACTCGCTTACCTTTTTTAACATTTGCATTTGTGTTGCGTTTCACTGTTTTCTTCGGTCTTTACTGCGGAATTTGCGGCTCATTCATGGCTGTGAGTGACGCCAATCCTCAAGCACCGAATATTCAATTAGCGACAGAGTTCTCAAAGGAGAAGAGTGCCCACATCAAGGATTTTCTCGTCAGCGAAAAACTCGATGGTGTGCGCGGTTATTGGGATGGAAAACGTTTAGTGACTCGTCAGGGCAATCCCATCTTAGCGCCAAGTTGGTTTACTGCGGATTTTCCGCCCACCCCGATGGACGGTGAATTATGGCTCGGGCGAGGGCAGTTTGAGGCCATATCAGGGCTTATCCGCCAAGCGTCTGCGAATGAGAGCGAGTGGCAGAGTGTACGTTTTATGGTGTTTGATTTACCCAAGGCACAAGGGAGTTTTGCAGTGCGGTATCAGCAGATGCAAACCTTGATTGCAGGTAAATCAGTTTACCTGCAAGTGATTAAGCAAGTGAGCGTAGAAAGTATTGAGGCGCTGTATCAGAAATTAGACACCTTAGTGGCTCAAGGTGGTGAAGGCTTAATCTTGCATCGACGCACGGCGCTATATACACCGGGTCGTAATCCTAACGTAATGAAGTTAAAGCCCTATTTAGATGCCGAGGCCAGAGTGATTGGACACATAGCGGGTAAAGGACAGTTTGCCGGGCAACTGGGCGCATTGAGAGTGCAAACAGCTGATGGCCGTGTCTTTAGTATTGGCACGGGTTTTAGCTTGGCTGAGCGTCAGAATCCACCCGCGATTGGTACGCTTATCACCTACAAATATCTTGGATTAACCGTCAATGGCTTACCGCGCTTTGCGAGCTTCTTGCGGATAAGAAGTGACATGCCGCCAGAGAATAAAGAATAGGTTGCGAAATTGTAGAATTTTGATAAAGATCGAACGCTTAGCAATCGTTTTGCCGAGTATCGTATTGATTATTAATGGGCAATCATATCAAGGAGTGAGTTTTGGTCGACAGTCTGCATGGATTAACCCTTTGGAAGCAGCGTGTGCGGCAAGCCTTGACTGTGCCTCAATGGCTTAAACATCCATTCGTGACGCTTAAGCAATTTTGGCAGAGCTTAAATGTCGCCCAGCGTTGTTACCTGTTCGCGTTACTGGCGTTAATGGTATTCCAACCCGAAATTTGGATTGCCGCCATCATCACCGCTATCGCCTTGATTATTGAGTTTTGGCCCAAATTTGCCATGGCTTGGCATACGCTGGCGGGCAAAGCCATTTTCCTGCTGTTTTATGCGGTGATTGCTAACTTTGCCTTAGCTGCGAGCGGCAGTGTGGTGAACGAAATTACCGGTGTATCGGCCTCACATTTGTCCTACACCCATAACTTTGCCATTCTGCTGTATTTGCCGATTTGGTTTGTGTGTATCTCCATCCTTGCCTTACTTCTGTTGCAATTGGTGATCCCCTGTTATTTGTTTTTCCATATCGGATTGCGGATTTTAGGACTCGAAGCCAAGCAGCAAGGCAGTAAAAAACGATTTGTGGTGACAACCGCGCTAGTGCGTATGATTCTGTCTGTGGTGTTGTTATTAAACTTGGTTGCGATTACCGATGGTGAAAACTGGGTTGGGGATTTAGCCAAGAAAACCCAAGCGTTGAAACATGATTCGCTAGATAAACGTGTGGTTAATGAAGGCGAAACCATTCTCAAAGCCGAGGATAGTATTGAACAAGCGGGAACTGAACTCACGCAGCAGCCTAATCAAACCGACACCACCGAAACACTTAAGGCCTTTGGCCATAGCTATTACAAAGGGATCCGCGATTTAATTGCCTTATTTGCCTATAAATTTGAAGCCGACGGTCGCAGTCGTTGTGATAAATTGGCCGATTCAGTGGTGATTGAGCTAAATGACTATGAAATATTGGAAATTACTGAGTCTGTCCATGAGCAGTATGGTTACCATTTTGAAGTCAAAAAATGTATTTCTCCCGCCTTTGGTCAGATGGCATCAACACCTAAGTAGCTACACGAAAGGATATTAAGTTGTTAGAAAATAAAGCGTTAGTAAAAGATCAGCATGTACGACGTATCTTAATGGTCTGCATGGGTAATATTTGTCGCTCGCCCACCGCCGAGGCCGTTTGCCGCGCTAAAATTCACGAGCGCCGTCTTAATATCGAAGTCGATTCGGCGGGCACTATTGGTTATCACCAAGGGGACAACCCCGACAGTCGCTCAATGGCGGCAGGCAAAAAACGCGGTTTGAATTTCGACGGCATGCGAGCGAGACAAGTGATTGATGCCGATTTTGAGCATTTCGATCTTATTTTAGCGGCAGATAATAGCAATCTCGCGGATTTGCGCCGCCGTTGTCCACCCGAATATCAATACAAATTAAAGTTGATGTTGTCCTATGGTGATTGCGACACAGATGAAGTGCCCGATCCCTATTACGGCGGCACGCAAGGATTCGAATTAGTCCTCGATCTACTCGAACAGAGTATGGACGCTTTATTAGAACAGTTGACCAGAAAAACAAATGGGAAGAATCACGATTAAGTGCGATTGGAATAAAGCGTTATTGCCCCAAAACGAGACACAATCTCTGCACTAAACAAACAGTATTGGGGGTTAAAAGTATCAAATTTTAGTTGACTGCTTGTTGCTTCCAGTTGAGCAATTTATCAGCAGGGTGTTAGTGCGGGTGATGGGTAATATAGAGGTGTTCTGTTCCTACAGCTTTATTTCAATGTTTCTATCGATTTCAGAGACAAAGTCATGAATACACTCCTCACTGCAGGATATGGAAAACTCATCCTTTTTTGCTGCTTTAAAACATTTTGGCTACAGAGTGTAATTTCGAGTGAGTACATATTTACTTTAAATATTGAAGTGAACACTATTTTTAGTTATAAAAATTGATCAAATGTTGATCGGTGAAAAGACCGGTTTTCGTGACCGTGACCACCACATTGTCGTTAATGTTCAGTCCGATGGTCATGCAAATAATGCCAATTGAATCAATTGACAACAATTTAGACAAAATAGGTAACGCACTAAAATCCATATCTGCACGGCCTGTCACGCCGGGGGTCGCGGGTTCGAGTCCCGTCCGCTCCGCCAAATAGAATAAGCCTCATCGAAAGATGGGGCTTTTTTCTATCTATCTTTTCAGAGTATTTGCCTCTGTATTTCTGCTTAATACCTTACCTAATGCCTAAGGTATTGTTTCTTGTTACCCCTTTATTTCTACTGAAAGCTGAATATTCGCTGTCAATCAGTCTTACAGGACTGCTTTTTTTGCTGCTATTGTTATCACCAATAGTTCATTTTTCTGTATGAAAAAAGCGTGTAGGTTGAGTTAATACTGACCACACCATACCAACTAAAGGAAGTTATATGGTTGAAAAAATCACTGGGATGTTAGCACTCATCGGGGTGCTGTCGTTATTTTGTCAATGGGTTGGTTGGAAGCTTAGGTTACCTGCAATTTTACCCTTATTACTCTGTGGTTTGATGTTAGGCCCCGCATTTGGGGTACTCAATCCCGATGAAATCTTTGGGGATTTACTGTTTCCTATCATTTCACTCGGTGTTGCTGTGATCCTGTTTGAGGGGGCATTGACCCTCAATTTTAAAGAGATAAAAGATCATGGCCGTATGGTGACGCACTTAGTGAGCATCGGCATGGTGATCACCTGGGGCTGTATCAGTGTCGCGACCTTTTACCTACTGAATTTTAGCTGGGAGGTCGCACTGTTATTTGGCGCCCTCGTGGTGGTCACTGGCCCGACCGTGATAGTCCCTATGCTTCGCAGCGTACGGCCTAAGTCGCAACTGGCGAGTATTTTACGCTGGGAAGGGATTGTGATTGATCCAATTGGTGCGCTACTTGCTGTATTAGTCTTTGAATACATTACGGTGTCTGGCGATCCCACGAGCCATGTGCTCTATGCACTAGGCTCCATGCTCACGCTTGGCTTAGGTTTAGGCGCAGCGTCAGGTTACTTAATTGGCCAAGTGATCCGCCGTAATTTATTGCCGCATTATTTACGAAATACCGCAGTATTAACCCTTATGCTGGGGATTTTCGTGGGCTCTAACCTACTGCAGGAAGAGTCCGGATTACTCACTGTGACTGTGATGGGGATTTGGCTGGCGAATATGCGCGGTGTGGATATTGCTGAAATCCTCGAATTTAAAGAGACACTGACAGTTCTTTTGATCTCGGCCTTATTTATCCTGTTAGCCGCCAGACTCGACTCGAATGCCATGATGGATTTAGGTTGGGGCGGGGTAGGCGTACTCGCCGTGACTATGCTGGTTGCGCGGCCGCTCAGTATTTGGGTGTCAGGCATTGGGACGTCACTATCAAAGGCCGATAAATGGTTTCTATGTTGGATTGCGCCGCGGGGGATTGTGGCGGCGGCGGTATCTTCCTTATTCGCCATTAAGTTAGAGGCAACTAATGTGCAGGGCGCCGATGCCATTGTGCCCTTAGTGTTTTTAATCATTATCGGCACTGTCGTTATCCAAAGTTTAACCGCGGGCCGCTGGGCGAAATACCTTGGAGTGACGTCGGGTTCGGCGCAAGGATTATTAATTTTCGGAGCCTCCAAGTTTTCCCGCGAACTGGCAAAAATCTTAAAAAGCAAAGACGTCAAAGTGCTGCTGGCCGACAGCAACTGGGATAACATTCGCCTCGCGCGGATGGATAATATTCCGGTCTATTTTGGCAATCCCGCCTCGGAACATGCTGAAACCTATATGGATTTAACTGGGATTGGTCGAGTACTGATCATGTCGCCTTATAAGCAGTTAAACCCGCTGGTGACCTTTTATTTTCAAGATGTGTTAGGTTCTAAAAAGGTCTTTGGCCTTAATAATGCCGAGCAAGGCAGCGCGCGCCATCAATTATCAGAGACCTACAAACAGCGATTATGTTTGTTTGGTGATGCGGTATCTTACGCCAAAATTGCCAGTCAAATGGCGAAAGGGGCACAGCTTAAAGTCACTAACTTAACTGAAAACTTCACCTTCGAGCATTTCCGTAAACGTTATGGCGAAACGGCATTGCCGTTAGTGTATTTGACCAAAGAAGGCAAAGTGGTGATTGTGTCAGGTAATGACACCCAATTCCCTAATGGCATCGAGTTAATCAGCCTATTGCCCGTTGAAGCACTTGAAGAAGCGAAAATCCAACAGGCGATTGCCGAGCAAGAGGCGATAGCTGCTCAGGCCAAAGCGGCGGAAGAAGCGGCCCTAGCGAAAGCCAAGGCCGAGGAAGAAGCTGAAGCTGAAGCTGAGCGCCAACGGCTTGAGCAACAAGCGAAAACTAAGGCCGAAGAGCCATCACAACCTGAGGCTGACGTACAAGATAACATCAATACCTCGGATGAAACGTTGGCGAAGGGATAATGGACAAGGCCAAGGTTAACTCAGGATGAGCTTGGTATTTGCGAAGAGATAAGCCTGTTAAGTGAGGCGAAAATAAAAAAGGCACTACATTGTAGTGCCTTTTTGTTTATTTAGATGGGCTTATGGTACAGCTTCGCTATTAAGCGGCGCGTTCCTGTGACGTCGTTGCGACGACTTCAGGGCGCAGCTCTGCTGGGTCAAAGTCATCCACATTGATAGACTTCATACGGCCGATTTCGGCACGTTCCAACAGTTGTACTTCGCTGTCGCTCAATACGCCTAAGGCTTTACCTTCGGCGGCAACTTTATCTAACCACATGAAAGGTAAACGTTTGCCACTGGCTTTGCAGACTTTGTCGAATAAAGGTTCGGCGGCCAAAATATCCTTCAGTGTTTGCTCTTGGATACCCACAGCATTGTGCTCAGAGTTAGTCCAGAACTGACCTTTACCTAAACGATCACGGCTTTCACATGGGGTCTGCATGATCTTAGCCACTTTATGATCTAACACATCGCTTGGGCGTTTCAGTGGACGGCCGAATGGGAACATGATGGCGCGTAACACGCCGCCTAGACCCATAGGGAAGTTATCCAGTAAATCGTCTAATGAAGCCTGCAACTTGTACAGCGCATCTTCAACCGCCCATTGCACCAGTGGTAGATCGTCAGTTTGACGGCCTTCATCTTGGTAACGTTTTAAAGTTGCAGAAGCGAGGTATAACTGGCTTAACAGATCGCCTAAGCGGGCAGAAATACGCTCTTTACGTTTTAAGTTACCGCCTAAGGTTGCCATTGCTAAGTCAGATAGCAGGGCTAAGTTGGCACTGAAACGGTTCATATGTTGATAATAACGCTTGGTTTTATCTGAGTATGGCGCGTTAGAGAAACGGCTTGATGTCAGACCTAACCAGAAACTACGGACAAAGTTACTGGTCGCAAAACCAATGTGACCGAAGATGGCCGCATCGAAGTTGGCTAAGCCTTGGCCAGACTCAGTATCAAACGCTGACTCCATTTCGGCCAATACATAAGGATGACAACGGATAGCACCTTGACCATAGATGATCATCGAACGTGTCAGGATGTTTGCGCCTTCAACGGTAATCGCAATTGGAGCCGCTTGATAGCCACGGCCTAAGTAGTTGTTAGGGCCTAAACACACACCTTTACCACCGTGGATATCCATGGCGTCGATAACGCATTTCTGCATACGATCGGTCAGGTGATATTTCACGATAGCCGAGATAACCGAAGGTTTTTCACCTAAGTCGATACCTGTGGTGGTTAATGAGGTCACTGCATCCATCAGGTAGGCGTTACCACCGATGCGTGCCATTGGCTCTTCAATTCCTTCTAACTTACCAATCGGCAGTTTGAATTGACGACGAATACGTGCATAAGCACCCGTTGCGAGAGCGGCGGTTTTCACGCCACCGGCAGAGTTTGATGGCAGTGTGATACCACGGCCAACAGATAAACACTCAACCAGCATGCGCCAACCTTGGCCAGCCATTTTCGGACCACCAATGATAAAGCTTAATGGTACGAATACGTCTTTACCGCGAGTGGGACCGTTTTGGAACATACAGTTCAGCGGAAAGTGACGACGACCAGTCTCAACGCCTTCAACGTCAGTTGGGATCAGCGCGCAGGTAATGCCCAGCTCTTCTTTATCGCCTAACAGGTGATCAGGATCGCGCAGTTTAAACGCCAGACCTAATACAGTGGCAACTGGGGCAAGGGTGATATAACGCTTGTTCCAGGTTAAGCGCATACCTAAGACTTCTTCGCCTTCCCATTGACCTTTACACACAATACCAAAGTCTGGGATAGAACCTGCGTCGCTACCAGCCTCTGGGCTAGTTAACGCGAAACAAGGGACTTCTAAGCCTTTGGCTAAACGTGGCAGGTAATGGTTTTGCTGCTCAGGCGTACCATAGTGTTGTAACAGTTCGCCAGGGCCTAAGGAGTTAGGTACACCTACAGTGGATGCCAGCTCGCTGCTTAAACCGGCAAGTTTTTGCAATACGCGTGATTGGGCGTAGGCTGAGTACTCTAAACCGCCGTATTTTTTCTTGATGATCATGGCGAAGAAGCCGTGATCTTTCAGGTATTGCCATACTTCAGCAGGCAAATCAGCCAGTTGGTGTGATACTTGGTGTTGATTCACCATGCGGCACACTTCTTCAACGGGACCGTCTAAGAAGGCTTGCTCATCGGCACTTAAACGAGCGACAGGATAGTTGTGGAGTTTTTTCCAGTTTGGGTTACCCGCAAACAGATCGGCTTCCCACCAAGTGGTACCAGCTTCAATCGCTTCTTTTTCGGTAGAAGACATTTCGGGCATGATGCCACGGTAGATCTTCATCAGTGGGCGACTGATAACATTTTGTCTAAATGCACTGATATTGAGGGGCAGCGCGATCACCAGGAAGATAATCCAAGAGATAGGGCCGACAACATCGAGTGTCCATCCGGCTGTCATCACAACAGCGGCTGCAATAGTGGCAGTGAGCAAAGATACCCGAAGGTAAGCTAGGGCTCCTAGCACTAAGATCATGGCGATGATCCAAAGTAGGGTAGTCACTGTATTTCTCCTTAAGTATGACCGAGTGCCAATCACAGGTTATAACGAGTTTTGTTGATTGCGATCACAATTATAGTTTGTGGTCTGACCTGTGTCGCATAAAAGTTAAACCTAAGGCAGTTTTAATACAAGTATTTTTCAAACAATTGTTTAAATTTTTTGTCACCTTTGATCATTCCACAAATGTCATCAACTAGTTACAATGCAAAACCGTGGATATTTGGATTGAGAAAGGCGAGAAATATGTGTGAGTTACTGGCGATGAGCGCCAATGTGCCGACCGATATTGTGTTTAGTTTTACAGGGTTAGCACAGCGTGGTGGCGTCACTGGGCCCCATGTCGACGGTTGGGGGATCACTTTCTATGAGGGCCGTGGCAGCCGTACTTTTAAAGATGCCTGCCCGAGTAGTGAGTCGCACATTGCAAAGTTGATCAAATCTTATCCGATTAAAAGCGAGGTGGTGATAAGCCATATTCGCCAAGCTAATCGCGGCTGTGTTTCCCTTGAAAATACCCACCCATTTACCCGTGAGTTGTGGGGCCGTTATTGGACCTATGCCCACAATGGCCAGTTGAGCGACTATCAGGCGAAGTTTCAGGTTTCCCGCTATCAGAGCGTTGGCGATACCGACAGCGAGCTAGCTTTTTGCTGGATATTAGAGCAAGTCGCGGCCAAGTTTGGCGACCGCCGCCCAGAGGACATGCAAGCGGTGTTTCGGTTTGTGGCTACGCTTGCCGAACAAATCCGCGCCCTTGGGGTGTTTAATATGATCCTCAGCGATGGCGAATATTTGATGAGCTATTGCAGTAATAATCTTTGTTACATCACCCGCAGAGCGCCGTTTGGCAAGGCAAAATTAATTGATACCGATGTGGTGATTGATTTTGATAAAGAAACCACACCACACGATGTCGTGACTGTGATTGCGACTCGGCCGCTGACCGAAAACGAAGACTGGCAGGTGATGCAGCCCGGCAATTGGAAGTTGTTCCGCTTAGGTGAGCTGCTTATCGATTTGTAATCGGGGCGTTGTCACTTTCGCTCTTTTTGATGGCCTTTTGTGCTGCGCAGTTACTGCATCTTAGAAGCAGTACTCAATCCATCTGAAATCGGCGATAAATGTGTATCAGGCTTAATTAGCACCCGTACCTAAAAGCTTAGGTACTTTCTGCTCTGTCGGAATTTCGGTTTCAACGGCAGCGGCTTCAACGGCAGCGGGCGCGACTGCAACTGGCACATCGTCGAAATGATAATTCAGTAGTTTGATATCCAGCTGTTTGCTGCCTTTTTCAAAGTGCGTTAAACGAACGGGCAGGTAGGCTAGATCCGGCGCCATCCAAAAGAAGGTTTGGCGTTTATGATTGTCCCGCACTACCTCAATTTTGACCGTATCGTAACTGCCGCTCTCAATTGTCATTCGCTCCTTACCAATCACATGGAACTTATATTCATCGAGCTCGTTGGATTTAATCATCTTATAATCAAGCACTTCTTTACCAGTGCTGATATCGAGTCGAAACTGCAGCTGCACCATTAAAGGGTCGAAAATATCACCTTCAAAGGGGAATTTACCTTTTTCGTCCTTATAACGGGTGTGGATCATCCCCTGTGCCTTGGCAAAGGCGGTTTGCTCGACAAAATTCGAGCCAACACCTTTGCGCTCATGCAAATAGCGCATTGGTAATAATTGATTACCCTCTTGGCCAAATTCACTCAGCACATGGCGCACATCGGTCAGTAATAACAGGCTAAGGTCGCTGTCGAAGCGATATTTATAAACGCCATCCTCGATGGCGGGCAGTTGATACTTGGCCTTACCCAACTCAATATCACCATAATTAACTTGATATTCAGCAGTTTGAGGCGTTAAAGGCGTTGGCGCCGCCATCGCAAATACGCTGTGGGTGAGCGCGAGACTCACGAATAACGTTGGAATTGTGCGCAAGTAATGCTCCTTTATATCGCAAACAGATTGCGGCTAACACCGCTTATCCCATTGGCTAAACTGCCAAGCTTAATTGTTTATAGCTGAGGCCATATCGGGTGTAAACAGTTTATAGATCAATATTTTAAACTAGAAGGGGATTGACATCACTAAGGTTGCCATATCCGGTTGCCACTCAAACTCAGACAAGTCTACGTTGCCACAGTTCACTGTAACGCCTTCAATACGCAATAATTCCATCTGTTCCTGAAAGGGGATTGAATGCTTTTCGAAGGATATTTTCCCTTGGCTGTTGAGTACTCTATGCCAAGGAAGTGACAAATGTTCGGGGGCCGATTTGAGCGCCTTCGACACATAGCGGGCGCGACCGGGTAAACCGGCAAAATCGGCCACCTTACCGTAACTGCTGACTTTGCCAGGCGGGATCATCGCGACAATATGCCAAATCTTCGCCATCGGCGAGAGCTTGCTTTGTGTCTCTTGTGTGCTGTGCGTTTCGTCTGGCGTGATGGCCTTATCTTGCTCTAAGTAGCGATAAAGTGGAGATTTATCTTTTGCAAACCGCATGATGATGCCAAATAAAACCATGAAAGAGGTGAGCCAGTGTAACGTTAAATAGCGCCCAAGTGAAACCGCGGACTGTTAATGCTGCTACAAGCTGCTACAATTTAAATCTAAAAAATCGATTGTAATGATTTTTATTAAACTATTTAGTTTTGAATATTGAGAAAACACAGGAATAGTTCATAATAGCGGCAAATTTTTTGACTCACTAAGAGATGAAACAGGCATGGCTGTACTCGATATTCTGACAATTCCCGATGAGCGTCTAAAGCGCAAAGCAGAACCCGTAAAAGACATTGAAGCGATTCAGGGATTTATCGATGATTTAATCGAAACCATGTACCACACCGACGATGGTATCGGTCTGGCCTCGACCCAAGTGGGCAGTACAGATGCGGTGATTGTGATCGATTTATCCGAAAATCGCGATCAACCCTTAGTGCTGATTAATCCAGAGATTGTTGAAAAGTCTGGCGAATATGTGGGTGAAGAAGGCTGTCTTTCTATCCCTGGCTATCGCGCAAAAGTGAGCCGTTTCGAAAAGGTCAAAGTCACCGCCTTAGACAGACAGGGCAAAGCGATTGAAATCGAAACCGATGACTTTTTAGCCATTGTTTTGCAACACGAAATCGACCATTTACACGGTAAAGTGTTTATCGAACATTTATCAACATTAAAGCAGCAAATCGCGTTGAAAAAAGTGCGTAAATACGCCTAAGCAGATGAATTTGCGCCACTGATTGTCGTAATCATCTAAATCAAAGCCGCATTCCGATGCGGCTTTGTTGTTTCTAAGCATTTAAAAAGCCAAACAAAAGCGCGATATGTGAAGTTAACGGCTTGTTTTTACAGCAGTGACTCGCTAAGGTAGCGGCAATATGCACGGGTTGCATGGCCTGTGCGCAGTAAGGATACGGTAGGGAAACAGATGAAGACAAAATTCATAGCGCTTATGGGCGCGCTGGCATCGATTAGCATCTTGCTTGGTGGTTGCAGTGCGTTTTTTAACGGTAACACCACCGAAAAAAACGTGGTCTCCAGTAGTCTGGTTGAATATCTCTATCCCGACGATAAACAGCGTGAGGCGCAGCAGCCTAGTATTCCGGTACTGCGTCTTCCCATCACGGTCGGCATTGCCTTTTTACCTTCCACCCATTGGCAATCCGAAGCCCTCGATAGCAGCTCGCAAATCGCCTTGCTGGATAAAGTGAAACAATCCTTTGTTAAATATGACTTTATTGACCGTATCGAATTAATCCCCAGCACTTACCTTAAAAATGGCAAAGGTTTTAGTACCCTGCAGCAGGTCGCCCGCTTACACGATGTCGATGTGATGGCGCTGGTGTCTTACGATCAACTGTTACAAAGCAGCGAGAATAAGGCTTCACTGCTGTATTGGACCATAGTCGGCATGTATATGGTGCCCGGTAATGAAAACGCGATCCAAACCTTTGTCGATACTGCGGTATTTGATATGCGCAGCCAAAAGATGCTGTTCAGAGCGCCCGGCATTAACCAACTTAGCGACACATCAACCGCGGTGAGCGTCACCAACGTGTTACGTGAAAAATCCGCCGAAGGCTTTGATCTAGCGGTAAACGATATGATCACTAACTTAGACGCCGAATTAGCCCGCTTTAAAACCCGCGTGAAAGAAGAACATATTGCAACCATTGAACATAAACAAGGTTATAGCGGTGGTGGCAGTTTATCCCTATTAATCCTTTCGCTACTGGGCATATTTGCGCTTCGCCGTTTAACTATCTGCAGAGAATAGTTGAGTTGATTGGTTTGAGCCTATTTAGTTGATAGGGAAGGTTAGTTAGGATGATATTTATACCGTTAAGAGCACTGCTTTATTGATGGCAATCTTAACGACTATTGAACTGTTCATCCGGGTAAAGCTTTTTGCACCATTCGGTGTTAACGTAATTACTCAGTGGCAAATCAGTGCCACTGAAATCACCGTACTTTTGTTCATGGTTACTAGCAGAAAGGCCGTGACAGAAAACTCCCATTTACTTTCAAAAACGGGACTACTAATCAGAAATCATAGCTTGTATTGTTATGCATTTCAGTTGAAAGTTCTAACCTAGAACTGGATATTTCTAATTTAGCAGAGAAAAACAGATTCTAATCTTCAGCTAACATTCCTTATCCCAAATAGATTATCGAAACCAACAGATTTTTCAGAGAGGTGACAAGTCTGTTTTAAACTAACTAAAAGTGGTCAATTTGACATTACTCGATAATACTTTTCTGTCTCTCAGACGATTGATTTGAGCATAGCCTCAATTTAAGCAATGATTTCCAAGGCAATAAAGGCAGTATAATCATGAATATCCCTAATACGGTCAAGATGTCTGGCACTTCATCGAACCATATCACACCAAATAAAGTGACAAATACTAGCCCTGAGTTCTCTGCAACAGCAATAGAGCTAGCTGGTGCACGTTGATAAGCAGTTACAACCAACCCATTGTAAGTAAGAACCAAAGCTGCACTGGCTAAAATCAACAACAGGTGTATGGTCGAAATAGGTGTCCAGTAGAAAAAAGCTAGGCTAGCTGATACAGGTAGTGAAAGTAACGATGTCCAAAAGAGTGTGCTTACAACCGTTTGCTGCTCTGGTAATTTTCTTGCAGTGATATTGAATAGTGCTAGGGTTAGCGTGGTAGCGAGTGCGAAAATTGCTGCCCATTGAAATTCTGATG
The DNA here is from genome assembly GCF_002196695.1 of Shewanella sp. Shew256. Classification (NCBI taxonomy): domain Bacteria; kingdom Pseudomonadati; phylum Pseudomonadota; class Gammaproteobacteria; order Alteromonadales; family Shewanellaceae; genus Shewanella; species Shewanella sp. Shew256. The sequence goes on along the minus strand of NZ_NAJR01000004.1, from coordinate 283,225 downwards.
GTCTCAACACTACAATAACGCCAATAAATCCTAAGAGAGTTGATGCACTGCGTTGAATCGTCGGTTTTTCGCTGAGAAGTAAGATGGATAGCGGTAGCATAACCAGCGGCGCTGCGTAAAAAACCGCGTTAGCTGTCGCTAGAGTTAAGTGAGTTATCGCTACAACCATGCAACCGCTGCCTATAACAATCAAATGTGCTCTAAATAGATGGAGTTTAGGGCTATACAACTTTCGCTGCTGCTTAGACTGCTTCAACCATAAAGGACAAATAACCAAAGCGGAAAATAATTGGCGTATGAAAATGTACTGAAAGGTTGAGATTTCGCCATTAAGTAACTTTACAGCAACATCAGACAGTGAAGTAGCAAAGTTACCTATTATGAGAAGTAGTATCGCAACATTGGTTACAGAGAAAGGTATGGTTACTTTTCCAACTTCATATCGATATGTGGGATGTCATCTTCCAAATAGATAGCAGAAGTCGGTATAAATCCATGATGCTGATAGAATTCAGACAGGTACTTTTGTGCGCCAATCTCGATTGACTCGTCAGGCCACAACAGCTCACATGCACTTAAAGCCTCTTGTAACAGTTGATGACCAAAGCCACCTCCGCGATGATTTTTTGAAATAGTCACACGACCGATACTGGCAGATGGGTAACTAATCCCCTTTGGCAATAGGCGTGCGCAGGCTATTAGTTTGTCACCTTGATAGCTTAATAAGTGGTAAACATCTTGCTGGTGATCTTTGTTATCCAATTCTGGATAAGGGCAGTTTTGCTCAACAACAAACACCTCAACTCTGAGTTTAAGTAGTTGATATAGTTGTATTGTAGTTAGTTGAGAAAACGATTTGAGTTGCCAAGTAATCATTCTTTTCCTGCTTTGCTATTGATGAAGTCTGCAATGTAGCAAGGCAGGATTATTAAGGCATTAACAATAGTTAACTTTGATTACGCTTTTTGATATGACTTAGACTGATTGAGGTCATGCCAAGATAAGCGGCAATTTGATAATCGTTGAGACGTTTTCGCAAGTTGGGATAATGTTGGCAGAACATTCATAGCGCTCTTCAGGAGTATAGAGCAACATAAAGCGTTCTTTGTTTTCCTTATACATTAGTTGCGTTTCAAGCAGCTTAAGATAAATACTGTGCTTTTGCTCACGCCAAGTTATCAATGTTTCGATAGGCAGAGACAGAATAGAGCTCTGGGTAAGAGATTCTAGCTGGTATGGTGAAGGTTGTTGGTTGACTAAGCTTTCAAAACCAATGATCCAGTCATTTTCCCAATAAAACTGTTTGCTAAACTCTTTCCCCTTATCAGTCAGATAAGCGGCGCGACATATTCCCTCTAATAGAAAGAAAATCTCTTTTGCAACTTCACCCTGATGGAGCAACATATGCCGTGTCGGTAACTCAATTAGTTTTGCTGAGTGCGTTAATTGCTCTATCTCTTGCTGAGTAAAGTCATACTGTTGTATTGCTGGAAAGCGTCAAACATAGTGCGTGGTATCTAAGTTGTCTCTGTAGCTAATCGAACGGGATGTTGAAGCGTAATAACCAATTTGCCAGAAAAAATTAAGACGGACAACATCATGCTTGACGATGTTAACTTATAAACAATGGATACTGCTACTTCCATTCTCACCATACCAGCAAAATATACCCCACTCTTTCAAACTTATTTCCATCCTGATTACGCATGCAATACTGATTGCATGTCAATGTGAAAAATAAATATTTATACATACTATCTTTGTTCGAAATTGGGGATTTTTTCATCGATTCTCCGCTGCCAACCATGAGGAATGTATTGAGATCTCAGTGGCAAAATTTACCATTGAATAATGGCGTCAACTTAGAAAGGGGAGGGAGAGCTTCAGGGATTAGCCATGGGTTGCATATCCTACGAAAAATCATGCATAAAGTGAATCTGGCACTACAGATCAAGGATGAACGTTTATGTTCATTTTCTTGCATCTCAGGCACTGTGATCAGCGGTACTTGGTTGCGTTTGGGATACTAAAACTTATCGATTGGGTAGAAATCAGCCCGTCATCGTAAATTGGAAATGTCCCATTTCATGCTGATGGATTTAACTACAATGGGTGTTCTGCTTTAGTGTTTTCATCCCAATGTGGTATTGGCGCCAATAGGTTTTATCCGTATCTTGCTTTGGAGATTTGGCTCATTCTAAGGGAGGTATTATGGCCGAAATTAATGCGATATCTGAGGACATTCAGAAAGAACTCGAACAGTTAGCTCAAAAAGGGCTTGTATTGCTCAGTTTGTCGGAGTACACATCGCCGCCGGAGATAGTGGCAGCGATTACTGAACTGACGCGTGACTATCGGGCAAATCAACGAGTGATGGATGATGATGTGATTTACGCACTCGGGGCCTTGCTTGGCTGGCAATATGTAAAAGGGCTCAATTGGCACTGGGGCTCAGTCGTTTGGGACTTTGATGAAGCCAACGGCGCCATTGGGGTATTAAATCACGATAACTCCTTGTTCAATAATCCGATTGGCTGGATGGATAATATAATGGCCTCGGAGGGTGGAGTGCCCTTTATGTTGAGCTATAACATGATAGCCGCAGGCCAAGCCCCAGTGTTCGAGCCCAATAGTGCTTCTGGTTTGTACTGATAGAAAGCACCTAAGCATAAATGGGCTAAGGCATGCATTATTGCTCATAGATGACTGCCAGCTTCGCAGTAAATTTTGCTGTAGATTGAGAATTGCTTCGCTTACCATGAATACTTGGGGCAAATAAAAAGCCAGCGCTAAGGTGGCGCTGACTGATGGGTCAAACTGAGGGCGATTGATGCATTCTGTTAAGCGATTTTTCAATCTAAATAATCAATTTAATTAATCACTTAAATTAGTCGCTTTAACGCCTGTTGCTCGGTTAGGCTTGTGCACAGTACTAAATACAGCGCTTAAACGTTATGTCGTTTCCCTGAGCGTTTTAGTTTTTCTGCTTCTAACTTAGCGGCTTTCTCGGCAGCCTTTTCAGCCAGAATGCGTTCCACTTCGGCTTTCTCGATTTCAGCCATCGCTGGGGTTTCGAGGGACAACAGGCCAATTCGACCTGAGCGGTAATCGTGTAACACGATTTCCGAGGCCTTATGCAAGTCAATTCGACCACCAGGGCGGAGTGCGCCGCGTTTACGGCCGATTTCTTCGAGTAACGCCATATCATCCTGAGGTAACTCGCTGATGTTATAACGCTCGCAAATTTCCTTCGGGTACGCCTTTAAGAAATAACCAGCGGCAAACAGTGCCACATCTTCGTATTCCATGGCGGTATCTTTAATGGCTCCCGTGACGGCGAGACGATAGCTACTGGCTTCATTATCGACTTTAGGCCATAAAATTCCTGGCGTGTCCGAGAGCACAATGCCGTTACGTAGGTTAATACGCTGCTGGCTTTTAGTGACAGCGGGTTCGTTACCGGTTTTGGCGATAACACGACCAGCTAAGGTATTGATAATAGTGGATTTGCCTACGTTAGGGATCCCCATGATCATAGTGCGAATATCTTTTTCGGTCTTATCGCGACTCGGCACTAACTTACGGCAAAGATCCGGCAGCATTTTCAACATACCCGGTTGTAGCGTGGTAATCGCAGTCGCTTTTACCCCTTGTTCACGCTCAAGGTATTCAATCCATTGGGCGGTGATGTCAGGATCGGCTAAGTCGGATTTATTCAGTAGCTTGATACAAGGTTTGTCGCCGCGAAGCTTTGACACCATGGGGTTTTCACTACTGTAGGGAATACGGGCGTCCAGCACCTCAATCACCAGATCGACCTGAGGCATCGCCTCTTCGATCTCTTTGCGTGCCTTGTGCATGTGCCCCGGATACCATTGAATTGCCATGATAGTGCCTTGTTCTAAATGACCTAAAGACGCTTATTCTACCTTGAAGGCGACGAATGTCATAAAAAAAGCGCCCGAAGGCGCTTTAATTGCTTAATCTTGATGCGAATTTGAGCATCTATTGCTAGGGGCTGACCCTTAAAGTACGCCCAGCTCGCGCAATCTTTCCATTAAGTAACTATCGGCGGTGTAACGCTCAGACAGCACTACCGAAGGATTAGGGTGTAAGAATAACGGCAGTGAAATACGCGACTTAGTCTTATCCGTGCCTTCTGGGTTAATCACGCGGTGTGAGGTCGATGGGAAATAACCGCCCGAGGCTTCCTGTAACATATCACCAATGTTGATGATAATATTACCAAAATCACTTGGTACATCTAACCAAGAACCGTCTTTGGCTTTGACTTGCAGTCCTGGCTCGTTTGCAGCAGGTAGCACAGTGATCAGGTTAATATCTTCGTGGGCCGCAGCACGGATAGCGCCCATTTCTTCATCGCCCGTCATCGGTGGGTAATGCAGGATGCGCAGCAGGGTTTTGTGGCTGTCGGCAATCATTGCTGGCAGCGGGATCGAGAACTTAGCTTTTACCTCGTCTGGTGAGTAGGTTTCAATCCACTCTAACAGTTCAGAGGCTAGTGCATTGGCTTTTTCATAGTAGGCCAGAATATTGGCACGCAAAGGATCTGGAATACGGCCCCAAGGGTACACGTGGTAATACTCTTTGATGTCTTTAACCGTGTGGCCTTTTGCAGTTTCTGAAATCGACGCGGGGAAGAAGCCATCGTGGGTTTCACGATTGAACATAAACTCGTTCTTAGCGTCAGAATTGAAAAAGGCTTGCCACTCAGCGTAAATGCTTTCGACCAGCTCTTTATCGATAGGGTGGTTAGAGAGCACACCAAAGCCCGTTTCACGTAGGGATTCGACGAAGCGTTTGGCGCTATCGGCTGCGCGATAATCAATGGTTTCTAATTTCATATTGTTTCTACTTGTTATATATGGTTGTTAACCAAACACTTTCTAAGGATAACGGTAAGGAGTCGTTGCCACTTATCTCATTATCGGTTTGGTGCGCTAAGCCCTAGTGCAAAGCGGCCCAAATAGAAAGAATTTGGGTAGAGAATTGACCCGCAGCAAGTGTAGCTTTGCACTCTGTTTGGTGCAAACACTCAAGACGACGGGCTGAGATTACTGCTGAATTTTCCTCCAGTTATTTAAGCAATGGCTCAATCAACAGGATTTTATCGACTAAAGCGGCTACTATGCCAAAAAGCCAATTCAGGCCGAGGCGTAATAAATCTGAGGAATAAACGGTCTTATGCAGGCGAACACCTTAGAAGCTAAAGGAGACTTTTATGAACAAACTGACTGATTTTGAACGCTATGTCATAGAAGAAAAGGGCACTGAACGTCCCTTTAGCGGTGAGTACTATAAACATGACGCTAAAGGCGTGTATTTGTGTAAAAAATGCCATGCGCCTTTGTATCGTTCAGAAGATAAGTTTAATGCCCACTGTGGTTGGCCAGCCTTCGATGATGAAATTCCGGGTGCAGTGAGTCGTCATGTCGACGCCGATGGTCGCCGTACCGAAATCGTCTGTAGCCAGTGTGGCGGCCATTTAGGCCATGTGTTTGAAGGGGAATATTTAACGCCGAAAAATATTCGTCACTGCGTTAACTCTGTCTCCATGCTGTTTCAAGCGGCCGATGAAGTGACAACATCGACGCATAAAACAGCCTTTGCCACCTTTGGTGCGGGCTGTTTTTGGTGTGTTGAAGCGATTTTTAAGAGCCTTAAGGGCGTGCTGAATGTCAGTTCAGGTTACTCGGGTGGCGAGGCGAGCGAGGCCGATTATAAGTCGGTGTGTTCGGGATTAACCGGGCATGCTGAAGTGGTGAACATCGAATTTAACCCCGCGCAAATCAGCTTTACAACACTGCTGCAGGTGTTATTTGAGAGTCATGACCCCACCACGCTCAACCGCCAAGGCAACGATAAAGGGCCGCAGTATCGCTCGGTCGTCTTTGCCCATGATGCGGCGCAGATTGAAGAGACTAACGCCATGATTGCCAAATTAACCGAGGCAAAGGTATTTGATGCGCCGATAGTGACCCAAGTGGTGGCCTTTGAGTCATTTTATCCCGCTGAGGATTACCACAATGATTATTTCGCCCTGCATGGCGAGCAGCCCTATTGCCAAATTGTGGTAAGGCCAAAGGTTGAGAAGATCAGAGCCCTTTTTGCCGAGCTACAAGCATAGGCTTAATGTGCGAGCAAAATGACGGATAAAAAACGCCACCGATTAGGGTGGCGTTTTCGTTAATTGCTTGCCTGATAGGCTGAAGACTCAGTGCATTAGCGGGATTGCGCTAACCATTCGGCATATTGTTTTGCGTAATAACTGACAATTAAATCGGCGCCGGCCCGCTTTAACCCGATAAAGGTTTCGGTGACGACGGCGCGCTCATCGAGGGCGCCCGCCAGTGCGGCAAATTTAATGCCGGCATATTCGCCGCCGACTTGATAAGCCGCTAAGGGGAGGTGGGTTTCCTGTCTTAGTCGACTTAACACATCCAAATAAGGCGTGCCGGGTTTTACCATCAAAATATCCGCGCCTTCCTCTTCATCGAGCAGTGCTTCGAGCAAGGCTTGGCGACCATTGGCGTAATCGAGCTGATAGCCTTTACGGTTTCCGCTAAGTTCACAATCCACCGCGGCCCTAAAAGGCCCATAGAAGGATGAGGCGAACTTGGCAGCATGGGCCAAAATGGCAATGTGCTCAAAGCCTGCCTCATCCAGCCCTTGGCGAATGGCTTTAATCTGGCCGTCCATCATGGCCGATGGCGCCAGCATATCGGCTCCTGCTTTGGCGGCGGTAATGGATTGTTTGACTAAGTTAGCCACGGTTTGGTCGTTACAGACTTCGTCATGGTGCAATACGCCGCAGTGTCCGTGGTCGGTATATTCACAGAAACAAATATCGGGGATCACCATCATCTCTGGCGCAGCGGTTTTGATGGTGCGGATCATCCGCGCGAGTAAGCCATTGTCATCCCACGTGTCGCTGCCCTGTGCATCTTTGGTGTGGGAAATTCCAAAGGGCATCACATAGCGGATCCCTAATGCGTAAAGCATTTGGATCTCATCGGCAAGCGCACTCTCGGGCAGACGGCTGATCCCCGGTAAGGTTGAAATGGGCACGGCTTGGCTGATGTGCTCTTCAATAAAGAGTGGGTGAACCAAGTCGCTTAGGGAAATCTGGGTTTCACGCACTAGGTCACGCATCGCTTCGGTGCGGCGTAGGCGTCTTAAACGGCGAAGGGGTTTAAGGGGATTTTCTCTGGTACTGCTCATTGAATTTCCTTATTAACAGTGTGAAAGCATCACGCGAAGCTTCGCGTCAAAGGGAGAGAGTAAAAACGATGCTTAGGTTGTGCTTGTTGCTTTGGTGAACTTGATTAAGTGAGATAAAAGCGTCAGCACTGTTTGCTCTGACCTAAAATAGGGTAAAAGTTTCCCAGTATTTGGCCAAAGGCCGAAGAGGTTGTTGAGTTAGTGATGGCGATCACAAATCCAGCGCTAAGCCAATCGGGTCATTAGTCGCTGTTTTTAAGCCTTTGCTTTCGATTATTTGATGTTATCATTTGCGCCAATTTACACTTGGTATAGTGCAGGACTTCGATAAGTCGCTATTCGTCTGCTCAACTATACCCACAGCGCGGTTTTTATATGACAACACCCCAAGACTCTGTTTGTATTCTCGCCCTCGACACTTGTACCGAAGCTTGTTCGGCTGCCCTGTATTATCAAGGACAGGTTTTTGCTGAGCTAGCCGATGCGCCTCGGGAACATAGTCAGCGTTTATTGCCTATGGTGGAAGCCGTATTAAAACAAGCCAAAGTCGGCTTAGATAAATTGGATGCGATTGCCTATGGCCGTGGGCCAGGTAGTTTTACGGGGATCCGTATTTGCACCAGCATGACCCAAGGTTTGGCCCTAGGGTTAGACCTACCCGTGATCGGCATTTCAACCTTAGCGGCCATGGCACAAATGGCGATTGCTGAGCACGCTGCCGAGCAAGTGCTCTGTTGTATCGATGCGCGCATGGGAGAAGTGTACTGGGGTCAATTTGTTGCCGTTGATGGCATTGCCACCTTAGTCGGTAAAGAGGTGGTGAGCGCGCCAGAGCAGGTTGAGCTGGCATTCGATCTCAATAAACCCATACAGGGCTGTGGCACTGGGTTTGATGCCTATCCCGAGTTATTAGCGTTAGGCAGCGGGATTACCACCTTAGCGGCGGTGAAGTATCCCGATGCCCGTGCCATGTTAGCGCTGGCCGAAGCGGGTATCAAAGCGGGATTAACCACCAGTGTCGATGAACTCGAACCTGTGTACCTACGCGATACTGTGACATGGAAAAAGTTACCGGGACGTGAATAAACTGTTCATTCTTCCCCGTGATACGTTAGAATCTAAAGTGTCTGCATGGGTTCTCGATGCAGACATCAATTCTTCGTTAGGCATTCGTCACAACCGCCTAGCAAGGTTAACCAGGGCAAATAGGATATAAACTAGGCATTTTGATGCAGGTAAATTCGCTTCAAACGAGTTTGACACAAGCGGTTGCGAGTAATCGCCCCGCAGTCATACAGGGAATGTCGCCCACGGAAGCGCCACGCCCTGTGATTGAGCTCAATGCGGTTTCTGCCTTAGCCTTTGATGATACCGCGGAAGGAGCATCACAAAACCTACAATCTAGACTCGGTGCCCAGCTCGAGTACGAGCAAAACACCCGAGGTCATCAAGGGGCTATCGCCCAATACCTACAAACGCAACATGCCGCCAAACGTGAAGAAATTCAGCAGATGGTCGGTGTGGATATTTATGCCTGATAGCGCGCCTGTGTCTTCTCAATCCCGTTTTACTCCTCGTTTAACCGGCGGTTTGCCTAGCCGTGGTTTGTTTATCATCGAACTGATGCTGGCACTCATATTGACGCGCATTCCTTATTTGAGCGTGCCTTTTAAGTGGCTAGAGAGCTATTTCCACGAGTTATCCCATGGGATAGCGACTGTGCTCAGTGGCGGCATAGTGAGTCATATTCAACTCTTTCCCAATGGTGCTGGTTTTTGCTTTAGCCAAGGTGGCTCGCCACTGGTGATTGGATTTGCGGGCTATTTTGGCGCAGCCTGTTGGGGATACCTTATTTATCTGCTGGCAACTTGGCCTAAGGGCATTCGCCTAAGCTTTGCCTTTTTAGGCGGCTTAGTGGTGTTAAGCGGTCTGCTGTGGGGGCGAGATTTACTGACCTTAGCCATATTAGCTGTGCTGACGATAGTGTTATTACTGCCGCTAAAACTCAGCAAAAATAAAATCCTCACGCAATTTTTACGCATTATCGGCCTGATGATCATGCTCAATGCGCTGGCAAGCCCGACGGTATTGCTCGGACTCGAAGGGCAGGGCGATGCGGTGCTGCTGGCCGAGCGTTCATGGATCCCTGCGTGGATTTGGGTCACCATTTGGCTATTTTGCAGTATCTGCGCCTTGTTTATGGCTTGGCGCCGGGTGGACTCCGCCATCTCTCGCTAATCCATGGCGGTATTAATGCCGTGATTACATCACAAATATTTACAGCCTAAATAGTCAACTTGTGCGGCTAATTCTTGGATTTTTTTATATAGACTGCTAGCTTAAGTCTTCGGTATCCAAGGAGAATTATTATGAAAAAAGTCACACTCGTCGCCAGTATGCTGATTGCTGGTTTATGTTCAGGTATGGCCTATGCCGATGAAGGCTTGGATAAGGCCATTAAGAGCGAGTTTCGCCAAGCGAAAAACGCCAGCCGCGATATTTATCGTCACCCCGCAGAAACCCTCACATTTTTTGGTATCACCCCGACACAAACCGTCATTGAACTCTGGCCTGGCAATGGCTGGTACACTGAAATCCTTGCCCCTTATCTTGCGCCTAAGGGACAATATATTGCCGCCAGTTTCGAAACTACTCCAAGCACGGACACTCCTGGTAATCGCTATCGCGCTAATGCGGGCGTGAAATTTGATACTTGGATGACGGCCAATAAAGCTTTATTTGGAAATGCGAAAATGGTGGTTCTCGACCCGCCGGCAAAAATGAATTTAGGTGCCGATGGCAGTGCGGACTTGGTATTAACCTTCCGTAACTTACATAACTGGGCCTCAAGCGATCAACTCGAAAACGTGTTCGCCGCCTCCTATAAGGTGCTGAAAGATGGTGGTGTGTTTGGCGTGGTCGAACATAGAGCCAATAAAGGCATGAATATGAGCACGGGCTACATGGATCAAGACGAGATGATCGCACTGGCCAAAAAGGTGGGTTTTACCTTAGCCGAAAGCTCAGAAATCAACGCCAATCCGAATGACACTAAGGACTACGCCAAGGGGGTATGGACGCTGCCACCTTCGTTTGCCTTGGGCGATACCGATAAAGAAAAATACCAAGCAATTGGTGAGAGCGATCGCATGACGCTCAAATTTATCAAAAAATCGCGCTAATCACCTGACATTAGAGGCAATATGTGGCAATCTTTCGCCCCCCAAAATCAAGTCGAGTTTGTGTTACCCCATATCAAGCTAAGTGGTCGATTATGGGGAGCGAAAGATAAGCCGTTATTGCTCGCGTTGCATGGTTGGTTAGACAATGCGAACAGTTTTGAGCCTCTCGCTGAGTATTTGCCTCATTATCAGATACTTGCCATAGATTGGCCCGGTCACGGCTTTTCTGCGCATCGGCCGGGACATTATCCATTGCATTGGATTGACTATTTATACGATCTCGATGCGTTACTGGCGATGTTGCCGCAAAAGCCGCTGGCTATCATAGGGCATTCATTAGGGGGCATTATTGCCTCGGCGTATACCGCGACCTTTCCAGAAAAGGTCAACAAACTGATTTTGATTGAGGCGTTAAGCCCACTGTTTGAGTCGGCGACTCAAGCGAAAACGCGGCTGCGAAAGAGTTTTTATCAGCACGAGAAGTTTTTAGCGCAAAAGCATAAACAGCTAAAAGTCTACGACAATATGGACACCGCAGTAAAAGCCAGAGTGCACTTAACGGGACTGGCGGAGCCTTGGTGCCGTTTGTTACTCGAGCGCAATATGCAACCAACCACCGATGGTGTTGCGTGGCGTAGCGATCCAAGATTAAGGCTCGACTCACCCATGCGGCTGACCTTTGAGCAGGTCGATGCATTGATGCAGCATATTTCGGTCTCGACCTTATTAATCTGCGGCAAACAGGGCTTTAGCCAGCTGCAGGCGGCGCTGCCTAAGGCGAGGAAATGGTTCACACATTTGTCTGAACATATGCTCGAGGGCGACCACCATGTGCACATGGATAACGCCAAAGGGGTCGCGCACTTGATCCAGCAGTTTGTCGAATAATCGCTTTTGCTTACATAAAAAAGACGCTAGGTTTTTTGTTTTTTTTATGTGATGATGATCAAAATTAAAACGCCCGTATGATTTATGCGGGTCAATCAATAACAATAAAATGTAAGTCGGTATTTTAACTCGGTATTTGTCGAGTGTTGACGGTAGTAGGGATACCGTGTCCGCAGTTGTGGGGATTTAGGAGAAAGTAGTGGATCAGCCTTGGATTAATCATTTGCCAAAAGATGTACCTGCCGAGATTAATGCGGATCAGTATTCATCGCTCGTCGATATGTTCGAGACGGCGGTGGCCAAATATGCGGATCAACCGGCATTTATCAACATGGGTGCCACGCTAACTTACCGTAAACTTGAAGAACGCAGCCGTGCGTTTGCCGCTTATCTGCAAAATGAATTGAAACTCCAAAAGGGTGACCGTGTCGCCCTGATGATGCCGAACCTGCTGCAATATCCCATTGCGCTGTTTGGTATTTTACGTGCGGGCATGGTGGTGGTGAACGTAAACCCTCTTTACACTCCCCGCGAATTAAAGCACCAATTAGTCGACTCTGGCGCTAAGGCCATTGTGGTCGTATCAAACTTTGCCCGTACCTTGGAAGAAGTTGTTGACCAGACGCCAGTTAAAAGTGTGATTATCACCGGGCTTGGGGATCTGCTGAGCGCGCCAAAACGCACCTTAGTGAACTTTGTAGTCAAATACATTAAAAAACTGGTGCCTAAATACGATTTACCCCATGCACTTTCAATGCGCGAAACCCTCTCAAGAGGGCGCAGAATGCAGTATGTCAAACCCGTTATCACGGGTGATGACCTAGCCTTTTTGCAATACACTGGTGGAACGACTGGAGTGTCAAAGGGCGCCATGTTGACCCACAAAAACGTGGTCGCAAACGTATTACAGGCCAATGGTGCCTATTCACCCGCACTGCGTGATGGCAACGAATTTGTGGTAACAGCCTTGCCGCTTTACCATATTTTTGCTTTAACAGTGAACTGCTTACTGTTCTTACATAAGGGCAGCCAAAACCTGTTGATCACTAATCCTCGGGATATTCCAGGGTTTGTGGCCGAACTGAAAAAATATCCTTTTACCGCCCTGACAGGCGTCAACACCCTGTTTAATGCGTTAGTGAACAGTAGCGATTTTGCGGAACTGGATTTTTCTCGCCTAAAATTATCCATTGGTGGCGGGATGGCGGTGCAAAAAGCCGTGGCCGATAAATGGCAAAGCATCACGAAAACCCGTTTACTTGAAGGTTACGGCTTAACCGAAGCCTCGCCGTTACTCACTTGCTGCCCCTATAACTTAGACGGTTACAACGGTTCTATCGGTTTCCCTGCGCCATCGACCTTAATTCAAGTGCGTGATGATGCGGGTAATGTGTTGCCGCAAGGCGAGACGGGTGAACTGTTTGGTAAAGGTCCACAGATCATGAAAGGCTACTGGCAACGTCCAGAGGAAACGGCCAAAGTGATTGATAAAGACGGCTGGCTTGCCACCGGCGATATCGGTTATATGGATGAACAAGGCTTCTTCTATATCGTCGACCGTAAGAAAGACATGATTTTAGTGTCGGGCTTCAACGTCTTCCCCAATGAAGTTGAAGAAGTGGTCGCGTTACATCCTAAAGTGATTGAAGTGGCTGCCGTTGGTGTGCCAAATGACGCGAGCGGCGAATTAGTGAAGGTGTTTGTGGTGGCAAAAGATAAATCTTTAACCGCTGATGACATCATTAAGCATTGCCGCGCGCATTTAACGGGATATAAAGTACCGAAGCTGGTAGAATTTAGGGACGAGTTACCTAAAACCAACGTGGGTAAGATCTTGCGACGAGAACTTCGAGACGAAGTGAAGCGCGCGTAAGATTGAAGCCGGCAATGAGCCGGCTTTTGTTTTTATGGACGGTGCTTAACCCACAGGAACTGGAGAAGAATTTGTCAGTGTTTCAGTATGTGAGCGACGAAGCGAGCCTTAATGCCCTCGTCGCTCAATATCAACAGAGTCCGCTGCTCGTGTTAGATACCGAGTTTGTGCGCACACGTACCTATTACGCTAAGCTTGGCCTCATCCAAGCCTATGATGGTAAAACCTTAGCCTTAATTGACCCGGTTGCGCTGCCAGATCTCAGTGCATTTTGGTCTTTGCTGGATAATCCCAACATCATCAAATTGGTGCATTCGTGCAGCGAGGACTTAGAAGTCTTCGCCCACTATGGTCAGCGTCAACCTACGCCTTTGCTCGATAGCCAAATCGCAGCCTCTTTATGTGGCATGGGCCATGGCCTAGGTTATGCCAAGTTAGTTGAAACCTGTTTAGGTGAAGTGATTGATAAAGGTGAGTCGCGCACCGACTGGATGCGCCGTCCCTTGACTGAGGCGCAGCTGAGCTACGCCGCCAACGATGTGTTGTATCTGTATCAACTCTATCCGCAACTCGCCGACAAGCTTAAGGCGCAAGATCGTTTAGGCTGGCTGTATGAAGAAGGCGAGCGAATGACAGAAGGGCGCTTAGCGACGCCGGATATGGATACTGCGTACCTGAGAGTCAAAAATGCTTTTCAGCTCACCGAGCATCAGTTGGCCTACCTTAAAGTGTTGGCTAAGTGGCGTTTAGAAAAAGCCTTAGCGCGGGATTTAGCCTTGGGCTTTGTAATTAAAGATCACGGCCTGATCGCGCTAGCGAAAAAGCAGCCTAAGAGCATGAGCGATTTACTCAAACTGAACGATTTGACCGAGCAGGAGAAACGCATTCACGGTAAAGATATTTTACGGGTGATGCAGACTGCGGATTTAAGCAACCCACCAGAATTAGTGGATGTTTTAGCGCTCAAACCAGGTTATAAATCGGCCTTTAAAAACATTAAAACCTGCTTAACTGAACTGTGTGAGCAGCATGCCATCCCGATGGAGATGCTGGGCTCGAAACGTCATATTCATGAGTATTTACAATGGCGTTGGGATAAACAGCAGGGTGAGTTACCGACGGTCTTAAGTGGCTGGCGTGGACAAATCACCGCCGAGTCGTTGGCAAAGCTTGACGTCTAATTTGAGAGCTGATTAATACATAGTCTGCAGTAACATCGAGGTCTTGGCCTGTTGTTAAGACCTTTATCGCGTATATCAAGGCTTAGCTTATTTCGCCTAAGACTCTACAAAAGCGCAGCAGAAAGCGTCATCCCCGTGATGAGGATGACGCCAACGCTCGACTTATCTGTCAGGCAATGTGACGTTAAGTTCGAGTACCGACAGGTTATCGTCGTTCTGATCTAACTGCACAGAAACTTGATCATCAGAAATATGCACATATTTGCGGATAACGGCGATAATTTCTTGTTTCATCTGTGGAAAATAATCGGGAGTATCCCGCTGTCCACGTTGATGGGCCACAATAATTTGCAGTCGCTCTTTTGCCATTACCGCAGTGCTAGGCTTTTTCTTGCTTTTGAAATAGTCGAGTAAAGACATAATTAGCTACCAAATATCCGTTGTAAGAAACCTTTTTTCTCTTCCGTAATGAAGCGTACTGGCACATCTTCACCCAGTAAACGCGCGACCGTATCACTGTAAGCCGCACCTGCATCACTCTCTTGATCGATAATCACAGGCACACCCGAGTTAGAGGCCTTGAGTACAGATTGTGATTCAGGGATAACACCAAGTAATTCAATGGCAAGGATTTCTTTTACATCGTCAACACTTAACATTTCGCCCGATTTTACCCGACTCGGCGAATAACGCGTCAGCAGTAAGTACTCTTTTATCGGCTCTAAATTCAGTTCGGCGCGGCGTGACTTGCTTTGCAACATGCCCAGAATACGGTCAGAGTCGCGAACCGAGCTCACTTCAGGGTTGGTGGTCACAATGGCGATATCGGCAAAGTACAGTGCCATCATCGCGCCTTGCTCAATCCCTGCTGGAGAGTCACAAATAATAAAATCAAATTCTTTCGCTAAATCATCGAGTACACGACCCACGCCTTCTTTGGTCAGTGCATCTTTATCGCGGGTTTGCGATGCAGGCAGTACAAACAGTTTTTCACAGCGTTTGTCTTTAATCAGTGCCTGATTTAAATTGGCTTCGCCGTTGATCACATTGACAAAGTCATAGACGACGCGGCGCTCGCAGCCCATAATCAAATCTAAGTTACGTAAGCCTATATCGAAATCGATAACAACAGTTTTATGCCCTTGTATTGCAAGTCCAGTTGCAATCGCCGCACTGGATGTGGTCTTACCAACACCACCTTTACCTGAAGTGACAACAATAATTTGTGCCATGTTTCTCTCTATCCTTTTTTATGCCATTTAGAGGGGCAATGATTCAACGATAAGCGACTCGCCATTTAAGCGAATGCAGCCGCCTTTATCTGAGCTATGTTGTTGTAGATTTTCAGCGAGCCAATATTGCCCTGCTATTGAAACTAATTCGGCCTCGAGGGAATGGGCGATGATTACCGCGCTGCTGTCGCCGGCCGCGCCCGCCATGGCTTTTCCTCGTAATGCGCCATAGATATGAATGCTACCATCGGCAATGACTTCAGCGCCATTACCTACGGCACCAAATATGATTAAATCACCATTTTTTGCATAGACCTGCTGGCCTGAGCGGATATTTTGCTTCAAAACCTTCGTTTGACGCGGGGCAGGTGGGGGCGTCACGCTTTGTTTACCCGCTTTGACGATAGCAAGTCCCAGAGTCTTAGCTTGATTGCTGAGGGCGGTCGTTGCTCCGGTGATCCCCACGATAACGAGCTGGCGGGAAAGTAATAACTCTTTTAAGCCATGTAAATTGAAATCGTTATCTTGGATGGCGCTGAGATTGACGACTAAAGGGGCACCCAGAAAAAATTGAGGGGCTTGTGCCAATTTGCTATCTAATTCAGCCATGACAGCATTTAAGTCGCTGCTATTGATATGAAGCACTGAAAGAGTAAAAGAAGCGCCTTTTAACTCTAAGCTAGGTTTTGACATCCCGGCACTATTCTCCAGAAATCATCAGTCGGTTCGCTGATTTTACAATTAAATTACTAGGCGACCATGTTATAGTGTGCCCCATTGACTGGCAAGTTTGAACTATTGGATATTTATACTCTTATGCTATGTGCGGTTTATAAAAGTAGTCGAAAGGCTGACACTTACTTATTTGTGAACAAAAGGGACTGTTTTGATGATGTTCCCCAAGCGTTGTTGGAGATGTTTGGTGTGCCTCAGTTAGTGATGGTGTTCCCCATCGCTAAGCGTGAATCCCTCGGTATCGCCGATATTCAAAAGGTCAGAGCAGCGCTCGAGGAAAAGGGTTTTTATTTACAAATTCCGCCACCGCAGGTTAATTTATTGGCCGAACACAGAGAAAGCCTTGGGATTAAAGATTAGCCCATAAACTGCGGACAAAGGTATATGCCAAAGACCCTCCTTCAACGCGTTGCAGCATGTACATTGATTTTCTTGCCCTTGATAAGCCATAGCGCGCTAGGGCAAGACGCCTCCTTCAACGATTACCTCCTTAAGCTTAAGCAAGAGGCGAGTGCCCAAGGCATTAGCCAAGCGACGATCAATACGGCTTTTCCGCAGATAAAACGCTTTAAAAAAGCCAATGTGGCCGCAGCGCCAAGCCAATCTAAAACCCTTGAAACCTATTTGCCAGAAGTGGTGCCGGAATGGAAGGTGGATACGGCGCGCGTACTCTTTAACGAGCATGAAGTGCTATTGAGCAATATTGCCGACAAGTATCAAGTGCAGCCGCGGTTTTTAGTGGCGCTCTGGGGCTTAGTGTCTAACTTTGGGGATGCGTCGGGGGATTATCCTGTACTGTCTGTGATGGCGTCGTTAGCCTTTACTGGCGAAGATACGGCGCGTTACCAACGGGAGTTTATGGCTGCACTTTCCATCATGGATAAAGAGCAACTTAAGTTTGATGATCTTAAAAGCAATGACAAAGGCTTTATGGGGCAAACCCAATTGCTACCGAGTGAATATTTAGCCTACGGCCAAGATGGCGACGGTGATGGTAAAAAAGACATTTGGCATAATGTGGCCGATGCGTTTGCCTCTGCCGCGAATCTGCTTAAGCAGCAGGGCTGGAATGGTGAAGATACTTGGGGACGTCAGGTTCAAGCACCGGCGGATCTTAAGGCTGAGTTTATCGGACTCAATCAATCCCAAACCTTAGCCAAGTGGCAACAGCTAGGTGTAAGGCGGTTCGATAATACGGATTTACCGAATCGTGAGGATATTCATGCTTCGCTTATCATGCCCGACGGTGCCAAGGGCCGAAAATATCTGGTCTATGGCAATTACCGCGCCTTAATGCACTGGCAAGCAGTGAATTATTTAGGCGAGGGCGATTATTTTGGCATCTCTGTGGTGCATTTATCGGAGAGAATTAAGACTCCCCAATAAATTGGTGTAAAATGGCCCGCATTAAGCGGGTTTTTTATATGAAGATAAGCGTAAACATGGCATTTTGGCAGAATAAAGCGTTAACCGAGTTGACGTCGCAGGAGTGGGAGTCCCTCTGCGATGGTTGTGGTAAGTGTTGTTTAAACAAGTTGATCGATGATGAAACCGAAGAGCTGTATTACACCAATGCGGCTTGCCTACTGCTCAATCATCAAAGTGCCAGCTGTAAGCATTATAGTGACCGTTTCAGCCATGTTCCCCAATGTACTGTGATCACTCCGCAAAACGTCCATGAACTGACGTGGTTACCCGATAGCTGCGCCTATCGTCGTTTAGCCGCTGGTCGAGACTTGCCAAGCTGGCATCCATTACTCACGGGCTCTAAAGAGGCCATGCACCTTGCGGGTATGTCGATTCAAGGCAAGGTGGTGGATGAGCGCAGGGTGAAAGATATTGAAGATCATATCGTGCTGTGGCCGCTTAAGGATCTGGATTAACGCCATTCCAGCAGCTTTTTGTCTCTAATAACTGACGTTAATAAACAGCCAGACGTTAATAAACAATCAGATGTGAATAAACAAAAAGGAGCAACTAACCATTGGGTTGATTGCTCCTTTTTCTATCTAGGGTTTAAAACCAAAGCCTTATCTATCAAGAAATGGCGGTGTTATTGCTGGTCACAGCTAAGTAACACCACACTATTCCTCGATTAGATAAAGTAACTTATTCAACCAGAATGACTATTTTTCAACGATAATCACTATTTTTCAACGATAGTTACTTTTTCGATAATAATCGGCTCACGGGGCACGTCCTCATGGCCTGCAACACGGGTGGTTTTTACGCCTTCAATTTGCAGTACAACCTCGAGTCCTGAGGTGACTTTACCAAATACCGCATAACCCCAACCGTTGTTCGTGGTTGCCGTGTGGTCGAGGAACTCATTGTTGGCGGTATTGATAAAAAACTGCGCGGTCGCCGAGTGCGGAGCGTCGGTACGGGCCATGGCTATTGTGCCAAACACATTCGATAGGCCTTTATTGGCTTCATTAACAATCGGCTCGTGGGTGGGCTTTTCTTTCATTTTGGCGGTAAAGCCACCGCCTTGGATCATAAAGCCTTTGATCACTCGATGGAAAATCGTGTGCTCATAAAAACCTTCCTGACAGTAGCGGATAAAGTTTTTGGCGGTAACGGGTGCGCGCTCCATATCAAGTTCGATACTGATATCACCGAGGTTGGTTGTAAAAATAATCGTCATATTTGCTTCTGCTATTTTGAGTTAATTCGTTAATAAGCCGCTAATTCACTTAGTGCTTTTGTGCCAAGGATTTGCCTGGGAATCGCTATCGCCCTGTGGCTTGATGCTGTTTTGCCATGGATTACCTTGCAGTGGATTCGCAGGGCGGCTATTTGAGCGAGCACCTGAGTGAGTATCTGAGCGACTATCCGTCCCTGTTTTTTGGGCTTTAGGCGCTGGAGCCGCCTTGGCACTGCGATGCTTCTTGGCTTGTGTCGCCTCAAAGGTGCCCGGTTTGCCACTCGAATAGGGGCGAGATTGCAAGTTGGTCTCGGCGGGGTTATTAGGCTTACGCTCTGTTTTAGACGCGGATTTAGGCACAAAATCGAGTATAGAAATCGGCACGACTTTTTTCGGCTCAAAGCCAGCAATCTCCCTGCGCACAATAACATGACCTAAGCGACGTTCGATGGCGCATAGGTTTCTGAAATCATCCTTAGAAACAAAGGAAATCGCTTCCCCTTGGTTACCGGCACGCCCTGTACGGCCAATGCGGTGGATATAGTCGTCGGCTTCATCGGGTAAGTCGTAGTTAATCACCCGCGCTAAGGCATCGATATCAATACCGCGTGAGGCCACACCCGTGGCGACTAAGAAGGAGACTTTACCCGCTTTAAAATCGATAAGCAGTTGTTCGCGCACCGCTTGGCTACGACCACTGTGAAAAGCTTCTGCAACAATGCCACGCTTTTCTAACTGACTAACCAATTTGGCGGCGCCATGTTTGGTTTGGATAAAAATTAATGCCTGTGACCAGTTATTTTCTTGGATCAAATGACTCAACAGCGCCGACTTTTTATCTTTATCGACTGTGGTCAACCATTGGTCAATATGAGTCGATGCCGCGCTCTTACGGCTGATTTCAATTTCGATGGCGTCCGGAATCGCGGATTTCGCCAGCGCTTTCACATGTTTCGATAAGGTGGCTGAAAATAAGAGGTTTTGTCGCTGCTCGGGCAGCTTTTCGATGATGCTATTAATATCTTCGATAAAGCCCATATCGAGCATGCGGTCGGCTTCGTCGAGCACCAATACTGAGACTTCATCGAATCGAATAGCCCTTTGGGTATACATGTCGAGCAAACGCCCAGGCGTGGCCACCAGTAAATCCACGCCTTCAATCAGCCGTTTCTTTTGCGGCGCGGCGTCGACACCACCGTACATTGCCATGGCCGTTAAGGGTAAATACTTGGCGTATTGGTTGATATTTTCTTCGACCTGAAGCGCTAACTCACGCGTGGGGGTGAGTATGATGGCTCGCACTCGCTTAGGGCGGATCTTGGGCGCGTCAGCGAATCTGTGCAGTAGCGGCAGCACAAAACTGGCGGTTTTACCCGTGCCCGTTTGCGCCGCAGCAAGCACATTTTTGCCCGCTAAAATGCAGGGAATGGCCTTTGTCTGTATCGGCGTGGGGGTCGAGTAACCCAGTTCAGTCACCGCTTTGACAAGCGCGCTGTGTAATCCAAGTTGGGAGAATGGCATTGAGAGTCTCAACTAAATGATTTATTGGCAAACTGTAGGCCTGAGGCGAACAGCGAAGCAGGTCGCTATTATAGCAGTAGCGTTAGTGAAATAGGGGATTATCTCACGCAGGTTGATAGTTGAGCGCTATCGGCACACGGGCATACAAATTTGTAACTGGGCATGTATTCACTCGTAACACAGCTGCAATTAGGCGGCTGATATGATTAACTTAAGTCCTTTTATTGGCGTCTGATGAGTTAAGTTTTAGACGCTTACGGTCGCCTCGAGGCACTGGAATTAACGCATAAATATAAAAAGGACGAAAAAGAATGAAGAAAACCGCCATCTCTCTTGCGATCTTGTTATCGCTCACAGGCCTTGCGGGTTGCCAATCGCAATCAACTCAAGCGTCAGCCGATACCGCCAAATCAAGCGCAGTCAGTGCTGATGTGAAGACCAGCGCCTTTGCACAATTTAGCCAGGCCTTTATCGATGATCTGTGGCAATTAGCGCCTACCTGGGCACTCTACAGTGGCAAACACGTTAATGATGGCTATTTAGAAATCCCCAATGAAGCGAGCCGTGTTAAGACGCTCGCCTTTGTAAAAGCCCAGCAGGCAAAGCTGAAACAGTTTGAACTTAAGTCTCTGAGCTCTAACGAAACCATCGATTATCACTTAATTGATAACCTGCTAAACAGCATGGCGTGGGAAATCACCGACTTTAAATCCTGGCAATGGGATCCCTCGAGCTATAACGTGGCGGGCGGTTTTGCACAAATCATCAATGAAAACTTTGCGCCACTGGATGACAGATTACGTTCCGTATTGGCCAGAATGGAAAATATCCCCGCTTATTACGCCGCGGCGCGCAGCAACATTCAGCAGCCAACCCTAGAACACACCGAATTGGCTGTGATGCAAAACCAAGGTGCGTTTTCGGTATTCTCCGATGATTTATTGAAGCAAGTAGCGGCTTCGGGTCTGTCGGATGCGGAAAAATCGCTGTTTAAATCCCGTTTCGACACGGCAACGAAAGCGATTAACGAACATATTACTTGGTTAAATGCACAGGTCAGCCAACTTAAAAAAGACGGCGCCCGCAGCTTTAGAATTGGCGAAGAATTATACGAGCAAAAGTTTGCCTTTGATATCCAAGCGGGCATGACAGCAAAACAGCTTTATCAAAAAGCCGTGGCGGATAAAGAAAGAGTGCAAGGTGAAATGGCGAAGATCACCGACAAGCTGTGGCCAAAATATTTCACAACACCAAAACCTGCCGACAATAAAATCGCGATTCGCCAATTGATTGATAAATTATCGACAGAGCACGTTAAGCGTGATGACTTTGTGAGCGAAGTGCGTAAACAAATTCCTGAGTTGATTGAATTTGTAAATCAACAAGACTTAGTGACCTTAGATCCTAAAAAACCATTAGTCGTGCGTGAAACCCCTGAGTATATGCGGGGTTATGCGGGAGCTTCGATTAGTGCGCCTGGTCCTTATGATAAATTAGGCAATACCTATTATAACGTCACACCACTCGATGGCATGAGTGATGAATCCGCAGAAAGCTATTTACGCGAATATAACCACTGGATATTACAGATTTTAAATATCCATGAGGCGATTCCTGGACACTACACCCAATTAGTTTATTCCAATGAGTCGCCAAGCTTAGTGAAAAGCTTATTTGGTAATGGTGCAATGGTCGAAGGTTGGGCCGTTTATACCGAACGCATGATGCTTGAAGAAGGTTATGGTAATTTCGAGCCTGAAATGTGGTTAATGTATTACAAGTGGAATTTACGTGTTATCTGTAACACCATCTTAGACTACAGTATTCATGTTAAAGGCATGACTGAAGAGCAAGCCATTAGCCTGATGATGGATGAAGCGTTCCAGCAACGTGCTGAGGCGGAAGGCAAATGGCGCCGTGCCACCCTAAGCCAAGTGCAGCTGACGAGTTACTACTCGGGTTACCGTGAAATTTACGATTTCCGCGAAGAATATAAGCAACTTAAAGGCAAGGATTTTGACCTAAAAGCATTCCATGAGAAGTTCTTAAGTTATGGTAGTGCGCCGGTGAAATATATTCGCCAATTAATGTTAGAGCAGTAATCCATCACCCAGATATAAGGCGCTAACTGAGCGCCTTATATCTATTCGCTAAACGCCATTCGCTTAAAATCGATTCATTGGTCATGAATGATTTTTAATGACGTCCTTAAGACCGCCAAAATCACTCAAGCAACAATCCTGAGATGCCGTATTGAACCGAGATATTAGCGGAAAGGGTAAGATGCGCTGATTATCGAAGAGGGTTATTTCTTAGTGTTAGTCTCTGCCATGATGGCTAAAACTTCTTCGTAGGAAATGTTTAATTCGCGAGAGAGGTTAATGATTTTGGTTTTATAGGTTTGAATGTTTTCTTGTTGTGCGAGCTGATGTTTCTTTTCTTCTACTAATTCGTTAACAGTTTCTTGTAATATCAATAATCGACGTAAACTGTAGTCTAGGGATTTGATATATTTCCCCATTTGCTGTTTATTACGGGCTTGCTCAAGATCCGTTGAGGCTTTTTTCTCATATCCATATTCATCGAGCGCGGCAATAGCGCTTTGCAAATCAAGATCTGTTGTCATTTGGTGTTCACTTTATTACAAGAAGTTGAGAAGCGAAATAATGAATTAACGTACCCAAGCGGGTGTCATAGGAGGTTAACTATCGCAGATTATCATGTTTATGCCAATGCTCATAAACTATTTAAAGTGTAAACCTCATTAAAAAGTCGAGTTTCGCATTGGGCTTGTAGGGGGCTACAATAATGGTTAGTCTAAACTTTTCACTTCGCGGAGATCCAAATGCTTGATCTATTGCCTGATTTGTTCGATCACTACCCAACAAAACTGTCGCTGTTACCGCTCGATTTTCGCAGTTTTGGTGGTAAGCGTTTGTTTTGGGGTGAAGTTGTAACGGTCAAATGTTTTGAAGATAACTCCAAAGTGAAAGAAGTGCTGGCCCAGCCCGGTCATGGAAAAGTATTGGTCGTCGATGGTGGCGGTTCACCCCGGCGGGCGTTACTTGGGGATTTAATTGCGCAAAGTGCCCTCGATAACGGTTGGCAGGGTGTGGTGATTAATGGCTATGTCCGTGATGTGGCAAGGCTTTCTACTTTTAATCTCGGCGTCTATGCCTTAGGGGCTATGCCTATCAAGACCGAAAAATTAAACCAAGGTCAAATCGATGTGCCGATTGAGTTTGGCGCTGTGACAGTAAAACCCGGCATGATGCTTTATGCCGATGAGAATGGTATTGCCGTGAGCGAGGCATCATTAAACTTTGCCTTTCTAAGTTAAGTGTTACCAAAAATTCAAGATGTTATTGATAAGGATGTTTCTATGAAATTCATTAAGTGGCTTTTAGCTCTTCTGGTGACCTTAGTGGTTGCAGTCACCTTATATCTCACCGTATTTTTCGACCCTAATGATTTTAAACCAGAAATTGTCAACGCCGTTAAAAAGCAAACTGGGCGTGAGCTTGTCATCGGTGATGATTTGTCGTGGACATTTTTCCCGACGGTTGGGATTAATCTAGGGGGGATCTCACTCTCCAACCCCGAGGGATTTACACCTAAAGCTATGCTTGAAGTGAATAAAGCTGTGGCAGAAGTCGAGCTTATGCCACTGTTTAGCAAGCAAATTGAAATCGCGCAGCTAAGCCTTGATGGTGCCAAAATCAATTTGGTCACCCGAAAAAATGGCAGTTCGAGCCTCGATGGCTTAACGGGCAAGGGCGCAGATAAACCCGCAACGCCTGCCAAGCCTAGCGCCAAAGCACAATTAACCAGCATTGATGTGGGCGGCGTTTCGATTACCAATACCGAAATCAATTTGATTGATGAAGCTAAGGGACAAACCCAAACCTTAACCTTGAAGCAATTTACGCTGGGGGCATTTTCACTCGATAAATTTGCGCCTATGGCCTACGAATTTGCCGCGACCCTGCCTGATATGACAGTGAGCAGTAAAGGCGAAGGACAAATCAAGTTAAGCCATGATTTTAATCAACTGGTGATTGAGAAGCTGGATATTGCGACTCAAGTTGAAGGCGAGGGGATCCCCAATAAAAAATTGACCGCCGAGGTTAGCCTAAACAGCCAAATCGCATTAGATAAAAAGCAGTTATCGGCAGACATCAGTAAATTAACGGCGATGGATATCAATGCAGCGGGTAAGTTGGCGGTGAATTACGGCGGTAAAGTGCCGCAAATTAACGCGGATTTTCAACTGGGTGACATTGACCTCGATGCCTTATTACCAAAATCTGATACGGCGGAAAAACAAGCCGCTGCCACGCCTTCACAGACTCAGGCGGTTGAGCCAGATCTTACCGCGCTCAATGGCTTAGATGCCAAACTGACATTAGCGGTGAAATCCATCAAGGTGGCGAACCTGTCAACGCAAAACTGGTTGATGGATTTAGGCATTAAGAATGGTGTGGTTGATCTTAAGCAACTGACGGCGGATCTCTACCAAGGTAAGTTGATGCTCAATGCACAGGTTGATGCCCGCTCAAAAGTTGCCAGTTACCAATTTGATAAGCAAATCTCGGGTGTACAAATTCGTCCATTACTTAAGGATGCCGCTGAGCTGGAAATCCTAGCAGGTACGGCCAATTTCAACGTTAAGGGTAAAGGTAAGAGTTTAATTCCAGAGCAGTTGAAGAAAAACCTACTTGCTAATGGCCGTTTTGATATTACCGACGGTGCCCTTTACGGGGTGAATATTCCACAAATGATCCGTAGTGCTCAGGCCAAGTTAAAAGGTGACATGTCTGCCGACACCAAAGAAGAGCGTAAAACCGACTTCTCGAGCTTGACGGGTAACTTCAGCCTAGAAAACGGTGTAGCGACAAATCCTGATCTTGCCATGTCATCACCGCTATTACGCGTGGCGGGTAAGGGCAGTGCAAACCTGTTGACCGAAGGCTTGGATTACCGATTGACCACGACCTTAGTGAACTCCCTCAAAGGTCAGGGCGGTAGCGAGAAAGATACATTGGCTGGCATTGATATTCCACTGGCGATCACCGGCACCTTCCAAAAACCTGAATATGCCTTAGATACCCAAGCGCTGCTGAACAATCAGTTGAAGGAAGAAACGGATAAAGCCAAGGATAAATTAAAGGACTCCCTACTGAAAAAACTCGGTGGTTTTTAGGCATGGGAAAACACACCACTAAGCAAGTGTCTGGACACGAGCGTCAACCTAAGCAGACATTAACACGCATTGCGCACCCACTTGGGATGGTATTGGTGGCGGGGCAGCTGTTTGGCTGCTTCGCCCCGCAAGCCCAGCCTAATCCGCCAAAAACGGATATTCGTACCGAGGCTGCTAAACAACCTGAAGTGGTACAGACCGCCGATTTAGCGGCCAAACTACAGGGAATTGAAGCAAAATCCAGCTTAAAAGTGGAACAGGTTTCGAACAATCAGTCTCAGGCTTTGCTCACAGGTACGCTTTCCCTCGATGCTTTTGTGGATTTTAAACAACCCCTTAAGGCGACATTAACGGTTCGCAATCCCTCGACTCAGGCGGTTGCACTGCGTTATCACTCGGGCATGACAGCCGATTTGCTACTGACCACAGTGCAAGGAAAGCGTCTTTGGGCTTGGTCTGACGATATGATGTTTACTCAAGCCCTGCGTGATACTCAGTTAGCGGCTGGTGAGGAGCTGGTGGTCAGGTTTGCGATCCCGGCAAAAGCCTTGGCAGGGATCCCAAATGAAGGGGCTCATCTTGAGGCGCAATTTGCCGCTAAGGCGCTGGAGAGCGAATTGCCAGCAATGGCCCCTGTGGTGTACTTGCTCACCCTTGAGTAGCGGCTGCTAAACATAGCGCCATTCTTGCAAACGGCAGTTGCAGATTGAAAGACAGCGGGCTTGAAGGACAAGTCTCGAGGGGATTTAGGACGGAGCATACGAATAAAAAAGGCAGTAACCAAGTGTTACTGCCTTTTTGTTATCACAACAGGCTTAAGTGTTTAATGCTTGCCGAACCTGCACTGCTTTTGTACAGATTAATGGGCTTAACTCAATATCTAAGCAGCTATGTCGCTAAGTACTAAACATCACGCATTTAAATTGCTTTCATCCACAACCAGCTTTAACACTTGGCCGGGTTGAATGTATTGCGATGAGGTTAAGCTATTCCACTCGAGCAGCTCGGCAACCGTCACTTTAAACTTGCTGGCAATACGCGCTAAGGAATCGCCAGATTTCACCTTGTAGCTGACGGTGCGAATTTGCTCCGCTTCCGCTTGGGTTTGCGGCGCAACGATGGTCAGTTTTTGGCCCATTTGCAATTTACTGTCTTTACTTAAATGGTTCCAAGCGGTGAGCTGTTTCACCGATACCTTATGATTTTGTGCGATTTGCCACAGGGTATCGCCGGATTTCACTTGGTAAGTCAACTTATTGCCAGAGGTTGAAGTTGCCGCTTTTTTAGGTAACTTCTGGCTGGTTGACATGGCATACAGCTGTTTATCGTCGGCAGAGACCGGAATAATCAGGTGTCTACCCGCGATGATATTGTTATTTTTCATACCATTAGCCGCACGGATCGCATTGACTGTGGTATGGTGTTTCTTGGCAATGGCACCGATACTGTCACCGGATTTAATGGTGTATCTGAGCCAACTCACACGGGCTTCACTCTCGGTTTCGGCCAGTGCTTTTTTAAACTCTTCTGACTTATCAATCGGCAATACCAGCGTATGGGGTCCAGTCGGTGCGGTGGCCCAGCGGTTGTATCCAGGATTGAGTTTTAATAGCTCATGGGTCGTCATATTGGCGAGCCCTGCCGCCATAGCTAAATCAATTTGGCTATCGATATCAACCACTTCGATAGAAGGGCTGTTTTCAATTGGCGCCAGTGTGATGCCGTACTCGTCGGCATGTTTAATCACTTCGGCGAGGGCCAACAATTGTGGCACATAACGCTCAGTCTCTTTTGGCAGATCCAGTGACCAAAAATCGGTTTTAAGGCCTTTATCTTCATTGCGTTTAATTGCATTGAGGACGCGAGACTCGCCCGAGTTGTAGGCTGCAATCGCATAAAGCCAATTGTTATTGGTTTTGTCGTACAGGTATTCGAGCATGTCCAACGCGGCCACCGTGGAGGCGGGCACATCGCGACGGCCGTCGTACCACCAGTTCATCTCTAACCCAAAATGGCTGGCCATTGGGGTCGTAAATTGCCAAAGCCCTGAGGCGGCACTGGCTGAGGATGCGCTGGGATCGAAGGCGCTTTCGATAATCGGCAGCAACGCGATCTCAATGGGTAGATGGCGCTTTTCAAGCTCTTCGACGATCAAATACATGTAAGGCGCCGCACGCTCAGAAATCACTTCGAGGTGTTTGGGGTTCTTGATGTACCAATCGCGATAATAGTTAACTAATTTCTTATCAGGAACGGGGAGTTGCATTCCTTGACGAATTCGCTCCCACACATCAGTAATTTGCGCCGACTCAGGTTCGGTTGCGAGATAATACTGTGGGACGGTATTTTCAGTTGTGACGGTTTCAGCTTCAGGTTTGGTCACCTGATGGTTGTCTAAAGTCTGACAACCTGTGAGCAGGGCAAATCCCCCTGCTACAACATAAAGTGATACTCTCATGGAAAACGATAGTCCTCTGTTAGTGCATTGCCACTGCACAATCTCATCTAGCCTAAATAAGCTAACGAATTGATTATTATGTAAATAGCGGCAACACAGAGCGCAAAGTATTCACGCAAAAACGAGCCATTCTATGGGATCTTTTTGATCTTGTCCCTAAATTATCGTACATCTTGTAGGGTCACTTTTGATTTACATCATCAAAAGTGGAAAAAACTGTATAAATTTCAGCCATAAATAGATCGTTTTTTACTAAAAAATATCTTTCCACTGCCTGAGTAGGGTAAAACAGGTCAGTTCATCTGCTTTAGTCAGATCTTGATCACAAAACTGAATTTTTATGCTGTCGACTATGGTGGGCGACAAAGGGCGTAGGAAGGGATTAATGGCTAGCTCTAATCCAATCGTAGAGGGAATGGTGGCTTTGCCTTGGGCACGAAGGGTACTTGCCTGCTCCACATAGGCATTGAGTGCTTCATTATCAGTATCGACCGTTTGGGCAAACTTCAGATTTGATAAGGTGTATTCATGGGCGCAATACACTCGGGTTTCATCGGGCAGCGCCGCGAGCTGGCTTAAGGATTGCCACATTTGGCTTGGTGTGCCCTCAAATAAGCGGCCGCAACCTGCGCTAAAGAGGGTATCACCGCAAAATAATGCGTCATCAACCAGATAGGCAATATGCCCCGCGGTATGACCAGGAACGGACAGGATTCGCACTGGCGCGTCAATAAAAGGAAGGGTGAGTGTGTCACTCAGCGTTGGCTCAATTGGCTGATTGATGCCTTGAATATCTTCACTTTGTGGACCATAAACCGCTAAGTCATGGCCTGTGGTCTGTTTTACTTGGGCCGTTAGGGCGGCGATCCCACCCGTGTGATCCCTATGGTGATGGGTGATCAAAATACCCGCTAGTGAGAGTTGCTGGGCGCGCAAGTAGTCGAGCACGACATTGGCATCGCCTGGGTCAACCACATATACGGCTTGCTGGGAGTCTTGTCGCAACACCCAGATATAATTGTCATTAAAGGCATTAATCGCTGTTATAGTGAGCATAGCACCGCCGATCGCTGTATTTCGTTTTGAAGATAAGGTTATTATCCATAAGAGGGGCCCACTTGGCGACTGTTGCGATTGCCCATGGCAATTGCTCATGGCATAAGCTAGGGACAAATGCCAAGGTGGTAATGGGCAAGATGGGTGATTTGCATTCAGCATTAAGCATATGGGTAACGGGAAGGGAGGAGACTTGTGTCGTATAACAGTGCTATGCGCAAACCCGAACAATGGGACGATTTGCCCAATGGTCCTGCACTCCAACAAGCCGTTGCCGATAAGCTTGCCGATTGGTGGCCAAGGGTGTTTGGCTACCACTTACTCAAACTCGGCCCCTTAAGCGCCGATCTCTCGAGTATGGCATCCCCCGTTGCGCACCATTTCTCTCTGTGCTCAGAACCTAATGCCTCGTTAATTGGCGATTTTTGCCATTTACCCCTACAGAATGGGGTGATCGATGCGGTGCTGATGAGTCTGTTGCTCGAATTTGAAGCCGATCCATACCGTATCCTGCGGGAAACTGACAGAGTGCTGATCGCCGGCGGATACTTATTTATCGTGGGTTTTAATCCCTTAAGCCCAGTGTTTCTCGGTAAGTTATGGCCAAAATATCAGGACAATCTACCCTGGTGTGGGCGTTTTTTCATGCCCTCTCGAGTACGAGATTGGTTAGGACTATTGGGCTATCAAGTGGTGAGCGATGAGCGTTTAGTCTACCACCCGTTAATTGGTGAGTTTAATGACGGCCGTTTTATGCAGCAAACCTTGGCCTCATGGCTACCCAGTGCGGGCAGCTTATATTTGATTGTGGCACGTAAATTAGAGTCGCCATTAACGCCCATCCGCGACAAACGTAAAGTATTACAGCCGAATTGGACCACAGCCCCGAGCGCGGGTCGAACCGGGCATTTATCCGAACATACCAAATAATTTCATTCATTAATGAGTCTGTTATGCGAATAACCTTAAGGCAACTTGCGGTATTTGAAGCCGTTGCACGCAGTGGACAAGTGGCGAAAGCGGCGGAGCAAGTTAATCTATCGCCGCCTGCGACCTCCATGGCCTTGGCCGAATTAGAAAAACAGCTCAATGCCCGTTTATTTGAGCGGATTGGCAATCGATTACAGCTCAACTCCCAAGGGAATTTGTTATTGCCACTGGCGACGGACTTGTTACATAGAGTTGAGCAAATCGAGCAGGCGTTCACGCGCCAAGACGGCGATTTAGTCGGGCATTTAAGCGTGAGCGCCAGTTCCACTATTGGTAACTATTTGTTAGCAAAAGCGGCGGTGGCCTTTTGTCAGCAACATACGCAAACCCATGTGGATGTGGCCATTACCAATACCCAAGAAGTGATCCAATCGGTCGCGCAATTTCGCGCCGAAATGGGGTTTATCGAAGGACATTGCACCGATAATCGCTTGAATATTGAGCCTTGGCATAAGGACAGACTACTCGTCTTTTGCCATCCGGCGCATCCCCTCGCTGGGCAGACGGTTAAACCCGCGGCGGTCAAAGGCCAATCTTGGGTATTAAGGGAGGAAGGCTCGGGCACGCGTGAATATTTTGTCAATGCAGCCAATGAATTAGGTATGCAGCCCGAGGCGAAATTCTGCTTTACCACGCCCGATGCCATTAAGCTTGCGGTAAAACAAGGGGCTGGACTGGGTGTGCTCTCTGAGTTGGCGCTGGATAAAGACATCAGCCGAAAAGAGCTGGCACTGGTAACCATTGAAGGGCTAGTGCTAGAGCGACAATTTTATCGTATTACCCACAAGAGCCGCCAAGCCACGTCATTAGGCCTAGCCTTTGTGCAGTTTTGCGGCAATTTCTTCCATTTATCTCGGGAGTGATCGGCGCAACGTTTAGCGCCGAAATGAGTACTGGTATTAGGACTCAGGCTGATAGCCTTCATCGACTTGGGTAGGGCTGGCTTCAGCGGCGGCGCGGGCGAGTTGATCGCAGCGCTCGTTTTCGGCATGACCTGCGTGGCCTTTCACCCAACGCCAATCAATTTGGTGGAGCTGGGCGGCTTTGTCTAACCGTTTCCAGAGATCAACATTTTTTACTGGTGTACGATTCGAGGTCATCCAGCCTTTTTTCTTCCAACCATGGATCCAGGTGGTGATCCCTTGGCGCATATATTGGCTATCGCTGGTTAAAATGACCTTACAAGGCTCTTTTAACGCCTCGAGGGCGACGATGGGGGCTAATAATTCCATGCGATTATTGGTCGTCAAGGCAAAACCATCGGACATCTCCTTTGTATGGCCCTTATAATTCATTACAATGCCATAGCCACCGGGGCCAGGGTTGCCTAAGCAAGAGCCATCGGTGAAGATGTGGATCAGTTTTAGTTCAGTCATCAAATGGTTATCCGCAGCGTAAATACCGGCCGAGTATAACCAAAAAATGTCATAAGAAGCGCATAAAAGTATGAATATTATCTCAAACGCAAGCCGTCAGGTTATTTTGGATACTGAAACCACGGGTATGAACCAAGGCAGTGGTGCAGTGTATTTAGGCCACAGAATTATTGAGATAGGGTGTGTTGAGGTGATCAACCGCCGTTTAACGGGCCGTTATTTCCATCAATATATCAATCCCGGCCAAGCGATTGACCCAGAAGCGATTGCGGTTCACGGCATCACCGATGAACGCGTCGCCAATGAGCCTAGGTTCCATCAGATAGCGCAAGAATTTATCGATTTTATCAGTGGCGCCGAAATTGTGGCCCATAACGCAAACTTCGACGTGAGCTTTATGGACCATGAATTTTCGCTGCTGCAGCCATTAGGGCCAAAGACCAGTGAAATCTGTGAGATCTTAGACTCCCTCGATATCGCAAAATTTTTGCATCCCGGGCAAAAGAACAACTTAGATGCCCTATGTAAGCGCTACGGTATCGATAACTCTCGCCGCCTGTATCACGGCGCATTACTCGACGCCGAGATCTTAGCCGATGTGTATTTGGCGATGACAGGCGGGCAGACCAAGTTCAATCTCTCTAACGATGAAGTCGGTCAAGAGGCGGGGGGCATCCAACGCTTTGATCCGGCATCACTTAATCTTAAAGTGATCAGCGCATCGGCCGATGAACTCGTTATGCATGAAAAGCGTCTTGATTTAGTCGCAAAATCAGGAAAATGCCTCTGGAGAGGATAATTTATTGCCTATGACGATGTCGCTGCGAGAATCCCTACGAAATACCACATTAGTGCTCGGCGGCCTCTGCTTGAGCGCTTCTTTGCTTGCCGCCGATGCTCTGACTACTGCTGTTAAAACCACTGAGCAGCCTGCCAATATGGCGCCAAAGGCCCAAGAAGCGCAGCCAAGCGTCGCAAAACCCAATGGTGCTCAAGTCAGTGAGCCAACAGTCAGTGAGGCTAATGCGAGTGCAGATAAAGCTGCTGACGGGCAAGCTAGCGCCGAAAAGCCAGTTGATGCCAAGCCGAGTGACGACACTCAAGCTAAGCCGCCCAAACCAGCGACTCGAAAAGTGGTGCCCATCGATACTGCCTCTGAGCTTAAAAATCGCTTTCGGGTGGATCATATGGTCAGCAGCATGACGCTGTTGATCCAGCGGGAGTATGGTTCGGCACCTGTGGTGATCGTATTGCCCGACGGCAGCAAGTGGTACGCCAATCGTCACCCTGAAACGGTGAAATGGGTCGATGGTATTACTGGCGACATTATTTATATCGAATCGCCTCAGCCTGGCCCTTGGCAGCTGGTGGGTAAGGTGGTGCCGGGATCGCAACTTAAGCGAGTCTCTAAGCTTGAAATTGAAGTGCAGCAACTGCCACAGCCGCTATTCCAAGGTGAAGAAACCAAAGTGGTAGCTCAATTGATGGGGGATGCGGAGCGGGTGCGCATGCCGGGGCTCGATTATCTTGTCGAATGGACCGCCCATTTTGTGAGTAAACATCGTGCAGGAGATGAAAACTTTGCCGCCGGTGACATTATCGTCGGCTCTTATAAAGATAATGGCGAAAAGTTCGATGAAAGGCCCGACGATGGCATGTTTACCAGTGATATCAATCTAAAACAGCCCTGGGGCGAGTACGACTTTGTGGTCCAAGCCCGCAATAACGTGTTTGAACGACAGGTTTCTTTTCCCTTTACCTTATCGCCACGCCCAGTGAATGCCGAGGTGATCACCCCTGATGATCCGTTAACGGGGCGATGGAAAATCATGTTGCACGCCGATAGCAGTGTGCTGCAATTGGCTGAAACCCATTTTTCATTCGAGCTTGTTGGGCCAGCAGGTTTACAGCTTCCCCTTGTCGTTCATGGGCTTAAGGAGAGCGACACTGAACTGTCGATACCGCCTGTGACTGAGTTTGGCAGTTATCGAATTAAAGGCACTGTGGCGACCACCACAGTCACAGGCCGTGAAATCCTGCTCGATTTGCCAGAACTCTTCTTTAACTTAGTGCAGCCTCCTGAACCGCCACCGAGTGAAGAAGAATTAGCCGCCGTCGCAGCGCAAAAGGCCGCCGAGGAAGAGGCCATAGCAAAAAAGGATGCGCTGTTTTGGATCATTACCATCAATGCCGTGCTAGTACTGCTTGGGGTCGCGGGGCTGATTGTCTGGCGTAAACGTCAAAGTCTCGCACAAGCACTTGCCGCCGCAGAGCAACGGATGTTAGATGAGGCTGGGCAGAATAAGCCAGAGGCGCCATCGCTTGATGAGATTGATTTGACCATGCCGGATGAGCCGGATAATCGCCGATAAAAGCACAGAACTGTTTGGCTATTTCGACGTCAGCTTGCAGATATTTTGTCCATTTATCATGGGGTTTTGTTAAGTTTGGCGAAATTTTAACTAAACGGTGCAATTGAGTGAAAAAAACGGTTGACGCTTCGAACGCTCAACCGTATTATTCACCGCAACTTGAGTGGAGCGGTAGTTCAGTTGGTTAGAATACCGGCCTGTCACGCCGGGGGTCGCGGGTTCGAGTCCCGTCCGCTCCGCCAGTCAAGTTGTTGAAAGTTAAAATTATAGTGCTCTAGTAGCGGTATAATAAAAGTTTGGAGCGGTAGTTCAGTTGGTTAGAATACCGGCCTGTCACGCCGGGGGTCGCGGGTTCGAGTCCCGTCCGCTCCGCCAACATTCATGAAGCCCATGCGATTAAACAGCATGGGCTTTTGGATTTTATTTCCTTTACAATCCTATTCCACTCTTCGTGACCGTGACCATTTCGTGACAACAAATCAGTTCTAACCGAGGGTCATTCCTTAATACTTTGTCGGTTAACAACAGTATTCGTTATTTTACTATTTGGGAGACGAAAATTATTACTGAAGGTCGGTGTGGCCTTGTTTTTAAAATCGAATAACTGCACAAAATTCTTCTTAATGGTTTGAATATCAAATAATATATAGAAGGCATGTCTAGCCCCGTAAGTTTATTCAGCGCCTTGTGCATGGCGTAAGTTTCTACAACTTGAGCGTAGTCATTTCACATACTTAAACCGCCGCCACCCAGCTGTGCTTTATTTTGTACATAGCCGTTTTTAAGATTGAACGGCGGTGATGGCCATGGCGCTGTTTACATTTCTTATTTGAATAATAAATAAAGCGTCTGAAAACTCACTGCGAGTGGGTATCAACGGCGATATGCAGTTTGCACGAAACCCGGTGTTTACCATCTGTACCATGCTTCTTCACTTTCCACTAGACAATAGCGCTCTCATTGTTCCAGAAGGTAAGCGAACTGCGGTTTATCAAGGCTTGGTTGTATTGTTTCCAGTTAGTCGTTTTAATGCGAGGTTTTGGCATGCTTGAGGGAGTAGTTGATAGGCAATGTCGTTTTGAACAGTGGCTACCGATTTAGGAAACAAAGCCTTGTAGGGACCACATGTTTGCCCTTAACTAAACTATTTTATCTTTTCCCATCTTTAACACCTATTTCTGGTTTAGAGTGTTTCAACTACCCCAAATCATATTCTTACAAAATAGGGGAGTGCGATAAGGGCGATGCCGATGGCGATAAGTAGCGTGAGATTGGTGACAAAATAAGGATAAATCATCAGGGTGAGGCCGACGGCTAGTGGGATGGGGGCGGCTTGGCGCTTGCCGTAGGTGAAAAAGCCTAGACCAAAGAGGCCGAAAACTAAACTCCATAACAATATTGCTGGATTATCAAACACCTTGAGCTCCTCTGTGATTAGCGTTTAGTAAGCGCCGACCAGTTACTGCGCCATGTTGGTCAAACGATGAGCTAGTGCTGCGCCGCTTCATTGAGTCTACTGCTAAATATCCCTTGGCGTAATTAAGCTTTATTCATCTTATTCGTTGCGTGAGTACGCTATTTTAGTGCGTTGTTTTATTTACATTATTAATACATTGAGGATTCAGGTTATAGCTCATATAACTCTAAGGGTAAGCCGTCGGGATCGCTAAAGAAGCTGAACTTTTTGCCAGTGTATTCGTCAATGCGGACAGGTTCGACGGCGATATGATGGGCTGTAAGATGCTCGATAGCCGTTTCAATCGATGCGACGCGAAAGGCAAGGTGCCTAAGACCGCAGGCTTCGGGATAGCTAGGGCGCTTGGGAGGATTGTCGAAGGAAAACAACTCGATTTGACTCATATCCGGCAGTTGTAAATCGAGTTTGTAGGACTGGCGCGCCTCACGATAATGCTCTGCAAGCACGCTAAGGCCAAGAATCGTCACATAAAAGTGTTTGGACTTTTGATAGTCACTGCAAATAATCGCTGCATGGTGAATGCCGAGTAACATGGCTTGCCTCTGTACTGTTTAACTGATGTTTAGGCTAGTGTGTTTTAAAAAGACCAGAGTCACAACTGTGTGTGACTCTGGTGCTGACCTTTGATCTTTTATCTTACCTTATCTGGCTAATGGACGAGTTCAAATATCGCGGAGGACAGAGGGGCAAGCTGCAGCTGAACTTGTCCTTCACCTTGTTCGACGATTAACTGCGCCGTATGGTCTTCCAGTAAATCCTTAAGCGGATAGCTTGCATCGGTTAACCGCCATTGCGCAATCAGAGATTGGGGCAGTTTAAGGGAAAATAACTTGGTTTGGGTTTGACTAAAGTTACTGACAATAATCAGCTTTTGGCCTTTGTTATCGGCTGTATTAGCCTCAAAGCGGACAAAGGCGAAGGTTGAGTCATCATAACCCGTTGCGCTGCCATTGTTAGCCTTATTGCTAGCCTTTGCAGCCGCTACCACGCTGCGGTTAGCAGCATCCAGCGAGTCATATTGCCCTAAGAGCGCGGGCGTATTTTTCCCTGTGCTGAGGTTTAGCAGTTTTTGGTAATAGGTGCGCAGCGCGACTTCTGTCGTGGTTGATTGGCCGCCATCAAACTTACCTTGATTCATCCAGCGCTGATGGGCGGGTACACCCGCATAATCAAAAATACTGGTGCGCGAAGCATGGCCAAAGCCTAGGTTTTGCGTCGCCGCTTCTCCTACTTCTTGACCAAAATAAATCAAGGTGGGTGAGGTACTTAAGGTTGCTGACACCACCATGGCGGGCAGGGCGTAGCGGGGATCGACCGCATCTGTTGAGGCATTACCACTTAAGCTACCTAAAAAGGCGGCATTGGCGATGCGCTGCTCATCGTGATTTTCTAAAAAATGCAGCATATGCGAGTCGATATCTTGCACTTTAGCCTGATCCGCGGCGATCTGCGCGGTACTTTTTTGTACTGCCATAATGGCTTTGAGGGTGTCGTAAAGAGCGACCTTGTCGTAGAGGTAGTCCATTTTGCCGAGCTGAATATAATCGCGATACAGCGCGGGGTTATAGACCTCAGCTAAGATAAAAGCTTCGGAATGGCTATGTTTTATATGACTATTTAAATAGCTCCAAAATTCGACTGGCACCATTTCGGCCATATCGTAACGAAATCCATCGACTCCCATCGCTAACCAATACTGGGCAATTTGATTGAACTTGATCCAGGAGTTAGGTAATTCATGACTATGTTGTTGCCAAAAAGCATAGTGCTGCTCGGCGCCGAGAGTGGCATAATGTGGCGGTAGTGCGGGGAAATCATGGCTGCCAT
This sequence comes from Shewanella sp. Shew256, assembly GCF_002196695.1. NCBI lineage: Bacteria > Pseudomonadati > Pseudomonadota > Gammaproteobacteria > Alteromonadales > Shewanellaceae > Shewanella > Shewanella sp. Shew256. Next base: position 245,965 of record NZ_NAJR01000004.1, on the reverse strand, counting down.
CGGGGCGGACACCGTAATTGATTTTAACGGTTTCATACCAGTCGTTCATATCCGGCTTGGCGAGGCGTGAGCCGTTGCCCGTCCATTTGGCGGGGATTTCCTTAAATTGACCATCACTTAGGAGATGCGATTCACCGCCTAACGGTTTGAGGCTATCAGGCAAATCGGGCACTTGAAAGCCAGAGGATTGCTTTTTATCCGTCACATAATAAAAGTTATTATGCTTTGCATATTCAAGGGTTTGATTATCGTCTTCACCAAAATCGCGCACGCCCTCGGGCTTAGTGATGGAATGGTAATTACGCGCCACATGGTTGGGCACTATATCGATAATCACTTTTAAGCCTTGCTTGTGGGTACGCTCGATAAGTGCCTGAAACTCCTGTAAGCGCTTGGCGGGATCGACCGCTAAATCGGGGTTTACGTTGTAATAATCTTTAACCGCATAGGGCGAACCGGCGCGTCCCTTAACCACATCGGGATCATCATTACTCACGCCAATCGCACTGTAATCGCCAATTAAAGCGTGGTGGGGTACACCCGTATACCACACATGGGTAACGCCTAAGTCTTTGATACTTTTGAGTGCTGTGTCATCAATATCATTAAATTTACCCACACCGTTTTCGCTAATCGTGCCCCAAGGTTTATTGGTGGTGTTTTTATTGCCATAGAGCCGGGTAAAAATTTGATAAACAACGGGTTTAAACTTATTTGCTTGCTCGGCATTGTGATGGGCTGGCAGGATTTCGCCTTCGCCTACATTTGGATTGGCAGGCACAGTTTTAGCTGCCACTGCCTGTAACGCCGTTGCTTGAGTAGTGATTGTTTGAGTGGTGATTACTTGAGCGGCCATGGCGTTAAAAGCGCTAATGCTGCTGAGGGCCAGTACGCTTAATCCCCGTTGCCAGCGATAAGCGCGACGTTTGCTGCTGTTAGATAATAGAAAATTCAACCTAGATTCCTTTACTGACTTGGCGGCCAAACTATGGTTTGGCCGCGCTGTTATGTATTGCTTAGCTGCTTCATTTACGGGTTATAGGTGTTTGAGCTCAAGCAGCATAACGCCAGCATGGGGCAGAGCAAGTGATTGATTCAGCATGAACTTATCCCCAGTGAAAACTGAATTAGCAGAAGTATTGCCTGCCAATACCTTACTAAAGCGGCTTAAGTCCAGGGTTTGTGCTTGGTCATTCTTGTTGTAAATCACCATCACTTTATCCGCATCGGCTTGGTAGCAGGCATTGCCCGCTGCGGCATGTTTTGCCGCGCAGCGAAATTGCACATAAATGCCGTTTTGCGGCACAAAGTGCAGTAAATCGCCCGTTTGCAGCGCGGCTGAATGTTTACGGTAATTGAGTAGGGTGCGCACAAACGCAAGTGCTTGCTGCTGTTTTGCGTTTAGCCCTTTATCGCTAAAACCGCTGACCTTGCTATTGGCAAAGCCTCCCGGGAAATCGCTACGCACTACACCGTCGTGGCGACCTTCGGTCGGGCTAGTCATCAACACTTCGGTACCGTAAAACAGCTGTGGAATGCGTTTGGCCGTTAACACATAGGTGAGGGCCATTTGGTACAGCGGCAGGTTTTCTTTCAGCAGACTATAAATCCGATTGGTGTCGTGGTTGCCTTCAAAGAGGACTAACTGGCTTGGGTTCGCATACACCACATCATTCGCTAACATCTCGTAAAGCTTGATAAAACCTGTATCCCAGCCTTCTGGCTCGTTCAGGCTTTCAAGCAGCTTTTCATAGAGTGGAAAGTCCATCAGGCTCGGTAAATCCGAGCTATAGCCATCGGCATTGATTTTGCCTTTTTGCCAATAGGAGACAGTAATGGGATTGGCGGTCCACTCTTCGCCGACAATATTAAAATTCGGGTATTCGGCCATTAACGCCTTTGACCATTGGGCTAAAAAGGCTTTATCGGCGTAGGAGTAGGTGTCTTCGCGAATGCCCGAAAGCCCCGCATATTCCACCCACCAAATGCTGTTTTGAATAAGATAAGTCGCAAGCTTTGGGTTGCGTTGATTAAGATCGGGCATTGAATCGACAAACCAACCGTCGACAAAGTCACTTCTATCCCGCGTGTCGGCGTAGGGATCTTGCACTGTGGTGCGTCTATGGCTGGTAAAGCTCGGGCTGGTAGAACTGAGGCTGGTAAAACTGGCCGTAGGAGCCGTTTGGGTGGCTGTGACATTGGATTTTTGCGGGACATTGAGCCAATCACTGCTCGGTAAATCTTTTAGCCACCAATGGTTTGAGCCGATATGGTTAAGCACCACGTCTTTAATTACTCCTAGGCCACGTTGTTTGGCCTCAGTGACTAACCTCTGGTAATCCTGATTGCTGCCAAAACGCGGATCGACCCGATAAAGATTGGTCATGGCGTAACCATGATAGGAATATTGGGCTTGGTTATTTTCAAGCAGTGGGTTGATCCACAGCTGAGTGACGCCCAGTTTGGCTAAGTAGTCTAAGTGCTGGCGAATACCTTCGATATCGCCGCCATGGCGACCATCGGAATTTTCAGGCGCCGCATGCTCGAGCATATCGGTTTGGTTGTCATTGCTTGGGTTGCCATTGGCGAATCGGTCTGGAGTGATAAGGTAAATCACATCTTTATTACTAAAACCTTGGCGTTCGCGGCTGTCTTCTGCCCGTGCCGCTAAAGTGTAGGGCAGTTGCAAGAGCTGCTTGTCGCCATCGAGAATGCGGATATCAAAGGTCTGCGGCTTGGCTTGGCGCAAGTCTAAATTGATAAACAAATAATGGGGATTATCCGTCTGTTCAATCCCTTCAAACAACACATCTTTGCCAGCAATCTCAACCTTAAGCTGCGCAGCATTCGCAGGCAGGGCACTGCTGTGCAGCATCAATTGCAACTTAGGATTATGCATGCTAGCCCACCAAGAGAGCGGCTCGATTGTTAAAGCTGCCGTTGAGCTCTCTTCTGTAGGAATAAGGTTTGCTGATAATAAAGCTGTAGAGCCAATAGTATCTGCTTGTGTATTCCAGCTTAATAGCAGACTAATACTAAGTAAAAGATGTTGTCGTTTGAAGATCATAAGTGTTCCTTACTTCCTACCAAGTTGTGAATGCGTAGTACCCTTCAAGTAATTTTAACCGTATGGCATTAAACCAACTGTGCGAGATATTGCTCATGAGTTGGCATTTTACTGACACTATTATTTATGATTGCTCTGATATTCCTAAAAAACTCAGTTAAGTCTTGTTGTTCAACCGTGTGAGCTAATGGATTAAAATCCTGGGGAATAATCCCTTGACCTAGCATGACTTGAGCCCAGGCCTCTTCCGTGAAGAGTTCTTCTTTATGCCTGAAAATTGAGCCAGTTTGCTTAAATAAGGTGATTTTCTGCTGCAAACTTTCAGGGACTTGCATCCGTTGACAGGCGTGCCAAATCGAGTCTTGATTCGATACTGGTCTTTGATTGAGATGATAGTGCAGGATAATAAAATCTCGGATTTGTTCGAATTCGAGTTGAGATTGGCGATTAAACTCATCCACAGTGGCTTGCTCCACACCTTGGTGGGGAAAGAGTTTCGTTAATCGAATGATGGCCGATTGCACTAAATGAATACTTGTTGATTCAAGGGGTTCTAAAAAGCCACTCGATAGACCAATCGCCACACAATTATGTTGCCACTGCTTTAACCTACGCCCAGGAATAAAGGATATTTTTTTTGGCTCAGAGAGTGGCTTGCCATCAAGCGTCGACAGTAACTTTGCCTTTGCTTCGTCATCACTCATGTAGCGACTAGAGTAGACAATGCCATTTCCCGTTCTATGTTGCAGTGGGATCCGCCATTGCCATCCAGCCTCATGGGCAATGGCACGTGTGTAAGGGGGGATCTCAGCGACTTTTTCACTGGGTACTGCGAAAGCACTGTCACACAGTAGCCAATCTTGGTAACTCTCATAGCCAACATTAAGTGTTTTTCCAATTAAAAGGGCGGCAAACCCTGAGCAATCGATAAAGAAGTCGCCTTGGACTGATACGCCAGAGATTAGGCTGAGGCTAGAGATATAACCATTTTCAGTGCGGTTGACCGTTTCAACCTTACCTTCAATGCGTTTTACGCCCGCTTTTTCACTGTATTGTCGCAGTAACTGAGCGTAGCAAGCGGCATCAAAATGATACGCATGGGTGATCCCCGCTAAAGGTGAGTGGGGAATATGTTCAATAGCTTGAAATTTATGGTGTATTGCAGCCTGGTAATTGAGCGAGTAATCCCAAAATGCGCTGATAGTTTGGGGTTTTGTACTTAGCCAATAGTGGTGGAATTGAGTAAACCCTATGTCTTTGCCAATGTTGCCAAAGGCATGCATATAGCTATCACCCAGACTCCCCCAGTGCTCAAATTGAATACCGAGTTTAAAGGTGGCATGAGTTGCTTTGATAAATTCTTTTTCGGGGATCCCTAGAACACTGTTGAATAATTGCAGTGGTGGGATAGTGGCTTCACCAACGCCAATGGTGCCAACATCAGCAGATTCCACAAGGGTAATATTGAGGGTTTGCTTAAATAACTTGGCGAGAAGTACTGCAGTCATCCAACCCGAAGTACCGCCACCCACAATGACAATATCTTTGATTTGACCCATGGTTTAGCCCTTCGTTAATTAAGTAGGCTGATGATTAATAGAGATGAGTGGTTGTGACAAATATAAAAGAAAAGCCTCTGCAATGCTTGCAGAGGCTTAGCTGTCACTGTTAGAACTTATAGTTGGCACCTAACATGAAGTTACGGCCATAGTTTTGGTAGTCACGTACTAAACGTTGGTCTGAACCTGTATAAGAGGTGAAAGGTTCATTGGTTAAGTTGTTGACTTGGAAAAGAACCGATAATCCATACAGAGACTCTATGCCGCTCTCGCTGAAGTCATAGCTGACTTGAGCATCGACCACTGTTTCCGCTTTAATGTTCACGTTTTCACGTTGCAGACTGATCTTAGTCACTTCGCCGAGGAAGTCACTGCGGTAACGAGAGCTGATACGCGCTTCAAAGCCTGAACTTTCATAATAAACGGTTGCGTTTAAGGTCTTTTCAGACAAACCAGGCAGAGTTGTTGGCGCGCTGCTTGGTGTCTCTTTCACCTCACTGTCGTTGTATGAACCACTTAAGACTGTACCGAAACCACTTAGTACATCTGCAAACATGCCAAAGTCTAATGACACTGCAGCTTCAATCCCTTGAACATAACCACCTTCACCATTTTGTGGTTGGGTGATCACACCGATTGGATTTCCTGGTACGCCTGGGAAGAGGGTACTGAAGTCGAAATCTACTTTTTGATCGTAGACGTAGTTTTCTAGGTCTTTGTAGAACACTGCGACAGAGAAGTAACCTTGATCACTAAAATAGTTTTCATAACTTAAGTCATACTGACGTGCTAACCAAGGACGAAGTTCTGGGTTACCCGCGTTACCTGTCCAGTTAACGCCATCATTTGGATTTTGGTTATAGCTGTAGTTCAAGTTGGCATTCATCTTATCCATACGTGAACGAGTCAAGGTACGCGCAGCGGCAAAACGTACGACTTGGCTATCTGCTACTTCAAAGCTTAGGTTTAAACTTGGTAGCCATTCAACATAGGAATCACCTGCCGTGCGTGGCGTTAATTCAACAATTCCATCTTCGACTGTTGCAACTGTACCGTCTGATGATTGATCGGTATACACAGCTTGAAGGCCTGCATTACCTGTGAATGGAATACCAAATACTTCAGATTCTAGATTCGCTAACACATAACCCGTTGTCACTTTTTCCTGTACTGCCCAAGAGTTAGTCGCACGAGATAAGTCCACATCGGCGACGTCGGTCTCGATATAGTTGCCGTCATTATAGAATGCTAATGAGTCATAGCTCAGTACATCGCCCATACCGAAGAAGGCAAGGGAGGTTGGATCGAGTAGATATTTGTCAGGAACCGTCATCGTATAATCGGCTGAACCATCATAGCCTTTTAGCGTTAAATAGTAGCCTTTGTCGATTTTGGTTTTATCACGGTCGGTGCGGTTAACACCAAACTCAACGCTACGAACCGCGCCACCATCGAGAATGTATTCAGCACTTAGACGGAAAGACTTTAGTTCATCTTCAATTTCGGGTTTGTTAATAAAACCGTCCTGAGTATTGGCGCCAAGTGGGCTACCCCAACCGAGAGGATCGCCAAGTTTGATAACGTTTTTATCTGCATAATCGAGGTTGTGATCAAAAACATATCCACCTTTGCCATTGTAGGCAAAGCTTAAATCATCCACTGCGCCGACACCCGTGCCGCGACCAGTACCTGAGTAGCTCTCCATACCAATGTCGGTACGATTCGCTTTAGACAGAGACACATCAGCTTCAAGGTTCCAGCTATCGTTGATGCTGAACTTATTATTCCAGCCAATAGATAGAGAGTCTGCGTCACGTTTATTTACGTCGTTACGCACAACGACTTCAGCACCTTTGATGACGCCTTCAGTCACTAAGCCATCGACAGTTGTCGTGGCAATTACACCTCCATTAGTTCCCCAAGCTGCTGGGATCTCAATACCACGTAGGCGTTGATCGTCCACAAATTTTGAGTAGTAAAGATCGAGAGTCGAGTGGAAACGATCGTTTGGAGCATACTCTACAACGGCCAGCACGCCATCACGCTCTAATTCGCTAGAGCGAACAAAGGGTTTTGCTCCTCCTAACACGCTATCGCCATTGGCATTTTCTGGATAACCCCAAGCTTGCCAACGTTCTTCTTGGTTAGGTGATACCATGCGGGCATAACCGATTGCCACACCTAAGGTATCATCGGCAAATTGGTCAATATAAGAGATACTACCGCGATAACCTTTATCGTCAGAGCCGCTGTTGAGGGCTCCGAGATCGTTCATCTCACCACGTACAGCCACTGCAACGGTTTGTTCTCCATGTGCAAGAGGGCTAATCGTTTGCATATCGACGGTACCGCCGATTGCTTGCGCCATTACCGAAGCATCTGGAGTTTTATAGACAACTACGCGGTTCAATAATTCGGATGGATATTGGTCAAACTCAACACTGCGGTTATCGTTAACTGAGGCTTGTTCGCGGCCATTGAGTGTTGCGGTTGTAAAATCAGGTCCCATACCACGGATTGAAATCACGTTCGCACGACCATCTAAACGTTGTGCCGATACACCTGGTAAACGGGCAAGTGATTCTGCAATACTTACGTCGGGTAATTTACCAATGTCTTCTGCTGAAATCGCTTCAACAATAGAAGATGATGACATTTTTAAAGATTGAGATTCTTGCAGGCTACGGCGGATACCTGTTACTTGGATGACTTCTATATTGTCATCTTGTGCTGTTGTTTGTGCAGTCGCATCATCTGCTGCGTAGGAGTGCATACTGGCGCCAGCAGCAACGAGTGCTAAGGTCAGCAAGCTGGGTTTAAATCGCATCATTTCTATCTTCCCCTTGAAGTCGCTTTTTACCGCTTATGTAGAGCGTTTTATCGTTATTACCGCATTGTTTTTGCGGCCTTTTTTTTGGTATTTCGGCGCTTAATTGACTGCATAAGTGCTGCGTTTATGACCAAATTGTTATGCAACGGTGAAGATACTACTCCCGAGGATCTTGGCCTCACAATATTGTGCATACGTATTCAATAGGTCAGAGGCCTGCCAAAACGGGGATTTCGGCCAAAAAAACTCCGATTTTATCTCCGAGTAATTCAACGCAACCTTATGTTAGTAAAGGGTTAATTTAATCTTAATCAGACAAGTCTAATGATAGCCTGTTTTGCATACGTATGCAGGCGTATTGAACCTTATTTCCCTGTTCACGTATGCTCGTTGCCACTAATACAAGCCGTAGCGCCTTTACTCCGCAGTAACATGATTGTAACTGCTCATGTGAGAGTTTTTGGGTTAGCGCGCTGAAGAATAAGGATAAAGGGGCAATATGAGTGAGTTAACTTGGTGGCGTGGAGCTGTGATCTATCAAATCTATCCACGTAGCCTTTTGGATACTAATGGTGATGGCGTTGGCGATCTGCGCGGTATTATCACTAAGTTGGACTATATTGCCAGCCTGAATGTGGATGCGATTTGGATTTCGCCATTCTTTAAATCCCCTATGGCCGACTTTGGTTACGATATCAGTGACTATCGCGAGGTTGATCCTCTGTTTGGCACTATGCAGGATTTTGATGAACTGATTGAAAAAGCCCATCAACGTGGCATTAAAGTCATTATCGACCAAGTGTTAAGCCATACCTCAGATCAACATGCGTGGTTTTGTGAGAGTCGCGAGAGCCGAACCAATCCCAAGGCAGATTGGTATGTGTGGGCCGATCCTAAGGAAGATGGTACGGCGCCAAACAACTGGTTAGCCATTTTCGGCGGTTGCGCCTGGGAGTGGGAGCCGCGCAGACAACAATATTATCTGCACAACTTTTTACGCAGCCAACCCGACATCAACTTCCACAATCCCGACGTGCGTCAAGCCGTATTAGATAATGTGGAGTTTTGGTTGAAGAAGGGCGTCGATGGTTTCCGCTTAGATGCCATTACCTTCTGTTATCACGATGAGCAGCTTAGGGATAATCCACCCAAACCCAAGGATAAACGCCAAGGGCGCGGATTCAGTGAAGATAATCCTTATGCCTATCAGTACCATTACTACAATAATGATAGACCGCAAACGATTCTATTTATTGAAGAATTACGCCAGTTAATCAATCGTTATCCAGGTGTTGTGACCTTAGGCGAAGTCTCCGCCGAGGATTCACTCGCCGTGATGGCCGCCTATACCAAGGGCGAAGATCGCTTACATATGGCCTACAGTTTCGAGCTGCTGACCGATGACTATAGCGCCGCTTATATTCGCCAAACGGTAGAAGCACTGGAAGCGAGTATTGGTGATGGTTGGCCCTGCTGGGCGATAGGTAATCACGATGCACAGCGCGTCGCCAGCCGTTGGGGACGTGGTAAGCAAACATCCGACATGGTGAAAATGCTCAATGCCATGGTTAACTCACTGCGAGGCAGTGTCTGTAGCTATCAAGGGGAAGAGCTGGGTTTAACCGAGGCGCCGATTGAATACCACGAGTTGCAGGATCCATTCGGCAAAACCTTCTGGCCAATGTTTAAGGGCCGTGATGGCTGCCGTACACCTATGCCGTGGGAACAAAGTGCTGATTTTGGTGGCTTTAGCCAAGTGACACCTTGGTTGCCTGTGGCGAATGCACACAGAGCACTGGCGGTCGATGCGCAGGAAGCCGATAGCCAATCGATGTTACATGGCTATCGTCAGTTCCTCGCATGGCGCAAAGGCTATCCCGCTTTGGTTGAAGGGGAAATTGAATTCCTCGATGCGCCAGAACCCTTGTTGGTGTTCGTGCGTACGTTCGGGGAGCAAAAGCTACTGGTGTGCTTTAACCTACAAGATACAGAGCAGGCATTATCACTGAATGCCCTCAGCATCCAGCAAGAAATTACCGGTCACGGTTTGAAAACTGCGCAAAGGGTCGCCGACACATTGACATTTTCGGCCTATGCCTGCTTTTATGCGTTGTTGAACTAGTTTCAACCGGGCATTACACCACTTCGGATGGGCAGCACAATTTCATTGTGGCTGCCTGTCGTAGTACGAAAACGCCTAAGGGACATTCCCTTTAGATAATAAAAACATGATTAGAGAGCACAACTATGGCGTCATCTATAAACACCAGCAGCCACACGAGCAGCGTGAGCGAGGCGGGAAACGGTAATTATCGTTTTGCGTTAGTCTCATTGACCTCACTGTTTTTTATGTGGGGCTTTATTACTTGTCTGAACGATATTCTGATCCCTCATCTTAAGGCGGTGTTTTCACTCAATTACACCCAAGCGATGTTGATCCAGTTTTGCTTCTTTGGGGCTTATTTTCTGGTGTCGATCCCAGCGGGACAGCTGGTTAAACGACTCGGTTATCAAAAGGGCATAGTCACAGGTTTAGTGATTGCGAGTATCGGTTGTGGTTTGTTCTACCCAGCAGCCTCCTTTGCGACCTACGGTTTATTCCTCGGCGCCTTGTTTGTATTGGCATCAGGGATCACTATTTTACAGGTGGCGGCTAACCCCTATGTTAACGCGCTTGGCAGCAGCGAGACCGCATCGAGCCGCTTGAACCTGACACAAGCCTTTAACGCGCTAGGGACCACTGTTGCGCCATTTTTTGGCTCGATTCTGATCTTATCCGTTGCCGCGTCAGTGTCTTCTGAATTAGCCCAAGCCAATGCCGAGGCGGAAGTGGTTAAGCTGCCTTACTTATTGCTGGCTGCGGCGCTTGCGGTACTGGCGGTGATTTTCGCGAAGTTAGATTTGCCCGTGATCCGTGAACACAGCGAAGCCGCAGCAGGGGAAGTACAAACCCATTTAGGCAAGACTAGCGCGCTGCAAAGCACCCATTTGGTGTTAGGTGCGGTGGGGATTTTTGTCTATGTGGGCGCAGAAGTCTCGATTGGTAGCTTCTTAGTTAACTTCCTCGGCGAAGCACACATCGTCGGTATGCCAGAAGAGCAAGCGGCCCATTACATCGCCTATTACTGGGGCGGCGCTATGGTCGGACGCTTTATCGGTTCGGCGGTAATGCAAAAAATCCCCGCAGGTACAGTGCTTGCCTTCAATGCCTTTATGGCGGCATTGTTGGTGCTGGTGGCGATGACTACCAGTGGCAGTGTCGCTATGTGGGCGATTTTGGGCGTAGGATTATTTAACTCAATTATGTTCCCAACCATTTTCAGCTTAGCGTTGCGTGACCTAGGTCCGCACACCTCTCAGGGCAGCGGTATTCTGTGTTTAGCCATTGTAGGTGGTGCGATTGTGCCATTATTACAGGGCGTATTAGCCGATAACTTAGGCATTCAATTGGCCTTTATTCTGCCTGTGGTATGTTACGGTTTTATCCTGTTCTACGGCGCGAAAGGTTCTAAAATGTAACGGCATTGGCCGATGCGAGAAAAGCGATCCCCATGGATCGCTTTTTTATTGGACTTTTTTGCCTCTAAAAGGCAACTGGGCATCTGTTTACTTGCGTATTAGTGCCTGACCTCCTATGATCCCCCGGTTTTATTACTCACGGTGACCTGTAAATGTTGAATTCTCCGCTTTCTGCCAGCTCGAATGAATTAGTGATCAGTATCTTAGCTATGGTACTGAGCGAAGGAAAACCCTTAGACCGGGCTTATTCTCAGCATTTCTCTGGGTTAAAGTTAGTGCCCGCCGAACAGGCGCGTATTGCCACCGTGACGGGCGATATTCTTCGCCGGTTAAATCTGTATTGTTTCTTAGCCGAAATTAAGCCGGAAGAAATGGAGCGTTTAGGCTCTAAGCTGCTTAATGTGTGGCACTTATTCCACAAGTTAGAACTGCCAAAAATGCAGTATTCCTTGCCGGTCGATGCCGAGCGTTTAGCCGAGCGTATCGAACAGGCTAAGAACCAGCCTGTGCTTTGGGACGGTTGCCCAGAATGGTTAGATGCAATGGGGCAAGCCCAGCTTGGTACATCCTGGGAGAAGGAGCGTGCCGCCTTAAGCACTCCGCCAAAACGCTTCCTGCGGGTCAATGGCCTTAAAGTGACTCGTGATGATTTAGCGCAAAAACTGGCAGCCGAGTTTGTCACCACTCAAGCGGTCGAGGGCGTTGATTCAGCCCTTGAAGTAACCTCTGATTCCGCGCTATTTCGGACTAACTGCTTTAAAGACGGATTATTTGAGCAGCAAGATGCGGGCTCGCAACGTGTGGCTGCGGCGCTCGATGCCAAACCGGGCATGCGAGTGATTGATGCCTGCGCGGGCGCAGGGGGCAAGACCTTACATATCGCCGCGCAGATGCAGGGCAAAGGCCGTTTATTGGCGATGGATGTGGAGCAATGGAAACTCGACAACCTTAAAGAACGCGCCCGTCGTAATGGTGCCCACAATATCGAAACCCGATTAATTGTCGGTTCAAAAACCATCAAACGCTTAAAACTCAGTGCCGATCGTGTGCTGCTCGATGTGCCTTGCTCAGGCCTTGGGGTATTAAAGCGCAATCCCGATGCGAAATGGCGTGATACCGCCGAACGTTTGCCAGTACTGATGGAGCTGCAAAAGCATATTTTAAGTAGCTATAGCCGCATGGTGAAGGTGGGTGGCATTGTGGTGTATGCGACCTGCTCAATTTTCCCCTGTGAAAACCGCGGTCAAGTGGATGCTTTCTTAGCGGAAAACCCCAATTTCCGTTTACTCGAAGATGAAACCATTAGTCCCGCCGAGACGGGTTTCGATGGTTTTTATTTAGCAAAACTCGAGCGAATTCAAGAATAAACCCGCATTTTATCTCGCCACTAAAGCAGGTTTTCATCCATAATTGAAAAGTTGCTTTAGTGCGGCTAAATACCTAAAATTCACCCCTGATTTACAAAGATTGTTCATCTTAGTAAGGTCGTTAACTTAAGCGCTAAATGACTAAGGGATGTATGGACGAAGGAATTGCGGTTACGGGCAGTATCGGCGAGATTAATGCTCAGTTTAATCAAAGCGTTAGCTTAGAATGCTATAACGGCATCTTGTCTATGCTGCTCAATGGCGCGCCATTAGCAGAAATCCTCCATGCTTTAGTCTTAAAAATTGAAGATCAGCGTTTAGGCACGCATGCCTCCGTATTGCTACTCAGCGAAGACGGCAAAAAGCTGCTCACGGGCGCCGCGCCCCATTTACCCGTCAGTTATAACCAAGCCATCCATGGGGTCGAAATAGGTCCTGGGGTTGGCTCCTGCGGTACCGCGGCGTTTACGGGGCAGCGGGTGATTGTTGATGACATTGAACATCATCCCTATTGGGCGCCGTACAAAGAGTTTGCATTAACCCACGGGCTGAGGGCCTGTTGGTCTGAGCCTATCAAAGATACTCAAGGCAAGGTCCTCGGCACCTTTGCCATGTACTATGAAACCGTAAAAGTACCGACAGCTGCGGATTTAACCTTGATTTCTGAGGCGGCAAGGCTGGCGAGTTTAGCGGTAGAGCGCAGTCGGTCACTCGAGTTTCAGCGCCTTGCGGTGAAAATATTTGATCGCCTACCTCTGTCGTTAGTCATCACCAATGCCAGCTATTCCGTGCTCTATGCAAACGATGCGTTTACCCAGATGGTTTATCCTAAAACCACTGATATTCATGATTTTTGCCCTGAACACTTTTTCTCTCCCTCTGAGCCCCACGAAATCGATTCCCTGTTTCAACATCTGTCTGAAGGTAAAATGTGGCAGGGTGAGTTGATTGGCCTGCGTAATAACGGTGAAACCTTTTACCTCGATTTAACCGTGACCGTGTTTCGCGAGCCCCATAGCAACGAGAATGGTTTTGCTTGGTTATTTTCCGATATCAGTGAGCGTAAAAAGGCGGCGCAGTTAATTAAGTATCAAGCCAACAATGATCCCCTCACTGGCTTGGCAAACCGTAATGCCTTGTTTAGACAAATCCAAGAGCTGATATCCGCCGACAGCTTAACCCCTGGTTTTAGCTTTATGCTGATGGATTTAGATAACTTTAAACAAGTGAACGATACCTATGGTCACGACAAAGGGGATGCGCTGCTGGTGCAGGTCGTGGAGCAGATTAAGACCTGTTTGAATGAGCAAGCGGTATTTGCCCGTTTAGGGGGCGATGAGTTTGCGCTGTTGCTTCCGGGCCTTGTGACGCAAAGAGAATTGTCACAGCTTGCTGATAAGATTAATAAACGTGTGTATCAACGCTATGAATTGTCCCATGATAAGGGCGTATATAGCTCGGTGAGTATTGGGATCGCGCGCTTTCCCGAGGATGCGCTGGATCTGGAGCAACTGTTAAACTGCGCCGATCAGGCCATGTATATCTCCAAGGCGGATGGTCGTAACCGTTACCATTTTTTCACCGAGCAAATGCAGCAAAATGCCGAGCGCATTGCGAATTTGCATACACTGCTGAAACAAGCCTTAGAACAAGAAGCCTTCGAGCTGTATTTTCAGCCGATTGTGGATGCGACAACAGGGCTTGTTCAGCGCGCCGAAGTGCTACTGCGTTGGCAGCACGAGGGGCTGTTTATTTCCCCCGATGAGTTTATTCCCATCGCCGAGAACAGCGGTTTAATCGTTAACATTGGTCGCTATGTACGCAAAGCCGTGATGCAAACCATCATCGACATGCAAGCTCTAGGCTGGCCAATCAATTTAGCGGTGAACGTGTCGACCTTTGAGTTTTGGTCCCACGAGTTGCAGGATGCGTTTTGCGATTCCTTTGCCGATATTATCGAAGAGCTGGGGTTAATTGAGTTTCCCTACGAGCTTATCACCATAGAAATCACCGAATCGCTGCTGATGAAACAGCATGTGCATCTAATCCAAGTGCTGAACGAGTTACGCGGCCGAGGCATTAAAATCTCTCTCGATGACTTTGGCACTGGTTATTCTTCCTTATCCTATTTGGCGAATTTTCCGATCGATCAAATCAAAATCGATAAGAGTTTTATCGATAGGTTAGATGAAGGGGAGCGTCACCTCGCATTGATAGAGGCGATTGTGCGCTTAAGTCATGCGCTGAATTTGAGTGTGACGGCAGAAGGGGTCGAAACCGAGGCGCAGCTTAAGGTGATGATGGAAAACCATATTCAAGAAATTCAAGGCTATATCTTTTATAAGCCCATGCCCAAGGCGGCATTTTTTGAGTTACTTGCCGAGCAAGCTGCGACTCATCACCGTTCATGATGAGTTCGAACAAGCCTCAAAAAAGAAGCGCGCCATATAGGCGCGCTTTTCAGTTTACTTAGCCTATCACTCGGTCTATCACTTAGCCGCTAACTGGCCGTTAATCACTAAACTTAAGTATTCGGTAAAATCATGCCCATGGTTTTGCAACATCTTAGGAAACATCGAAATCGGTGTCGAACCCGGGAAGGTATTGATTTCGTTGAGCAGAATTTCATTATCTTGGGTTAAGAAAAAGTCGATGCGTGACAGATGGCGCAGCTTCATGCCCTTAAAGGCTTTAATCGCATAGGCGCGGATCTGCTCGCTAATGTCAGTTGGCACATTTTGCGCGACCACATCGGTGCGTGCCTTACTGCTCTTGGCGTATTTTTCATCGAAGGTGTAGAAGGTATTGCTATCACAGATGATTTCGCCCGGCAGCGTCGCGACCACTTCGCCTTGATACTCATAGACCGCGACTTCCAGCTCACGGGCCTTAATGGTTTTCTCAACAATCACATAGGGCGCGTAGCCAAAGGCATCTTTTAACACGTCAGCCACTTTGCTGCTGTCATCGACTTTATAGCAACCGACCGATGAGCCTTGGGATGCGGCCTTGACGAAAATCGAACCCCAGTTTTCGAGCGCCGCTTGGGTTTGGGCAATCGCTTCATCATCGTATTGATTTAAGAAGATGTAAGGTGTGTTAGGAATGCCTAAGGCGCTGAACCACATCTTAGCGGTGATCTTGTTAAAACAGTTGCTGCTGGCTTCGGATTCGCAACCAAAGTAGGGCAGTTGGATAAGATTAAAGTAAGACTGAATGTCGCCTGTTTCCCCTGGATAGCCGTGAATACAAGGAATGACATAATCCACAGGCCAAGGCGACTTAGTTTCATCACGGAAGCGAATTTCGCGGTTATTGGTCAGCTCACAGTCATCGCCTGCGGCGGTTTGGTATTGGCCAAACTTGTCCAGTACCACGCGCAGTACATTAAACTGCTCGGATTTTGCTAATGAGGTTTCAAAATAATTAGCCGACAGTAGGGAAATATCGTGTTCCGCACTTCCACCGCCGCACAGCAAAAGTAAATTGATTTTTGACATTATGATTCCTCGATTGAGCAAAATGCTGTTGAGTTGCCTTTTGCAACTCGCTTACTAACGACAACTTCGTCACTTCCTGCAACAGGGCCGTTATCTGCGCTAAGCACATAAGTTAGCCGCAGCCATCTTAGATTTCTTGCCCCCTAAAGTGCAAGGACTCAGGCGAAGGAGTTTGACCGAGTGATGAATTTTAACGCATTTTTACAGGGCAATAAAAAACGCGCCGAGGCGCGTTTTAAAGGATTTGTCTGTTAACGGACAAATTAGAAGTTTGCGGTGCGTGGCGCGCGTGGGAATGGGATCACATCACGGATGTTCGATACGCCCGTTACGTAAGACACTAAACGCTCGAAGCCCAGACCGAAACCTGAGTGTGGCACTGTGCCGTAACGACGCAGATCGCGATACCACCAGTAATCTTCTTTGTTCAGATCCATTTCTTCTAAACGCATATCCAGCACGTCTAAACGCTCTTCACGTTGTGAACCACCGATGATTTCACCTATGCCTGGGGCTAACACGTCCATCGCGGCAACGGTTTTACCGTCTTCGTTAAGGCGCATGTAGAAGGCTTTGATATCTTTTGGATAGTTCTTCACCACCACAGGGGCTTTGAAGTGCTCTTCGGCCAGATAACGCTCGTGCTCAGAGGATAAGTCGATACCCCAAGACACTGGGAATTCGAACTCACGACCACATTTTTGCAGAATGTCTACTGCATCGGTGTAATCCACCTGAGCGAAATCACTCGATACGAAAGATTGCAGACGCTCAATCACGGTTTTATCCACGTGCTGGGCGAAGAATTCCAGATCGTCCATACGCTCGGCTAATACGGCGTTGAAGGCGTATTTCAGCATGCCTTCAGCAAGGCTGGCGATATCGCTTAAGGTGGCGAAAGCGACTTCTGGCTCAACCATCCAGAATTCCGCTAAGTGGCGGCTGGTGTTTGAGTTTTCAGCACGGAAAGTCGGGCCAAAGGTGTAGATTTTTGACAGGGCGCAGGCGTAGGTTTCGCCGTTCAGCTGGCCCGATACGGTTAAGAACGCCTCTTTACCGAAGAAGTCTTTGTCGTAATCTACTTTACCATCGCTAGTGCGTGGCAGGTTTTCCATATCCAGTGTGGAGACACGGAACATTTCACCCGCGCCTTCACAGTCTGATGCGGTGATCAGCGGTGTAGACACCCACACGAAACCGTTTTCATGGTAGAAACGGTGAATCGCTTGAGATAAACAGTTACGTACGCGGGCAACGGCACCAATGATGTTGGTACGTGGGCGTAAGTGGGCCAGTTCGCGTAAATGCTCGATTGAGTGACGCTTAGCCGCCATAGGGTAAGTGTCTGGATCTTCAACCCAACCAGTTACTTCAACGTGAGTAACTTGCAGCTCATAGGCTTGGCCAGCGCCAGGAGATTCAACAATCTCACCGGTTACGATCACAGAGCAGCCAGCTGTCAGCTTTAACACTTCGTTGTCGTAATTTTCTAAGCTATTTGGCACAACACCTTGAATAGGATTAAAGCAGGAGCCGTCATAGACAGCTAAAAAAGAGATGCCAGCTTTAGAGTCACGACGGGTTCTGACCCAGCCACGGACTGTGACTGTCGAACCAACTGCGTGCTCACCTTTAAATACAGAAGCGACCGATGCAATGCTCATTGTTGCTTAGTTCTCCAACGAAACGTTTTATATGAAAATTTTTGGAGGTTTATATTACCTTGCTGGTGGCTTTTCTCAAGCTGAAAAAGGTATCCTGAGGTTAATATTACTAATATTGAGTGATAGGGTGCCTTAAAACTTGGGAGGCGGTATGCGGAAAGTCAAAATATTTCAGATGATCCTCGCCACATTATCCATTCTGGGCTGGACCTTGGCGGTGTACGCGTTGATGGTGTTTGGCGAGGCTCGCCCCGAACGAGAGGTCGGATCCTACTTGAGTCGCGGTGAAACCTTCAGACACTATTGGGACCCAAGCGAAACCGAATTACTGCAATACATCATCTGGGGCTGTGGTGCGATAAGCCTGATTAGTCTGGCGTTTAATTACTATGTCGCCCACCACAGCAAACTCGGTTATTGGTTTAATATTCCCTTGCTGCTGCTAACCTCGCTGGCGGCGGGTCTATACGTGCATTTTGTGATTTGAATTATCCAAAAGGGGAATGCGGGTTTACAGCATCTCCTCGGGCAGACTCAAATGCCGACAGAGGTGATCGATAATCGCCGCCGTTGCGCCCCAGATAAAACGCTGCTGATAGGGAATAAAATGTACGCTGTAATAACGCCCTTGGCGTAAAAACTGTTTGCGGTGGCGATTTTGCGGCTCGATAAAAAAGCTTAAAGGCACGGTAAAACAGTCGGCGACTTCGCCGGGATCGAGCCTTAAGGAAAAATCCTGCTTAATCATGCCTACGACAGGAGTGATTTCAAAACCGGTAAAGGTGTTATGGGCGGGGAAGGTGCCTATCACTTCAACATTTTCCCGGCAAAGGCCAATTTCTTCTTCCGCTTCCCTAAGTGCGGCCGTAATGGCGCTGCTGTCACTGGGTTCAATCTTGCCGCCGGGAAAACTAATTTGCCCTGGGTGCGCCCTAAGGTGCATCGGTCTTTGGGTTAAAATCAGATTGAGCTCGCCTTGGATTTCCTGCAAGGGGATGAGTACCGCGGCTTTACGTAACCCAAGGTGAGGGATAGCCGCCGGATCTTGCGTGGCTAAAGGATGCAGATTAAATCTGAGTCTAAATTCCGCTTGATCCATAGGCTTCCTATTCGTGTGCTGACGCTTATTGAGGGCTATCGAGTAAGGGTAAGATGCGGCTAATCTTATCGAAGCTTTCTTGGTACTCGGCATCGACATTCGAGTCGGCGACTATGCCGCCGCCCGCCCAGCAATAGAGCTTACCTTGTTCAGCCACTAGCGTGCGTATGGTGATACTGCTGTCCATTTGTCCATCTTGGCTGATATAACCCATGGAGCCACAATACAGACTGCGGCGTGAGGGT
The DNA here is from genome assembly GCF_002196695.1 of Shewanella sp. Shew256. Lineage (NCBI taxonomy): Bacteria > Pseudomonadati > Pseudomonadota > Gammaproteobacteria > Alteromonadales > Shewanellaceae > Shewanella > Shewanella sp. Shew256. The sequence goes on along the minus strand of NZ_NAJR01000004.1, from coordinate 227,115 downwards.
TCCAGTTCTTCAATAATTTCCATGGCGCGGATTTTAGGCGCACCGGTAATCGAACCGCCGGGAAAGGCCGCCCGCAGCAAGTCACAGGCATGGTATTGTGGGTCGAGCTTGGCGGTAACGGTACTGACTAAATGGTGCACCGCCGGAAAGCTTTCGACAGCAAACAAATGTGGCACTTGCACAGTACCGGGCGCTGCGACTTTGCCGATGTCGTTACGCAGCAAATCCACAATCATCACGTTTTCGGCGCGATCCTTGGGCGAATGGGCGAGAGCTTGCGCCGCTTGTTTATCTAGCGCTGGGTCGCTATGGCGCGGTAGAGTGCCTTTAATCGGTTTGGTTTGAATGTCGTCACCGCGAAGCTGAATAAAGCGCTCGGGCGAAATCGATAAAATCGCATTGTCATCCAGTCGCATAAAGGCGGAGAAGGGCGCTTGATTGGCACTTCGTAGCTTGCAGTAAGCACGCCATTCATCGCCTTGATACTCAGCTTCAAAGCGCTGGGTTAAATTAATTTGATAGCAATCACCGCTATGCAGATACGCCTGTACTTGATTAAATTTTGAGGTGTACTGGGCTTTGGTGAGCTGCGCCGACCAAGGGCTGGTGAGGCGAAACTCAGCCTGTTTGGTGGTGTCGGCTATTTTTGCTTCAATGATTTTCAATTGAACATCGAGCGCGGCATCCCCTAAATAGTGCACCATAAACCAGCTTTGCTGCTGATAATCGAAAATCAATGCCCAGTCGTAAAAGCCAATATTCATCTCGCCGAGGTGAATATCCTGCGCCGCAGTACTGGGGAGCTGTTCAATTCGGCGGCCTAAATCATAACTAAAGCTGCCCATGGCGCCGCCACTGAAGGGCAAATTGCAGCTAAAGGATTGCGGATACCAATGACGCAGCAGCAAATTAACCAGCGTAAAAGGGTCATCCTGCGGGCTGAGGTGAGGCGGCTCGGCTAATTCAGGCAGATGAACTCGAATGTCAGTGAGCTCGCCTTGGGTGATGAGGGTGGCGATGGGACCTGCGCAAATCATATCGAATTTAGCGTCCTGATGGGGCGCATTGGCCGAGTCGAGCAATATGGCCCAAGATTCTGCCGCAAAGTGTTCGAAGATTGCTGCTGTGCTGAAAGTCCAGTCAAGTTGGCGTACTGCCAGCGGTAATGCCGCCCTATTTGCCATCAATTAACCCTATCTAAAAATGTGATGTAGCCCAAAAAGATGGGAAAGAGTATCATATTGGCCCAGAAAGAATTACACAAAAAACAAGTAAGGCCCTAAAGGCTGCTGGAGCGCACCTACTATGTCATCTCACCATGAAACGTCTGAAAATGTAGTGATTAAACAAGCCGACTTTATTGAAAGTGTGGCCGATGCCCTGCAATACATCTCCTATTACCACCCAAAAGATTTTGTTGATGCCATGAGCGAAGCTTATGAGCGTGAGCAAAGTGCGGCGGCGAAGGATGCGATTGCGCAAATTTTGATTAACTCGCGTATGTCTGCCGAAGGTAAACGCCCTCTGTGCCAAGACACGGGTATCGTGACCACCTTCGTTAAGATTGGTATGGGGGTTAAGTGGGACAAAACCGATATGACCGTGCAGCAAATGGTCGATGAAGGTGTGCGTCGTGCTTATACCAACCCAGATAACCCATTGCGTGCATCGATTGTGGCCGACCCTGCCGGTAGCCGTAAAAACACCAAAGACAACACGCCATCCGTGGTGCATATCGATATGGTGCCAGGCAACCATGTGGAAGTGGCTATTGCTGCCAAAGGCGGCGGCAGTGAAAACAAAGCCAAGATGGTGATGTTAAACCCATCTGACGATATCGCCGCTTGGGTTGAAAAAACGCTGCCAACCATGGGCGCAGGCTGGTGTCCTCCAGGTATGCTCGGTATCGGTATTGGCGGCACCGCTGAAAAAGCGGCCGTACTGGCGAAAGAAGCGCTGATGGAAAGCGTGGATATCCATGAGTTAATGGCGCGCGGCGCAGAAACCAGCGAAGAAAAACTGCGTTTAGACATTTTTGAGCGTGCTAACAACCTCGGTATTGGTGCGCAGGGCCTTGGCGGTTTAACCACAGTGTTAGACGTGAAAATCAAATCAGCGCCGACTCATGCAGCATCAAAACCTGTAGTCATGATCCCGAACTGCGCCGCAACTCGTCACGTACACTTCCATTTAGATGGTACTGGCCCTGCGGATCTTGCGCCTCCTTCACTGAGCTACTGGCCAGAAATCACCCGCGAAGTGGGCAGCGATGTGCGCCGCGTTAACTTAGATACAGTCACACAAGCTGATATCGAGCAGTGGAAGAGCGGTGAAACCATTCTGTTAAGCGGTAAAATGCTTACCGGCCGTGATGCTGCCCATAAACGTATCCAAAGCCTGATTGAAAGCGGTGAAGGTTTACCAGAAGGTGTGGACTTTACTGGCAAGTTTATCTACTACGTGGGCCCTGTTGACCCAGTCGGTAACGAAGTTGTAGGTCCTGCTGGCCCGACAACTGCAACCCGTATGGACAAGTTCACTGACCTGATGCTGGATAAAACTGGCCTGATGGGCATGATTGGTAAGGCTGAGCGTGGTCCAGCAACCGTTGAATCTATCAAGAAACACAAAGCTGTGTACCTGATGGCTGTGGGCGGCGCGGCTTACTTAGTGTCGAAAGCCATTAAGAAATCCCGCGTAGTAGCCTTTGCCGATTTAGGTATGGAAGCAATTTACGAGTTTGACGTTGAAGATATGCCAGTGACTGTGGCGGTAGACTCAAACGGCGTGAATGCCCATGAAACTGGCCCTGCGATTTGGAAAGTAAATATCGCTAACGCCAAAGCTTAAGCAAATGGCCTAAGCGAATGTCCTTCTTGCAAAAATGTCGCTTTTTTAAGCGGGGTTTGAGCGGGAAAGGGCGGCGAGTGGTACTCAATGACACCATTCGATGCTGACTGACAATTTGTCACAAAAAAATACGCTCAAGTACGCCTTTTGGCTTGCTTGAGCGTTTTTGTTTCGTTAGTGTGGCAAACTTATCTTCACAAAGACGATTGATGATCGTTTTGACCGTTCATTCGGTACAACTACCGAATGTGTTTAACAAAAGATGGATATAACAATGAAAATAGCTCCTCTCCTATTGGCGCTTGGCGCGGCAGGTTTGGCCTGCTCTGCCCACGCGGCCGATCCTAAGCCTTTTACTGTGCAACAGCTGGTTAAACTCAACAAATTGCATTCGGCCGCGGTGTCCCATGATGGCACAAAATTGGTCTACGGCCTGAAAACCGTTAATGACAAGGGAGAGGCGAGCTCAGATTTATATCTTCTCGATCTGACGCAAGCGGATGCTAAACCGATGCAGATCACCTCGGCTGCGGGTACTGAGCACGATGTCAGCTTCGCAAACGATGACAAATCGATTTATTTCCTCGCCAGCCGCAGCGGTTCAAGCCAACTGTTCCAACTGCCATTAACGGGCGGCGAAGCGCAGCAAGTTTCTGATCTGCCATTGGATATCGATGGTTACAAACTCTCTAACGATGGCAAGCAAATCGTGCTCAGCATGCGCGTCTTCCCAGAGTGTAAAGACTTAGCTTGTTCGAAAGACAAATTTAAGGCCGAAGAAGAGCGTAAATCGACGGGCCGTGAATACAAGCAGTTGATGGTGCGTCACTGGGATACCTGGGAAGACCATGCCCGTAACCATTTATTCGTGGGTGCCCTTAACGGCGAGAAGCTGACCAAAGTGGTGGATATCACCCAAGGTTTAGACACAGAAACCCCACCTAAGCCATTCTCAGGCATGGAAGAAGTGACTTTCACGCCAGACGGTAAATATGTGGTGTACAGCGCGAAAGCGCCAAGTAAAGATCAAGCTTGGACCACAAACTACGATCTGTGGCAGGTGAGTGTGAACGGTGGTAAGGCCACTAACTTAACTGCCGATAACATCGCTTGGGACGCCCAGCCAACATTCTCAAGCGATGGCCGTTATATGACGTACCTCGCGATGACTAAACCCGGCTTCGAAGCTGACCGTTACCGCATTATGCTGCGTGATACCAGCACTGGACAGTCGAAGGAAGTGGCACCGCTGTGGGACAGAAGCCCAAGCTCGCTGATGTTTGCACCGGACAACCGTACTCTGTATGTGACGGCGCAGGACATTGGTCAAGTGTCTATTTTCAAAGTGAATACTCAGTTTGGTGATGTGCAGTCTGTCTACAGCGACGGCAGCAATAGCCTGATTGCGATCGCCGACGATCAACTGATCTTCGACAGCAAAACCTTAGTTGAGCCGGGCGATCTGTACCGCATCAACACCGACGGCCAAGGCCTGAAGCGTCTGACTGAAGTCAACAAAGACAAGCTGGCCGAAATCAAATTCGGTGAATTCCAACAATTTAGCTTTAAGGGTTGGAATAACGAAGATGTTTACGGTTACTGGATCAAACCTGCTAACTACCAAGAAGGCAAAAAGTACCCGATTGCATACTTAGTCCACGGTGGTCCACAAGGTTCATTTGGTAACGCCTTCAGTGGTCGTTGGAATGCTCAGTTATGGGCAGGCGCGGGTTATGGCGTTGTGATGGTGGACTTCCATGGTTCAACCGGTTACGGCCAAGCCTTTACCGATTCTATCAGCCAAGATTGGGGCGGTAAGCCATTAGAGGACTTACAAAAGGGTCTGGCTGCGGTGAGCCAGCAACAAAAATGGCTCGATCCACAAAATGCCTGTGCCTTGGGTGGCTCTTACGGCGGCTACATGATGAACTGGATCCAAGGCAACTGGAACGATGGCTTTAAGTGCCTCGTTAACCACGCGGGTCTATTCGATATGCGCTCCATGTACTATGTGACCGAAGAAGTGTGGTTCCCAGAGCATGAGTTTGGCGGCACTTACTCAGATAACAAAGCGTTATATGAGAAGTTTAACCCAGTAAACTATGTGGAAAACTGGAAGACGCCAATGCTGGTTATCCATGGTGAGAAGGACTTCCGTGTGCCTTATGGCCAAGGTTTAGCCTCATTCAGCTATATGCAGCGTAAGGGTATTCCATCAGAGCTGTTAATTTTCCCTGATGAAAACCACTGGATCTTAAAGCCAGAAAACCTAGAACAATGGTACGCGAACGTGTTCCGTTGGATGGATAGCTGGACGAAAAAGTAATCGAAGATGATGGACTTAAATCCACTGGGTATTAAGTCCCTTTAACTTGTTGCCAAAGCCAGAACCCTGTTCTGGCTTTTTAATACTAGGATTGTTAATCGTAGCCAATTAAACACTGGACTTATCAAGGAATGAAGATGCAGATCAGAGCGGCGACTACAGCAGATATTGAGTCGATAAGCGCGTTAATTACGCTGCTTACACGAGTTTATATCGCTCCCACGTGTACAGATGTGGGCGCTGAAACCTTAGTCAAAGCCATGTCGGTGGAATCGGTGGCGCATTATTTTGCCTCAGGTTATCAATATCATGTTGCAGTGAATGAGGCTGGCGAACTCGTTGGGGTGGTGGGGATGAAGGATAACAGTCATCTTTATCATTTATTTGTGGCGGATATCGCCAAGGGGCAAGGTCTTTCGCTTCAGCTGTGGGAGCTTGCCAAAGCTGAGTGTCTAGCCAAGGGGAATCCCGGCACTTTTACCGTCAATTCTGCGGTGAATGCGCTGCCAGTCTATCAGCGCTTTGGCTTTATTGCGCAAAGCGATATTCGCGAGCGCGGTGGGATCCGCGATATTCCAATGCAACTCGTGCTTTGATCTATAACGATCTTTAACCATAAGACCAAAACATAAAATCAGAAGAAGAGAACCTATGGCGAATGTGAGTTTTTACCCAATCGGGACAGTCGGTGAAAAATGGGGCGATGCCGAAAAGGCGGCATGGTTTGCTAGCACGCAAATTAAGCGTTCTTACCAAGACAATGTTGTCACGCCACTAAAAGCGATGGAGTCACAACTGGCCGAATTAGGGCTGAGCGTGGTGCAATATGGCGCCTTATCAATTGATCCTGTGCGTTATCCCTTGTTTGCGGTCAAATCAGCAAGCTTCGATCCGAACAAGAAAACCGTCTTAGTCACAGGTGGCGTACACGGCTATGAAACCAGTGGCGTGCATGGCGCCTTGGCCTTTTTGGCTAACAACGCGGCTCATTATGCGAAGCGGGTAAACCTAGTGGTGGCAGTATGCGTGAGCCCTTGGGGATATGAGACCATTAATCGCTGGAATCCGAAAGCTATCGATCCCAACCGCTCGTTTTATGCCAATAGTCCCGCTGAAGAGTCGGCAGTACTGATGGCACTGGTGGCAAGCGTTCCACAAGGTTTTGATGTGCATGTGGATTTACATGAAACCACCGACTCGGATGAAGACGAATTTCGTCCAGCCTTGGCCGCGCGTGACGGCAAAGACTTTATCCCCGGCACCATTCCAGATGGTTTTTATGCCGTAGGTGATACCGAAAATCCGCAGGATGCCTTCCAAAAGGCGATTATCGATGGGGTGAGTAAAGTGACTCACATCGCGCCCGCCGATGACAAGGGCGAGATTATTGGCTCAACTGTGGTGCAACACGGAGTGATCAACTACCCGTTGAAAGCGCTAGGTTTATGCAGCAGTGTGACGGGCTGTATTTATAACACCACCACCGAAGTGTATCCAGACAGCCCATCGGCCACACCCGCAGAGTGCAACCTAGCCCAAGTCGCGGCAATCACCAGTGCCATCGATTATGTATTAGCGTTGAGCTAATTGAGTTTGTTTGAAACTAAGCCTGAACAGCCGTAACGCTTTTCAAGACGCGAGCAATTGATTTTGCTTAAGTTAAAATGATAAAAGCCCTCAAACGAGGGCTTTTTATTGCCAACGCCCTTCCATATTTATGTAATAGCATCGGTTTTTACTAATTTATTCTGTTGTTTTGGGCAAAATTTAGGTCACTCCAGTTCTTGCAATGAACGGCTAGCATTTTACTCTAGGTATGCCACCCCACAGCGTCGTGTATTGTGGTGTGAGTAATGCGCGGCGCATTGCCCATTTCTGTTCTATGCCTTGTGCGGCTAAAAATAAGGTATCTCGCCCATAACGGGCATTTATTCCATCAAATGCGTTCATTAGTGTGGGTTTAGTTTTAGATAAATTGAACAAATCGAGTTGTTGATACCTATTTTGTTCGAGATTTATCAGGCCTATTCCTATCTTGTAGTACTTAACTCCTGGTCGAAATAATCTTGGTGCTGCTAAAGACGCTGCTTGCGTCATCTCAATGGTGCAATTGGTTGCAGTGGGGAAATGGATAAGGGATTTAAAACCAACGGGTTGTTCATCGTAAGGGGAGTTATTGGCAAAAATCAGCATCGATTTGCAGCATGAACCCTGCGCTCTGGCTTTTGCCGCTGCAATCCCAACGTGTTTGCTCAATGCTTGTAGTAACGCCTCAAAATCCATGATGCGCTCACCCACGGAGCGAGTGGAAAATATCTGTTGTTTATCTGCCCGTGTGTGCTCCCATTGTTTACAGGCTGTGCCATTAAGCTCTCGGACGGTTCGCTCTATCTCTATGCTGAATTGCTTGCGAGCAAGACCTGTTGGCATTTGTGCCAGATCGTAAGCGGTGTGAATGCCCATACTCACCAGTTTTTTGCTGAGGCGGCGCCCAATACCCCATACATCACTGACTAAGAGTTGTTTAAGAATTTCAATTCGTTGAGGTTCATTATCTATCAGGCAAACACCATGATAGCCGGGTAATTTTTTAGCGGCATGATTAGCGATTTTAGCCAGTGTGAGTGTTGCACCTATGCCAACGCAAACGGGGATGCGCGCTTCTTTCCAAACGGTTTGGCGGATGCGCAGGCCGTGTGTTTTTAAGCAGGGGATGCTGGTGTGGCAGTGCTTGAAGGATAAAAATGATTCATCAATGGAGTAAATATGTTGGTCGGGAGCGAAGCGGCCGATGATTTCCATCATTTTTGCCGACAAATCGGCATACAGCTCGTAGTTGCTAGAACACACTATTACCCCTAGTTTGGCGCATTGTTCTTTGACATGAAAATACGGCGCAAATTTGGGGATGCCGAGTTCTCTGGCCTGACGGTTGGCAGCCACGATACAGCCATCGTTATTGCTTAGTACGATAATCGGTTTGCCGCGCCAATCGGGGCGGAACACTTGCTCAGCGGAGCAATAAAACGAGTTGGCATCGACTAAGGCGTACATGACCATAAGCCCTGTAATGAAGATTTAAAATGCATTCTAACCGAGCGAATAACGATTCCTTCAACACTAAAAGTGTCGCAATCTCGTATCGGCACGGCATGGTATTGCGGATTAGCAGACAGTAACATCCTGCGTTTTTTATCAAAAATTTTGCAGATAAACTCGCCATTGAGCTGGGCAACGATAACGGCTCCCTGTAATGCGTTAACTTGTCGGTCAATAATTAATATATCTCCATCATATATCCCTTCATCTTGCATGGAGTCCCCTTGGGCGACACCAAACCAGGTTGCGCAAGGGTGTAATACCAATAGATCATCCAGGTTTGTCCTAAGCTCAGAATAGTCTGAAGCAATATTAATAGAATCATTGAGATAGAAATGTTGCCTCAAGGTTCGGATCACGACTCCTTCAATGCAAAAATCATCGTAATCGTGTATCACTATGGCTTGGCAGTTTTCATGGGAAGAGAGCAGCATTCTCTGTTTTTCATCATAGATTTTGCAGATGAACTCGCCATTGAGTTGGCCATAAATCACACACCCTGTGTGAGGTTTAACATGGCGATCGATGACCAGCAGATCGCCATCGAATATGCCGACACCTTTCATCGAATCGCCTTGAGCGATGCAAAGCCGTGTTGCACTGGGGTGCAATACGAGTAAATCATCAAGACACAATCCAAGCTGAGTATATTCTGCTGCTGGGCTTTCAAAGCCGCTAATTCCCGCGTGAGCGGGCCAAGGAATAATAGGGTAAACACGCATAGCAATATAATTACTGTATATAAATACAGTAATTGTAGCGAGCATTGTTCTATTCGCAAATGGGACTGAGTGTTAAATTGGCTTGCTAGTCAGTTAGTACAGATTAACCACATGATTAAGTTAGTTTTTTACTTAGTATGAATCAGTGGTGCGTTTTGAAAAATGCAGCAGCCGATTATTGGCTGGCATGGCGGTATCTGCAATCAGTGTGATGCCTTGCGCTTGGGCGAGCTGAATAATCCGTTCTATGTCCCGAATCCCACTCTCACTATCTCTTTGTTTTAAATACTGATCAAATTGACGATTGCTGTCGCTAGTAAACTGGCCTTGGTAGTTAAAAGGGCCGTAAATACAGAGAGTCTTGAGTTGTGGCAAATATTGGCCCAAGCCAGCAAAGAAGGCTTCAACCATGGTTTGACTCATAATGTGCAGGGTATTGGCACTGAACACGGCGTCGATACGGATGTCATCGATGGGCCAAGGCTGGGTGACATCGAGTGCGAAGGGCAAGCCGAGGTTGTTGATGCCTTTTTGATGCCCTTGTTGGCTGCATCTTGCGCTAATACCTTCAAGGTAATCGGTTTGGTCGCTGGTTTGCCAAAAAAGCTGAGGCAGATTTTCAGCAAAGTAGACCGCGTGTTGTCCGGTGCCGCTGCCAATTTCAAGCACCTGTTTGGCACTGGCAAAGGCGGTTTCTAGCACGGCGAGTATGGGCGCTTTGTTATTTTCACAGGCTTGAGAAAAGGGCAGCAAGCTAGGCGGCGTTTGAGGATCCTGAAACATGGTATGTCCTAAATTTTTCCTTGCGAGGGGCGGACAGAATGTTTGTCCTACAGATATTGCGTTGTACCTGTCAGCCCTCGTGGTTGTAATGGTCTCTAGCTTAAGCCAATGCGGCGGTGAATTCTATTGATAAGCACGTTTCTGGATGGGTGCACGGGTTGAGTTTCATTTCGTTCCTACAATCTTCTATTGACCCAGATATTGGCTTCGATATACTCAAAAATTCTGAACAAATGTAAAAAATATAAAACAAAAATAACTCAAATCTGTTCAAAGGATCCCTATGTCTGCCACACGCTGCGCCTCTTATTACAATGCTACCATCAAACAAGAGTCTGATTATCCACAACTTGAAGGTGATGTTCGGGTCGATGTGGCCATTATTGGCGGCGGGTTTACCGGTGTAGCGACGGCGGTAGAATTGTCTGAAAAAGGCTACAAAGTCGCATTATTAGAGGCAAATAAAATTGCCTGGGGCGCCACAGGCCGCAATGGTGGTCAAGTGACAGGAAGTTTGTCCGGCGATGCCGCCATGACCAAGCAATTGCGGTGTCTGCTTGGTCAGGAGGCCGAGGATTATGTGTGGAACCTGCGCTGGCGCGGCCACGATATTATTAAAAACCGAGTGGCGAAGTATGACATTGATTGTGACTTAAAATTTGGCCATATCCAGACGGCGTATCGCCCCGCACATCTGGGCGAGTTACAGCAAATGTTCGATGAAGCCAATCGTCGTGGCATGGGGGAATTTATGACCTTAGTGTCTGCGCAGGAGATGCCCACCTACTTAGCTTCGCCCTTGTATCACGGCGGGTTGGTTAATCGGCGTAATATGCATCTGCATTCGGTGAATTTATGTCTTGGTGAAGCGCGAGCTGCGGCCTCTTTGGGCGCCAAAATTTTTGAACATTCGCAGGTGCTGGATATACAGCAAGGAGAGCTGGCAACTGTAGTCACGCCAAAGGGTAGGGTGAAAGCAAATAGTGTGCTTATCGCCGGTAATGCCTATCACAAATTGGGCCGACCACAGCTGCGGGGCATGTTATTTCCCGCCTCACTTGGCAATTGCGCGACGGTACAATTGCCGCCAGAGCTGGCTAAGCAACTCAATCCGCAGGATTTAGCCGTGTATGATTGCCGCTTCGTACTGGATTATTACCGCTTAACCGCCGATAACCGGTTGATGTTTGGCGGTGGTACCAATTACAGCGGCCGCGATCCTAAAAACGTTGCCGCCGAGCTGCGTCCGGCGATTGAACGCACTTTCCCCCAGTTAAAGGGCGTTGACATTGAATTTGCCTGGGCTGGCATGGCGGGGATAGTGATTAACCGTATTCCCCAATTGGGCAAGATAGCGCCGAATATCTTCTATTGTCAGGGATATTCGGGTCATGGTGTCGCGACTTCTCATATTATGGCAGAGATCATGGGGCAGGCGATCGATGGGCAAATGCGCGAGTTCGATCTCTTCTCCGCGATGCGTCATATCCGTATCCCATTGAATGAATGGTTTGGTAATCAGGCCCTTGCCCTAGGGATGTTGTATTACACCCTGAGGGAGAACTGGCGCTAAATAGCGTGTAATCCATCAAACTCAGCGGCGTTATTGCTACTAAAATTGGATGATTTATTACTCTGGGTCGCCGCGATGAACTCGCTACTACGCATTCACAATTGCTAGTTTTTCCGCCAGATAATCCACTAATACCCGCACTTTGGCGCTCAGGTGACGATTCTGGGGGTAGAGCGCCCAAATGCCTTCTTTAGCTTCGCGGTGGGCGTCGAGGAAGGAGATGAGTCTACCCGCATGAATATCTTCCTCAATATAATAATCAGGGAGTTGCACGATCCCTATGCCCTTTAACGCTGCATCGCGCAGGGCATAACCGCTGTTGCAGATAAGGTTGCCACGTACCTTGATATTGCGCTCGCGGCCATTTTCGATAAAGCGCCAGTAATTGTGATTTCCGATCAGGCAATTATGTTGATTTAATTCCGAAAGCGTATGGGGCTCACCGTATTTTTCAACGTAACTGGGTGAGGCGGCCACATAATGGGTGCGGCTACTTAAGGGTTTGGCCATCAGGCTGGAGTCGGCGAGTTTGCCAAGGCGAATAGCCAAATCATAGCCGCCTTCAATCAAGTCTAAGGTTCTGTTGGTCAAGTCGACATTAAATTCCACGCTGGGATACTGCACCATAAAATCATTGAGCAATGGCATGATAAATTTTTCGCCGTAGGCCACGGGCGCGGTGAGTTTTACTAATCCTTGGGGTGAGCCCTTTAGATCGGTAATGGCCCGCTCAGCCTCCTCGAGTCCTGTCTGCAACTGGCGGCAATGGCGATAATAAATCGTGCCTTCTTCGGTGAGCGATACCTTACGAGTCGTACGGTAAAACAGCTTAGTGCCGAGGCGATTCTCCAGCGCGCCGATTTGCCGACTCACGTGGGCGGTGGACACATTGAGGCGCTGCGCCGCCAAGGTAAAGTTCTCGGCTTCGGCCACTGCCACAAATTCTGATATGCCATCCCAAAGGTACATTATTACCCCTTAGTAAAAATGAATTGCCAAAATGCTAGATTATCAATCCTCAGGAAATAAATACAATCTAGTGACTGCATTACTGCACACTATTTTTAAGCTTATCCGCCCGCCCCAATCTATGCTTACAAGCGAGTCGGGCTAGGATAAGCCGTAAATCGATAAGCCCATTGATTAAGAGAAGGAAAGGCAAGCATGTCGAACGAAAAACCACAGTTTATCAAGTCAAAGGCCGCCGTGGCCTGGGGGCCGGGACAGCCGCTCAAGATTGAAGAAGTCGATGTGATGTTACCTAAAGCCGGCGAAGTGTTAGTTCGCATCGTGGCGACTGGGGTATGCCATACCGATGCGTTTACCTTAAGTGGTGACGATCCGGAAGGCGTGTTCCCTGCGATCCTCGGCCATGAAGGCGGTGGTATTGTTGAGCAAGTGGGCGAAGGCGTGACCAGCGTGCAGGTGGGCGACCATGTGATCCCACTTTACACACCAGAATGCGGCGAATGTAAATTCTGTTTATCGGGTAAAACAAACCTGTGCCAGAAGATCCGTGCGACCCAAGGCAAAGGTTTAATGCCAGATGGCACCACGCGTTTCTATAAAGATGGCCAGCCCATTTTCCATTACATGGGTTGTTCTACTTTCTCTGAATACACTGTATTACCTGAGATTTCATTGGCTAAAGTCAATAAAACCGCGCCATTAGAAGAGATCTGTCTGCTGGGTTGTGGTGTGACGACAGGTATGGGCGCCGTAATGAACACCGCTAAGGTGGAAGAGGGCGCGACCGTGGCGATTTTCGGCCTTGGTGGTATCGGTCTTTCGGCCATTATTGGCGCAACAATGGCTAAAGCCAGTCGGATCATTGCCATCGATATCAATGAATCCAAATTCGAACTTGCCCGTAAATTAGGGGCAACCGATTGTATTAACCCGAAACATTTCGACAAACCTATTCAAGAGGTGATTGTCGAGATGACCGATGGCGGCGTGGATTACTCCTTCGAATGTATCGGTAATGTCAATGTGATGCGCAGCGCGCTCGAGTGTTGCCACAAGGGCTGGGGCGAGTCAGTGATCATTGGGGTTGCGGGCGCAGGGCAGGAGATTTCTACCCGTCCATTCCAACTGGTGACGGGCCGCGTATGGCGCGGTTCTGCCTTCGGAGGCGTGAAAGGACGCTCGCAATTACCTAAAATCGTTGAGCAATACCTAGCGGGTGAGTTTAAGCTCGATGACTTTATCACCCACACTATGGGACTTGAGCAAGTTAACGAAGCCTTCGACTTGATGCATGAAGGCAAGAGCATTCGCAGCGTGATCCATTTCGATAAATAAGCGCTCAGTTTGCCATCACAGCAGCAGATAAACGCTAACGGCTTATCTGCTGCTTATGCGTTTTAAGCTTGTGATAGGGTCTTGAACGACAAGCTAAACGCTGAAAGTGAACAGGAAAGGGATTGAAATGACCATAGAAAATATCAGTTGTAACAAGAGTTTTGGTGGTTGGCACAAACAGTATCGCCATCAATCTCAGGCGCTGAATTGCGAGATGCGCTTTGCGATTTATCTGCCTCCCGAGACGGCCAACAAACCTGTGCCTGTGTTGTATTGGCTATCGGGTCTCACCTGCACCGACGAAAACTTTATGCAGAAGGCGGGCGCGCAGCGTATTGCGGCTCAGCTGGGAATGGCTATCGTCGCCCCGGATACCAGCCCGCGTGGCGATGATGTTGCCGATGCTCCGGATAAAGCCTATGACTTAGGTCTCGGCGCGGGGTTTTATTTGAACGCGACCAGAGCGCCTTGGAATCGTCACTATAAAGTGTACGACTATATAGTGCATGAACTGCCTGCGTTGATCGAAGCCAATTTCCCCGTAACAGATCAACGCGCTATTTCTGGCCATTCGATGGGCGGGCACGGCGCGTTAGTCATAGGGTTAACCAATCCCCACAGATACAGTTCAATCTCGGCCTTTAGTCCTATCAGTAATCCAAGCAACGCGCCTTGGGGGATTAAAGCTTTTACCGAGTATTTGGGCGAGAATCGCGAGCACTGGCGCCAATACGATGCCTGTGAGTTACTCAAACTGGCGATTAACGAAGTGCCCGTATTAGTCGACCAAGGTGACGCCGACAGCTTTTTAGAGGCGCAACTGATGCCGCAAACGCTCAGTGATATTGCCAAAGCAAAAGGTTACCCCTTAGATTTGCGTATGCAGGCGGGCTACGACCATAGCTATTATTTTATTGCGAGCTTTATCGAAGAACACCTTAAATTCCATAGCTTGTATTTTAAATAACGCGGCCTAGTGTTAACCCCCAAGCATTAACCCCTAGAGTTAAACTCTAGGGGTTAATATAAAAAGCGCAGTGAACATTAAGTTCACCGCGCTTTTTATTTTATACGGATAAATTGCGATGTCATTCAACATGTCATGTTATTCCATTGCGTCTGAATGATTTGAATGCAGCGGCTATATCTCAAATAAGAAAAAGCTGTTAAGTTCTCGCCAATAGGAATATCGGGTTTAATAGGAATGGCTGGGTGCAATAGCATTGCCTTAATCACTCGGTAGTTACCGTCTTAGTGTGGGCATTTTATTTGAGTTAATCCGCTCGCCCAATCTAAATGGCATAGGGACATAATGCGTATCACTCTAACGATTTTACTCCTCTGTTTTAGCCTATCGGCATCGGCCCTAGTGGTGCGCCACGATGTGGATGCGCAAAAGTACCTTGCTGATGCGAGCGATTTTCCACCCTTAGCCACTTTTTATACCGATGGCGCCCATGGCGTCTTAATCAAGCCAGATTGGATTGTGACTGCGGCTCACGCCACTTTTTGCATCACCCCCGGGAGTGATATTCGGATACTGGATACTGACCATAAGGTCGACAGTGTATTTGTGCATAAGGGGTATCAGCCAGGCATTAGCCATGACATTGCATTAATCAAATTAGTCGACACCGTAACAGGTGTGGCGCCTGCTCGACTCTACAAACGCTTCGATGAATTAGGCAAAAACATCTGGTTTATCGGGGCGGGTGGCACCGGAAGTGGTTTAACGGGGCAAACCGTGGATAATGGCGCCAATGCAGGAGTGCTGCGCAAAGCGCAAAATAGCGTCGAATTTGCCCAAGGGCCATTATTAACATTTACATTCGATTCGGGGGATGAGGCGCTACCCTTGGAAGGGGTTTCTGGCGGCGGTGATAGTGGTGGTCCAGCCTATCTCACGCTTGAGGGCATACATTACTTACTTGGGATCAGCTCCAGAGTGGGTGGAGGCGAAATAGGCAAGTATGGCGTGGTGGAAGTGTATTCCAGAGTGTCTTTCTTTAGCGCTTGGATTGAGGATATCACCAGTGGCGACGCAAAACTGCAGCAGCAATTCGCCCTGCCAAAACTGGATAAACTGCCAGCAGGAATGACGGCAGAAATGTTAGCCGAAGTCTGTGCTGATATAGGGTTAAAACCATCTCTTTAATGCGATAGATTTAACCACGGTTAATTCTACTTCATACCAACTTATGTCAAGGCTAAGTGCGCGGTTAACTGAATAGTGGCGAAAGAGAACATACAACGATAGGGAGTTCAATATGAAATGGATGTTCGTACTGTTACTGGCGATAACGAGTACCGCCCATGCAATGATTATTAGGCATGATGTGGAAGACACGAAATACCAAGCGGCGGCGCAAAGCGATAATTCGACGGTCACCTTTTTAGGACTTTATAAAGGTGATGAAATCGTGCTTGGCATTGGCAGCCTTATCGATAAGCAATGGATTGTGACGGCGGCGCATGTGGCCAATGAACTAAAGATAGGCAATAAAGTGCAATTTAAAACGGATTTTTACTCGATTAAAGAGGTGATAAAACATCCACTTTGGAAAGAAAGGCACTTTCCCTACGATATCGCATTGGTTCAATTGGCTTCTCCCATCGAAGATGCAACACTCGCTAAATTGAATCATTCCTCTACCGAAACGGGCAAAATAGCCACCTTCGTCGGACGCGGCGATTATGGTAATGGGCTGGTGGGCGTCGCGGGGGCCGATAAACAATTACGTGCGGCACACAATGCCGTGGTCGGGGTGCAGGAGCAATGGCTGCAATTTATCTTTGACCGTGACGCAAATGCCTTGCCATTGGAGGGGATCAGTGGTCCTGGAGATTCGGGTGGCCCCGCATACCTCACCCCGGCCGATTCAGTTTGCCTTATCGGTGTCAGCTCATGGCAAAATGCCGAGTCAACCAATTGGGAAGAGGGCAAGTATGGCGTGATTGAACATTACTCACGTATTTCATACTTTCGGGATTGGATTGAGCAAACCTTATTTCAGGCATCAAAGATTGTGCTCGCTGGCTGCTCTGATAGCTAAAAATGCTTAATGCTGCAATGGATGCGATATGGGTGTACAGCCTCAGCATCAAAAAGGTACGTTTTTTTATTCCGTAATCAATGATAGAGACAAAAACGCCTGCAATTGCAGGCATTTTTGTCAGTGCTTAGTCGCTTACTAGTGCTAACTCTCTACTTTTTAACCCATTTTCCTTGGGCGTTTTGCACATAGTTGCCTTTATCTGTGGCGGCGATGGCTTTTTCACCGGCAAGTTTGGCCACATCGGCGGCGGAGATATTGTTCTTTTTAGCGATGGTTTCGTAATGGGCGCGGCGTTTGTTGTTCACATCGTCCATCACAGCTTTGGCCTCGCTATTATTTTGCACTAGGCCCAAATAGCCATTGAGCTGCTCACCTAAGTAACCTTGGGATTTGGCTTCCTGCAATGACATAGCAAAGGCATTTAAGCTGAATAAACTCAGGCCGAGCAACAGCAGTAATGTGGGCTTTTGTAGCAGGGTTTTGAGTGGCATTGATTTCATTGTATATTCCTCAATTCTTTGTGATTAGAACAACTTATCATCTGATAGAAGCTGATCTAGCTCCTTATCCACTTTGATTTTTATCTCGTGTTCAATTTTCACATTGAGATTAATCACAATCGGTTTGTCAGGCGGCTCAATCTTTACCGTTGGCGCACAGCCTTGCAATGCCGCCAGTAGCAGCAATGTACCTAAACTCACTTGCTGTAATTGAATGATCTTCACTGAGGTTTCCTTGTTACTTCACGGATTTTTCGATTCTGTCCTGCAGATCGTTACCAATCTGAAGACTCCTGAATAATTGCAGCATGTTCTCTTCATGAGAGTAATTCAAGTGGATAGGACGTTCAATCCCTCGGCTGCGGCCTTTGACTTCCACTAATAAGTTGGCATCGCCGGTTTGATCCATATCGAAACTACTAGATAACTGGCTGTATTCTAAATGTTCTAGCGCCGAAAATACAAAATCGAGATAAGGCTGCGATTGGCGCATTTGATCGACCGCCGGATTACCCGAAATGGCGATGAGGCCGCCGGGTGCGCGGGCCGCCAGTTGGCCACCGCTGATCGAGACTTTGCCATCGACCAAATCCACGGGTAACACCCCATCGAAAATACCATCGGCATAGATACCAATTTGCGGCTGAACGCGCAGCACTTCCTCAAGGCTCATGCCCTGCAATAATAGATAGGCGTGGGATTTGTCCTGCAATTTTAAATTAAAATCAGGCAGTAAGAACTGGCCGCTCAATACCTTGCCCTTGGCGGTCATCGACACGTCAGTATCACTCAAGCCCGTGAGTTGTTGCAGCCAATTGTCGGGTAGCTTCTCTGCATCCTTGGCGAGGACAATATCTGCCTCCACTTCGATATCGGTCAAGGGGAAACCGGGATCGAACAAGTTAAAGGTCATCATGGTTTGCGGGCAGTTTAGTCGGCTTAAACTACTGAAATAGCCTGGCGCTTTCGGCGACTTATAGGATTGCCCCCAGGTGAACTCGCACTGGGCCTGTAATTTCCCGCCTTCAAAGGTCGTGTCTTGATAAAAACCTTCCAGCTCTGTCATCGACTGGGTAATTTGCATCGCAAATTGGGTCTGCTCTGGCTCATGTGTCAGCTTAAATTGTGCCTGTAATTGGTTATGACCGGTCACATTTAACTCAGCGGGCAAGGGCTGGGTTTGGTTAAGCAAAGATAGCGCCTCTGTCATGCTGGTATCGACAGCCCACTGACCGGTTAACAGCAGGGATTTGTGAGACGTGGCGAACTGTAATTGATGGTCGCTTTGCAGCGCAACCGTGCCGACTTGCCACTGCTCATGGCCGTTAAGGCGTTGGTTTTGCCAGTTTAATGTCTGCGCGAGCGTTAAATTATCCAGTTTAAGCACAGTCTGCTTACGTGTTCGGCCTTTGACGCTGAGCTGCTTTTCAATCAAGAGTTGCTGCGCTTGCCAGTTAACTTGGTTAGTCAACTGACTTGATTGGATAGTGTTTACAATGGGTTGCAATGACGAGTAATCGAGCGTCATCGGCTTTGATGTCTCAAGGGAGAACGCCTTGAGGCTAATATCGTTGCGACTGCTCTGTATTGCGCTCGCGGCGCTGTTGTTGCCCGCAAGATTCTCTACCGCTTGGCTCACGCGCAGCTGCAACAAGGCGAGTGAGAGCGGCGGCAGCTTGAAGGCAAACTCGGTCGATTGTGCGCCAGTCGTATTATGAGTCACTAACTGGGTTGCACTTGCGGCCATGGGGGCCTTGGCGTTGAGTTGAATACTGCCAAGGCTTAACTGCGTCTGTTTAGTTTGATGCTCGGCGGTTTGCGCTGTTTGTTGTAGCTGCACATCTTCCAGCGCAAATTGCAGAGTGTCACTTGAGTCACTCGTCACTGGGGCTGTGCTGACTTGCCAGTTCAGTCCTTGAGCCGATTGAGCAACACTGACCTGACCCGCCGTTTGCAGCATTCCCGCGCCCCAACTGAGATCCTGCGGGGCTACGTGCCAGAGGTCTCGCAGCGTCAGTGGGGAAGTTTGCTTAAGCGCGAGTTGCCAGCGGCTCGCGACATTCCAAGCATCTGGTGTGGGCGTTAACTGGGTCTCTTGCAAGTGAATGCGCGTCTCAAGCTTACTGCCTAGGGTGGTTAACTCTATTGCGGGCAGCGCTATTGGTTTATGGGTGTTCGCTTGAGATGTCAGCGCATAGTGCAGCGGCGCTGTCATCGAAAAAGCAAGGCCCACGGGCGCCTCGTTGCTTTTCAGCCCCGAGAGCAGGGTAAGGAGCGCTTGATAGTCTACATCGCTCAATTGCAGAGACTGATTAAGCGCCGCTAATAGCTGCGTGTGCTGCGCCGCATTCGGCGTAAGCGCAAGGCTAAAGGGCTCAAGGGTGAGATTGAGTGAGGCAAGTGATCCACTAAGCTCAAACCCCAAAGCAGGCTGCGGCGCGAGCGTTAAGTCGGCAAAATGGCTTAAGCTGATGTTGGGCTGCTGAATGCGGTGGCGGCTTATGATTTCGCCTGTGGCGAGTGTCATTGCACTCTCAGAACTCAGTTGCCCACTTAATCCTATCCCAAGTTGCTGCCACTGTTGATCCCACAGAGTTAGTTGGCTGAGGATGCTCCCTTGGGTTTGGCGCAGGCCAATTTGATGCAGGTTTTCCAGTAGCGGCGCGATATTAAGTTCGCTCTTCAAGCGCCATTGTTCGTTGCCAAGCGTAGCGGCAAGCTGGACTAACGGCTCACCCTCGGGGCTGCTAAAGGCTGTGATTAATTCAGCTTGATGATTCAGGCTGAGTGTATCCATCACCAGCTGATAGGCGGGAAGCTCTGCCTGCGGCGCTAATCTGAGCGTGGTTTTACCTATCTCAATTAAGGGTAAGGATTTGATATTTAGTGCCAGCGCCGGTGTTTGTTCATCGGCAATGGTGGGGCTTCGCTCCAGCAGCGATGCGCCTAGTTCAACGTCTATTTCGCCTGTGCTAATGCGCTTGATTTTTTGAGTCAAACTCTCAACTTGGACAAGTTGCTTCAGTTCTTCAAGGCTCTTGGGCCAGTTGAATTCAAGCTGAATATCAAGATTATTTATTACTAAATGCGAGTCATGTACGCGTAGACTCGCAGAGCGAATTTGCCAATGTTCTAAACCCATGGGGCCTAAACGAATATCGCTAAGCTCACCGTCCATGCCGCTTAATGCATAATTTGCGACGCGCAGGATCAGGGCTTCGGTTTGGCTGTTGACAATCCAAATGGTTAGCGCCGCGCCAGCTAAGAGGCCGGCCACTGTGGTGGCAATCAGGCTTTGTTTTAGGCGCTTTTTGAGTGTTGAACCGCGGCGAGGCGCCGCCGAATATGGCGCTGCGGCCGCAGTCGTCTCTTGAGGCATCGCCTGATGCGAGTGCTCGGCAGTCTCCTGATTTGGCGATGTCGGCGTCTTAACCATTGGGTTTTACTGTCATCCTTATCATCAGCGCCTGATTACCGTTCCCCATGGGAGCGTGAGGCGATTTGGGGCTGCCGATGCTCAGCGGCAAGCGGGATTAGCGGCAGTTTAACACTCAAGCCGCTGGCTGACTAATAAAGAACTTGGCAATCTTGCGCGAAGCAAGATTGAGTGCCTGTCATTATTCATCTTGATTTTACAGGCACTTATACGGCTTAAAGTAAAATAGCGTTATCGCGATTGTTTATCCGCGCAGCTTATCCCAAGAGCTGAGCGCCAATCACGGCCACTCCGCAGAGCATAGCTAACAATAAACCGAGCTTCCCTCCCGCGACACGGTAACCCTGAGGCAGGTTTGCCTTATCGCGCGTTTGTCTTTGTACCCACACCATGGTCACGGGTAAAAAAATCGCGAGGATCACGAGGGCGATCGCCGCATAACCGAGGGCGGTTATAAATCCCTGCGGGTAAAAGAGGGCAAAACCCAGAGGTGGCACGAAGGTAATGGCGGCGGTGATACTGCGACCCGCAGCATTATCCTGCTGCCTTAAGTTCGCCGCCATAAAGTCAAACAGACCTAGGCTCACCCCTAAAAAGGAAGTTGCCAGCGCCAGATCGGCAAACACACTGATGGCAGAACTTAAGTATTGGCTGTGCAGTACACTGGCTAACTGATTGATAAAGCCTGAAAGACTCTGATTCGTCATCAGTTGGCTTTGACTGAGTACGCCTTGACTGCCCAGTTGCCACAGCAGGTAAATCAGTAGCGGTAACGCCGAGCCGAGCAGCATGATTTTACGCAGGCTTTTTACCTCAACGCCTAAGTAGCGCACCACGGATGGAATCGAGCCATGAAAACCAAAGGAGGTAAAAATCACTGGAATGGCCGACACGATAAGCCCTTGCTCTAGTGGCAACTCGAGTAAATGTGTGCCTTCGACCTGTGGCAGTAATAGGGCCAGCATTAGGATTAACGCGATGATTTTCAAACTAAAGAGCACGCGATTGATCAAATCGACACAATGGGTGCCTAAGCCGACTATGGTGCCGACTAACAGGGTAAATAAGATGGCGCCGGCCTGTGGCGGCAGATTTAATCCTAACCAAGCATTGAGCTTTTGATTGACTTGCTCGCCGCCACCCGCGATATAGGCGGCGCACAGGGCGTAGAGTAAAAACATGAGGGCAACACTGGCAATCACTTGGCCCTTAGCGCCCAAAAGTGTGCGGGCTAATTGGTTCAGGCTCGCATCGCTCGGGGCAAATTGGTGGATTTCAACCATCAGCAGGGCGGTGTAGGCCATCAGCGCCCAGAGGAGCAACATAATCAGGCTCGATACACCAAAACCGAGTCCTGCTGAGGCGATAGGAAGTGCGAGCATGCCCGCGCCGATGGTGGTGCCTGCAATCAGTAGCAAACTGCCGAAAAATTTATTTTGTGTCATAACTTTACGCTCAAACGTCTTTATTAATGGCTCAACTGTCTCAGATGAGTGCTTTATTGAGGAGCTGTGCAGAGTGGCGCGTGATACTGGGAATTAAAGGGTACGTGATGTACCTGTATTGTGATCGTGGCGCAATCTGCGGATCGTTGGGGATATGGCCACAATGGAAGGTCAGGCGGGTGTGCCTATCTATGCCATTGCGGCTACAGATAGGGATAATAAGCTGTGGTAATACGCATAAAACTCGCCTTTGCTTGGGGTTAATTCGGCACTTAATAACATCGAGTGACTTGAACACATCTAATGGCTTGGTCACATCACATAACGAAGGCAATTCGCCTGTTTTTAAATTTGTCTTAAACGTTAATAAGTTGCGTCAATGCCTCGTGCGGGTTCGAGGACGCAGGCTACGATAGGCAGTTAAGGTGTACTTGTCAACCATTACAACAGTATTTTGCTGATTTTTTGTCAGGGGCCAAGTGTACAATTTGTGTGACGTCGTGCCGTTTTTAGCAGAGGTTAAGAGTAGCAAGGTGGATTATGGAGGCTGAACTTTTGTTGGTTACGGCAAGTGAATAGGCCGTAACTGAATGCAAAATCAAGAGTACTCTGCCGCAGACCAAAAGGAATGCGGCAGAGTGGTGCTTCGAGGTTTGAAAGCGGACTACTTTTGCTGCGCTTTTTGATGGCGGGCAAGCAAGTTGGCGTTAATATCACTTAAGCTTAGTGATTGATCTTCAAGCAAGACTAACAAGTGATACACCAGATCCGATGCCTCGTTAATCAGCTCCTCTTTATCGTGGGTCGCTGCAGCCAAGGCGGTTTCTAATCCTTCTTCACCGACTTTTTGGGCGATGCGCTTAGTGCCACGGGCAAAAAGGGAAGCGGTGTAGCTCGACTCAGGGTTTTGTCCCTTACGCGAGGCGATAAGCTCGGCCAGATTGTTTAAAAACGGGTGGGCATTGCCATCGAGCCAGCAGCTTTCGGTGCCTTTATGGCAGGTTGGGCCATTGGGTAACACCTGCACCAGCAAGCTGTCGTTATCACAGTCTTTATCGATGGCAACCAATTTTAGGGTGTGGCCCGAGGTTTCGCCCTTGGTCCATAAACGTTGCTTAGAGCGGCTAAAAAACGTCACATCACCGGTCGCTAGCGTGTGCTGCAGCGCGGCTTTATCCATAAATCCGAGCATTAACACCTTGCCCGATAAGTGATTTTGGATAACCGCAGGGATAAGCCCCTGTTGTTTTTCCCAGTCGAGGCTATTAACCAGTTCTGCGCTTGCAGGGCCTTGGCAACAGCTTGAAGTGGTTCCAGTTGTCATATCTGTATACCTTATTATTTCTATCAATCGCTACTGATGTTGAGTTACTGGCGAATGGCGATGCCTTCGGCCGCTAAATACAGTTTTAACTCGCCGATATTGATAATGGCTTTATGGAACACGCTGGCCGCTAGCGCTGCATCCACCTTCGCATCGATGAACACATCGCGAAAATGTGTCATAGTGCCAGCGCCGCCCGAGGCGATTAAGGGCACATCGCACAGCTGGCGTACTAGGCTTAACTGTTTGATATCATAGCCACCGCGCACGCCATCTTGGTTCATCACGTTGAGCACGATTTCGCCGCAGCCGCGTTTTTGTACTTCTTCGACCCAATCCTGGGTGTACCAAGCGGTTTCTTTGGTGGCGGCTTCATCGCCGGTAAATTGCTTCACCTTATAACTGTCGCTTGCCGCATCATAAAAAGAGTCTATGCCGATCACTATGCATTGACGGCCGAATTCATCCTGCAGGCGTGAGATTAAACTCGGATCGCTAAGAGCGGGTGAGTTGACCGAAATCTTATCCGCGCCAAAGGCCAGTAACTCGCGCGCCTGGCCGATGGTTTTAATGCCGCCGGCAACGCAGAAGGGGATATCGATTTGCTCCGCCACTCGGCTCACCCAAGACTTATCGACCACACGGTCATGGGCACTGGCAGTGATATCGTAAAACACCAGTTCGTCGGCGCCCTCTGCGGCGTAACGCGCCGCGAGTGGTACTATGTCGCCAACGATTTCATGGTTGCGAAACTGTACGCCCTTGACCACGCAGCCATCTTTCACATCTAAACAGGGGACTATTCGTTTGGCCAGCATTGGATTGCCTCCGCCACATTAAACTGATTGATAAGTAAAGCTTTACCGATAATGATCCCCGCGGCGCCGCTGTCTCTGACGGCGGCAACATCCTCAAGGGTGGCAATGCCGCCCGAGGCTTGCCAAGCGATATTGGGATAGCGGCTGGATAGCTCATGGTAGAGTGCGGTATTGGCGCCAGTGAGGGTGCCATCGCGACTGATGTCCGTCACCAATGCATGTTTAAGCCCAACTTGGCTAAAGTCTTCGACGATAGACTCTAGACTCTTACCGCCACCGCTTTGCCAGCCAGAAACAGCGACGATTTTCTCGCCGTTCTGATTGATATTCACATCCAGTGCCAGGCAAATTGCCTCGCTGCCAAACTTGTTAAACCAGCCTTTGACTAGCTCTGGCTCTTTGACGGCGAGCGAGCCTATTACCACGCGTTTTACCCCAAGGGACAATAACTCGGCGACTTGCTCTTCAGTGCGGATCCCGCCGCCCACTTGAATATTGGCGTTAAGCCCCGCTGTCAGCTTAGCAATCAAAGCCGTTTGGCGTTTTGTAGGATCTTTCGCGCCAGTTAAATCTACAATATGCAGCCAGCTTGCCCCTTGGTCTTGGTAGGATTGCAACTGGGCCTGCGGGCTTAAATCGAAAGTGGTCTGCTGCCCATAATCCCCTTGGTAGAGCCTCACTACCTGGCCATCAATTAAATCAATTGCTGGAATAATCATCTGTTGTCCTTAATTCTTTTGGCGTATTTGCTGCCGCGCTTTATTGCTGAATGTTGTGGCTGAAAAAAGCTGGCTCAGCCAAACTTAGCTCCCCAACACTTAGCTCAGTCAAAAGCTAATAAGCGATTGCATTTACTGCATTTTTAAAAAGTTACCTAGGATTTGTGCACCCACGGCGGCGCTCTTCTCGGGGTGAAATTGCACGCCCATAAAGTTGTCTTTACCGATGGCGGCGCTAAAGTCCTCACCATAACGGCATTGTGCCAAGGTGTAGTCGCTTAATGGCGCGCGGTAGCTGTGCACAAAATACACGTAACTGCCTACTGGAACATCGGCAAACAGCGGGTGAACCTGAGACGGATTGCTAAAGGTCAGTTGGTTCCAGCCCATGTGCGGCAGAGGTAAACCTTCTGCCTTCAGTATTTGACGGTCTAGCTCGTCAATCTCGGTTGGAATAATGCCTAAGCATTGGCAATCCAGCGCTTGGCCGCCGCGTTCTTTAGAGAGCAGGGTGAGCATTTGCATCCCTAAACAGACGCCCAGCACGGGTTGAGTTAACCCCTGAATTAATTCGACTAAGGCTTTTTCCGTTAACGAAGCCATCGCGGCGCCAGCGCTGCCGACACCTGGCAGTACCACACGTTTGGCGGCTTTAATGCTGGCCTTGTCATCGGTGACTAATACCTTAGCGCCGAGGCGCTCAAAGGCGAAACGGACCGAGCTTAAGTTGGCGCAACCTGTGTCTATGATGACAACATCAAATTCATCTATGTTTGCTGACATTGGGTTTTCCTATTGATGGGTCAGTTGGGGAAGTGGCTTGTCGCCGCATTTCCTAAACTGCCCCTCGTTAAAATCATCAGGCTTAGTGTTATTTGCTTATGCGCCTAGATGAGGTCACTAAGCCGATAACAAATGTTGTTCCGCGGTGTTAGAGCACACCTTTACTCGATGGCAAGACATCGCCTTCAACTTTGACAGCCTGACGCAGCGCGCGGCCAAGTACTTTAAATAGCGCTTCGACCTTGTGGTGATCGTTGTCGCCTTCGGCGGCCACATGCAGGGTGCAGCGTAGGCCATCGGCAAA
The DNA here is from genome assembly GCF_002196695.1 of Shewanella sp. Shew256. Classification (NCBI taxonomy): domain Bacteria; kingdom Pseudomonadati; phylum Pseudomonadota; class Gammaproteobacteria; order Alteromonadales; family Shewanellaceae; genus Shewanella; species Shewanella sp. Shew256. The sequence continues at coordinate 201,073 of NZ_NAJR01000004.1, read as the reverse complement.
GGAGCGGAAAAAGTGCGGCACCATTTCGGTGGCCATTTCACCAACGTTTTCCCGTTCAAATTGGGCGGCGAATTTAATAAACGGCCTGCCGGAGAGATCCAGTAAGCATTCGCCCTTGGCCTCATCCATTGGCAAACTAAAACCAAAACGGGCAATACCGCGTTTATCGCCCAGCGCTTGGCGCAGTGCATCCCCGATTGCTAATGCCGTGTCTTCAACGCTGTGGTGATCGTCTATCTCAAGATCGCCATCGACATTCACCTCCATTTTGAAGTTTCCGTGGGTGGCGATTTGATCCAGCATATGGTCGAAGAAACCAATGCCAGTGTTGATGACGCCTTTGCTGGCATTGTCGAGATCGACAGTCACGCGAATATCGGTTTCCTTGGTGGTGCGTACCACAGTCGCGGTGCGGCCCTTGTTGAGTAAGGCATCGGCAATCGCGTCCCAGCCTAGGCTGCCACGTTGATATTGAAAGCTTTTTATCCCCATGGCATTGCCCAGTTCCACATCTGTGTGTCTGTCACCAATCACGGCGGACTGAGTAAAATCGATGGTGCCTTGGGTCAAAAAGTCTTTTACCAGTCCCAGTTTAGGTTTACGGCAGCTGCAGTTTTCATCGTTAAAGTGCGGGCAGATCAGTACATCTTCAAACTTAACCCCTTGGCTGGAGAGGATTTGCATCATCATATTGTGCGGCGCATCGAAATCTTCCTGCGGAAAGGAAGGGGTACCGAGTCCGTCCTGATTGCTAACCATCACCAACCTAAACCCAGCTTTTTGCAGGCGCAGTAAGGCGGGGATCACTTGGGGCTCGAATACCAGTTTAGCAAGGCTATCGACTTGTTTGTCGGTAATGGGCTCTTCAATCAAGGTGCCATCGCGGTCGATAAAGAGTATTTTCTGGGCGACATTTGGGGTAAATACTGGGTTCATGCTGCTACCTTTCAATTCAGTTTATTATCTTTATAAAATCAGTTTATTAGGCCAATGCTGCGACAAGACTTGCGCTAAATGCTCATAGCTTTTGCGATTCAAAGAGTGACACTAAGCGGTCGGTGTCAGCCTGAGAACTAAAGCTAAAACGAATGGCTTTAGCCAGCCTTGGATCCTTATAGGCCCGCGCGACAATGCCATTATCGATAAGTAGCTGTGCCACTTTGGTTACGTCGTCAAATTCGGCGAGCACATAGTTGCCATTGGGTGTTAGCACGGCGCCGCCCCATTGCTCGCAGTACAAATTCAGCGCCGCCGCGAGTCGCTCTCCCTGCGCATTGAGCTCTTTGACTTGGGTTTTCATCCGCGCAATCCCGGCAGGTGATAGCGCTTGCACGGCCACTTCACTCACCGGCAGTGGCACGGGATAGGGGGCAATCACCCGCATGATGATTTCGATAATCTCTTCATTGGCGAGCAAAAAGCCGCAGCGGGCGCCCGCTAAGGCAAAGGCCTTTGAAAGGGTGCGCAGCACCACAAGGTTTGGGTAAGACTCGAGTAAATCGGCGACGCTATATTCTGGGCAAAACTCGATATAAGCCTCATCGACAACAACAATGGCATCGGGCAGGGCTTGGATGGCTTGCTCTATGCGCGCCTTTTCAATCACAGTGCCAGTTGGGTTATTGGGATTACAGATAAACACTAACTTAGCGCCGCGCGCGGCCGTCGCCAAGTCACTTGGGAGACCGTACTGAGCCGTTAAGCTTAATGCCTTAACACCCACATTAAAGGTTTGCGCGCTAATGGCGTACATGCCGTAAGTGGGCCCAAAGGTCGCAATAGCGTCTATGCCTGGGACACAAAAGGCACGAATAAGCAATTCGATGGCCTCATCGGCGCCGCGACTGGCGACAATCTTGCTCTCTGCTACACCACTATATTGGCTGTAGGCATTGATCAACGCGGGCGGTTGGCACTCGGGGTAACGATTTAACTTAGATAAATCGAGTTCGGCAACCGCCACATTATTGAAGGGCGATTCGTTAGCGTTGATCCAAATGTCCCCTCGACCACCGAGCCTCCGAGCACTTTGGTAGGGCGTTAACTCGAGCAGTTCGGGACGCGCAAGACGTGCGGCAAGGGTTGTTGGCCCGATGCTTGTGGTATCGAGAGTATTGTTATCGAGAGTATTGCTGGCGCAATTGGCGCTCGGAATCTTTGTCACAGGCACATTGCTTGTTGGTGCTGGGCTCGTTGGTGCTTGGCTAGTTGGCACTTGGCTCATCCTATTCATCCTAAGTCTTGCTATGGCGTTAATTAAGCGTACAGTTGATTGCGTTACTTATTTCTATCAGTCCTTAAGACTGGCTAAGCGTATCGCGACCGCATTTTTATGGGCATCGAGTAACTCATTGCTGGCAAGGGTCATCACCGCTTGCCCGAGTCCGAGCAGGCCCTTGGCACTGAGCTCTTGCACCGTAAAGCGGCGGCTAAAGTCTGCCAAGGAGAGGCTTGATACCGCGCGGCTGTAACCGTAAGTCGGCAACACATGGTTAGTCCCACTGGCGTAATCCCCAACCGATTCGGGTGTATAGGCGCCTAAAAACACTGAGCCTGCGGCGCGAATATGTTTTAGTACGTCCCGTGGGAAGCGGGTTTGAATAATTAAGTGTTCGGGTCCATAGCGATTCGAAACGAGCGCCGCTTCTTGCATATCTTTGACCAAAATGGTGCGGCTGCCTTTTAGGGCGGTCGCGGCAATCTCTTGGCGCGGCAGGGCGGCCAGTTGTGACGCGAGCGCTTGATTGACTGCCTGTGCTAATGGCTCCGAATCCGTGACTAAAATGACCTGTGAATCTGGGCCATGCTCCGCTTGGGAGAGTAAATCCGCGGCAATAAACTGCGCATTGGCATCACTATCTGCAATCACCAACACCTCGGAGGGCCCCGCTGGCATATCGATAGACACAGTGCAGCGACCGTCCTGCGAGACTAAGCGTTTGGCTTCGGTGACATAACGATTACCCGGGCCGAAAATCTTATCGACGCTAGGAATCGTTTCAGTACCAAAAGCGAGTGCGGCAATGGCTTGCGCACCGCCCACTTGATAAATTTCGGTGATCCCACAGGCGCTTGCCGCATACACAATCGCATCGTTAATCGGCGGTGGACTCACCAATACGCGTTTTTCGCAGCCGGCAATTTTCGCGGGCAGGGCCAACATCATCACGGTCGAAATGAGAGGCGCGCTGCCGCCGGGAATATATAAACCGACTTTTTCAATCGGTTCGCTACGAAGTTCGCAGCGAACACCCGCTTGGGTTTCAATGTCTATGGGGCGAAATTGCTGCGCGCTGTGGAACACATCAATATTGGCCATCGCTTGGGCAATGGCGGCTTTAAGTTCTGCCGAGACTCGTGCGCTGGCGGCGCTAATCTCGCTTTCACTTAAGCGCAGGCTGTCGATATTGGCGCTACTGATATTTACAAGCTTGGCGCCATCAAACTTTTGATTAAATTCTTTCAGCGCCGCATCGCCACGGCTAGCCACGGCATCGACAATCGCCCGAACACTTTGTTCTAAGCCGCTGTCACCGATTAAAGGCGAGCGTTGGAGCGCGGCTTTTTGTGCATCGGTGGATAATGCTGCCCAAGTCAAAATATCCATAGTTCACCCCATCATTTTTTCAATTGGCATTACGAGGATAGAACTGGCGCCGAGCGCGGTGAGCTCTTCCATGGTATCCCAGAATAAATCTTCGGTACTGACGGCGTGGATGGCCACTCGATTAGTATCGTCGTTTAATGGCAGAACCGTTGGGTTTTCGGCACCGGGTAGCAGGGCGACAATTTGATCTAAGGTTTCTGTGGGCGCGTGTAGCAAAATATATTTGCTTTCACGGGCGCGGATCACGCCATTTACGCGGGATAAAATTCTGTCGATTAAGGCTTGTTTGCTCGGCGTTTGGGTTTGGGTCGATTGGATAATACAGGCCATGGAGCGGTAGATGACTTCGGTCTCGTATAAACCGTTGGCCTCAAGGGTGGCGCCGGTGGAGACTAAGTCACAAATGCCATCGGCAAGCCCGGCACGCGGCGCGACTTCAACCGAGCCTTTTAACATACAGTCGCGATAACTTATGCCTTTTTGTTGCATAAAACGGCGCAGCAGATTGGGGTAGGAGGTGGCAATTCGCAAGCCTTCCAAGGATGAGGCATCGGCATAGCTAAATTCGCTTGGCACAGCTAACGACAGGCGACAGGCACCAAAATCCAGTTGGCGCAACTTCACAAACTCGGCGGGTTTGTTTAAGGTTTGGCGCTCGATTTGCTCTTCTTCAAGCACATTCTCACCAATAATGCCTAAATCGACCACGCCATCCATCACCAGCCCTGGAATATCATCGTCACGCACTCTGAGTAAATCGATAGGCATGTTGTCTGCGTGTGCGATAAGGCGTTGTTCATTAATGGAAAACTTAACGCCACAGCTCTTGAGTAATTGCTGAGAGTCGGTGGATAAACGGCCAGATTTTTGGATGGCGATGCGTAAACGGTTTGATTCAGTCATAGTCTTGTCTCGCTCAAAGTTAACAAATTCAAAATGATATTCTTTTGTTGCATGGTTTAACTGGTTTCTATGTCTTGCCGGTATTTATCTAGCTAACATATTGAAATTACATACTAAACATGAGTTAAGTTGTAAGTTAAAAAGCCTAAAAGCAAAAAACCCCGGAATTCCTTCCAGGGGTTAGTGATCATCTTTGAATCAGTCCGCCAGAAGGATACAGTCCTCCGGCAGTGAGCGTCCGAAGGCTACCGCATATGGTGGTGATGATGGTGGATAGCGTTCAGTAATGGGCTCATATGACTCTCTATACTCTGTATTCTGTTGAATTCGGTGTTGGTGGATACTTATCCATCGAACGTTTTTTTAAGCTAACCGCTTTCTGTGCCGTTTGCAACAGCTAATTTTAACTAAATAAGAATATTTATGCGTTTTGTGAAAATGTTTCATCTTGGTGGTCGCAGGACGATAATCTGCTTATCGCAAGGAGGGGCGAATACTTGAGGTTTCCTAGAGGATGGCACAAAGCCGCCTGTGCGTTTAGACAAATTCGGCTGGCGGTAAGTATGGCAAATCTTGTCTAACAGCGTTCAATCTAGACTGGCGATAGTGGCTAAGTGTCAGTCACTGCGCTAATGCTGGATTAGCGCGTGACATCCCTTTTAGCGTGTTAAATATTCTCCAAGCAGGTGGTCAACTGTCTGTTGGCAATATTTGTCTTCACCACGCCAATATTCGGCAAATACCCAGTCATTTTTGCCTTTGCGTTGTCTATCTAAACAACGAGGTTTTAAGACTCCCAGACTGGCTAATATCTCGATTAATATTTGTCGCTCCGCTTTACTCGATTTAATTACACTCGCTAATCTTTTCTCCAGTGCGCTGGGATAATCGCTCGGGTCTGACGTTTCGATAATCGTTAATATCTGCCTGAAACAGGCAATATCATCTGACGTCGGCTCTGGAATATCGGCATTAATAAATTGGCTTAAATCAAAATAGGTATACAAAATATCCCCATGGCGCACGCCGCCCCATTTAATACGCTCGAAATTGAATACGTTAATATCCGCCTCGTTATAGGATTCGCTTCCTCGGATGCCATATTGACTGTCTCGGCAAATGCCGCAGGTATAGGAGTGTGCCGTTGGTTTGCCATCCGTATAGGAAGTGCCTGAAATGACAGGCGTATATTGATGTGATGGGATTTTTTGGGCGATCGCATAGGATGCAAGGGATGAGCGCCAATCCAATCGCCTAGAGGTTAGACTACTTAAAAATCCTTTTGTTACTTGTGTTTGCGATATGCCTTTAACTAGCGCCGTGATGGCAAGGATGCATTCATCGTGGGAGATAGTTAAAGGATCAAACATTAATCCTTTCGATTTGGCGTAGCTAAAATCGGACTCGGAGAGACTTCTATTTTTTGCGTCAATCCAACCATTCTTCCAATAGGTGGAGAATAAAATCCTTTTTGCTTTTTTATCCATAGCTGATTCTTTTAATAATTGGGTTTCATTTATCTTATAAAAACTTAATTAAAGCGGTTAGCTCTCTAAATTCATATAAGCATCGTTTTGATAGTAATAACTGACTGCATGAATTATGTCATGTAAGCTGGCATTAGGCAGCTGTTGCACTAAATTAGCCTTGATGCTTTGCAAATCGGCAATGCTTAAAAAGTATTGATAGCCTTGGGTTTGTGGGTAGAGAGGCTCATCCTGTTGGTCGCGCTCCTCTTCAAGTTCATCGTCAATGATTAACATCGTCATTGTGGGGTTCAATGGTTGCTCTGAGGTTTTATACACATCCAAGTACCACGAAAAAGAACCGAGTTGGGATAATAGGGTTTCCAAGGTTAATGTTAATCGCATGAAATATCCTTTTGTGCGAGCATCATTTACATCATTATGGCGAGTTAATTAAGGCGAGTTAATTAAACCGACAGAATTAGGCTTAAGGCCTCCACAGACTCAGCATGAACTCGGTTAACGCAAACGATGAAAAAATAAACAGTAAATTAATCAAGGCCCGCATAATCCAAGGCAATGCACCGTAGGACAGACCATATTTATTTGAGGCAATTACGATAACTCCCATGATGCCAAACCAAGGTGTAAAAAAGAACATGGCTTGCCATTTAACCAGTGCAACGGCGAGATCATGCAGCGCACCACTGACTAAAAAGGTGAGCAAGACGGCGAGCCATATGGGCAGAAACTGACTGAGAGGGCGCATGACATTACTAGATAAATAATATCCCCAAATCGGATTCCAATAATGCCAAAAAATAGGGAATGACTTAGCGCCAAGAGCGCGGGATAGCATATTCCTCATCGAGTGATTGGCACCCAGTGGCACACCATTTCGCTTTTTCACATATTGTGACAGTGATAATGTCGTTTGCATGGTTAACCTTTATGCTCCACGCTGCCCCTCATAGTGAGTGGTCTGCAGTCTGTTTTGCCGTCTAAAGTGTACGGTTATCAATATTCATTACAGCACTGCATCTGGCAAGCAGTAAGTTAGGCTTTTATCTGCCATAGCATAACAGGTTTGATCGATTTTCTCGGGGGACGGCCTAATAAAGATTCCTTGCTTGCCACTAACACGAATAAGCTGCGATTGATTATCCTGTCTCATAAAAATGGTACCGCCATTTTCGAGCGAGACATCAACTATGTACTCATTCATATTGGCGCAAATCGCGATCTCACAGGATTCAGAACGCTCTTCCTGCCCATCAATAAAGAGGCATTGCGAGGTCACTTCATCACAACCTGCCCATGAGGCGGGGTTAAAAGCCAACAATAGTAAAAAGCCTGAAAGGTATTTCATCGAATCATCCTGTTGCGTTATAAACGTTCATCCGTGGCTGATGAGCGCCAATCTATTAAAGCGTGTTGTCGACTGGCCGCCAAATTTCGCAATATTCTTGCATATACCTATGTTCGCGTTGAATTCGGCGCAGGACTGAAACTATTGGTATTATTAGGCGGGCTTAATTACACTGCGGCGACGACATCAGGCTCTTTAACGCTTGCTGACAAATTTACCCAGGTTTAGCCATCTCAGAACCGTATTTTTTAACTCTATGAAAGGACCTTGCTTGCCCTTGAATCACACCCGACGCCCAGCTATGCGGCAAGCCAAACTTCAGCAATCCAATCAGCAGTCGATCGACGCTCAACGTCCGATGAGCCGATTGGCGAGTGAAGTGCTGCGCGCTTTTGCCAGCGATGGGGTGCTCGCCAAGCATATTCAAGGGTTTAGTGCGCGTCAGAGTCAGGTTGAAATGGCGCAAATCATCAGTGAAGCGATTGCCAGCAAGGGCAATGCATTGATTGAAGCGGGCACCGGGGTCGGTAAAACCTTCGCATATTTAATTCCTGCCATCTTAAGTGGCAAGCAAGTGATCGTGAGCACGGGCAGTAAAAACCTGCAGGAGCAATTGTTTCTAAAGGATTTACCCGCATTGACATCTATGCTTGGGATCGCACCCAAGCTTGCGCTATTGAAAGGCCGCAATAATTATTTATGTCAATATCGACTCGATAGGCAGATGCAGGAGGCCAGCCATATTGAGGCGCGATTATTGGATGATTTACTGAAAATCAACCAATGGGCGGGCATGAGTAAGGATGGTGATATCGGTGGCTTAACTTCTGTTGCCGAAAACTCTCCCGCGCTTCCCTTAGTGGTCAGCACGAAAGAGACCTGTCTTGGGCAGCGCTGCGAATTTTATGATGCCTGTTTTACCCGCAAGGCCCGCAGCCGCGCCATGGACGCCAAAATCATCGTGGTGAATCATCACTTATTCTTTGCCGACAGCGTGTTAAAGGATACGGGCTTTGCCGAGCTATTACCCGATCCCGATGTCGTGATTTTCGATGAGGCGCATTTGTTGCCAGACATTTGTGTCAGTTACTTTGGGCAGCAATCGTCGAGTCGCACCATTGATGATTATCTGCAAAAGCTATTGCAGATTTATCAAACTGAACTCAGCGATACGGGGCAGATTGCTCAATTCTGTCAGCGCTGTTTGGCCAAGTTAAGTGATTGGCATAATGCATTATTTTCGAGCGGCGAGTCGGATTGGCGGCTGCAGCTTGGCAATAAATCCATCGCCTTAGCCTCTTGGGATTTATTAGCTGAATTAACCGCACTGCAAAAGCTGTTAGTTGTGCACGTGGGGCGCAGCGAATTATTGGATGATATTGCGGTAAAGCTGACTGAGCTAAACCATAAACTGAATCAATTTTTTAGTTGTGATAACCCACAGGCGGCCTACAGCGTTGAGTTTGGTAGCCGCTTTGTCATGCTACGGATGTCACCCATCAATATTGCACGCGAGTGTCAGCAGCTATTTGTGGCCAAGACTAGCTGGATCTTTACTTCGGCGACCTTGCAAGTGAACCGCAGCCTAGACCATTTTGCACAGGAGCTTGGGATAAGCGATGCCAAGGCACATATTTTAGACAGCCCCTTTGATTATCCGCGTCAGACCTTATTTTGTGTGCCGAGGCAACTGGGGAATGTGGCGAATCAGCAGCAAGCACTTAAGCAGTTAGTCGATGTGTGTGTCAAAGCGATTGAGGCGGCGCAGGGGCGAACCTTTATTCTGTTTACCAGCCATAAAATGCTCGAGCAAACCGCGCTGGCATTACGCACTCGCACTCAATACCCTCTGTTGGTACAAGGGCAGGCGGGTAAGCAGAGCCTACTGACCAAGTTTCGCCAACTGGGAAATGCGGTGTTACTGGGGACAAGCAGTTTTTGGGAAGGGGTGGACGTTCGCGGCAAGTTATTAAGTTGCGTGATTATCGATAAGCTGCCCTTTGTCTCGCCCGATGAGCCGCTTTACCGTGCTCGCGCCGACAATATCAGCCGTCAGGGGGGCGATCCTTTTACTCAAGTGTCGTTACCTCAAGCGATTATTGCGCTCAAACAAGGGGTTGGACGTTTGATCCGTGACGAAAAGGACTGCGGCGTACTCATTCTGTGTGATAATCGAATTGTGAATCGCGCCTACGGACAGGCGTTTTTAAATTCCCTGCCGCCGATGTCCCGCACCCGGGATTTAGACCAAGCCCTGCAATTTTTAAGGAAAATCCCTTAATACAATAATTAGTTGGAGCTAAAACGCTTCATTTGTGTAGGTTTTTTTATAGGGAGAATGAACGTGTTTACTTGGTTAAAAGGCTTAGTTTCTAAAGATGTATTGATTGAGTTAACGGAAGCTAAGATTACGATAAAGTCTTTTGGTGATAAGACCTGTATTGAATATGAGCCTGTGCTTGCCCTCGTCGATGAGCCGACTCAGACGCGGATCAAGGCCATTGGTCGCGAGGCGATGGGTTTGCAGGGCGAGGGCGTTCGGCTAGTTAATCCTTTTTCCCATCCTAGGATGTTTGTCGCAAGCTTTGAATTCGCCGAAAAGCTGCTCCAATATGGCATTTCGCAACTTCATACATCTGGATTTCGGGCAACGCCTAGGGTGATTGTACACCAGTTAGAAAAGACTGAAGGCGGCCTTACCGATGTTGAGGATAGAGTACTGCGTGAACTTGCCACGGGCGCTGGTGCAAGAGAAGTGGTGATTTATCTTGGCCCTAGACTCAATACTGACCTCGATACGTTTGATGAGATCAAGCGCCGCGTTGAAACACAGAGAGCCTATAAAAAATTAATCTAAGGTGAGATTCAACTTACTTTGCCGATATTCGAGGGTAAGCATGGCCTGCCGCGACAGGCCATGATCTCAGGATTAGAAGCTTGCCGTTACCCCAGCATACACGCTGCGGCTCTTTTGAATGTAATCCAAATCGGTGGCAATTTGATCGCGCTCGGCATCCGTCAAGTTAGTCACCCCTAGTTTTACCCTAAACATAGGGTTAATTTGATAATTCACACCTAAATCAAGTGAGCCATAACCATCTGATTTAACGTTGGTTCTAAGATATTGTTCACCCGTGTAGTGATAAGCTATAAAGGTGGATAATCCCTCTAACGCCTGCCATTGCAGTTTCAGGTTGTAGCTATCTTCAGGCGTTAAAGTAAAAGGCGCGCCATTTTGTTTATCCTTGGCATCGGTTTTACTGTAGTTACCACTGATACTTAAGCTGTCGGTTAAGTCGTACCATGCCTGTAATTCCCAACCAGTGATCTTAGCTTCGTTAACGTTTTGATAGGTGAGTACGGCGCCCGGGGTTCTGTCCCAGGTCTCGGTGATGATTTTGTTTTCTACATCATTATGGAAATAGGTGATAGAGCCGCCAAAATCTGTGGTTTGGTATTGGGTCGATAGCTCGTAGTTCACCGAGGTTTCAGGTTGCAAATCCGGATTGCCCGCCACAGAGCAGGCACCACGACAGGCTGGGATAATATAATCGGCTTGGGACTGCGACATATTCGGTGCTTTAAAGGCTTTACCACCGCCGCCTTTGATCACCCATTCGGAGCTGAGCGGATAAACCAGATAGAGGCGAGGACTAAATTCGGTGCCATATACATCGTGGTGATCGACACGGCCACCGAGGGTGAGACTCAGTTCGCCTAAACTGAACTCATCCTGCAGATACAATGCCGACTGACTATCGTCTAAGGTGCCATCGCCTAAAATATTGCGGCTGTTCTCAAGCTTGGTCCAACGGTATTCGGCGCCGCCCGTCAGCATATGCTCGCCGAGTAACACTGTGGTTTGGCCGTCGAGATTGTGGTTGGTTTGAGTGATATGGCCAATTTGCGCGATCAGTGCCGAATCATCGGTTACTTCGACATTTTCATAATAGTAGCGCAGGCGAGTATCACCCCAGTCCCAACGGCCGTTATGGGTCAATCCTGAGCTAATGCGTTCCGCCTGTTGGTTGTTGGTCAGGATCGTGCCGTAGTTATTCCAGTCTGACTCACGCTCGTCGTTGGCGTAACTAATATCAAATTGCATATCCTGCTGCTTATCGATTAACCATTGCAGATTGGCTAAGGCGCTGATCTCATCCCTGTCTTCGAGGGCATCGATCGTCGGCTTTAAATCTGAACGCCAGGCATCACGTTTATTGCTATCGACAATCAAGTTCGCCAGCAGTTTATCCTTAACGAGTGCGCCGCTAGTGTAGAAGTTGTATTTAGTGCTATCACCACCTTCACCACTGGTTGGCGTGTCGTATTGCACGCCAACACTGGTTTGCCAAGTTTCGGTCGGTTGGCGCAGGATAACGTTGACTACGCCACCTAAGGCTTCGGAGCCATAGAGGGATGACATGGGGCCGCGAACTAACTCAATGCGCTCGATAGCAGACATGGAGATAGATGACAGGTCGAAGTCATTGCCATAGTTGGAGGTCAGCGCCTCGCGGGAATTGACGCGGCGGCCATTGATCAAGATTAAGGTGTAGTCAGAATCCAGACCCCGAAGGCTGATTTCATTGCGGCCATAGGGCGTACCTTCACTGATATTCACTCCCTGTAAATAACGCACAGCACTGGCGAGATCATCAATCACTAAGGCTTCAAGCTCAGTGCGATTAATCACTGATACTGATGCTGGCGCCGATAGCTCAGAGTGTTTGGTTTGCGTCGCAGTGATCACCATACGTTCCATCTCGCCTGTGGCGCTATCGTCGGCGAGTGCCGTTGCCGATATAGCACTGAGGCCGAGGCTGATAGCTAAAGGGAGGACTTTACGGGAAAATCGCGTCAGACGAGGGGTAAAATCGGGTTGTGCAGGCATATCATTCTTCCTTGTAAAATTTTGGCGAATGATAATTATTCTTAAATGCGTCAACAAGTCGCTATGCCACAGTTAAGTGTAAAGCCAGTGTAAATTTTATATTTACAACAAAGGGATACTGTTCTGTTACCGTAAAAATAAGTGTTTGCTTTGAGGTGAACTTAAATCCCGATGAGTGGTTGTATGCTGTCAATCATGCTTTGCAAGCAGGTTTGATAAATGCTGGTTGTTGGTGTTAACGCTTAATATTCATGCTTAGCGTGCGTCTAAGTTACGACGGTTTGAAATGAACCTCGTTAGATGAAGCTTAATAGAAGCTCAGTTAAAGCTCGGCAGTTTAAAGTGTTAACAGGCTAGTTAGTGCACGGAATGAGACAATAAGCAGAAATGCTGAGGGAAGGTCATAAATCTAGGGGAGGCCTATAGGAGCATATAGATGAAGGGATAAACGTTATCCCTTCATCTATTACTCGACACTCAATTTTCAGTATTAGACCTTAAGTCCAACCATTAACTGATCGAGTTGGCCAGCGGTGGCTTGTAATTCATCACAACCCGACACAGATTGGTTCGCCGATTGCTCGACATCGTGGGATTGATTGCGAATTTCCATCAGATTGGTGGCGATTTCGTTAGCCACGGCCGATTGTTCTTCGGCAGACGTTGCGATCAATACGCTCATTTCAAATACGCGGCTGCTATGGTGGGCAATCGACTCGAGATCCTTACCCGTTTGCAGCACATGTTGTTTGCCTTCACTCGCTTGGCTAACGGTGCGTGACATCACTTGCGTCAGGTTGCGGCTGCCCTGTTGCAATGACTCGATCATCGACTTGATTTCAACCGTTGCCGCCTGAGTGCGACCTGCAAGGGTTCTCACCTCATCGGCCACCACCGCAAAGCCACGGCCCTGTTCGCCCGCGCGCGCTGCTTCAATCGCGGCATTGAGGGCGAGTAGGTTAGTCTGCTGCGAAATGGCATTAATGGTTGAAACGACTTCATCGATTTTGCTGGCGTTTTCGTTGAGGATATTGACTGCATCCGAGGCGGCAGAAATCTCATCCGACAGCACATCAATCGCGCTTACCGTGGTTTCAATATCCTTAGAGCCCGCATTGACCTGCTGATTCGCCTCTTGGGTTTCGGCGGAGGATTGCTCGGCGTTGCGCGCCACTTCTTTAACCGCAGCGGTCATTTCTTCCATCGCCGTGGCTAAGGAATCGAGGTGCTGACGTTGATTGACCGCAAGGGCTTGTCCTTGCTGCGCCGTGCTTCTAAATGATGAAACCACTTCGCGGATTTTGCTGGTGGATTCAGCAATTTGCTTCACTAGGGTATGTTGACGCTCGACCAAGGTGTCGATACTAATCGCTAAAATGCTGAATTCATCTTTCACTTCGAAGAAGTTTAATCGGCCAGTCAAATCCCCCGAGGCGGCGCGTTTGAGCGCCATCACTGTGGTATAGAGTGCACCGCCCACAAAGGTGGAGATGTAGTAGCTAAACAGGAAGAGCACGAATAACAGCACTGCCATCACGCCATAAACTAAGATGTTGTCATCGGCCAGTAAGGCATCAATCGCGCGATCGTCGACGGGAATGATAGTGACGAGGTTTTGAGCGTTAACCGAGCTTATCGCCCGATTAGGTGAACTGCTGGTATCGATACCGCCACCACTGCGTGCAAGGGTTTGCGCGCGGCTGTCGGCCTCTGAAACCGTGACAATCCGAACATTCTGCAAGCCTTGGCCTAAAAGATTGGGGAGATTTTGCTGTTCTTGTTCGGGCAGTTTGTTATAGATCTGCGCCGCGAGTTGATTGATTTTCTGTGACGAGTCCTGAATGCCGTTCAAATGGCTTTCGAGCAGGGTATCCCTAAACTGAGTATTTAAAAATACCGCTAATCCCACAATCATAAACATGGGAACTAGGGCGAGAATTGCAAATTTGGTTTTTAAGGTCATGTGGATAAGATATTGATCTATCCAGCGAAATTTTACTTCTTTCATTAGCGCCTCGATAAATTGGGCTGTGACCAAATGGATATTGGTCGGTTTGCCATAGACTTTATGATTTTCTGTCTTGTAAGCAGTTGCTTGTATTATTGTTGTCCAATTGCAGTCTTTTTGAGTTTATTTGCTGCAATTTTGGCAAGGTACAAACGTAAGTTTACAGTTTAGCTACATATGTAGCTAGTGGTAGCAGATGATGAACCGTTTGCTGTAAAAATCAGCAATCGTGATTTGTTACTCTCCAACTCGCGGCATTTGTTGGGGTAACACATGAATTTGCATGATAAAAACCCCGAATAAACCCTAGTAATATGCCGCTCGCTCGCGTAAAATTTCTCTCCTTTTATTTCGTTATAGCTAGCAAAGCGTCTGGCATTAACGCCCGATAACCTGAGCACCCAAATAGCCTGAAAGTTTGGCGCCCATAGCACTTGTTTATCAAGCGCGACTATGCAGTGGAAGAGAAAATGCAGCAGTTAACTGAGATCGTAGAACAAGCCTTAGTCATTATTGACCAGGCCAGTGATCTAAAAGCACTGGATGATATCCGTGTCGATTACCTGGGTAAGAAGGGTAAGATCACCGACATGATGAAAATGATGGGCAGCTTAAGTCCTGAAGAAAAACCCGCTTTTGGTCAGGCGGTCAATGATGCGAAGCAGGCCATTCAACAGAAATTAACTGAGCGCATCGACGGCCTGAAAAGTGCCGAACTGGAAGCCAAGTTAATCGCCGAAAAGATTGATGTGACGCTACCTGGCCGCACTATCGACATCGGTGGTTTACACCCAGTGACGCGCACCATTGAACGTATCGAAACCTTTTTTGGGGAATTAGGGTTTTCGGTAAAACAAGGGCCAGAAATCGAAGATGACTTCCATAACTTCGACGCCTTGAATATCTCTGAGCACCACCCAGCGCGTGCTGACCACGATACGTTTTACTTTAATCCTAAGCTGATGCTGCGTACCCAAACCTCGGGCGTGCAGATCCGTACTATGGAAACTGAAAAGCCGCCACTGCGGATTATTTCACCGGGTCGTGTGTATCGTAACGACTACGACCAAACTCACACGCCAATGTTCCACCAAGTGGAAGGTTTGCTGGTGGATGAAAACGTTAACTTCGCCGAGTTAAAAGGCGTGTTGCATGACTTCCTGCGTAACTTCTTCGAGGAAGATTTACAGGTGCGTTTCCGTCCTTCTTACTTCCCATTCACTGAACCTTCAGCCGAAGTAGACGTAATGGGTAAAAACGGCAAATGGTTAGAAGTGTTAGGCTGCGGTATGGTGCACCCGAACGTGCTACGCAGCGTGGGCATCGATCCAGAAAAATACTCTGGTTTTGCTTTTGGTATGGGCGTTGAGCGTTTAACTATGCTGCGTTACGGCGTAAACGATCTACGTGCGTTTTTCGAAAACGACCTGCGTTTCCTGAAGCAATTTAAATAACGGAGCTGTATAGCATGAAATTTAGCGAATCTTGGCTTCGTGAGTGGGTCAATCCTGCCGTTAGCCGTGAAGCATTATCCCACCAGATCACTATGGCTGGCCTCGAAGTCGATGGCGTTGATGCCGTGGCTGCCGAGTTCAACGGCGTAGTGATTGGTGAAGTGGTCGAATGTGGCCAGCACCCAGATGCAGACAAACTGCGCGTGACTAAAGTCAGTGTCGGCAGTGGTGAACTTATCGATATCGTTTGCGGCGCACCTAACTGCCGCCAAGGTCTACGCGTTGCCGTTGCCATGGTAGGGGCGGTATTGCCAGGCGATTTTAAAATTAAAAAGGCTAAGCTGCGTGGTATGCCTTCAGAAGGCATGCTGTGTTCATACAGCGAGCTAGGCATCGACATCGACAGCGATGGCATTATCGAACTGCCATTAGATGCGCCATTAGGCACGGATTTACGTGAGTATCTCCAGCTTGATGACGCTGTGATTGAAGTGGATTTAACCGCTAACCGTGCCGACTGTTTAGGCATGGTGGGTCTGGCTCGTGAAGTCGGCGTGTTAAACCGTGCTGCTGTGACTGAGCCACAATGGCAAGCTGTTACGCCAACCATTGATGCCAAAGTGGCTATCAATGTGAAGGAAAGCGCAGCGTGCCCACGCTACTTAGGTCGTGTGGTGAAGAATGTGAACGTGAAAGCGGCTACGCCATTATGGATGCAGGAAAAACTGCGCCGCAGCGGCATTCGTTCAATCGACCCTATCGTCGATATCACTAACTTCGTGTTAGTTGAATTCGGCCAACCTATGCACGCCTTCGACCTTGCCAAGCTGACTGGCGATATCCAAGTGCGTTTAGGCAATGGCGAAGAGAAAATCACCCTGCTCGATGGCAGCGAAGTGACCATTCCAAGCGATACCTTAGTGATTGCCGACGATGCCCGTCCATTAGCGCTTGCTGGGGTATTTGGTGGCGAATACTCGGGTGTGAGTGATACCACTCAAGACATTCTGCTCGAATGTGCCTTCTTTGCACCATTAGCGATTATGGGTAAATCACGCCGTTTAGGTCTGCATACCGATTCATCACACCGTTTCGAACGTGGTGTTGACCCTGAGATGCAGCACAAAGTTATGGACCGTGCGACTCGCTTAGTGCTGGATATTTGCGGCGGTGAAGCGGGCCCTGTGGTTGAAGCCAAATCTGACGCTGACTTACCAAAGCCTGCGCAAATCCTATTGCGTCGCAGCAAGTTAGATAAAATTCTAGGTCACCATGTTCCCGATAGCGACGTGGTTGAAATCCTCGAACGTTTAGGTTTCGGCGTGGTAGCAGGCGAGGGTTGCTGGCAGGTGACTACCGCCACTTACCGCTTCGATATGGCGATTGAAGAAGACTTAATCGAAGAAGTGGCCCGTATCTACGGTTACAACAACATTCCAAACGTTGCGCCTGTGGCGTCACTGCGGATGTCAGACCATAAAGAAACCGATTTAAGCCTCAAGCGCGTACGTTCGCTGTTAGTGGCCCGTGGTTTCCAAGAAGCCGTGACTTACAGTTTCGTCGATCCTAAGCTGCAAAATCTGATTCACCCAGGTGAGCAAGCCATGGTGTTACCGAACCCAATATCTAGCGAAATGTCGGCCATGCGTTTGTCAATGTTCACAGGATTATTGACTGCGGTTGGCTACAACCAAAGTCGTCAACAGGGTCGTGTGAGACTTTTTGAAACTGGCCTGCGCTTTGTTCCTGATATTAATGCAGAATCAGGTGTAAGACAGCAAGCTATGCTCGGTTGCGTCATAACTGGCCTCCAAAATGACGAACATTGGGCTATGGAATCGAAAACTGTTGATTTTTTCGACCTTAAAGGCGATTTAGAAGCAATTATCGGCTTGACAGTTTCCGCATCAGAATTTAGCTTTAGAGTAGCGACGCATTCTGCTCTTCATCCAGGGCAATGTGCTGAAATATTGAGAAATGATCGAGTGATCGGTCATATAGGTGCTATCCATCCTAGTTTGGAGAAGCCTTTTGGACTCAATGGTAAAACCATCGTTTTTGAGTTGGAATTGGATGCTTTATTGCATACCAGTTTACCGCTAGCCCAAGCTGTATCTAAGTTCCCGGCTAATCGTCGTGACATCGCAGTAGTCGTAGATGAAAGTGTATCTGCAGGCGATGTAATGAAATTGATAAGAAAAGTTGGCGAAAATCAGTTGGTTGGCATAAACTTGTTCGATGTATACTTAGGTAAAGGTGTTGAGCCCGGCAAGAAGAGCTTGGCGATAGCACTTACGTTACAAGACACTACTCGTACACTTGAGGAAAAAGAGATCGCTGAGACAGTAGAATCAGTTGTTTCTGCCCTGAAGACCGAGTTCAACGCATCGTTGAGGGATTAAAGTATGGCACTTACCAAAGCCGAAATGGCAGAACATCTTTTTGAAACACTAGGCATTAACAAGCGTGTCGCTAAAGAGATGGTTGAGTCGTTCTTTGAAGAAATTCGAGGCGCACTTGAAAGTGGTGAGCAGGTCAAGTTATCTGGCTTTGGCAACTTTGACCTTAGGGATAAGAATCAAAGACCGGGAAGGAACCCAAAAACAGGCGAGGATATCCCGATTTCCGCTCGCCGTGTCGTGACCTTCCGTCCCGGCCAGAAACTGAAAACTCGCGTAGAAGCAGCTAACGCGGGCAAGTAATTTCTTAAAGTTTGATAGGAAAGCCACTCCATCGCGAGTGGCTTTCCTATTTTCTTCCTATGCGAATTCAGTCTTTAACTGTCTGAGGTGATTTCTTTGTCAAGACAGCCCAAACATTTTGACCGACGTTTTCAACTGGCCTTATTGCACCCTAAATATTGGGTCACTTGGTTGGCGATCGGCCTATTAGTGATTTTTGGGATCATGCCCGCGTGGCTGCGTGATCCTATCGCCAGAACCTTGGCCAAACTGGTGGCGCCAATTGCGAAAAAGCCAATAGGCATTGCCAGAGCGAACTTAAAGGCGTGTTTCCCTGAAAAATCCGCCGCAGAGATTGAAGCCTTAATCGATGAGAACGTACAGAACTTCGTCTTAGTGCTGTTATCTCAAGGTGAGCTGTTGGTACGCTCAAAGGCGCATTTACACCGCCGTGTGAATCTCATGGGCTTTGAGCACGTACAAGCGGCGCAAGCGGAAGGACAGCCTGTAATATTTATCATGCCCCATGTGTGGCCCATCGATTATGCGGGACTGAGGTTAAACCTCGACTTGCCCATGGTGACTATGGCTAAGGCCCACAAAAACGCTTTATTCAACTGGTTTAACAATCGGGTACGTAGCAGTGGTGGTGGCCATGTTTATATGCGAGAGGCGGGGATCCGCGCCTTGTTGGCCGAATTGAAGCAGAACAATAGCTTTTTCTACCTGCCCGATGAAGATTTAGGCCCAGATCAGAGCGTGTTTACCCCGTTTTTAGGCACAGTTAAAGCGACATTACCCGTGGTTGGCCGCTTAGCTCAGGCGGGAAATGCCCAAGTGCTGCCGGTGAAAATTGGTTATAACCAAGCTTCACGCCAGTTTGATTTAACCGTAATGCCCGCCATTGCCGCCGAAGACATGGTCGGTAAAGAAAACGAAGCGTTAGCTCTGAATAAAGCGGTTGAGCAAGTGATCCTCGCTTACCCTGAGCAGTATATGTGGTTCTTAAGATTGCTTAAGACCCGCCCTGAAGGGCAGGCCTCGATTTATCAATAGTGATTTATCTATAGCGACTTATCGATAGTGAAAGTGGCTGCTAGCAGACAAATAAAATGGGCTTTAAGTGGAATACTTAAAGCCCATTTTTTATCAAGTGTGAATGCTTGATTCAGAGGCTTATAGCCACTCAGCGCTCATCTTCTTGCTCCATTTCAAGTTGCATCAGCAGCATATCTTCGCCATCTAATACCCGCGTATGGTAGCTGTGACAGGCAGGGCAGACAATAGAGCGCTCAGCAAGTTCAGACTCTTGGTGGCAATCCAAACAGGCAATCACTAAGGGTTGCAGTGTCATCCGCAATTCTGCATTACGGCAGATCCCATCGAGTTTAAAGGTTTCAAAGGCGGTCTCGAGCAAGGCCGGTTCGACCCCGCTCATCACGCCGAGTTTGATATCGACGCGGGTGATTTTATTGGCTCGATTGGCCCTAGCGTGTTGCTCGCATTGCTCTATCAAGGCGCTGACGATGGAATATTCGTGCATTAACAAATCCTTGGCAGCAGTTCACCTTGGGGCAAGTCTAAGTAACGTTTGGTATTCCACGGCGTTCTTAAGATCACTTTTCCCGGCAATTCGTCGCTCACCGTGCCGATAATGGCCGCTTGCTCGCAATGACCAAAGCGCTGCATGATTTCCAAGGCACCAATGGCGATATCGTTAGGGACTGCCAAGATAAAGGTGCCTTCATTGGCTAAATCCATGGCCTCAAAGCCATAGAGCTCGCACAAGCCTTTGACTTCATCGCAGACTGGGATGCTGGCTTCGTTGACGGTAATCCCGACATTGGCAGCCGCTGCCCACTCGTTTAACACGGCGGAGAGCCCGCCACGAGTCGCATCACGCATCGCATGAATGGGAATATTCGCCGCAATAAGCTGCTCAACCACGGGCCAAAGAGTGGCACAATCGCTTTGCAAAGCCGATTCGAGGGTTAGGCCTTCACGGGCCATCAGAATCGCGGCGCCATGGCAACCCACATCGCGGGAGACAATAATTGCATCCCCCGGCGCGACATTCGCCGCCGAGATATTCGGACGTAAAATCCGTCCAACGCCGGAGGTATTGATAAATAAGCCATCGGCGCAGCCCTTAGGCACGACCTTGGTATCGCCACAAACGATTCTGGCGCCGCTCTGTTTAAGCTCCTTCGCCATGCTGCGCACAATAGTGGTTAACTGATTGAGCGAAAAGCCTTCTTCGATGATTACACTGCAACTTAAATACTGTGGCTCGGCGCCCATCATGGCAAGATCATTCACAGTACCGGCGATCGCCAACTTGCCAATATCTCCGCCAGCAAAAAACAGCGGCGATACCGTAAAGGAATCAGTGGTAAAGGCGGTCGCGCCTTGCAGATCGAGCTTGGCCGCGTCTTCTTCGCTGCGCAGGATGGGGTTATCGAACTCGGCAAAAAACAGTTCACGAATAAGTTTATTCATCTCTTTGCCGCCACCACCGTGGCTGAGTTGAATCGCTTTATCTTTGGGTTGGAAATCAGCCATGGTGTGGCTCCTTGCTATCTATGCCTTGATAGCGGTAATACGCATTACACGCGCCTTCGGAGCTAACCATACAGCTACCGAGAGGGGTTTCGGGATTGCAGCCGCGGCCAAAGACTTTACAGTCTTTAGGTTTGGCGAGCCCGCGAAGAATATCGCCGCATTGGCAAGCCTTATGATCGTCAATCTCTTTGACGGGTAATCTGTCCTTAAAGTACTTCTCGGCGTCCCTGTGGGCGTATTCGGGTCTTAATTCAAGCGCCGAGTTGGGAATGGGTCCAAGCCCGCGCCAACGAAATTGCGGCCGAGTCTGGAAAAATTGATTAACCTTGGCCTGAGCGGCAAGATTACCTTCCTCGGACACGGCGCGGCTGTATTGAATATCTAATAGCGCCGTTCCCGCCACCTTTTGCCGCACGATGCGCAGGATAGACTCCATCACATCAACGGGTTCGAACCCTGAAACCACCACAGGCGTGCCATATTGCTCGACCGCGGGGCGATAGATTTTAGCGCCACTGATCACGCTGACGTGCGCAGGGCCAATGAAGGCGTTTACCCTGGCTTTAGGGTCTTGCATCACAGCATCAATTGCGGGTGGCACTAAGACGTGGTTGATATGAAACAACAAATTCGCCAGCTTTTCCTGCTCGGCCAACTGTAGCAGCACGGCGGTCATGGGGGTCGAGGTTTCAAAGCCAATGGCGAAAAACACCACGGTTTTATCGGGATTGTCGCGGGCGATTTTGAGCGTATCTAAAGGGTCATAGATAGGGCGAATATCACAGCCCTTGGCCCTAAAACTGGCTAATGAGCCTTGGGAGCCGGGCACGCGGATCATATCCCCTAGGGTTACTAAAATCACTTCTTCCTGCTGGGCGAGCACTGCGGCTTGGTCAATTCGCTCCTTGGGCATGACGCACACGGGGCAGCCGGGACCGTGGATAAATTCAATATTTTCCGGCAGTAAATCCAGTAAACCGTATTTCATGATGGTGTGGGTATGGCCGCCACAGACCTCCATGATATTGATAGGCTCTTTAAGTGTGCGGGCGCATTTAGCGATATCCTCCGCAAACGAGGCTATGGTATCGGGGTCGCGAAAGCCTTGATAAAGGAGTTTTAGGTCAAGCATCTTCAGTCCTTGCGCAGTTTTGGTTGTTATTTGTTATCACTTTTACTGCGGTGATTACTCAATGCGTGGTCTCATTTTCAAGTTTTGAGACTATCTCTTTATATAATTCAAGACTTTGTAGTGCATCATTGCGATCAATTTTATTCATCACAAAACCGATATGGATAAGCACATAGTCACCAATGGCTAAAGGCTCAGTCATCAAATGACTGCTCACATCGCGCCTGACGCCTAAGGTATCGACAGTGACCGATTGACGCTCGTTATCCACGGCCACCACTTGGGAAGGAATAGACAGGCACATTTATTGTGGCTCTCCCGCAGCGTAGTGAAGGTTGTCGTTCAGCCATGCAACGACGGCACGCATGGCATCGCCATCCTTAATCGAGACTTCCAGAATCTGTGTGTCAGGGTTGAGCTTTTTAAGTTGGGCTTTCGCCTCATCGACACTGAAATCGAAGTAGGGCAAGAGATCGCATTTGGTGATGAGCACCAGATCGGCGCGGCGGAACATAACGGGATATTTCTCAATCTTATCATCGCCTTCTGGAACCGAGAGCAGCACGATATTTTTATGGGTGCCAACATCGTAACTGGCGGGACAGACGAGGTTTCCCACGTTTTCGACAAAGCAAATATCTAAGCCTTCGAGTGGCAAGTGATGCAAAGCGCCATGCACCATGAATGCATCGAGGTGGCAGGCACTGCCGGTTTGAATTTGATGGGCCTGAATGCCTTTGGCGATTAAGCGGTCGGCATCGCGGGAGGTCTCTAAATCCCCTTCAATTACGGCGTAGTTGAGGGCGGTGTACTCTTTTAAGTGTTCAAGCAAGGTGGTTTTGCCACTGCCTGGGCTACTCATTAAATTGAAGGCAGAGATATTGTGCGCCTCAAAATGCGCACGGTTATGGGCCGCTTCGACATCGTTTTTATCGAGAATTTTGTGGATCACCGACAAGGTTTTTTTATCGTTAAGCTGAGGATTGGTGTGCAATTCCTGATGGTGATGCAGGTGGCCGTGTTCATGTGAATGGCGGGGTAAGGAGCAGCCGCAGTCTTTACACATCTTATATTTCTCCTTGTCCTAGGCCGAGCGCCTCAATGGGCGGCATTTGCCTGACAATATGCTGATGCTATCGAATAGGGTTAATTTGATTACGCTAATGTTAAGTGTGATACAAATCGGCTGCGGATTCTTTGATGTTCGTCAGGTTTATTTGGATAAACAAAGGCCAAAGAACATTTCTTTGGCCTGTGGGATGAAGCGCTTGAGTGACTTACAGTTGGGCGATGCTGATTTTGTTGCTGTTTGCGGGCGTTAAGATAACGGGAACCGATTTTGAGGTTGGGGTGTAGGAGCCCACGCCCACACTGTCGATGGCGACTAAGGGATTGGTCTCGGGGTAATAGGCGGCGATATTGCCCTTAGGGATCTCGTAATAAATCACCATAAAGTCATACACTTTGCGCAATTTGCCATCGTTAGTGAGCGATTGGATATCGACTAACTGGCCGTCGCTAAAGCCCTGCACCTTGGCATCATCACTGTTCATAAACAGCACATTACGCTTGCCCTTAATGCCGCGGTATCTGTCATCCATGCCGTAGATGGTAGTGTTGTATTGATCGTGTGAGCGCAGACTCTGTAGCAGCAACACTGGCAGCGTACTGGTTAGGGCCTGACTCGAACAATCGGCGAGGATGGAGTCGGGTAAAGCACAGGCGTTAAATTCAGCCTTGTGGCTTTTGGTATGCCAGTCGAGCTGCGCGGCATTATTGGTTAAATGGAATCCCGCTGGGACGTTAATTTTTTGATTGTAATCTTCAAAACCTGCAATGGTTTGCTCAATCAAATCGCGGATCAGGTTGTAGTCATCCCTTAGGGCTAACCAGTCAA
Source organism: Shewanella sp. Shew256 (assembly GCF_002196695.1). Classification (NCBI taxonomy): domain Bacteria; kingdom Pseudomonadati; phylum Pseudomonadota; class Gammaproteobacteria; order Alteromonadales; family Shewanellaceae; genus Shewanella; species Shewanella sp. Shew256. Next base: position 177,103 of record NZ_NAJR01000004.1, on the reverse strand, counting down.
TTGACTTGGTATTAGGTGTACTCACTGATGGTGGTTTCGCTGCTAAGGTAGCGTGCGCCATGCGCGCCACAATATCGATTTCCGACAGGCACAATGGCGATACCGCATCGTTCATCCCGGTCGAGGCGTGCACCATGCTAAAGGTATCTTCGACGGTGATTTTTTGAATGCCGTGTTTTTGCTTATCGAGTTCGGTGCGGCCAAGGCAAGGTAAAATCAGCGCATCTTTACCGATCTGTAAGTGACTGCGGTTGAGCTTAGTGCTGATTTGCACATTTAACTGCGTTTTTCCCATGGCGTTATAGGTAAAGACGCTGTCGGGCGCCGCGGCAGCTAGGTTGCCGCCGAGGCAAATTAGCACTTTGCTTTGCTCACTATCTAAGGCCTTCAAGGCTTCAACTACATTATGACCAGCGGCGCGGGGTAACTGGCAGCCCAAATACTGCTCTAAACGGTCAATAAACTCGGCTTTGGGTTTTTCGTTAATTCCCATTGTGCGGTTACCCTGCACATTGCTGTGACCGCGCACCGGGCAAAGCCCTGCGCCAGCTTTACCTATTTGGCCGCAGAGCAGATGCAAGTTAATGATTTCGCGAATGGTATCGACCGAATGTTTATGCTGAGTGATGCCCATGGCCCAGCAGCTGATCACCGTCTTGCTTTGGCTAAAGACAGTGGCAGCTTGAATAATATCGGCCTTGGCTAAGCCCGATTGGGCTTCAATCTGTTGCCAGTCGGTATGGCGGATACTCTGTTCATAGTCTGCGAAAAACGCAGTGTGGGTGGCGATAAACTCCCGGTCGATACACTTTGAGTTCGACTCAAGAATATGCTTTGCCATGCCGCGAATGGCTGCCATATCGCCGCCCAGCAGCGGCGTGAGGTATTGATGGCTAATGGTGGTCGCTGCGGGGGTTAATAACTCCGTTGGGCTTTGCGGGCTGGCGAATCGCTCCAGCGCCACTTCCTTTAAGTTATTGAAGGTGACAATTTTACAACCCTGTTTGGCCGCTTTACGTAGGGCATTCATCATCCGTGGATGGTTAGTGCCGGGATTTTGCCCGAAGACAAAAATCGCCTCGGCCGCATCGAAATCGCTTAATACGACAGTGCCTTTACCGACACCAATGGCTTGGTTGAGTGCTACGCCGCTGGCCTCGTGGCACATATTCGAGCAATCGGGGAAGTTATTGGTGCCGTACAGTCGGCCAAACAATTGATAGAGGTACGATGCCTCGTTACTGGCGCGGCCCGAGGTGTAAAACTCCACTTGATTGGGGTCGCTAAGGCCATTAAGCGTATCAGCAATCAGCTGAAAGGCATCATCCCAGCGGATGGGCTCATAGTGATCGGTTGCAGCGTTATAGCGCATAGGTTCGGCCAAGCGGCCCTGATATTCGAGCCAATAGTCGGTCTGTTTGGTTAACTGACGAACCGAAAACTCGGCGAAAAAGTCGCGATCGACAATCTTGCCCGTCGATTCCCACGCCACGGCCTTGGCGCCATTTTCGCAAAACTGAAAGGCGCCTGCCTTGTTATCGCCCCAGGCACAACCTGGGCAGTCAAAGCCATCGGTTTGGTTTACCCGAAGCAGGTTTTTGATATTTTGCTGGGTCTTTTGGCTGCGCAGCACATGCTTTAAGGTCGATTGCAGTGAGGGGAAGCCGCCGGCTTTGGTCGGTTTTTCAATATGAACAGGCATAAAATTCTCCGCTATTGCATTGGCATGCAAGGCTTTCATCAAATATGGAGTAGTGGATTGGCGGATCAAACTTAGGAATATGGACAAGGTTAAGCTGATATTTCAGCGCCAGTTTCACCGCGAGCTGGCTGGGTGATGCGAGACTAATCAAATGATTGGCACCATAACGCACCGCTTTTTGGATCAACTCGCTGCTGCATCGACTGGTCATCAGCAGCGCCTTGGCGTTGCGCTTTTGCCGCAGCAACGCGCCAATCAGCTTATCTAACGCATTGTGCCTACCGATATCTTCACGGCACTCAAGGATATTGCCTGCCTCATCCAAGGCAAAAGCGGCATGGATAGCGCCGCTGCGCTGCGCCTTAAGTTGATGTTTATGTATTTGTTGTTTGAGGCGGTCGACATGCTCAAGCACCAAGGGAGCGCAGGCGGGCAATGGCGGTAAATCTGGCAAGGCATGACCTAGGGCTTCCACACCACAGATCCCGCAGCCTGTCGCGCCGACGAGCCGTCTTTTACGTTGTTTAAGGGCGATTAAACAGCGATTAGCTAAGATGACATCGAGCATTACGCTGTCTTGGACAGGAGTGATATCAATTTCATGCACATCTTCATCTTGGCTGATAATGCCTTCGGCGAATAAGAAGCCAATCACAAAGTCCTCAAAGTGATCGGGCGTTATCATCATCACCGCATAGCTGATGCCATTGAGGTTGATGGCGGCAGCGACCTCTTCAACCAGATGCGAGAAGCGGGCACTAGCATGTTGTGCCGTGTTTGGGCTGTATTGAGATTCAGGGCAGAGCCTTGGATCGTTCGCCGAATCGAGTGGGTGAGTTGGCACGCATTTCAACCTGAAATTGGATGTTGATCACATCCTAGAGAGGACTTACGCGCTAGGCCAATCAAACTATTTTATGGATTGATAGAAGATTTCTATTAAACTGTGGATATCAATAGGGTTTGATTTTTCAGATTTGTCTAAAACACTATATCGAAAGCACTATGAATATTCGCCATCTGCATTATTTCCAACAACTCGCGCAATTACAGCATTTTGCCAAAGCGGCGAACGCCTGCCATGTGACGCAACCGACGCTCTCTGCGGGGATCAGCTCCCTTGAAAAAAGCCTTGGCACTGAGCTAGTGGTGCGGGGCAGCCAGTTTGTGGCGCTCACGGATGCGGGACAGATCATGCTGCAATACGCCGAGAGAATGTTGCAGGAACAGGCAGCGTTAAAGCAGGAGTTGAGTCTGTTTCGCGGCCAGCTCACGGGTTCGCTACGGATTGGCATAGTGCCGCAATCGAGCATCGACATCATGCCGCTGATTAAGCTGTTTAATCTGGCTTATCCCAATATCAGCATCAAGTTATCTGTGATGACCAATGGGCAACTGATTGAAAGCCTGAGCCTGCATAAAACTGATATCGGCCTTGGATTTGATGAACAGCTAACCGAGGCCAATCGACGCAGCTTTGTGTTTTATCCGCAGCGGGCCAATCAAATGGCGCTGTTGTCCTGTGATTCGGTTGATGACAGTGCAAGCAAGTGCTTGTCTTTAGTGGACATAGGTACACGTCCCTTAGTGCTGCTCAGTCAAAATATGCAGTTTAGAAAATACATAGATAATGCAATGGCGCAGGCGGGGATCGATTTTAATCTGGTGCTGGAAACCGACTCATTATTCCACTTAATCGGCGCGGTAAAGCATGGTTTAGGCAGTGCTATCGTTAGCCGCGGTATTGCCGAATCGGTGGCGCAACTCTTTGGGATCCCATATCAGCTTTTGGACGGTGTCAGTTCAGGGCAAACGGTCTTTATGACCCGTAAGCACAGCATTACGCCCGCAATGAAAGCCTTTATGCGTCAGCTTGAGTCTTAAAGCATGACTGGTTATTGCTTGCGTTTTGATGGATACCATACCAAAGCTGACCGAGGGCGATACCGCCATCGTTGACGGGAATATGTTTGTTAGGCAGCACGGTGTTGCCTTGTAGGTGCAGTTTATTGAGGCAATATTCAAGCAAATATTGATTTTGAAACACTCCGCCGCACAGCACCACGGGCAGGGCTGGATAGCGCGCGGCATAACCACAAATGGCATCCCCCACACTATGCAAAAAGGCGCGGGCGATCTGCTCTTGCCGAAGGCTAGTGAGCGGCGCTTCGGTAATCAGCGTGATTATCTGCTTAAAGAGTTGGCTACTGCGCCAGATATGCGGTTCGTGTGCCGAGCTGTCACTGGATTGATTCGTAGTGTCCAAGGGCAAGTCGAGCATCAGCGTGGGCAATTGCTGCGTATCGGCCCGTCTTGCCGCCGCCTCAATTAACATGCCCGCTTGACCTTCAAATTGGGTGGTGTCGATAAAGCCTAAGGCGCAGGCGAGGGCATCGAACAAGCGCCCCACCGAGGAGCTGTTAATCCCATGGCCGTTTTGCCAGATCCGATGCAGATTGCTTAAGGTTAGTGGCGTCAGGCTTTTTAGGATGGGCAAATCTAAGGCTTGTACCGCCGCTAAACTCATTTGTTCAAATAGCAAAGCTAGCAGCAATCGTACAGGCTGCTTAATTGCCTGTTCTCCACCAAGCAAGGGAATGGCCTCGAAATGGGCAAGCCGCTCGGCACCGTTAAGGGTGGTGAGTAAGACTTCGCCGCCCCAGAGGCTGCCATCGTTCCCAAGCCCTGTACCATCGAAACTAAAACCTAACACTGCATCCTGATATTGATTGATGGCCATTACGCTTAATACATGGGCGTGGTGATGCTGCACACTGAAGGTTTGGATTGAACGAGAGTCTCCACGCAGCGTATCAAGGCTTTGCTGTTGCTGCGCCTCAGCCCAGCGCGATGGCGCGTAGTCTGGGTGCTTATCGTGGACAATCAGCTCGGGACTGAAATGATACAGCCGGGCAAAGGTCGCCAAAGTGCGCTCGAAGTACTGCTCGGCGCTCACACTAAAAAGATCGCCAATATGTGGGCTTAAAAACACATTTGAGCCGAAACCTAAGGCAATGGCATTTTTTTGTTGGGCACCCACGGCAAGTATGGTGCGACTCAGCGGCTTGGGTAACGGAAAACTTAAGGGCGCATATCCCCGCGCTAAACGCAGCACTTGCACCTGTGGCGCACAGCCATTTGGCGGTTGGATAAGTTGCACCACGCTGTCATCACAGCCATTGAGGATGGGCCGATTGTGATCGACGATGGCATCCACCACATGGCCGAGTTGACTGATAAGCTCATCGCAATGGGTGATAATCGGCTCGCCCGACAGATTCGCACTGGTCGCAACTAAGGGAGCATTAAATAGCCCGAGTAGTAAATGATGCAGGGGAGTGTAGGGCAAAAAGATCCCAAGTTTGGGAATGTTAGGCGCAATCTCAGGGCTTAGATCGTGCTTATGCTGTGCTTGCATTAGTACTATTGGGCGCTCCTGCGAGCTTAAGGTTTGCCACTCTGCCTGTGTACCCTTTACATAGCGTTTTGCCACTTCGATGTTCGGCATCATCACCGCCAGCGGCTTAGCCTTGCGTTGTTTACGTTCTCTTAATTGACTGACCGCCTGAGTGTTTCTTGCATCACAGACTAAATGGAAGCCGCCAAGGCCCTTAATCGCCAGAATTTGCCCTTGGGCAAGCTTTTCGGCCGCAGCCGACAATACCGCAAGGCTGTTATCTTGCGAAGCAGACGAGAAGTTAGGTGCGAGTAACTCGCCCTGAGGCGATTTTAAACTCAATTGAGGGCCACACTTAGGGCAACTCACTGGCTGGGCGTGGTATCTGCGATTTAGCGGATCTTGATAGGCTTTGGCGCAGTCGGGACACATGGCGAAATCCGCCATGGCCGTATGATGGCGATCGTAGGGTAAGGCATTGATAATAGTGTATCTTGGCCCGCAGTTGGTGCAATTGGTAAAGGCATAGCCATAGTGGCGATCCAGCGGATTGTGCATATCGACTAAGCAATCCTGACAGGTACTCTTGTCGGCCGATACGGCAACCAGCGCGGCTAAGTTATGCTCACCAGAGCCATTACTTTGGCTATCACTTTGGTTATCACTTTCGATAATACCGAAGCTGGCTTCTTCAAGCTTTACCGCTAACGGACTTTGGCTAATCTGATCGATACGCGCCAGTGGCGGCGGATTGGTGGTTAACTCGCGCACAAAGCAATCCAACTGTGCGGCGCTGCCTTGCAGCTCAATCATCACGCCCTTGGCATTATTCAGCACAGTGCCGGTTAATTTAAGCTCACTCGCCCAGCGGTAAACAAAGGGGCGAAAGCCCACGCCTTGGACTATGCCCGTGATATGCAGCTGGCGGCGCTCGAGTCGCTCGGTTTGATTGGCGGGTGAGGTGGCTTTTTTCAATCTCGGTCTTCTTCGCTTATCTGGCAGCATCTGCATGGAAGATAAAACATTTTATCCTCCATGCGTTAGCGCTATCTGAATTTAAGGCTAGCGATGAGCGGGTGTTGTTAAAGGCTATTTAACTGCCGCTGCTTCACATAGAGCGCGCCTACCGCTAAGTTGTCGCCCTCTAAATCCAGACTGCGATTGACTAATAACGGGAAGTTTTTCCCGAGTCGCAAGCTAATACGTTTGCAGAGGGTTTCGTTGGCTAACTCATTGCCTGCTAAGGCAATGTTGTGTACGCCGATATTTAAGTCTATGTGTTCCAGCCAATTGGCGAGGTAGTCGGCGAGGGAGTCTTGCATTGCAAAAGCCAGCTGACTCGGATCGCTGTGCCCCGCGACGCGAAAACTTAGCAAAGTGCCGAGGGTTTTACACCAATTTAGGCTGCGGTGCGCTTCTCCCTTGGTGAGGGGATAGTCGATGCGCGGCGCATTGGCACCATGGTGACGCATGGCCGCGGCGAGCAGGGCATCGCTCAAATAGGCTGACGACTGAGTTTCTTCCTGCGGATTTAATCCAATCAACACTGCGGCAATCGCCCACAGACTCTGAAGATTATCGCGTCTGCCATGCAGTTTTAGGCTCAGCAGCTTTAAGTAATCATCAGGAAACTGGCTTTTAAACTTTTGCGCGACGGCTTTTTGTGGACTGCTGTCGAGGCAATGGAAAATCTCATAACCATTATCGGGCAGGTCGGGCAGGGCAAAAAACAGCGAGGTTTCTCCTTTATTATCACAGGTGACGATTTGGCTAGGATGCGCGTGGCTTAAGTAAATTACCGCCGCATTTTTGGCCTGCTTATGAGTGGTAAACTTGCCATTGAGTAAGGTCGCAAACAGCGCCGCATCAGCAATAGTATGATCTTCCTCATCGCCCTGATATTCAGCTGTATTGTCTGTAGAAGCTAGCGCTTGGACGCTGAGTAAACCTTGGTGTGAGCGGGTTTTCTTATTGGCTTGCCACTTCGCTTTAAAGCCTAAAAAACGAACATCTTCCCGCAGGGGCTCAGGTGCATGGAAGTGTTTTACCTCTTGGTGTTGTGCATTGCCTAACGTTGGGCTAGAAAGCTTTGCCCAGCCACCTTCAACCCATGCCAGTTGTGGTCTATGGTGCTGCCCTTGCAGATAAACCCAGTCGATGCCTTTTTGCCTTAATACCTCGGCAAGTACCAGTACCACACGGCTATAACCAAAGCAGATATCGTACAGCGGCGCTGACAGTTTTTCGTGCGCTTGGGTGGGTCTTGCGCAAATCAGCGGTTTTTCGATACTGGATAGGGCGATGACTTGATGATCTTTCAGGCAAAAATGCGCGTTGAGGGTATTGGGATTACAAATAAGTAGCTGCGGTCTTGCCGATGTTGGATTGGTAAAAGGCGCTAAGCTTAATTGCACGCTTTCGCTGGTTAAATCAAGCGTTCCTTGGCTGATAAGTTGCGCGGCCATGGCCTTAAGATCGGAAAGTGTTAACGCCTTTTGCTCGCTGGTTAAGCGCATCTCACCGTGGCAGCAGGGGCAAGTTAAATCGAGCTGACCAAATTGCGCCGCCTGATTATCACCAAAGCGGGGGTAACACTGTTGGCAAAAGGCTGCGACGGATTTATCCGCTTGCGTCGCTTCTGTAGGCACAATCTCCAATAATGTCCGCTGGCCTTGTGGCTCATCGATCACTTTAATGCCTGAATCGACGAGCCAAACGGAGATTAAAAAGTCGGCGGCGATAGCATCGGCGAGCTGCTCAAGCTGTATTTGCTCGCCCTGCGCCTCAATAAAATAGGTCTGAGGGCCAAAGTCATTTTGGCTGTCGCAGCCGATGCTGATATTGAGCGCATCGTAATTTAGGTATTGATTACATAAATGCGCATACAAAGGCACCTGCCGTGAGCAGGTAAACTCAAATCTGATGTGTTTCATCTTCTATATTTTCACCAGTAGTGACGCCACGTTTGTAAGAATTGGGGATCAGCGAATCGATACTATGCTCGGCAATGCGTGTCGCGGTGAACCCGAGGGAGGCTAAGTGGGATAATAGGGTGCGTTCCATCAAGGGGACGGCTGCGGCCACCTTAGAAGTGAGCCCCAGTGTCATAGGTTCTAACACGGTTGGGGTGACGCCCAGCACAAAGGTTTTGGGTCTGTCGCCCACCATTTCCATCATATTGAGGGTTTGTAGCATTTCGACTTCATGGGCGCTGCCTTGCCAGTCGATTTCCTGTGGGGCCTTATCAAAATCGAAGAAATAGACTTCGCCAGCCTCGACGCCGTTGGCATTAACGGTATCGACTACGATCAAATAATCGTATTGGCAAATAATCGGAATGAGTCCCTGGGCCAAGGTGCCGCCATCGAGCATCTCTAGCTGGTGGGACTCGTGTGTGAACTGATAATTCTCAGTGATGTAATTGACAAAATGTACGCCGATGCCTTCATCGGCGTACAGGACATTGCCAATACCCAGTAGCAATATCTTCATTGGACTCCTAGTGGTGTGAGTCTGGTTTCGGGTAGTCGTAACCAGAGACAATTGAGTCGACAGAGTTATGTTTGAAGCGTATCCCTGACCAAACCGCCATATAGACGTGGATAACCACAAAGATAACGAATGCCCAAGTGAGGTAGTGGTGCCAAATTCTCACCTGTGCCAGTCCACCCATTTGCGCCGTGATCCAAGCTGCGCTGCTCCAAAGCATGCCACCTAAACCTTCATGGTAGACGTTGGCATACAGCACGAGTCCAGTAATACATATCACAAGTGCCACGAAGGAGATTGCTACGTAGGTCACAAATTGTAGCGGTCCATAAACACCGGCTTTATGCAAGTGTCCCATCCAAATGTAGGATTTCAGTTGGGTGATCCAGCTCTTAACGCTCATCACATCACGGAATGAGCGCCGCTCGATATCGCTTCGACTGAAAAAATACAGGTAGAAGCGGGCCAAGGTGACTGCGGTCAGCACAAAACCGCAGATCAAATGGGCAAAACGGATCCAGCCTTGTACCAATACATCCGTGCTGTCGGGCGCCACAAGAAACGGCCAAGCGATATAGAACCCGGTGATCACCAGCACTAAAATGGTCAGTGCCCGTAGCCAGTGGAAAATCCGTATCGCGGGACTAAAAACCAGTGTCCGAATGCGGGTTTCAGAATGGTTCATGTTGCGTTCCCTCCCTCGTTGTTATTGACCATTGGGGCTGACACGGAACTCGCTCAATGCTTGACCTTTGAAATCCATCACGTGTACTGAACACGCCATACAAGGGTCGAATGAGTGAATAATACGTATCACCTCAAGGGGTTTAGTGGGATCTTCCAGTTTTAAGCCAATCAGTGAGGCTTCATAGGGACCAATCTTGCCATTGGCATCCACAGGACCTGCGTTCCAGGTGGTGGGCACGACGGCTTGATAGTTCTCAATGACGCCGTTTTTGATGCGGATCCAGTGGCTTAACATGCCGCGTGGCGCTTCAATCATGGCGTGACCCACATATTCCTTACTCGGATCAATGTGAGGCTTCACATAGGTGGTTTCATCGGATTGAATATTGGTGAGCAGGGCATCGAAAGTTCTGAGGCCTTCCTGCGCCACGATAACCGTTTGCAGCATCCGCGCTGCGGTGCGGCCTAAGGTGGTGAACAGGGCTTCAACGGGCAAACCGGTACGGGCCAATAAGGCATTCACGGCATTGACCACGACTTTATTGCCACGGGCATAGCTCACCAGCAGGCAGGACAATGGACCCACTTCCACGGGTTCGCCCTGGTAACGTGGCGATTTCACCCAAGAGTATTTGCCATCGCCATCTAAGGTCGGCAGTTTGCCGTAAACCGTATCCCGCTCAACAAAGCCTGTGTAGTTAGGAATGGTAGTGCCATCGTAGGGATGCTGCGGCGCATCGGCGGTGTACCATGCATGGCTTACGTCTTCGGCGATAAGCTCAGGGTTAATGTCGCTCACACCCGCTAAGTCGCCCTTCATGATCACGCCTTGGTCGAACAGGTATTCACCATTGGCGAGCACAAAGTCATTGGTTGCCATGAAGTTTTTAACATTCACACCACCAAGTACGCTGGCTTCACCACCAAAGGCTTCCGCCGCCATCACGATATCGGCCTGATAGGCGCGCAGAATAAAGTCGGTCACTATCGCGTGTTTTTGTTTCCATTCCTGTAGGCGAGCAGGACTTAACATATCGCGCACTGAGGTCACACCGCCCACAACCAATGATTGTGGATGTGGCTGTTTACCCCCGAAAATCGCCAGCATTTCTGCGGCAACCCGTTGCACTTCAAGGGCCTTGAGATAGTGCGACAGGGCAATCAGGTTTTGCTCTGGGGTAAATTTATAGGTGCCATTGCCCCAGTAAGCGTTAGCGAAGGGGCCGAGTTTGCCTGTTTCGACAAAGCCTTTCACCCGCTCTTGCACTGCTCTTAATTCACCTTCGCCCGCAGCAATCGGCTTATCGGTATATTTCAGGGCGACCTGAGCCGCTTTTGCGGGATCGGCACTTAAGGCGGAGACCACATCGACCCAGTCTAAACCGTGTAGATGATAGAAATGCACTATATGGTCATGCATATAGAGCGAGGTTTGCATTAAGGAGCGCAGGTATTTAGCGTTTAACGGGATTTGAATGCCTAAGGCATTTTCCACCGCTTCGGTACCACAGCGATAGTGGGAATAGGTACAAACACCGCAGATCCGCTGCACGATAAGACCCACGTCCATTGGCGTGCGGCCCTTGAGGATGACTTCAATACCACGCCACAGGGTAGAGGATGACCATGCCTTGTTGATGACATTATTCTCATCAACTTCGACTTCAATACGTAAGTGACCCTCGATACGGGTGATAGGGTCGATAACAACGCGCTTGCTCATGGGTTATTCCTCCAGCGGCTTGGCAAAAATACTGGCAACGGCGTGGGCTCCAATGCCGACGACAGTCGCGCCTAAAATCACCGCACCGACGGTGTCTGCGGTCGCATCCAATCCATGGAGGAGTTGACGACCAAGGGGTTTCTCAAAATCGGCCATATCATCCCAGAAGTTAGGTTCTGAGCAGCCCATACAACCGTGGCCCGCTAACACTGGCCAGCTAGTGTGATGGTTAAAGCGTTCGGTGGGGCAGTTGTTATAGGTATAAGGTCCTTTACAGCCCACTTTGTAGAGGCAGTAACCCTCTTTTGCACCGTGATCGCCAAACTCTTCAACGAATTCACCAGCATCGAAGCGGCCGCGACGTTCACAGTTATCGTGTACCCGTGCGCCGTAGGCCCATTTTGGACGATTGAACATATCCAGCGCTGGCAATTTGCCGAACATAATGAAATACATCAGGGTGCCGACGATGTTTTTCTCACTCGGTGGACAGCCACCTAAGTTGATCACCGGCTTGCTCACCACTTCGTGTACACCTTTTGCCCCTGTAGGGTTGGGGTAGGCAGCTTGCACACCACCGAAGGAGGCGCAGGTACCCACAGAAATAATCGCCGCAGCGCCATCGGCGGCATGCTTGATGATTTCTAAGCCCGTATGGCCTTTACAGCCCACGGTTAAGAAGCTGCCGTTATTGGCGGTTGGAACCGCACCTTCAACGGCCAGTAGATAACGGCCTTTGTAAGTTTCCAGGGCATGCTCGAGGTTTTCCTCTGCTTGCCAACCCGCGGCGGCCATTAAGGTTTCGTGATATTCCAACGAGATATGATCGAAGATCAGCGAATCTAAGTTCGGTGTATCGGCGCGGACTAAGGACTCGGAGCAGCCAGTACACTCGGCCATATGTAACCAGATTAAGGGTACACGGTCGGCCAGCTCGGCGGCTTCGGCGACTAAATTACTAAATGGCAACGGCAGGGCAAGCATGCCCGTCACCATGGCGCTCCATTTCATGAAATCACGGCGGGTGATTCCATGTTGTTGCATTTTTTCGACAAGAGAGAGCTGTTGACGGGGAGCGAGTTGGCGCAACGCATCTAAGCGCGCCTTTCCCTGTTCATAGAGGGCTGCATGTGTGTCCATGGGTCAACCTTTTTTGTTATTTAAATGTAAATTGGTAAGGGTTTACATAATTGACATAGCCAGTTTAGGCCCTAGGAGATTGATAATTCTTGATGCATATCAAGAATTTTCAAGAGATGTGATGAAACTGATTTTGACATTTAATTAACATGACACAGATCTAATTTCGAATTTGCTAATGGGACAAAATGTCGCACTTTTAACATTTTTGCCGCTAGAGTTCACTTTGTAATCAATTGATGTCGTAGGAATAAGTGGAACAGCAGACTTAATTTATTCTTCTACAGTTTAAGAAAACCTTAAGATTCAGTTAATAGATTCAAACGCAATTGTGATGGGTGGAAGACGTATGAAAAAACTCTTGTTGTTACTCGGATTATTCAGTGTGGGAGCCTATGCCGCTCCGTCGCTCGATCACCAAGTTTTCGATGCGCAAAACCAAGCGGTTTCCTTAACCGAGTTTAAGGGCAAAGTGGTCTATGTGGATTTTTGGGCCTCTTGGTGCGGGCCATGCCGTAAGTCATTTCCTTGGATGAATGCGATTGCACAAAAATATCGTGATCAAGGTTTAGCCGTGGTGGCGATTAACCTCGACACCGATAAGGCGCTTGCCGATGAATTTTTAAAGCAGGTTCCTGCAACCTTTGATGTGCGTTTCAACCCCGAGGGAGATGTAGCACGAAGCTTTGATTTATTGGGGATGCCCAGCAGCTTTATGTTCAATCGCCAGGGGCAACTAGTTAAAAGCCATGTGGGCTTTTACCAAGACAATGCCGCCGATTATGAGCAAGAACTCGTCAGTCTGTTGAAGGAGTAGTGTATGCGTAAAATCGCCTTGATTGCCGTTTCGTTGATGATAGTGGGGTTAACTGGTTGCTCAAGCTTAGGGGTGCAGCCGTGGGAGAAGGGGCAATTCGCCCGCGCCGATATGGCGCTCGATAGTGAAAAGTTAGACCAAGCATTAGACGATCATATCTATTTTAGTAAGGAAGGCAGTAGCGGCGGCCGTGCGTTTGCGGGTGGCGGTTGTGGCTGTAACTAGCCAGGATTGCTTGAACAGGTAGTGCCATAGATTTTCATTTTTATTCGGTTTTTAGTCTAAATAAGCTTCAGTGACATAAAGGTGTTGTCAGCCATGACAAATAATAACAATAAGTTAGACTCAATAGCCCCACAAGTTATCCAAGCTAAACCGCAGACCAAGCACATTGCCAGCGCCTTGGCCTTAGCCAGTTGTGGCTTGTTTGTCTCTAATGGTCACGCCACTGAGCTTGCAAAAAATGCCGATGATTGGAAAGTCGATGCCGCGCTCATGTATTACGGTGAGCAAGACAGGGTGCAGGCAATCGAAGCCATTGGGACGGCGCAAAAAAACTTTGGCGACGATAGTGTGTTGGATTTAAAACTAGTGGTCGACAGTTTAACCGGTGCTTCGGCTTCAGGCGCGGTTGCCCAAAGCGACAGCCAAACCTTTACCCGTCCTTCCGGTAATGGCCAGTATAAAGTGGCGGCGGGTGAGACACCGCTCGATGATACCTTCCACGATACCCGAGTACAGGGCAGTGCTAACTGGTCACAGGCGCTTAATTCCGATTGGAAAGTCAACGGCGGCGTCTATGGCTCTAAGGAATTCGACTATATGTCGATGGGCGTGAATGCAGGGCTTGAGCGTGGCTTTAACAAGGACAACACCACGCTGTTTTTAGGGACATCTTACAGCTTCGATGTGGTCGATCCCGTGGGTGGCAGACCCGTGGCCTTATCCTCTATGGCTATTCGCGACAATTTTACCAGTGATGAAGCTTACCGCACTGCATTCGACGCGACTCGTCAAACGAGCAGCGATGATAAACAAACCGTCGATTTGATGTTAGGTATTACCCAAATATTGAACCAGCGTTGGTTATTGCAGGCGAACTATGGTTTATCCAGTGTCAGCGGCTATTTAACCGATCCCTATAAAGTGTTGAGCGTGGTGGACAATAACGGCACCACTGAGGACATAATCTACGAGAATCGCCCCGATTCGCGCCTGAAACACAGTTTTTATGTGATGACCAAAGGCGCACTCGATGCTGGTGTTGTGGACTTTTCCTACCGCTATAGCACCGACGATTGGGATTTAACTTCGCATACCTTAGAGACCCACTATCGCTATTACTTTAGTGGCAATTTCTACGGACAATTGCACTTACGTTATTACCAACAGTCGGCGGTTAATTTCTATCAGCCGTTCCTGCTTGCCGATACCCCGCTACCCGAGTTTGCCAGTGCGGATTACCGCATTGGTGATATGAGTGCTTATACGATAGGGGTTAAGTTTGGCCACCGTCTGTCTGGCGGCCATGAGATGACGTATCGCTTGGAATATTACCAACAGGATCCGAAAAACAATGGCACAACGATCCCGGGCGAGCTGCAAAACTACGACTTGTTCCCAACCCAAAAGGCGATAACGGCGCAGTTTAGTTATTCATTTTAAAGGTATACTCTGTTACTGAGCCGTAGACAAAGCGCATCAATATGGGGCGTGTTGCCCATATTGAGCGTTACGCGAAGTACAGAATAAGGATACGAAGATGCCAGCAGTTTCCCCTAATGCGCCTTATCGACTCGTGCGCCGTGATTGGGGATTTTTGGGCGAGTTTAGGGCCATGGCGAGTCCCTGTGAGCTATTGATTGCCAGCCATGATGAAGATATCGCCTACGATATGCTCGATATGGCGGCTCGCGAGGCGCAAAGAATCGAGCAAAAGTACAGCCGTTTTATTGAAGGCAATTATCTATGGCGTTTGAATCATGCCGATGGCAAACGTCAGTCAATTGATGAAGAAACCTGGCAACTGTTGGCTTTTGCGAAACAATGCTTTGAGTTAAGTGGCGGACTATTTGATATTTCGGCTTGCCCGTTAATGCAAGTGTGGCGTTTTACGCAGGACGCCAAGATGCCCGCTAAAGCGGATATTGAGGCTGCGCGAGCCTTAGTCGGCTTTGCGCGTATTGAGTTCAATTCCCAAGAGTTGCTGATGCCCCAAGGCATGCAGCTCGATGTTGGCGGTATCGCCAAAGAATATGCGGTCGACAGGGTCGCCTATGAACTTGCCGAGTCCTATGCGGGGATTTCGGTATTGGTTAATTTTGGCGGTGATATCGCCTGTCCGGTGGCCAATGCTGTGCCTTGGCAAGTGGGGATTGAAGATCCACATCAGCTTGACCATGCCGCTAAAGTGCTTGCCATCACCCAAGGCGCCTTAGCTACCAGTGGTGATACTCGGCGGTTTATTGAGGTCGAGGGTAAACGTTATGGGCATATTGTCGATCCGCGTACAGGCTATCCAGTGAGCGGGGCACCGCGCTCGGTGACGGTACTCGGGCCAAACTGTGTCACTGCGGGCATGTTGGCC
The DNA here is from genome assembly GCF_002196695.1 of Shewanella sp. Shew256. Classification (NCBI taxonomy): domain Bacteria; kingdom Pseudomonadati; phylum Pseudomonadota; class Gammaproteobacteria; order Alteromonadales; family Shewanellaceae; genus Shewanella; species Shewanella sp. Shew256. The sequence continues at coordinate 161,561 of NZ_NAJR01000004.1, read as the reverse complement.
ACCATGGCCATGTTACAGGGTGAGCAGGCCGAAGCCTTTTTAGCCGAGCAATCGGTTCAGTGTAGTATTTTTCGATAGGGCATTATCAATGCGTATCATGTTAGTGGAAGACAACGAGTTATTAGCCCAAGGGATTTGCTTGAGCCTTGCAAAAATGGGGATGCAGGTCGATCACCTAAGTAGCTATCAGCAAGCATTGGTGGGCATTAAGAATGAGACCTTTAGCGCCATAGTGCTCGATTTAGGCTTACCCGACGGTAATGGTAAGGAGCTACTCAAAGCGTGGCGCGCCGAAGGCGTTTCGATCCCAACGATTGTGCTCACGGCCAACACGGATTTTGATACCAAACTCGAGTGCCTCGATATCGGCGCCGATGATTATTTAGGTAAGCCCTTCGATGTGCGCGAGTTAGCTGCGCGTATTCGCGCGATCGTCCGTCGGCAATATGGTTTAGATAATAACAGCTTGAATATCGGTGCGTTAAGCATCGACCTCAACACCCGCGAAGTGAGTTTTCGCGATCAAAATGTGCCTCTGTCACGCCGGGAGTTTCAGCTATTGCTGGAACTGGCGCAATCCGCAGGTCGTGTATTGACCCGTAATCAGTTAGAGCAGTTAACCTACGGTTGGGATGAGGTTGGCAGCAACTCGATTGAGGTCCACATCCACCATTTACGTAAAAAATTAGCCAACGACTTGATTAAGACGGTACGCGGCATTGGCTACACCCTAACCGAAGTCAATTAACCCATTAAAATTAACACTCGTGCAAGGATTTAAGTGACAAACCCGGCGTTTATCGGTATTTAGTAACTGCCTTTTAGGCATGTCTACTCTCACCATAAACGACGGGGACCACAGGGTGAATCGACTCAAGGTGCTGGATGTGTACTCATTACGTTTGTTATTAACCTTGCTGATGCTCTCGGGGATTTCAGTTTCCGTGGGGATTTCAAGCTGGTTCAGCACCCGAGACTCTAAGCATCAAATCGAAGAGTTATTCGATGCGCAGATGCTGCAAAGCGCGAAAATGCTTGAACTGTTCTATCACGACGAGGAAGATTTCAAAGCGCCGCAAGAGTTGCCGCAAGTTCTCCATGTGCCCGACAGTCAAGTGAGCACATTTGCCGAAAAAGCCGATGCGTTAAAACTCGCCTATGAGCATAAACTTGCCTTCCAGATCTGGAGTGAGGCGGGGCAAGCACTGGTCTTTTCAGACAATATTGGCCGCCAACCCATCACTAAGTTTGTCCAAGGCTACAGCAAAAAAGTGTTCGAAGGGGAACTCTGGCATGTGTTTAGCTTTTTTTCGGTCAAACACAAAGTCTGGATTATCACCGCCCAGCAGGATGAAGTGCGCCAAGAGTTGGTCTCACAAATTATGCACAATGCCGTGATAGTGCCGTTGATCGTGGTGCCATTAACCTTGCTTATCGTCAGCTTGCTGTTTTACATCTTGTTCCGTCCGTTGAAGTCCTTCGAGCGCGAGTTAATGGCGCGCTCGCCTAACGATCTTACGCCGCTCACTATGTCACTCCCCAAGGAACTCGTGCCCGTGCGCCGCGCGCTAAACCAATATATCAGCAGCATTGCACACTTTATTGCACGGGAACGCCGCTTTAGTGCCGATGCGGCCCATGAGTTAAAAACCCCCTTATCCGTGATTAAATTACATCAACAGGGTTTAGAAGGCTTAGTGGGAGAGGGGGATGCGGAGCGGATCCACCTCGCCGCCATCGATGCGGGTGTGAAGCATATGAGTCACACAGTGGAGCAGCTCTTGCTGCTTGCACGGATCGATTCGATTGCCGAACTCAATGTGCAGCCTCATGCGTTATTGCCGATGGTGGAGGATGCGCTGAACCAGCTAATGCCACTGATCACCGACTATGAATGGAATATCGAAGTAGACGCAGCATTAACACTCAACTGCGATCGCTTTTACCTGTTGATCGTGCTGAAAAATATCATCGAAAATGCCTGTAAATACAGTCCTGCTGAAACGCAAATTTGCATTAGTGCAGCGCTAACTGACGCTTATGTAGAGATCAACATCGCCGACCGTGGTCAGGGCATGACCCATGAGCAAATCGCCAGCGCGACGGAGCGCTTTTACCGCGTCAATGAAAATGAGGGGATAGGTGCGGGATTAGGGCTCTCCATCTGCCACCACATTATTGATTTGCACCAAGGGCAATTGACGATAACGCCCCGCGAAAATGGCGGTTTAGTGGTTACCCTTTTATTACCTCAATAGTATCATTTGTTTTGTTGGTACGCGCTTGATGCAATAAATTTTGTTGCAACAGGCTCGCGTATTGGCAGGCATCACCTAAGATTATTGTCAGCAGTCAGTTTGCAAAAGAGGCTGATTTTGTTTCTATAATGCGAACTAGATAGCACTTTACTCACATACGTTACTTTTAAAGATCAAATCCGTATGTTAATTCGAATTTGATATTCTTTATTGGTATAAGTATATTGCTAAATAGTATCGTGCAAAAGGAGTTAACTGCATCTTTATTTATGAGTTTTTTACTCCTTCTGATATCTTTCGCGATATGTAACAGCCTGTGTTTTTTTACCATCAAACCGCGGTAAAAAAATTTCACTGTGCAGACAAAAAACGTTGATTTCTTAGTTTATTTTTAGGTTACCTATCCTATGGTTAGCTTGTTGCGTTGCCAATCGTTTAAACCTTCTTCTTCACTCATTTGCTCACTGGCGCTTAGCGCAGCATTTGCGCTGTCGAGCACGGCATTTGCTGAAGAGACAAAGCCTGCTGAAAACAAACCCGCCACACCTGTGGTGAGTCCACCTAAGGCGACGGCTCAGCCGGCGAACAAAAATCAAGTGAGATTTACAAAAACGGGCACCTTTGATGGCGATTCTGTAATGAAACTGGCGCGTAAGCTGGCTTCTAAGCCCTATGTGGCGTTAAAGGATCCGCTGCCAGCAGGACTTGCCAAGTTAACCTACGATGAATACCGCGACATTCGCTTTAACCCGATTTCGTCCATTTGGCGCGATCAAGGTTTACCATTTCAAATGCAAATGTTTCACCGTGGCTTCTATTTCCAAGATTTGATCGAAATTGCCATCGTTGAAGCTAACCAATCGACTCACTTAGCCTACGAGCCTAAGTATTTCACTGCGGGTGAAGTTATCAGCCAAGCGTTGCCAAATGATGACATTGGTTACTCAGGCTTTCGCATCCATAACCAGTTAAACACCAACGGCGTGTATGACGAGTTGATGGTGTTCCAAGGTGCGAGTTATTTCCGTGCCTTAGGTAAAGGTAACTCCTATGGCTTATCTGCCCGTGGTTTAGCCTTGAAAACCGCGGACCCTGAAGGGGAAGAATTCCCGATTTTCCGCGCATTTTGGGTTGAACGTCCTTCCTACGACAGCAACCTAATTGTGGTGCATGCACTGCTGGATAGCCCAAGTGTTGCGGGCGCGTATCGCTTCTCAGTGCGTCCAGGTGATAACACTCAAATCGACGTTGAAGCGACCTTATTCCCTCGCGTCGAACTTAGCAAAGTCGGACTTGCGCCAAGCACCAGTATGTTTTTACATTCACTCAATGGCCGCCACGATACCGACGACTTTAGACCCGAAGTCCACGATTCAGACGGTTTGTTGATGTTTAACGGCCGCGGTGAGCACCTATGGCGCCCACTGGCTAACCCACGCCAATTACAGGTAAGTGCGTTTTCTGACAACTCGCCACAGGGTTTTGGGTTAATTCAACGTGAACGCAATTATGCCTCTTATCAAGATCTCGAAGCCCACTATGAGCGTCGTCCAAGTTTGTGGATTGAACCTGTGGGTAACTGGGGACAAGGTGCGGTCGTTCTGACAGAAATTCCAACAGAATCAGAAATTCATGATAATATCGTGAGCTTCTGGAAGCCGCGTCAGCCTATTCCTGCGGGCAGTGAATATCATTTTGCTTACCGTATGAGCTGGGGCGAGGAGCCAGTGGCGAAAACCAATTCTGTCGTGGTGAGTCGTACTGCCAGTGGTCGTGCTGACATCGCAAAAGCGACCCCAAGACGTTTGTTTGTCGTGGATTATCATCTTAACGGCGCCATGCCCGATGAATTACCGCTCGCGAAGGTTGAGTCTTCCGGTGGGGTGATTTCAAATGTGGTTATTGCGCGTAACGCGGCTAACAATGGTTATCGCCTCGCGTTTGAGTTGGAGCCAGAAGATAAGGAACTTATCGAATTACGTGCCGAACTCAAGTTCTCAACACCGCGTCAGGTTGAAACCTGGCTCTATCGCTGGACGCTTTAAGGTCCATGACGGAGCGACATAATATGACTGTATCCGAGAATTCGGTTCTTGAGACTGAAGTGCTCGTGGGTGGTAGCGCCATGCCTAATGAAAGGCCTGGCGCAATGGAACCCCAAAGCTTAAACCAAATGCCTGAAGGATTTCCGCGCCGTAGCACCGTTGCCAATGGTGTACGTTCTAAGGTATCCCGTCGATTCTTTGTCGTGGGCGGAGCTCTGGCGCTGTCTGCTTTTGCTATCTACGAAATGGGCGCCGTATTCAGTATCGGAGGGATCACCCCCCTCGAATATCTGATGTTGGTGCTGTTTGCGATTAACTTCTGCTGGATTGCCTTGGCGTTTTGTAGTGGTATCGCAGGCTTCTTCATGTTGCTGAAAAAGCCCAAGCCAAACGAGCTTGAGCAGACTGAGCTACATACCCGCACCGCGATTTTGATGCCAACCTATAACGAGTCGCCTGATCGGGTGTTCTCTGCGGTATCTGTGATGGCTGAAGCTTTGTCCCAAACGGGGCATGGTCATGCGTTCGATTGGTTTATCTTAAGTGATACCACAGATCCTGAAATCGCCCTGTTAGAAGAACAGGCGTTTTTAGTGTTACGCCAAGAAACCCATAAACATTCTCGCGTGTATTACCGCCGCCGTCGTAAGAACGTGGCGCGTAAAGCGGGTAACGTGGCGGATTTCTGTCGCCGTTGGGGTTCTCGTTACGATCACTTACTGGTGCTCGACGCCGACAGTTTGATGGAATCATCGACCATCACAGGCTTAGCACAACGTATGCAGGCCGATCCTGATGCCGGACTTATCCAAACCATTCCTTCGCTCATCAATGGCACCACCTTAATGGCGCGTTTGCAGCAGTTTGCGGCGCGTATTTATGGTCCTGTGATTGGTACGGGGCTTGGTTGGTGGGTACAAAAAGAAGGTAACTTCTGGGGCCATAACGCCATTATTCGTACCGAAGCCTTTATGGGCGCGGCGGGTCTGCCAAACCTTAAGGGTAAACCGCCATTTGGTGGCCATATTCTAAGCCATGACTTTGTCGAAGCGGCGCTTATTCGCCGTGCGGGTTGGAGTGTGGTGATTGCTTACGACTTACCGGGCTCTTATGAAGAATGTCCGCCATCGATTGTCGATTTAGCCGTGCGCGATCGCCGTTGGTGTCAAGGTAACTTGCAGCATTCCCGTATCCTGCCGACCAAAGGCTTACACTGGGTCAGCCGTTTACACTTAATGACGGGCATTATGGCGTATTTGTCATCGCCATTCTGGTTGTTATTGATTTTAACTGGTTTGATGCTCGCCTTGCAGGCACACTTTATTCGTCCTGAGTATTTTACCGACCAATTCTCCCTGTTCCCGACATGGCCTATCATGGACTCGGATAGGGCATTAAGATTGTTCTATATCACCATGGGCGTGTTGTTTGGACCTAAGATTTTCGGCGTATTATTGCTGCTAAAAGATGGCAATTTTGCCCGCAGTGTCGGTGGTCGCATCAAAGCGATTTTAAGCGTGATATTTGAGGTAATCCTCTCTGCACTAATCGCACCTATCATGATGTTCATCCACTGCGGTGCGGTGATGTCGATTCTGATGGGACGTGACAGTGGTTGGTCTCCACAGCGCCGCGACGATGGCAGCATGCCTTGGTTAACCCTGATCTATCGCCACCGTTGGCATATGCTGGCGGGCGTGATGTTAGGTTACGCGGCCATTTTGGACTCCTTAACATTGCTTGCGTGGATGAGCCCCGCCTTGATTGGTCTTTGGTTAGCCGTGCCTATTTCGGCGTGGACGGGTTCTATCAAGATTGGTGAGTTCTTCAAACGCATTGGCATTTTGGCCACGCCAGAGGAGCGTAATCCTGCGCCTATCTGTATTCGTGCTCAAGAGGCGCGTGCTGCTTATCAGGCACATATCGAGCAGCCTTGGACATTAGCGCAAGTGTTAAAAGATCCAGCGTTAATGGAGCTGCATTTAGCTATGGTTGATAAGCAGCCACTGCGTGCGGCGGGTACACCCATTGAACCGGTTGAAGCCATTGTGCACGTAAAAGTGCATGAAGCGCAGTGCCAACAGAGTGCCTTGGCGTTATTTAACCGTCAGGAGATGGCGCTGGTGCTAGCCAATCCGCTGATGCTGCGAAGTTTACAAAAACTGCCCGAGCAGTTTGTGCCAGAAGACTTGGTCTCTTTCTGCTAGCTAACACGTTTTTAGGGTAGCAATTCGCCCCGCTTAATGGGCTTAATTGTTGTCAAATAATTGAAATGCCACTGACGTCTGTCAGTGGCATTTTTGTTTTATCCCTTTGCTCGCCTGCATTTCGTCAACGGCTTCAGCTATAGTGAACACAGATTACTGCTGAATTGAGTGCCAATGTTAGCACTTGCGGTAATTTTACGGTCAAGAATCTGCTGTGACAGGGGACGTGTATGATGCCTGTGAGTCGATTAACGCTAAATCCTAATACATCCAACCGCAGCTTTAGTTCACTTAAGCGCTGGCCACTCGGTGCATTGTTGATGGGACTTTCGCTTGCAGTCATAGAATCCTATGCCGCCGAACCATTCGTAACAGCACCTTTAACCGTTGAACCACAAACGGTTGAGCTGCCCGTGCTGACGACCTCCGCTGAAGTCGCTGACCCAGATACTGCAGTTGAGCAAATCCTAGGGCAAACCTTACTCTTGAGTCTTGCCGATGTTAGCCCGGTTTTTAGCGCCAATTATCAACAGTTGATCCAGTGGCAACATAGGGCGCTGAATAACGAGGAGCAATTGAAGCTTCGCCAAATGCAGCTGCAATTGGATAACTATTGGCAGTATCTTGATGCCCCAGCTGAATGCACGACGCCATGCTCATCGGCAGCACTGATCCCTAAGGATACGTATTTTCGCGCTGTGGTCCTCAAGTTGAAGCAATTGATGGCGTTAGCGGAATCTTCTTCGTGGGAGACACTCATCCTTGAAGATAAGCTCAGTCCAGGGCAAGAGAGCCGGCTCATTGCGCCGATTGCGCTGCGCCTTTTCCTATTAGGTTTTCTAGCAGAGATGCCTAGCACGGCTTCCGAGTCTGTAGCCGATAACGTATTGGCGCCAGTATCTGAACTAGGATCTAAGCCAGTCATTAAGTCAGACATTGATCCAAACATTGAGTCAGACCGAATTTCACCAAACGCAACAACTTATGCTGGAACAGTTGCACGGACTGAGCAGGCTGCAACTGATAACAATTCCATGCCTTATGATGATGAACTGGTTCGCGCGATCAAAAACTTTCAAACCCAGCATGGCTTACAGGCAGATGGAGTGATAGGTAAACAAACCCTGTATTGGCTTAATCAATCTCCCTATGCTCGGGCAAAGCTGCTGGCGAAAAATACCCTTAGGCAGCAGCTTTTTACTCGCACCTTACCTGCAAGCTATCTGGTGATAAACATCCCTGCATTTGAGCTGCAATTCGTCGAAGCGGGGAAGGTGATCCTTAATTCAAAAGTAATAGTGGGCAAAGCATCGCGGCCAACACCGTTGCTAAGTAGTCATATCTCCAGCGTGGTGCTCAATCCACAGTGGCGCGTGCCACGCACCATAGTGCGGCGCGATATCTTGCCCCATATACGCCAAGATGGTCATTACCTACAGGACCGTGGGTTTGATGTTTACGACTATGACGGCGCGCGAGTCGAACATTCGCCGCAGGAGTGGCAAGAGTTGGCGTCCAGCCATTTTCCCTATCGATTAGTGCAACGCCCTGGGACGAAAAACGCCTTAGGTCGATATAAATTTCATTTCGACAACAGTTTTAGCGTGTATTTGCACGGAACTTCTGAGCCAAGTCTCTTTAAAAAGACCGATAGGGCCTTATCATCGGGTTGCATTCGGGTTGAAAAGGTCGAGGAGCTGGCCCGCTGGTTTCAAACTCACTTAGTTAAAGATACGCGCCTTTGGGACAAATTAACGCCTAATACCACTCAATCCCAATGGTTTGCGCTGTCAGATACCATGCCTGTCTACACGGTTTATTGGACAGCATGGCTTGATGATGCTGGGCAAATTCAATATCGCAATGATATTTATCACTTGGAAGCTGAGTTTAGCCAGGCGGTGCCTGCATCAATTTTTTACATTCTATAACGACCTGAACTTTTAAGAGATTTTGAAATCTGAAATCTTGTGAGCCAGTCAAGGCTTGATCTGAATGGCGATTCAGTATAATTTGCGGTTTTAGTGTCCAAAAAACGAACAAAAGGTGATGATGTGACGTTACTTTGTCCTGCCCGTAGGCAGTTGTTGTTAGGCCTCAGTGGTGTGGCATTGTGTTCTTTAATTCCTTCTAAAGCGTTTGCAAGTCGGTCAACCAAAGGGGTTCGCGATCTCAGCCTCTACAATCGCCACACGGGCGAGCATAACAATGGTAGTTATTGGATTGACGGCCATTATCAGAGCGAAGTGTTGAATGATTTTAGTCATTTGCTGCGGGATCATCGCCAGAATGTGGCGGCGCCCATGGATAAACGCTTATTCGATCTGCTTTACACCCTCAAGAGTACCCTCAATACGGAGAATGAGATCCATGTGATTTCTGGCTATCGTTCGCCCAAGACCAACGCCATGTTGGCGGGTAAGAGCAGTGGGGTGGCAAAGAAAAGTTATCATATGCAAGGCATGGCAATGGACATCGCTATCCCGGGTGTGAACCTAAAGACCCTTCGTGATGCGGCGTTATCGCTTAAATTAGGAGGAGTGGGTTATTACCCTAAGTCAGGTTTTGTGCATGTTGACTGTGGCCCAGTCCGCCACTGGTAGTCTTATCGTTTTGCACTGAGAGCTGCTGATAAAACTGCAGCTCGAGTGCTTGAATATCCTGCAAATAATGTTTTAACAGCGGCAAAAAGAGTTGCCCAAGCTTGTTCATTTCCCGGTGTTGTTGCCAGTCGTTCACATGCTGATTGAGGCACTGTGAAAACTTAAATTGCCTGAGTCGTTGGCCTTCAACGGCGGATGATTCACAAAGCTGCATCAACATCAGTAAGCTACGATTTTTTTGTTGAGTGCAGGCGAGCAGCTCTAACAGTTTCAATTCGATCGTGGTCTGCTGATAGGGTACAGTTTCGATAAGTGAGACGAGTTCACGGGCTAATTGGCATGAAAGACGATTTTCTTGTTGCAATAAATACAGCTCGTGACGCATGTTTGACAAGACTAAAGTGACAAAATTTGCCCGAGCTTAGCAGGCATCGACTGGCTTAAGTGTGATCAAGATCGCGGGTTTTTTGATTCAGATCAAAGCCGCTTCGGCTATTTAACAGGCTACAAACAAGTTTTCCAATTCAATAAATACTCTTTGTGATTTATAACGATAGCCGCTCGGTATCATTCAGGTTTAAGAGTGGGGCTGTTCTTGTACCTGCCGAGTAACTGTGTTAGTATGCGCGCGCTTTATATGAGTCACCATTGGTCGAAAATGGTGACGGTTTTTACTCTAAATTTAAGTGAGAAACACATGTCTTACACTATCCAAGCACAAACCCGCACTGAAATAGGGAAAGGTTCGAGCCGCCGCCTACGTCATGCAGGTAAAGTTCCTGCTGTTATCTACGGCGCAGGCAAAGAGCCAGTTTCTATTGTTTTTGATCACAAAGACATCATCAACATTCAAACTAACGAAGACTTCTACACTTCTGTTGTGACTATCGTTTTAGATGGCAAAGAAGTAGGTGTTCGTGCACAAGCTATGCAACGTCACGCGTTCAAGCCAATGATCGAGCACGTTGACTTCGTTTACGCTTAATCGCGTGATTGAAGCAAAAAAGCGCCTATAGGGCGCTTTTTTTGTGACTGTTTTTTAACGAACAAGAACATAAAAGTATCCCCGCGCAACCTAGCTACGCGGGGGAGTATTACTTGATATTGAAGTTGTAATAGATATCAAGGGATTGGCCTAAGGTGCCTGATACCGTTTCCAGATAGAGTTGCGATAACAGGTAGTATCTGACCGTCATCTCATACCCTGGGTTAAATACCCCAACACCATATTTCACCATCAGGTTATCACCGATAAAGCCACTGATCGCCACTCGGCCCTCATCGTTGGTGTCCAGTTGTACGTTCGAGAAGCCAAACTCTTCAATAATCCCCGTGGCGGTACTGCCAATGTTATTGATGGCGCCACCGCCGCCGACTTGTGAACCTAAGCCCAGCGCCGCCCCCATCATCAACGAATTGTTCTGCTCGTTATTACTGCTGTTAAAGCCGCTGCCTTTGATAATGTAAGACAGGATCTCTGCTTGCTCCTTAGCAGGGTTAGAGAACAGGGTTACCACTGGGCGGGCGGGCGTGCCCGTGACACGGACACCCGCGACTAGATCTTCACTCTTAATTTCACGAATAGCTTCGATATTTAAGTTAGGCACGGATGTTGGGCCGACAAACTGCACTTCACCTGTGCGGATTTTCAGGGTTTGTCCCATAAACTTATAGCTACCTTGTTTGACTTTAATATCGCCAAACAGCAATGGTGGGCGGAACGCCTGTTGCTGCAGTTTTAAGGTTCCTTGCAGTTTACCTTTAAGGCCCATGCCATCTACTTTTAAGTCGTTACCGACATTAATGTTCAGGTCCGCCACAATGGCATTGGGGCTGGCTTTAGGCTGCGCCGCGGCAATCGAGTCATCGAAGACCACATCTTCCGACAGGGCAACACCGCCTTCGGCGAGTTGGACTATCTTAATATTACCCGAAGGCACATCGACAACCCCTTTGACTTCGAGTTGTTGGCTGCTAAAGGCGATGGTGAGATCGGGCGAGACATCAAGTAGCGCAAGTGGCGGTTGGATCACGGCTAATTTGTCGCCCTTAATCGCAAGCTCGCCACTGAATTGTCCCTGAGGCCAGCGCATATCACCCGTAACACGGCCCAAACCATTGCCCATCATCCAGCGGCCTTTGAGGGATGCCTGTTGGCCGCCCAAGTCCATCGACATGTCTATTTTATTGATAAGCGTTGGGTTGACAGTCAACGCGAGGGCGCCTTGGGTTAAGGACACATTGCCCGACACTTCTGGCGCATCCAAGGTGCCAGCAAAGTTTAATCTGCTGGTGAGCAAGCCTTCGAGAGTATTGAGCTGCGGGAAAAACTCACCTAAAGGTTGCAGGTTAATTTGCTTGATATTGGCGTAACCCGACAAGGTTCTGTCCGGCGTTACGTTGACCGTGACCTCACTCTGCCAACTGGCGACATCTTCCGATTCAAAGCTAATTGACGAGAGGAGTCGTTTAGCGTCTAAGTTAGCTTTGAAATCAAGTTGTTGATAATTAATGGTGACTTCACGGTTTTTGGCTCGTTTAAGCTTGATGCTACCGGGAGTAAAATTAAAGTCGACATTGGCCGTGGGTTTACGTCCCGCCGCCCAAGCAAAGTTTGCCAACAGTGAAGAACTGCCATCCCACTGCATATTGTTGGGTAATACAGGCACTAATAGCTTGCCTAGATTGCCCGCATAACTGAGCTGAGCCTCGCCAGTTTTGCCAATAGTCACTTGATTATCGAGGCAAACCTTACTGTTGGGATTCACTAGACAGAAGGGGCTGATATTGCCTTTGGACTTATTTTGATCCCAGCCGACAAGAATATCCTTATCTATCTCCCAACGTCCGACGGGGGTTGCCAAGTTGATTTTATTCACCTGCGCCTGCAGTTGGGATTTTTTCATATCGTATTGGCTAGTGACGCCAAGCTCGAGCACAAGATCCCCTGTGGCGCTGAGAGTCAGTTTTTGGTTTTGAATATCGCCTTTACTGCCCAAGGTCACGGTATCTAAACTCTGTGAGCCAAGTTGCAGCGCCTTTGACTTGAGTGATAGGGCAAACTCATGGGCATCCAAAGGCTTATAGTAAGCCTTGAGTGTGGACTCCCTGAGCTTAATATTTTGATGCACCAGATCGACCAGTTGCGCGGTTAACTCGACTTGTGGATGTTTCTCTTCCCCAGTGACATTGATGTCGGCCTGCAATTGACCACTGGCCTGGGGCAACCATAAACCGAAATCGGGGACTTGCAGTTTACCCTCAAGGTTCCAGGTTTTGTTGGTTTCGCCCGCTAAGGTTAAGGTGGAACCCAATACCTTGGCATTGACACCTTTTGCGCTGATATACATTTTATCGTTGATGCTGACATCGGCTGTGATATCAAACGGATAACCCTGCATTGTGCCTGACAGTTGGGTGTCCGTTAGAGCCACTTGCCACTGTTTATCTAACAGGCGCCCGGTGGTCTGCAATTGGCCTGAGATTAAACTGTTTGGCAAGCTGCTCGTTGCACTTGCACTTGCACTTGCACTTGTAGTTGCTTTTGCATTTGTAGTTGCAGCTGCAGTTTTTGTCGCAGGAGCAGGAGTTGGAGCATTTGCTGTGACAGGCGCCGACTTATCGGTATTTGTGCTCCGTGCTTTAGAGTCTTTTTTGGGTGTCGATTCTGGAGTCTGTGCAGTTTCCGGCAGAGTGATTTCCTGTAATTTCAGGTTATCGAGCAGTACCTTGGCTTTCCAAGTGATCGCCTTAGCGTAATCTAGCTCACCAGTTACATCGACTGAACCTAGTTCGCCCTTCGCAGTAAACTGCTTAATATCGAGCTTTGCATCCTGATGATGAAGCTCACTGCTAATCGTTAACACTTTATGGAAAGGTGTGATGACATTTCCATTGAGCGTCGCGGTCTGTTGAGTGAGGGAGCCTTGGCTGTCGAGATTGAGGTCGCTCACAAGATACTCGGCATGTTGCAGCGGCCACTGTGCGCGCACTTTTTCCAGTTTGACCTTGTAGGGCAGCGTGGGATCTTTGAGGGTCAATTGTCCATTGAGACTAAAATCAACATCCCCTTTGGCAAGGGCGTGGATCCCCAGCTGTCCGATACTTTGGCTAAGGGTTAGGCTTAATTGTTGATGGGTCAGTTCTGGCAACTCGGCAACCTGAGTGACATTGGCCTGAACCTCAAGCGCGAGCGGATAGTCCTGTTCGAGGGCGAGTTGACCCACCACAGACACTTCGCCATAACTATGGGCAAGCAGCAGTTTTTCTAGAGTTAACTGATACTTGGCAAATTGACCTTGAAGCTCAATATGACTAAATAGATCTTCGCGCGAACCAATCTGTAAACGGCTGTTGTCTAAACTGAGGTGCTTGACATCCACCGGGAAAGGCATAAAAACCTGTGGTAAATGGGCAAGTGCCCATTCCTCTGTAGATGCTTGCTTATCGGCGTTTTCATCCGTTTGTTTATCCGCTTGAGGATTTACGGCAATTTCCGTAGAAGGTTGCTTTTCGACACTGGGCTTGTCCGCTGAAGCTTTAGCACTTGCTGTCGCCACTGAGGTTGCTGATTTTTCGGTCTCAGGCTGAGTTGTCGCCGCTGCGGTCGTGGTTTTTGCCGCTGCAGTTGCAGCTGTCTCGGCTGCCTTGGTGTCAGTGGCTTGAGTACCTGTAGCTTGAGTGCCTGCGCCTTGAGGATCTGTGCCCTGAGTGTCTGGCGCAGGGCTATCGTCGGTTGGAATTAATACAGCCAAGCCTTCACTGCTAAGCTGCTCGACCGTCAGTCCTTCGGCAAACCAAGTGGCAGCGGTCTGAATATGATTTGCCGAAAAGCGCATCTTATCGACCGCAATATTGATGTTGTTCAGTTCGGCGCTGTCGAGCTTTATGCCAAAGGGCAGAACCAGTTCACTCGGCTCATCATTTTCGGGGGTAACGTCGGCTTCAGCGCCGCCTGAGCTTAAGGCCTCGGTATCGATATTGACATCGATTTGGCTCGCCGTTAAGGCATTCACGCACAGCTGCTTTTGTAGCAGACAAGTGGGTTGCCATGCCAAATGTAAATCCTTGAGCTTGACCTTAATCCCATCCATCGACCAACTGGCGTGGGCTAAGGTGAGATCTTTATTTAACGAGCCCGAAGTGTAGGTGAGCGCCAGATCGGGCACAAACTTATCGGCTAAACCCACAGTTATCCGCGAGCCAATTTCAGTCCCGAGCAGTAATGCAGTTAACACCAAAAGACTTAAGGGAACGTAAACAATAATCCGCGTGCAGAGTTTAAATATTTGCCAAATGCGCAGCTTAAGTGTTTTGGGCTGCACGCACGTTGGATTTTGTTCCAAAGACAATTGCTCTGGGGGTTGATTCTCTTGTTGGGCCGTTGCATTAGGCTCATGAATAGGGGGCTTGCTCATAGCTCTGTCCCCATGGTTAAGTGAATGCGCCATGAACGGTCAATGGTGTCTGTCTCTTTCAAACCAACCCCTAAATCTAACTTAATTGGGCCAATGGGGGAGATCCAATGGATACCGCCACCCACTGAGACTACGGGTTCAAACTGATTGTTATCAAAGGCGTTACCCGCATCCACAAAGGTAGCAACACGCCAAGTCGGGGTGACGTAATATTGATATTCCAAACTGCCGACCATGAGATAACGACCACCGATAACTTCACGATTGACTTTGCCATCGGCATCGATGTAATCGAGATAAGGCCCAAGTTCTTGATAGCCATAACCACGTATGGTTTGGTCGCCACCGGCAAAATAGCGCAGTGATGGTGGGATAAAGGCCAGCTCATTTTCATTGGCTAGGTTGGCGGCGAGATCCATACGCGCCACGATTCTGTGGTTATCAAAAAAGGTGTCAATCCACTTAAACTTGGCCTGTAAGCGGGCAAGGCGTGTCTCGGAGCCAAGATAAGGATCGGCATAATCTAGGCTATACATTTGCCTGAAACCAGACTTGGGATCGAGTGAGTTATCCCCACGGGTCGTTTTAGAAAAGTTAATCCCCGCAAGATAAAAACTGGGGCTGTAATCGGTATCGGACTGAGTATATTCCTCGCGAATTGCATCGAGGGAATAGGTCATCAGCCATTGATTATCTAAGCGTTGCTGCCTGAGTAGCCCGAGCAAATACTTAGTCGACTCCAATTGGCCTGTGTTACGAAAATCGCGGTTCTCGGGCTCGTAAATCTGGGTTACTCCGTATTTATCCCGCAGCAAGCCTAGGCGAATTTTCAGTTGATCGTCTAAGGGATGAGTCAGCGGAATCGTATAAGTGGTTAAAAACTTAGGTCTGTCAGGCGACCACTCCAAACTGGTTTCTTGGGAGTGACCGTATTTATTGATTTGTGGCGTACGCCAAGTAACCCGTACTCGCGGATCGAAGGTTTTATCTGCGCTTTGACCTATGTCGCCACCGAGACCTAATTCAATCGAGTGGCTGGCCTTATTGGTGAGCTCAACCTTGACGGGCAACTGGTTATCCTTTGCCTGATCGATCTGCGGTATGACCTTGATATTGGCGAAATAACCCGTATCCAACAATTGGCGGTTTAGAGCGCTGACCCGACGGGTCGAATAGGCGGCATCTTCCTTGAAGGGGATAAGCTTAGTGAGAATATCCGGTTCTAAGGTGTGGCCTTCAAAGCTCACTTGTCCAAAATGGTAACGTGCGCCTGAGTTAAAATGCAGGCTAATTTGCGCCGTGTTTAAATCGCGGTTGATTTTGATTTGCGACTCGGTGAATTCACCATCGAAATACCCCCTTGCCAAGGCAAGCGTCACCAGTTGGGATTTCACATCGGAATACACCCCATGGTTGAGCGTATCCCCAGGCTTGATATTGACCTCCGCAAGCCACTTATCGAAGGCGCGATCGTCGAGCATCTCACCAGAGAAATTAATATCAACCCATTGGATCTTTACCGGTTCGCCCGCTTTGACCGTGAGCTTTAATTCCCATGGGCCTTTTTCTTTTTCGACTAACTGTTCTTCCACTTCGCCATGGTAATAGCCCATGGACTCGAGGGCGGTGGAGACATTGTCTTCCACGTTAAATAAGAAGGCTCGGCGCTGCACTTCGGAGTCGGGCATAGCACCTAAGTGGGCGAGAATATTACGCTTTAGGGCTTCGTCGACCCCGTTCACTGAAAGCGTTAAAAAGTTATCGGCGGCCATCGCCCCCGATGTCACTAAACTCAGGCCAAGTAGCAAATGAAGACGAAAAGATAATGACGTTATTTGCAAGTATCGCTGCACTTTATAATCCCTGTGATGTGAGTTCATTGTCGCCAGAATAGGCGCAACAGGCAAGGAGATGATTGAAATTAGTCATTGAAATGGTTACAAAGGACGTTACTGTTTAAGGGGATGTAAATAATGAAAATAAAATTAGCCACCTTTAGTTTAATTCTCTCGAGTGCACTTTTTATGTCACAAAATACCCAAGCGAATGAAAAACCTTTTGCCATTGCGATCCACGGTGGCGCTGGCACTATTTCTAAGGCTAACCTCACGCCAGAGCTGCGTCAGGCCTACAAAGACAAGCTCAAAGAAGCCGTCGATAAAGGCTCAAAAGTGCTTGAGCAGGGCGGTGATAGCTTAGTTGCGGTGCAAACCGCTATCAATGTATTAGAAAACAGCCCGCTGTTTAACGCCGGTGTCGGTTCGGTTTACACCTATGATGGCGGCCACGAGTTAGATGCGTCCATTATGGATGGTAAAACCATGAATGCGGGCGCCGTAGCAGGCGTGCGCCATATCGCTAATCCCATCGATTTGGCCTTAGCCGTGATGAATAAGTCCGAGCATGTCATGCTGTCGGGCGCAGGCGCCGAGGAGTTTGCCTTAACCCAAGGTTTTAAACTGGTACCTAACAGCCATTTCGATAGCGATGCCCGTTATCAACAATTACTCGATGCCAGACAAAAACTGCAGGCGGCTGAAAAATCAGATCAAATTGCGGGTATTGAGATGAAAGATCTCGATTATAAATTTGGTACCGTTGGAGCTGTCGCCTTAGATAAAAACGGCAACTTGGCGGCCGGTACTTCGACTGGCGGTATGACGGCCAAGCGTTTTGGGCGCATTGGTGACTCGCCCGTGATTGGGGCAGGCACCTATGCTGAAAACGGCGTTTGCGCTGTGTCGGCCACGGGCCACGGCGAGTTTTTTATTCGCTACCAAGTGGCGGGCGATATCTGCGCTAAGGTGAAATACCAGCAAAAATCCATTATTCAAGCGGCAGATGAAGTGATTAATCAACGCCTTATCACCGCTGGCGGCTCTGGTGGTGTGATAGCGGTCGACCACAGGGGCAATATTGCCACGCCATTTAATACCGAAGGCATGTACCGCGCCACCCGTAGTAATGGTGAGCCTGCCCAAGTGATGATTTGGCAGGACCAATAAGGATACCGCCTATTGCCTTAGCGCATGCTTAACATGCGCTAAGGCAATACCTCTAAGCCATCCCTTTCAAAATGGGGTTTGTAGGCCCAATGTTATCCCTCTAAATCACCGCTTTTATCCGCCCAATTTCCTTTCCGCTGAGTAAATAGATAACTCCAATCGATATTAATCGCTTACCACTTGCGAGATTTTGACTAGACTCAAAGCGTAAGCCGAGTTGAGTTGGTAAAGGATAGATTGGGGAGATTGCTATGGATTCAATAAAAATACGCGACCATATGGATCGTCAACCCGTATTGCTACGCGCCAATATGTCGCTGGCCACTGCGGTTGAAAAACTGTTAGACAATAACAAGATGGGTGCCGCTGTCGTGGATGATAACGGCGATTTAGTGGGCTTTTTATCCCAGCAAGATTGTTTAGCCGTGATGCTAAAGAGCAGTTATCACTGTGATATGACCTCAGTGGTAAAAGATTGTATGCGCACCGAAGTCTTGTATGTCGGTCCCGATGACAGTATTTTGCAATTAGCAGAGCAAATGCTTGGCTCTAAACCTAAGATTTATCCCGTGGTCGAGCAGGGCAAAGTCGTCGGCACCATTAACCGCACGAACGTGCTGCGCGCCATGAATGTGTATATGCAGCAATGTTACTTAGCACCCGCCTAAGCTCTAAGCGCTAAGCCCTTCAAAGGTGATTAATTTGCCTATTTTTCATCCTTTTGAGGCCAAATTAGTCGTACCAATACGTCCCGTTCCTTGCTAGGATCGCTGTTTTCGATGCTAGCAATGGAATTTGGTTTTGAACTCTGACAAACATCCGCTATCGAGCGACTTTCTCAAGCAGTGCTTTCAAAGTGATGCCTCGCGGATCCGCCGCCGTTTATTTAAGCTCAATAAAGAAGCCGATTCTGATAAGAAAACCCAAGAGTTAGCCAAACTTGCAGAGCAGGCGCAAGCAGCGTTCGAAAAGGTCGAGCAGCGTCTTAAGGCGCGCCCGAAAATCCAATATCCAGATAATCTGCCCGTTAGCGGCATGCGCGAAGAGATCGCTAAAGCCATCGGTGAAAACCAAGTGGTGATCATTGCGGGTGAAACCGGTTCGGGTAAAACCACTCAGCTCCCGAAAATCTGTTTAGAACTGGGCCTTGGTAGTCGCGGCTTTATTGGCCATACCCAGCCGCGCCGTTTAGCGGCGCGCAGCGTGGCGACACGTGTTGCTGAAGAATTACAAAGTCCGCTCGGTGAAGTGGTGGGCTTTAAGGTGCGTTTTGCCGATGCCTTAAAGAGTGAATCCTATATCAAGCTGATGACTGACGGGATTTTACTGGCGGAGC
This sequence comes from Shewanella sp. Shew256, assembly GCF_002196695.1. Taxonomy (NCBI): domain Bacteria; kingdom Pseudomonadati; phylum Pseudomonadota; class Gammaproteobacteria; order Alteromonadales; family Shewanellaceae; genus Shewanella; species Shewanella sp. Shew256. Next base: position 142,690 of record NZ_NAJR01000004.1, on the reverse strand, counting down.
TCACCTCGGATCGCTATTTAGATCAATACGATACTATCATCATCGACGAGGCGCACGAGCGCAGCCTCAACATCGATTTTATCTTGGGTTACCTCAAGCAAATTTTAAAAAAACGCCCCGATCTTAAGATCATCATCACCTCGGCGACTATCGATGTTGAGCGTTTTTCTAAGCATTTCAATAATGCACCTATTATCGAAGTCTCTGGCCGGACGTATCCGGTGGAAACCCGTTATCGCCCGTTGGTGCAAGATACCGAAGCGGATCTCGACCAAATCGAAGGGATTTTTGCTGCCGTAGATGAGTTAGTCGCCGAAGGTTTGGGCGATATTCTGATCTTTATGAACGGCGAGCGCGAAATTCGTGATACTGCCGAGCAGCTTAATCGTCGCAATTACCGCGATACCGAGATTTTGCCGTTATATGCGCGCCTTTCCTACGGCGAGCAGTCCAAGGTATTCAGCAGCCATACAGGGCGTCGCATCGTGCTTGCCACTAACGTGGCGGAAACGTCGCTCACCGTCCCTGGTATTCGTTATGTTATTGACCCAGGGACTGCGCGGATCAGCCGTTACAGTTATCGCACTAAGGTGCAGCGCCTGCCCATCGAGCCCATTTCACAGGCCAGTGCCAATCAGCGTCAAGGCCGCTGCGGCCGTGTTGGCCCGGGTATTTGTATTCGTTTATACGATGAGGCGGATTTTAACAGTCGTCCCGCATTTACCGACCCCGAAATCCTACGCACAAACTTAGCCTCGGTGATTTTGCAGATGCTCGCCATCGGCCTTGGCGATATTGCGGCGTTCCCCTTTATTGAGCCGCCCGATCCGCGCCATATTCGCGATGGTTTCTTACTGCTTGAGGAATTGCAAGCCGTTAAGCAGCAGAAGGGTAATATTGTGTTAACGCCGCTTGGGCGTCAGTTATCGCAGATCCCGGTGGATCCGCGTTTAGCGCGTATGGTGGTGGAGAGTCATCAGCTGGGCTGTTTGCAGGAAGTGTTAGTGATTGCCGCGGGTCTGTCGATTCAAGATCCCCGCGAGCGTCCCATGGATAAAAAGCAGGCGTCCGATGAGGCCCATCGCCGTTTTGCCGATCCCCATTCTGATTTTGTCAGCTGGGTGAACCTATGGCAGCACATAAAAGAGCAGCAAAAGGAATTATCCGCCAGCCAGTTCCGTAAAAAATGCCGCGACGAGTACTTAGCCTATCTGCGTGTGCGTGAATGGCAGGATTTATATACTCAGCTAAAACAAGCGGTTCACGATTTAAAGTGGCGCTTAAACGAGACGCCAGCCAACTACGATGCGCTGCACCGTGCGTTGTTATCGGGTTTGCTGAGTCATATCGGCTTTAAGGATAATAACAACGAGTACTTAGGCGCGCGCAATCGTAAGTTTTTTGTGTTCCCAGGTTCACCGCTGGCGAAAAAAGGCCCGAAATGGATCATGGCGGCGGAGCTGACCGAAACCTCTAAGCTGTTTGCCCGCTGCTGCGCCAAAATTGAACCAGAGTGGCTCGAGCCGTTAGCGGCGCATCTGATTAAGAAGAATCACTTAGAGCCGCATTTTGAGGCAAAACAGGGCAGTGTAATTGCCTTTGAAAACCAAGTGCTTTACGGTTTGACCGTCGTACATCGCCGCCGCGTGCAATACGGGCCGATTAATCCTGTTGAAGCGCGCGAAATCTTTATCCGTAGCGCGCTTGCCGAAGGGCAATTACAAACCAAAGAAGCCTTCTTTATCGCTAACCAAAAGTTACTAGAGGATGTCGAAGCGCTCGAGCACAAGTCCCGTCGCCGCGATATTTTGGTCGATGAACAAGTGTTGATGGACTTTTACGAGCCGCGCATTCCCGAAGGGATCTATAACGCGCCTAAGTTCTTTAGCTGGTGGAAGGAAGCGCGCCGAACTCAACCCGATTTACTCGATTTTAATAAGTCACTATTGATGCAGCGCAGCGCCGATCACATATCGGCGCTCGATTTCCCCGACACTTGGCATAAGGGCAATATTCGCTTGCAACTGAGTTATCACTTTGATCCTGCGGCGAGTGATGATGGCGTTTCTGTGCATATTCCAGTGGCACTACTCAATCAAATCGATGATACGGATTTCGATTGGCTGGTGGCGGGAATGCGTGAGGAGAAATGCGTCGCCCTGATAAAGTCTTTACCTAAGGGACTAAGACGTAACTTTGTGCCTGCGCCCGATTATGCCCGAGCTTGCGTACAGGCGATGCAGCCCTTTAGCGCCAGTTTACTCGACGCTATGTGCAAACAGCTGCTGCGTATGAGTGGCACCCGCGTCAATCCCGAAGATTTTGATGTCACGCAGATGCCCGCGCATTTGCAGATGAACTTTAAGATTGAGGACGACAAGGGCAAGTTAGTCGCACAGGGGCGAGTACTCGATACCTTAAAGGCCGAGTTACAGGGCGTGGTCGCTAAGGCGATTCGTCAAGTGGCGGATAAGGGCATTGAGAAAGATGCGCTCACCGAGTGGTCCTTTGGCGACTTACCAAAACAATTTGAACAGCGTAAGGGCAACTATCAAGTGCGGGCATTCCCCGCGTTGATTGATAATAAAGACTCAGTTGCCATCAAATTATTTGATGATGAATTTGAGGCGCAGGCGGCGCATCGTCAAGGTCTACGCCGTCTGCTGTTACTTAATATTCCATCGCCGGTAAAACACCTGCAACAGGCACTGCCGAACAAGGCAAAATTAGCAATGTATTTCAATCCATTTGGCCAAGTGCAAATTCTGATTGATGACATCATTGCCGCAGCGGTGCAGCAATTGCTTGATGAAAAGGCGCTGGATGTACGAGATGCCGCTCAGTTCGAGCAAGCCAAGGATTGGGTGCGCCAAGAGCTGAACCCTACAGCCGAGCAAATTGCGCTTAAGGTGGAACAAATCCTGACGCTCTATCAAGGTATTAAAAAGCGGACTAAGGGTAAAATTAGCTTAGATATCGCTTTTGCGATGAGTGATATTCAAAGCCAATTAGACCAATTAGTGTTCAAGGGATTCGTCGAAGCCTGTGGTTGGAATCGCTTAGCGGATGTTGCGCGTTACTTAAAGGCGATTGAGACCCGTATCGATAAGTTGCCCGTGGATCCGACCCGTGACCGTTTGCATATGCAGAGTATCACTAAAGTGCAGGAGGCCTTAGCGGCGCAACTTGCCAAGGTGCCGCGCGCTCAGCCCGTGCCTGCGGCACTGATTGAAGCCCGTTGGATGATTGAAGAGTATCGGGTGTCTTGCTTTGCACAGGCGCTGGGAACGGCTTATCCCATCTCGGAGAAGCGCATCTTAAACCATATCCTGCTGAGTTAATGATGTTGATGCATTACTGATTGAATCTGTAGATTCAGTGAGTTGAGCGTAGCGTTATCTTTAGCACTAAAAGCCGAACCTTTGGGTTCGGCTTTTTTATTGCTCATTTTCACCTAACTACCATTAGCCGCGACAGACTTGCCCCTTACTGCATAGACTTTCGCTTTGGGCTATCACAGGCTAACCCCAAAGGACAAAGTCGGTGGCGAATGAATGGGTCTTAATGGCGATATTAAGAACCTCAAATTTGCGTGGTCAATTAGCCAATACGGTAGGGGATTTGGCTGTTTCTTGAGTGAGTTAACAAGTTGACGAAGAGGTTAAGCCAATTTCGCCGTGGATAATCGGTCATTCGCGCCTTCCTTTACCATCCCCTAATACTCCTTAAGGAATATTTTGTTTAAATCTTGTGCGCTTTACTTGCTGAACACCTATCTTTTTTCCATGCTTTAGCAATTGGTTAATAAAAAAACATAACCAATCAATCTATTTACAATCTAAAAAAACGCTTAAAAACCATGATCTAACTAAATCTATCGCCAAATTGATGATCTGGATCAAGCATCAAAGGGTTTACCGATTTGGAGGTATACAGTTTGTTAACACCTTAACGCTATGATCATTTCGTGGATCAAAGATGCAATTGAGATACCTATAAATCCTGCATTGGTCAGAGCAATCCATCACAGGAACGAACCTCTTGGAGGACGCATGAGTGCTAACAGCGCAGCAGAAAAATCCTTAGAACTGAAAATTTTTATCTTTTTAACCGTATTTCTCGCCCCCCTCTTATCCGTGTTGTTGGTGAGTGGATTGGGATTTGCCATATGGTTTAGCCAAATCTTCACCGGCCCACCGGGTGCAGGTTGAGGCCAAAAGAACAATAACAACAGCATGAATAAGCGGAGTGTCGGATGAGCAAAGAGCTTCATATCACGAGTCTAGTGGTGCAAGTCATGCCACAAAAAATGGCGGATGTTAGGCAACACATTATGGCGATTGAAAATGCCGAACTCTCTGTTAATAACGAAGTGAAACTCGTCGTCGTACTTGAAGGTGACTCCCAACGTGCCTTGATGGACGGTATCGAACAGATTAATGCCATTCCTGGCGTCTTGTCCGCCACTATGGTTTACCACCAGAGTGAAGAGCTCGAAGAGGGTGAAGAATGAACATGAATAGACGTGACTTTATCAAAGCCAATGCGGTGATTGCAGCAGCGGGCGCGGCAGGCTTAGCACTGCCGGCGTCGGCGAGCAATTTAATCACCAGCTCAGAACAAACTAAATTAGAGTGGAACAAAGCCCCATGCCGCTTCTGTGGTACGGGCTGCTCTGTGATTGTCGCGACCCGCGAGGGCAAAGTGGTTGCTACCCACGGCGATGCAAACAGTGAAGTGAACCGCGGCCTTAACTGTATTAAAGGTTACTTCCTGTCGAAAATTATGTACGGCAGCGATCGTTTGACTACGCCAATGCTGAGAATGACCGATGGCAAGTATGACAAGCACGGTGAGTTTACTCCCATCAGCTGGGACAGTGCCTTCGATATCATGGCGCAAAAATGGAAAGAAACCTTAAAAGCTAAAGGCCCGACCGCGGTTGGGATGTTTGGCTCGGGTCAGTGGACCGTTTGGGAAGGCTATGCCGCCGTTAAATTGATGAAGGCCGGTTTTGGCTCTAACAACATCGACCCGAATGCGCGTCACTGTATGGCGTCTGCCGTTGTCGGCTTTATGCGTACCTTCGGTATCGATGAGCCTATGGGCTGTTACGATGATATGGAAGCGGCCGATGCCTTTGTGCTTTGGGGCTCCAACATGGCCGAAATGCACCCGATCTTATGGACTCGAGTGACTGACCGTCGTTTAAGCGCATCCCATGTGAAGGTGGCTGTACTCTCGACGTTTGAGCATCGCTCCTTCGATCTCGCGGATTTACCGATAGTATTTACGCCACAAACCGACTTAGCCATCCTAAACTTTATCGCCAACTACATTATTCAAAACGATAAAGTGAACTGGGACTTTGTGAAGAAGCACGTTAACTTCCGCCAAGGTACCACGGATATCGGCTATGGTTTACGTCCAACCCATCCGCTGGAGCAGAAAGCCAAAAACGTGAAAACGGCAGGGGATTCGACTCCAATTGATTTCGACACCTTTAAGGCTTTTGTCGCCGAATATACGGTGGAGAAGGTCAGCAAGATGTCGGGCGTACCTGAAGCTAAACTTATCGAGTTAGCTAAACTCTATGCCGATCCCGAGACTAAAGTCACGTCCTTCTGGACCATGGGCTTCAACCAACATACCCGTGGTGTATGGTGTAACAACCTGATTTATAACATCCACTTACTGACAGGTAAGATTTCAACGCCCGGTAACAGCCCGTTCTCGTTAACCGGTCAGCCTTCTGCCTGTGGTACGGCTCGCGAAGTGGGAACCTTCTCACACCGTTTACCTGCCGACATGGTGGTAACAAACCCTGAGCATAGAAAACACGCCGAAGAAATTTGGAAGATCCCCAGTGGGATTATTCCGCCAAAACCCGGTTATCACGCCGTCGAGCAAAACCGCCGCTTAAAAGATGGCGACTTGAACTGCTATTGGGTGCAAGTGAACAACAATATGCAGGCGGGGCCGAACATCAACGAGGAAGGCTTACCTGGCTATCGTAATCCTGCCAACTTTATTGTGGTGTCCGATGCGTATCCCACTGTCACGACTCAGGCCGCGGACTTAATTCTGCCAACCGCCATGTGGGTTGAGAAAGAGGGCGCCTATGGTAATGCCGAGCGTCGTACTCAATTCTGGCATCAAATGGTGCAGGCGCCGGGCGAATCCCACTCGGATCTGTGGCAGTTGATGGAGTTTTCTAAGCGCTTTACGACCGACGAAGTCTGGTCGAAGGAAGTCTTAGCGGCGAATCCACAATTTAAGGGCAAAACCTTATTTGAAGTGCTGTACAAAAACGGCAATGTCGATAAGTTCCCGCTGGCCGATACCGATCCTAAGTATTTGAACAACGAGGCGAAACACTTTGGCTTCTATGTCCAAAAAGGCCTGTTTGAAGAATACGCCACCTTTGGCCGTGGCCATGGTCACGATTTAGCACCTTTCGATGCCTACCACGAAGCCCATGGTATTCGCTGGCCGGTGGTTAATGGTAAAGAAACCAAATGGCGTTTCCGTGAAGGTAGCGATCCTTACGTTAAACCTGGCTCAGGCTTTGAGTTTTACGGTAAACCCGATGGCCGCGCAGTGATTTATGCCTTGCCTTTCGAGCCGCCTGCAGAGTCGCCAGACACTGAATACGATATGTGGTTATCCACTGGACGGGTGCTCGAGCATTGGCATTCAGGTTCGATGACTCAACGTGTGCCAGAGCTTTACCGTGCCTTCCCGGATGCCGTGTGTTTTATGCACCCAGAAGATGCGAAAAAACGCGGTTTACGCCGTGGGGATGAAGTGCGCGTGGTGTCTCGCCGCGGTGAAATTAAAACCCGTGTTGAAACCCGTGGCCGTAACAAACCGCCAGTGGGACTCGTGTTTGTACCTTGGTTCGATGCCAGTCAGCTCATTAACAAAGTCACCTTGGATGCGACAGATCCACTGTCAAAACAAACCGACTTTAAGAAATGCGCCGTGAAAATCGTCAAGGTATAAGGAGTACAGGATGAAAACATTCAAATTAGTCTCAGCATTCAGTGTGCTTGCCTTCTCCACCCTGATGATGACCAGCGTGACTGCGGCAAGCATTCCTGAGGACAGAATTGATACTTTGCGCCAAGCGCCAATCAACGTTGAGCCAACCCCGCCCGCGATGCAGGCGGTGCTGAACAAAGATATCAAAGAGATGCGAAACTACCCGATGCAGCCACCGGTGATCCCGCACAAGATCGACGGTTATCAGCTCGATCTTAAGGTCAACAAGTGCATGTCATGTCATGCCAGACACCGTACAGGGGACTCCCAAGCGCCTATGGTCAGCGTGACTCACTATATGGATAGGGATAACAACTTCTTAGCCGAGCTTTCGCCAAGACGTTACTTCTGCACTCAGTGCCATGTGCCGCAACTGGATGCCAAATTACTGGTCGAGAACGACTTTGTGGATATGGATCATCTGATTAAAGCCAACACTGAGCAGAAAACACACTAGGAGTCAGCATGTTAGATAAACTCAAAAAAATCTGGCAAGTTCTCAATCGTCCGAGTGTGCACTACAGTTTAGGGTTTTTAACCTTAGGTGGCTTTGTGGCGGGGGTGATCTTCTGGGGGGGCTTTAACACTGCGCTTGAAGCCACCAACAAAGAAGCCTTCTGTATCGGTTGCCACGAAATGGAAAATAACGTCTATCAAGAGTTACAGTCGACTATCCATTTCACAAACCGCAGTGGTGTGCGTGCGACTTGTCCTGACTGCCACGTGCCGCACAACTGGACCGATAAGATTGCCCGTAAGATGCAGGCATCGAAAGAAGTGTGGGGTAAAGTGTTTGGTACCATCAATACCCGCGAAAAGTTTGAGAACAAACGTCGCGAGTTGGCCGAACATGAATGGGAACGGTTAAAGGCAAACGACTCGCTTGAGTGCCGCAACTGCCATAACTTTACCTATATGGACTTTACCAGACAGTCGCCACGCGCCGCACAGATGCACTCGACATCCTTGGCCAGTGGTGAGAAAACCTGTATCGATTGCCATAAAGGGATTGCTCACCATCTTCCCGATATGGCAGGGGTTGAAGGCTTCTAAACTCGACTCACATTCCATCTCCAGCCAAAGGCCAAGTGCTCTCCACACTTGGCCTTTTTTATGGCGAAGATAAATCGTATGCCGCATAAGGTGGGATTTTGTTCGCTATCGCTTTTTCTGGCTTGTTTCAGCCCCCAAATTGTGTTTCTCAGTTCAAAGGGGAATTGGACAAGTAAAGCTCTGCCTATAGAAAAGTTGATGGTTCGACTTAGAAGTTATGCATCCCTTCTTTTTTGTAGCCTCAATGCTTAATCAAAGTCAAAGTCAAAGTCAAAGTCAAAGTCGTGGGGCTTCACCCCACACCCGACCAAGGAGGACTGCTCGTCCTATCCTCCTTGGATGCTCCAAGACGCCCCAAACGGAGTTGAAAACCCCTTGTGCTCATTGCCAAATTTGCTATCGCTTCCGAAGGATGTGTCCCTGCACCTGCGAAAGCTAGCTTGCCATCCATGGCAAGACTCACGCAATTTGTCTATTCGCCCTGCGGCAACTCCGAGGGGAGGTGTATTCCTTGGCGTTTGGAGTCGTTAGATAGCGATTCATCAGCAAAAAATAAGCGTGAAAGAATGAGAAAGGTAAAACGATATCAAGTGATTACCCTCTAAACTGTATAAAAAACCGCTACCGCAAAAAAGCAAATTCCTATAGCATCATTTATACCAATTGACATGGATGTGGCAGTGGCTGTAGCCAAGTCCAACAAGCTATTTATGTCCTGCAAACAGCGCCGAGCATAAATACTAAAGCGTTATAAGCTCAAATTATCATTACACACCCTTATAAAATGGAGTTTACTTTTACAATGAAATTACTTGCTCTTGTTACAGCTTCTTTATTGTCAGCCTCTACATATGTGAATGCTATGGATAACTATACAGTGACATTCAAATTGTATGATAAAGAAAAAAATGAAATTCTTACTACCTCTTCTCTGTTGGCAGATGTTGGACGTGGTAGCAATGTAAATAGTAAGACTTACGCAATAACAGAGTGTTCAAAAACAGGCGAAAAAGAAACGAAGTCATTTAGAGGTAAAAAATTCTTAAGTGGATATAGCTATTCAGTAAATCCTAATAGTGGGGCTTTCGAGTTTGTTGAATATGGAATTGATGATTCAAAATACAATGCTTACGATAAAGCAATATGTTTCAACGATGAAGTAAAACAATTAAAATCATCAATTACCCAAAAAGTTATCGTTGGAAAGAAAGAATTTCAGGATTTTGTATTACCTAATGGGAATACTTTAAAAGTAGCAATTTATAATTGACACGCTTATAACAAGTTATTTCAGGTGGCACCTACTGCGCACCTGAATGTGACATTAGGCGATTTCACATGGTGCAGAGTAATAAAAGGAAAAACGAATGGGTGTATTTAACCTTTTCTCAAAACGACAAAAAAGATTAAGAGGCGAGGTGCCAGATGTATATACATATGACACATTGCCTAACCCACTAAGAGTACAAATCATTCATATTTGGATCGATACACTCGGGCAAGAAAACCAATACTGGGATTATGATGATGTTAAGCAAGCTTACAAGTTTGTTGTCGAAACTTTGTGTCGTGAATATGGTTTTTTTAAACTCCCACATACTGAACAGTATGGAGATCGTCATTACATTGAGGAGCTTGCTAATTACTTTTTGTGTGAAGAGAACGTTGAAAAGCAACTAGATATAGTTGAGCTTACTTTCAAAGTTATAAATAAAGTTACTCGTGAGTACCGATACTTACGTCGCCAGAATGCCACCGATATTGCCGATCAAGCGATAGACGAGTTAAACAAGCGATTTAAAGAGCATGGAATAGGCTTTCAATTTACTGGAAATGAAATTATTAGGGTTGATTCAGAACTGCTTCATTCAGAAGCTGTTAAACCAGCTTTAAAGCTTCTGAATCAAAAGCATTATGAGGGCGCTCAAGAAGAGTTTTTGGTTGCATATGAACACTATCGTCATGGTAGATACAAAGAATCATTGAACGACTGTTTAAAGTCATTTGAAAGTACAATGAAATCAATTTGTGATAAGCAGGGATGGAAGTACCAACCAAATGTAACGTCTAAAGGTTTAATTCAAATATGCTTTGATAACGGACTAATACCAGCTTTTTGGCAGCAGCAAATGACCTCATTAAGAAGCTTGCTTGAAAGTAGCATCCCAACAGGTAGGAATAAACTGAGTGGTCACGGTCAAGGCTCAGAGTCTGTTGAAATACCTGAATACTTAGTTGCATATATGCTACATATGACTGCTTCAACGTTAGTTTTTCTTACAACAGCAGAGCCAAAAATCGCATAACAAACTGTTCAAGAGGGATTTGCAACGCGTGGCATTTTTCATTATGCGTTGGTTTAAGTGTTTAAGGTGTTATGCGGCGGCATCGGTATTGTGTTGCTCACACCTTAACAGGGCGTTAGGAGACTAGATTGGTGGTTACATTTAGACCGGCTAAGGATTTAGCAAAAGCAGCACATTTTACTCTGTCGAATATGCGGCCATATTATGAACAATACTCTGTAGATTGGGATGAAGCTCAGATTGAGCAAATGACACAAGAGCTTGTGAACCTAGATATTTTGTTTGAAGAAAAGCTTGTTGGTGTCGTTAGATTATCTTTTGACATTGAAGAGTGCTGGTTACGAGATTTGCAAGTGGATCAGAGTTACCAGAATCGTGGGATTGGCTCAATCGCTATTGCTGAGACGGAACGTCTGGCTAAAGAACATGGCTCTCACATTTTGAAGCTTAAAGTGTTTAAAAATAGCCCTGCCGTTTATTTGTACAAGAGACAAGGGTTTGGTTTAACAAGTGAAGATGATCGGTTTTACTACATGAGCCGTGCCGTCTGCTAACAATCAAATTTTATCGCCAGCAAAAATCGCTGGCGACGACGTCAAGCCGCAGCGCGGCATTCCGCGCTAAATTTGGGCGTTAACCCATAGACATTTTTACCTGAAATTCACTTGATACAGCAGACCTCCTGACACGCCTTTTTCCCTTTCCACGCGCTCTTGCTTCGGTTTGTATAAAACTTGAATACGTGAGGCACGTGCTTATCCAACGCATTTTAGTGGCGAGTATTATTCTTGATAATTCAATGCGTCATCTTTGCTGTGAAAGATTGGGCGTATATGCCAAGCTAGGCCGAAACGTTATTTCTCTCCCACAAAAAAGGCGCTATTGCGCCTTTTTTGAGGAATAAATCTGCGGAGTAAAACTGCTCGCTTAGCGTTTATCCTGCTCAACTTGGGTTGATTTATCGCAATTCTCATTCGCCGCATCCGCGGGCTTATCTGCATCGGGTGAGGGATTGGCGCGATTATCGGTCTTTAACAGTTTCTCTTTATCGTGCTGACCAAACTGTGGCAGTTTGAATTTGGCACTGTATTTCAGTGCGGCAAGATTGCTGGCAATCACCCCGACCACCAAAATAATAATGATCCACACTTCTAAGCTCGACATGGCAACTCCTTATTGAGCAAGGCCCTGATTAATCAACGGCTAAACGCTGCTCACACTTACGAATATCTTCCGGCGTGTCAACTTCGATAGAGTCGAAGGCGCTGATGGCGACTTTGATCTTATGGCCATGTTCTAGGGCGCGTAGCTGCTCTAACTTTTCCAGGTCTTCGAGACGACCTAAGGGTAGGGCGGCGAAGGCTTGCACGAATCTGCGGGTGTAAGCATACACGCCTAAGTGCTTGTAAACTGGATAATCTTTGGTATCGCGACCGAAGGGAATACGTGCACGGGAGAAATACAGCGCGTAATAGTCGTTATCGAACACCATCTTCACATGCATAGGATCGTCGAGTTCGGCTTTGTTGACAATTTCATAGCCGAGGGTCGCCATTTCAAACTCGCCTGGGTGACGTTCGAAGAGGCTGATCACTTGCTCGATGGAAGTCGGGTCGATAAGCGGTTGGTCGCCTTGAAGGTTGATGACCAGATCGTCATCCTTTAAACCTAATTGGTTAATCGCATCATTGATACGGTCTGTGCCCGATGCGGCATCAGGGCTGGTCATGACCACTTTGCCACCGAAACCTTCTACGGCGCTTTTAATACGCTCATCATCGGTTGCAACATAAATATTGGTGAGGCCTTTGGCTAACGACGCGCGTTCGTACACGTGTTGGATCATAGGCTTGCCGTTAATCGGGGCTAAGGGCTTGCCCGGGAAGCGGCTTGAACCGTAACGCGCCGGGATTAACAGAGTCACATTCATTAAATTATCCTAATTTATCAAAGATATGCAGTGTAGATAGACAAAAGGGCTCACAATGAGCCCTTGTCATCTGCTTGAGAGCTTAAATGCGACGGAACAGAGCAGTCAACATTTCGTCAGTGACTTTCTCTTCCCATGTTGGGCCGTACACGTTTGCCCATAATGGACCCATGCTCTTAGTCACGGCAACCATTTTCGCGATGGTTTCATCTGGCAGATCTTTACAGATGTTCTTCGGCAGAGTGATGTTGTGCTTCTTCATCATCAGACGGAATTCAGCTACACCTTCTGGGTAGAATTCTTCTAACACGTCGAAGGCGATACAGTTACCGATACCATGGTGGTAGCCGAGGATGTAAGACAGACCATAAGATACCGCGTGGCATGCACCCACTTGGCTGTAAGCGATACTCATACCGCCCATAAATGACGCCATCATCAGCTTGTCGTCTTTTTCTGGGTGATCTTCTAAGTACACTTGGCGGCAAAGCTCCATGGCTTTTTCGGCGTATGACTTAGAGAATTCATTTAAGAAGGTACCTTCTAATGATTCAACGCAGTGGATATAGCAATCCATACCTGTGTAGAACCATTGGTCAGTTTCAACACCATCGATTAACTCAGAGTCCATGATGATTTGGTCGAACACAGTGTAATCTGAGTTCAGACCCAGTTTACGCACTGGACCACATAATACTGCGGTGCGTGACGCTTCTGCACCGGTACCAGAAATCGTTGGAATACCAATGTGGTGAACCGCTGGGTTTTTGATTAAATCCCAACCTTGGTACATGGCAGAGCCGCCTGGGTTAGTCAGCATCAGTGATACCGCTTTTGCCACGTCCATAGTAGAACCGCCACCTAGACCGACGACGCTAACAGGTTGTTTGCCGTTGAAGGCTTGCACTTGTTCGGTCAGGGTATCGATTTGCACTGTGCTTGGCTCATCATCTACGTTAACCCAAATCAGTAAGTCTTGGGCTTTGACAGGGATGCGTGCTTCGAGTGGTTTGCCTTGGTGAACGTCATCGACTAAAAATACCACGAAGTCATCGTCGGCCTTACGCTGTGCAGCTAATACTTCGTCTAATTGTGCGAAGGAGCCACGACCGAAGATCATCTTTTCAACTACTTTAAAATTTTTAAAACTCATTGCAAAAACTCCCGTTTAATTATTGGGCAAATGCTTTCTTAATGTTTTCAATACGCTCGGCAATCTGAGCATCGGTCCAAGACAATTTAATGAGCATGGAAATAGTGCGGCTCATAATGGCATCAGATTTCGGCACAGAAATTTGAGTATAGTCAGGTCTGTCGGCGATTAATGTGATTGGCAACGCAGCAGGGGCCTTAAGCTCCTGAATGTGTTTCCAGTTTTTCAGATAATGCCAGTTGTTCACGTACCAGTAGAAGCAACCGTCAACGCCATTCTCAGCCAGTTTTTTGCTGATCTCTTGGGTACGCGCTTCTGTTGGTAACATAAAGCTTAAGAAGCCAGCTGAATCACCCTCTGGATCGGGGATTTCGCGGAAGCTGACTTCAGGAATACTCGCCATCGCTTCTTTAATGACTTTTTTGTTTTTACGTTGAATGTCGATAATGGTATCGAGTTTACGTAGCTGGGCTAAACCTAAGGCCGCGTTCATTTCAGAGATACGGAAGTTCAGACCCATAATTGGGTGTGACTCGGCGCCACGGTCTTTACCAATATGGTCATGGCCATGGTCGGAGAACATATGGGCGTGATCGTAGATTTCGGTGTTATTGGTGATCACCGCGCCGCCTTCACCACAGGTGATGGTTTTAACAGAATCGAAAGAATAACAACCGACATCACCGATAGTGCCTAGGGCTTGGCCCTTGTAGCTGCCGCCAATGGCTTGGCAAGCATCTTCTAACAATACGATGTTGTGCTTGGCGCAGACAGCTTTGATTTCGTCCATCTTGGCCATAGAGCCACACATATGCACTAAGTTTACCGCTTTAGTGCGTGGGGTGATCGCCGCTTCAATGCCTTCTGGTGATAGACACAGGGTTTCGTCGATTTCGGCAAAAATAGGTACTGCACCGGCCATGAAAATCGCTTCTACAGAAGCAACAAAGGTAAAAGGTGGCACGATAACTTCGTCGCCAGCACCAATGCCTGCCGCCATTAAGGCTGTTTGCAGCGCAGCAGTACCGCTAGATAAGAGGTGAGCATGCTTAACATTCATTTTCTCGCAGAGCAGTTGCTCCATATCGCGAGTCTTCCAGCGATCATTACGCATATGGTCGAAGTTATAACGGAAGGTAAAGCCGTGCTCCATCACATCGGCGACTTCTTGCTTTTCTTCTGGACCAAATAATTCAAAACCGGGCATGGACGGTATCTCCTTAGAATTTGTGGCGCATGGTCGCGCTGCAATTAACTGGCGGATTATAACTGGGCTAAAGATCCCTTGCGATGTTTTATTGATGAAAATAAGGTCATGTTGACGTTTCGAGCTTAGATTTTGCTCACTTAACCCTGTGTTATTGCGTGTGTTCGTGCTTGTTAGCCTTTGCGAGCCGTTGTATTTGAGGCATACGAGTCCATTAAGCGAGGTTTAGCTCGTGGTTTAGCTCAATTGCGTGAGCTTAACGGCGTTATGCAGAGTTGATGGGGCGAGTGGGGAAGACCTTGGCGTTTATCTTTGCAGGTTCAATTTTGCGGGTGGATCTTGTATTTGGCGTGCGATAGATGTTGCTAGGGATTAAAACAAAAACCTGCACTGGGCAGGTTTTTGGCGGAGAAAACGTTGCGCTTATGGCGCGCTTCATTCAAACCGATTTAAATCTTTTGCGCGCGGTCTACAGTCACATCAAGGTCGGTTAACAGACCATTATCGATACCGTAAATCCAACCGTGGATCGCTAGTTCTTGGCCGCGAGCCCAAGCTTCTTGCACTATGGTGGTGCTGGTGACGTTGGCCACTTGCTCAATCACGTTGAGTTCACACAGGCGGTCGAAACGCTTGGCTTCATCCATTTGCATTAGTTCATCGTGGTAGATGCGGTAAATATCGCGTAAATGGCCGAGCCAGTTGTCGATAAGGCCTAAGCGCTGGCTGCCCATCGCCGCACGTACACCGCCACAGCCGTAGTGGCCTACCACCATAATGTGCTTCACCTTAAGCACATCGATGGCGTATTGCAGTACTGACAGGCAGTTAAGATCGGTGTGGATCACCATGTTGGCAATATTGCGGTGAACGAAGACTTCGCCCGGCATTAAATCGATGATTTGGTTTGAAGGTACTCGGCTGTCGGAACAACCAATCCAAAGATATTCAGGGTTCTGCTGTTTTGCCAGTTGCTCAAAAAAATCAGGGTGCTCTTGGCGAATGCGTCCGGCCCAGCGGCGGTTGTTATCGAATAAGGGTTTGAGTAATTTCATTTTAACCTATTGTTTTATTGACATATTAAAATGTCTTTATTGCCCTAAGTGATGCAAGCAGCACATTTTTAGCAAGAGTATACCAGTAAATTTACGCTTGCTGGTCTATCCAATGTGCCACAGTGTAGTGACACATTGATGATAGGTGCGCAGTTACAATACCTTCGCTAAAAACCGAGTTAAATGCTCAGTGACGAAGTCAGCTTGCTCTAGGCTGGAAATATGCCCAGCGTTAGGAATATGCACTAATTGACTACCGTCGATGGCATCGCTCATCAGATAACTTTCGAGCACGCTGCGGGCCTTGTCCTCAACGCCGACCATGACTAAACAGGGCAGAGTAAATTGCTCGGCAAATTCCATGGTATCGCGGCGGCCAAAAATAATCCGCCCAAGCTTAACTATGCTGGGGATAGTCTCTGGCGTTTGCGCGGCCAAGTAGGCTTCAAAACGCTGCACTAATTCGGGGTTATGTTCTTTAGCATTATCGGCGAAAAACAGCGGTGAAATGGCGCTGATAAGTGGTGCAGGAATACTGCCGGCGGCTTGGATCATGTCTAACATGCCAAAATATTTGGCGCGGGTGATCTCGGGTTCAAACCCAATAAAACTGTCGAGCATCACCAGTGCATTGACGCGCGCCGGCGCTTTAAGCACCAACTCTGCGCCCCACATGGCGCCTACGGATAAACCGATAATCGCAAATTGTTCGATATCAAGGGTATCCATCAGGGTCAGCATATGCTCGCTGATGTCTAACAGGCTGTTGCAGCTGTCTGGAACGGCGCCCGATTGGCCGTGTCCCCAAAGATCCGGCACGATGCAGCGATACTGTTGACTTAAACTGGCAATTTGCGGCGCCCACATGGCGCTATCCCAGAGGTAACTGTGGCCAAATAATAGCGCTGGGCCTGAACCTATATCGAGGTAACTGAGTTGGCTACCGGCGATGTTGAGTTGTTTTCTGTATGAAGAAAAATCCATAAAACCTACTTTTTAAAGATAAGCGCCGAGTGTAAGGCGCCATCAAGTTGTTGAATAGCTAACCCTTAAGGCTTTGCAATTCGATGTACATATTCCGCCACAAGCATAGGTAAGCGGGCGAGCACCGCTTCTTTAAGCAGCATATCGCTGTGCTGGATAACCTGCGCTAAGGCCTGCACCTCAAATTGGGGTAACAGGGTTTGAGACACGGGGAAATAGCTGATATGCCAAGGCTCGGCGCTGACGGCGCTTTTACCGCGCTGAAAAGGAAAATAAAACCCAAAATCTTTGCCGTGCTGGAGAAGCCACTGGTGCAAGTGGGCGCAGGGGCCGCCGTCAATGTATTCGGCTTCCACTAACCGCAGGGATTTCACCTCGATTTGCTTGGCATCAAACACATCGATATCCGTACCCCAGTGATGACGTGACGCGCCGGGTAGTGCCGACCAGAGCAAAATCAAATCGACTAATTCATCATCGTTCAGTGAACTGATATCCACTGGCTGCTCGTTGATATCCAGCACTGCACGCTTACCGCTGGCCTTAGCGTTCCAAATGGCGAGTTGCCGGTCAAAAGGCCGATAGGCCGAGCAAATCGCCAGCTTAATCCCATCTTTGGCAGCGCTGTCCACCATCGCCTTAAAGGCGAGGGCGGTTTGGGCTTCCAGCATAAAGCGTGTTTCATTTGGGTGATGGGGACTGAGCAGTTCGACTAATTGCAGTCTCTGCGCTGACTCTTGGGTTACAGCAGCGGATAAGTCGGTATTTAAGCTTGTGTCGAAACCGCTAGCTACAGCATTTTCTACCCCACTCTCTATTCCGCTCTCTATTCCATAGAGCTGGGCAGTGTTCCTCAAGCGTGGCGTCGTGTTTAACACAGTAACTGTTCCAAAATCACTTCGTAGCACAGGGCTAACTGCTCGAGATCGTCGATTTTCACGCACTCGTTCACTTTATGGATAGTGGCGTTCACTGGACCGAGCTCCAACACTTTGGCGCCCGTTGGCGCAATAAAGCGTCCATCCGAGGTGCCGCCCGTGGTTTGCGGATCGGTATCATAGCCAGTGACCTGACGGATCGCATGGCGAGTCGCGTCTAACAGTGGGCCTTCGCCGGTTAAAAAGGGTAGGCCGTTGAAGGTCCAGCTGAGGTCATAATCCAGTTCGTGGGCAGTTAATAAGGCTTCCACACGCTCGATTAATATCTCGGCGGTCACTTCGGTCGAATAACGGAAGTTAAACATCACCTCTAGGGTGCCTGGGATCACGTTCGATGCGCCCGTGCCGCCGTTAATATTGGCAATTTGCATGCTGGTGGGCGGGAAGAATTCGTTGCCATTATCCCAATGGGTTTGGCTTAACTCGGCTAAAAACGGCGCGGCTTTGTGAATTGGGTTATCCGCAAGGTGCGGATAGGCCACATGGCCCTGAATGCCCTTAACGGTCAAGTTGGCGGTCAGGCTGCCACGGCGACCATTTTTGACCACATCACCGAGTTTTAGGGTCGATGAGGGCTCGCCCACCAGCGCCCAAGTGATTTTTTCATTGCGGGCTTCTAGGGTGTCGATTACCCGTGTTGTGCCATTGATAAAGGGGCCTTCTTCATCGCTGGTGATCAAAAACGCAATTGAGCCGGGATGATTGGGGTGTTTAGCCACAAAACGTTCGGTCGCAACGATCATCGCCGCCAACGAGCCTTTCATATCGGCGGCGCCGCGGCCATAAAGATAACCGTCGATAATGGTGGGCTCAAAAGGCGGGGTATGCCAGCGGCTTAAATCGCCCGCGGGGACCACATCGGTATGGCCGGCAAAACAAAATACGGGGCCTTCATTACCGCGACGCGCCCACATATTGGTGGTGTCTTCAAAGACCATGGGCTCAATATTAAAGCCAATGGCGGCAAGACGTTCGGCCATCAGGGTTTGGCAGCCTTCATCCAGCGGGGTGACCGAAGGACGGGCGATCAACTCTTTAGTGAGTTCGGTTACTGGGCCAGCTTTCGAAGCGTGCGTCATAGGGAAAACACCTTCTTATATTCGGCTTCGTTAAAGCCCACCAGCACTTGTTCACCCACGGTGAGCACAGGGCGCTTGATCAGCGTCGGGTGAGTGAGCATCAGTTGAATGGCTTTGGCTTGGTCGATATTGGCCTTATCGGCATCACTCAAGGCGCGAAAACTGGTACTGCGTTTGTTAAAGACGGTTTCCCATCCTGCAATTTGACACCAATGCTGAAGATCCTTTTCTGCTAATCCATCTTCCCTAAAGTCATGGAAGTTGACCGAAAGTTGATGGGCTTCAATCCATTTACGTGCTTTACGCACTGTATCGCAATTTTTAATACCAAAAAGGGTCAAGATGATGCTCCTATCGCGGGGCGCCGTTGGCACGCATTGATTTTGCTCGCATTGTGGCATTGTGTGCTGGATGCCACAAGGGGGATATAAGCTTGTGTGGGCGGTAACTATTCAGAATGCGACTAGGAATAGCAGGGCGAACTGAGAGGAAAAGCTTAAGCGTCAGTTAAGTATTGGCTTCTAGTCTAAGTTTTGAGCCTGAGTACTGAACCTGAGTATTGAGCTTAAATCGACAAGGGGATCGCGATGAATATCAGTGCAAGCAGCCCAATGTTAGCGCATAGCTATACCGCCAACCGTTCGTCTTCACCCACAGCGTTACCCGCTCAGCCAACGCCAGCCAAAGTGGAAGAGCAGAGTGAGTCTGCCAAGGAGCGCGCCCGTGAGGCGAGTCAAGGCGAATCGATTGATACCTATGCCTAACTGAGTGTGAAGCCTATAGATAAAAGCCGAGCAACAGCTCGGCTTTGTGTTTTAGGAAGTAATGCTAATCAAAACATGAGGTTGATTAGAAGTTCATCTCTACCGCTAAATAATATTCACGCCCAACAACGTTGTAGTAAGAACGTGGATAATGCGGCCAAGAGTTTTGGGTTTCGTCAATTTCAGGGCCCGCATCGAAGATATTATTAATACCGCCGGAGAACTTAATCGCACCGGTTAACATATAGCTGGCGGCCCAGTTCACTTCGACATGGCTGTCGATAGTGACGGCGTACTTGTCCGCTAAACCGTTGTTAATAAATGCCTCTTTACGCTGGCCATTCATGCTGTCGGTATACTTGATCAGCAGATTAGTGGCGAAGTCATCGTAGTTCCAACCCAGATTTAAGTTCCCCCGGATTTGCGGAGCAGAGCCGTCACCATCGATCAGATCTAAAGGCTCAGAGTCTGGGGTTAATTGCTCTTCCCATTTCAGCAAATAGGTGCCCTCTAACCGTGCGGATAAATCGCCGTAGCCTGAAGTTTCATAGCGATAGCCCACCGAGAAGTCGATACCTGAGGTTTCTTGGGATGACATGTTGATGGCTTGGGTATTCACTTGAATTAACTTGCCGCTGGCATCGCGGAAAATCTTATCGGCGAAGGCGTCTGAGTGATCCAAGATATACTGGGCGCTTGGGCTGTTCACTAGGTTATCGATTTCAACAATCCAGTAGTCCAAGGTGAGGTTGAGATCGTTATAATCCCACACCATGCCGAGATTATAGTTTTTACCGGTTTCCGCTTCCAGCTCTGGGTTGGCACCGATGGTAATTGGCAGTGAGTCAATCTTCTCACAGGCGGGGCCCGTGCCACCCGCGGCTTCACAGGTTGGGGTATCGATCACTGTGCTATAGGCGGCCGTTGGCTCACCAAATAAGCGCTGCATATCCGGCGCACGGAAGGTTTCCGCATAGAGACCGCGTAACAATAGATTATCAATCGGGCGATACTCGACCGCGACTTGTGGGCTGAACTGACCGCCGACATCGGATAAATCGTCATAGTAGTCGTAACGGCCCGCAAGGGTGACAGTGAGGTTTTCGATCACAGGCACGGCGACTTCGGCATAACCAGCATATTG
Organism: Shewanella sp. Shew256; assembly: GCF_002196695.1. Lineage (NCBI taxonomy): Bacteria > Pseudomonadati > Pseudomonadota > Gammaproteobacteria > Alteromonadales > Shewanellaceae > Shewanella > Shewanella sp. Shew256. The sequence goes on along the minus strand of NZ_NAJR01000004.1, from coordinate 122,033 downwards.
CTCACGCTCACCTTGGGCGCTGCTGCCACCTTTACCAATCACGCCACCATTGCTGGTAAAGCTATCGGACTTATCGTAGAACCATTCTTTACCGTATTCCACGCCCACGGCATAAGCCACTGTGCCAGCTGGTAATTCAAAGGCATCGCCACTGATCCCCGCGTTGAAGCTCGATAGGGTGGATTGCCCCTTCTTGCCACCTTGGAAATCCAGCAATGCTGCATCTTCTGCCGAGATAACATCTAGTAGCGAATTGCCGTTAGTGCCCGCGGTGAGGTAGTTCCACATGCTCTGGTAGGTTGGCGAGCCTGCGGTGGTGGATTCCACCGTTTGGCGTGCAATCGACCATGAGGTGTCGTACTCGATTGAATCTGTGAGGTAACCTTTGCTGCCTAATAAGAAGGAGAAATTGTTAGTCTCAAAATCAGAGGTGCGCGGACCTAACTCAGACATACGGCGAGTGTAGTAATAGTCCCCATCGGCGGCGCCGGCAAAATCTCCGCCGAAGGCGGTATTTTTATCGAAAACTTGGGATAACCCATTAAGTTCATCGACTATAGTGACGTTATTGCCCGATACGTTGAACATAAAATCTTCGCCGACCGTTGCCGATTCAATCTCAGTGTAGGTCGAGGCATGGGTGTAATCGAGGCGCGAATACAGCTGATGATTGTCGTTTAAGTCTTTGGTGAGGTTGATCATCGTTGAATAACGTTTTTGCTCAGGCGAGAAGTCACGCTGTGCGGAGCGATCGAACCCACACTTACCATTGGCCATCATCACATAGCCGCGCGCATCACATTCTGCGGCGCTTAAGGTCTTGAGTAATTTACCATTGCTATCCACAAGGTTGGCGCCATAGGAGCTGTAACTGGAATAGTAGTTACCCGGAACAATATCGGTTCCCCATTCAGGACGATCCGAGGCTTTTAACGCTTGGCGGTCTTCATACTCGGCGAAGAAGGTCAGGTTCGCTTTATCACTGCTGACACCCGTCATAAAGGAGAACTGGTTATTTTGCAGACCACCATCGAAGGTATCGGAGTGACGGTATTTGAAGGTGCTTTGCTCAACGTCTTTTTTCAAGATGATGTTAATAACACCACCCATCGCATCTGAGCCGTAAATTGCCGAAGCGCCCGTGGTTAAAATCTCGATACGTTCAATGGCTCCTAGCGGAATGTTGGCTGTATCGACAAAGCTGTCAGTACCACCTGCACCAAACGGATATTTAGGCACACGTTTGCCATTGATTAATGTCAGTACGCGGCCAGCGCCCACACCACGCAGGTTGACGGCCGATGCCGCTGGGGTAAAGCCGTGCACTTCCTGCTGGGTCATCGATCCACCAGAGTTTTGCGACAGGTTACCTAGCACGTCTTGCACTGAGTTAAAGCCGCCTTTTTCGATATCTGCTGCGCTCACCACCACGATAGGGGAGGCATTTTCAAGATCGGTACGTTTAATACGTGAACCCGTGACTTCGATACGCTCCACTTTATCATCGACAATAGCCGCTTCATCGGCGGCAAATACCAACGGCGATAAGGATGTTGATACTAAAGCGAGTAAACTAAAACGAACCGCGCGTGCCACGGTTGTTTGCGTAGTCATATTTTCATTCCCTTTGTTATGCCTTGATGATCAGGAAGGTTTTCATCATGGCTTATATTTATTTGCAACTGCCCTCCATAGCCGGAAAATTATCATTAACAACTTTAATATCAACCGCTTAATTGTTACTCGATGGATGCAGTATTGTTGCATTTGTAATCTTCGAAAGGCTAATTAAGTGTGCTGAAAAATAAAGAATGGCGGTATGGCGTGCGAAAATAACTAGATGTATCTCAATGTAACTAAACATTGTCTTTACAATGTCAATTCTGTTATTAAAGAGTCGAGGGTAAGTAGTTTTAAATAATGTGATCTGCGTCAGGTGAGTGTTGAAGTTGCAAATTAAATAAGCGTTAGTAAGTGCTTAAAAATAAACCTTAAATAAGTCTTAAAAACATAATTTAACATTTTATTTTTGTCAGAATGGTCAAAGTTCTATATTTCAAAACTCTCAGTTTTAAAATAGTCGAATTTATCGAGGGATTTGAAACATCCTGTCACCAATAAAGATAGGTTGTATTTAGTGGTGTTGGTATTGTGTCTAAACTAGTCGTTTTATTCTTAACCTGCTTAAATATTATTCGGTCAATTTACCGCTTCTAAAAAGCTGTTTTATTGCTCACGCCTTATCCTGATCTAGCGAGATGCAAAAGGTCGATAAATCAATTTGCTATCCTGTATAGTGAGCAGCATTGCGGCGATAAGATTCGAGGCTAGCGGATCGTCACAAGAGCGCTACGCTGATGGCGGGTAAAAAGAACGAGGTGAATGTGAGAATTAATGATCTTAGACTGTTTTTGTTGGTCGTTGAGTTAGGCAGTTTTGCTGCTGCGGCCAGTTCGATTGGGATCCCGCGGGCTTCGGTCAGTCGCCGTATCGGTGAGTTAGAGGCGGATCTGGGGACTAAACTGTTTACCCGCACGACACGCCAATTGTCGCTGACACCCACAGGTGAAAACTACCACCAGCAGTTGATGGAGATTATTCCAAGGCTCGAATCCCTCAATGAGTCGGTTAAAAATCAACGTAATATGCCAACGGGATCGGTCAAGCTAGGTTTAGTTGGCGATGCCGATGTTGTGACCCATCATTTATTGCAGGACTTTTTAAAAAATTACCCTCTTATTACCTTAGAAACCCATGTAAGTAATCTTGGGTATCACGATATTTTAAATTATGGTTTGGATGCCTGTATTCATATCGGGAATATCAAAGATAATTCTTTTGTCGCTCGACCGTTAATGCGCGTGTGTCGCAAATTATATGCAAGCCCTGATTATATTGCGGCCCATGGCATGCCAACATCGCTGGATGATCTTAGTCAACATGCATTAATGATCTATCGTTTACAAAATGGTGAATTAGAAGATCGTTGGAAATTTAATTTAGGTGAATATCGAGTAAAAAGTCGACTGGTTTCTAACAGTAGCCAATATATTCGTCATGCCATTTTAAGTGGTGCGGGGATCAGTTTATTATCCGAATTAAGTGTGGTTGAACACTTGCAATTGGGTAATTTGGTTGAAGTTTTACCCGAATATGAGGTTTACGTTGATGATGCCTGGTTAGTCTATCCTAGCCGCAAAGGCATGACCCATGCGGCTCGGCTGCTGATCGATAGCTTAATTCATGAGGCGAGTAAGACACCGGATGTCACATTGTCACAAAATTCGTGACATTGATGTACCTTTTTTGATTATTGTCCAATAAATTCACCTCCTTTACTCTGTGCCGCCTTAGTCCTAGTTACAGGAAATTGTGGTGAACAGAGTAAAACCAATCAAAATCGGAACGGGTTTGTGTTGTGCGGGCATTGCATTAGTGCTCGCAGGCTGTGGCAGCAGTGAAGACCAAACCCTCACAACCTCAAAACGTCCGTTAGTACAAGTGATGGAACTGCCTGCACCTGTCACGGATAAAGGTTACAAGTTTAGCGGCGTGTTGGAGTCGGAGAATCGTGCGGATTTGTCCTTCCGAGTCCAAGGCGTACTCGCTGAACTGTTGGCCGAAGAAGGAGTAGAGGTTACCAAGGGACAAGTGATTGCAAGGCTCGATCCCCATGATTTTCAAGTCAGTGTTCTGGAGCTGACGGCTAAGTTGGATGAGGCGAAAACCGCCCATCAATTGGCAAAAATCGAACTACAAAGGGTTAAAAGTGCGATTAATGATCGTGCGATTGCCAGCGTGAAGTTAGACCGTGCCGTGGCCGCCGAAGCGCGCGCGAAAGCGGGCGTCGAATTAGTCAGCCAGTCGCTGAAAAAAGCCCAGGACGCCCTGCGTTACACTGAGCTGACCGCGCCCTATGACGGCGTGGTGGGTAAAACCTTTGTCGAACAACATGAGCAAGTTAATGTTGGCACAACAATCCTGACCATTCATCGCCCCGAACGACTCAATGCGGTAGTGGATGTTCCCGAGAGCCAGATCTGGAACCTAAAACTTGGCACCGAAGGCCAAGTGACTTGGTTTAAGGGCACGGAAGCCGTACCCGCAGTGGTTGCCAAAATCGCGTCAGTACCCGATCGCCTAAAGCGCACCTATGAGGTGACCTTTAACCTAGCGCATGTTCCAAAACAGTTAGTCGCGGGCAAGGCGGTGAGTGTGGACGTCGCTCTGCCTTATGCCAGTGATAAACCTATCTATTGTATTCCTGCCATGGCGGTTACGAGCCGCGAGAGCCAACTTTATGTCAATCGCGTCATTGCCGAGCATGTGAGTGCGACTCCCGTGGAATCAGTGAGTCAGACCGACGATTCTTTATGCGTGACAGGCGGCTTAACCTATGGTGAGTCAATCGTGATTGCAGGCGGCGCTTTTGTCGAAGAAGGCCAAGCCGTCACCATTTTGCATGGGGCGTCGGTTAAATCATGAGTCTTTCAACCTTTGCGCTAAGGCAAAAAACCTTCGTTATTTTCTTCACTGTGCTGTCGATCATCGCGGGGATTTATTCCTACTTCGACTTAGGCAAGCTGGAAGATCCGTCTTTTACCGTAAAAAGTGCGGTGATTGTGACCCTCTATCCCGGCGCGAATGCCAAGGAAGTCGAGCAGTTGGTTACCGATAAAATTGAAACTAAGCTCGAGGAGATGGAATCCCTGTGGAAGTTACGTTCACTCTCCCGTCCGGGGAGTTCGATGATCTTTGTCGATCTGAAGGAAAAAGTGAACTCGGAGGCCTTGCCACAACAGTGGGATTTGATGCGCCGTAAAGTGGAAGACGTCAAATTAGAGCTGCCCGTACAGGCGCAGATCAGCATAGTTCAAGACGAATTCTCTGAAGTCTACGGTATGTTGTTCGCTGTCTATGGCGACAACATGGAAATGGCGGAGCTAAAGGACCATGCGCGGGAATTGCAGCGCCGCATTAAAGCCGTCGATGGGGTGAAAAAAGTTCAGCTGCACGGCATTAACGAGCAGGAGGTGAATATCCGCATCTCCGAGGAGCGTTTGGCGGAAGCTAACCTCACCATGCTGCAATTGATTGAGCAGTTGCATAGCCAGAATATGCCGATTGTGGCGGGGGATTTTGATCTCGGTATCGAAAACCTACGCGTGGAGCAGGGCGATACCTTTAAAAGTATTGAGGATATTCGCAATCTCAGCATTCAGACTGGTTTAAATGGACTGCAATCGGCGGTGATCCGCTTAGGGGATATTGCCGATGTGACTATGGCGTATCAAGATCCTGCCTCAACACTCAGCCGCTATAACGGCCAACAGGCGATTACGTTGGCCGTGAGCCCAGTGAATGGCATAAACGTGGTCAGCATCGGCGATACCTTAAAGGCGGTGCTGGCTGATTATCAAGCCAAGTTACCAGATGGTGCGGGCATTGGGGTGATTGCCTATCAACCGGAAGAAGTTCAAAAGTCGGTTAACAACTTTATCGTTAACTTAATTGAGAGTGTGGTGATTGTGGTTGTCGTGCTGCTGATTTTTATGGGATGGCGCAGCGCCGCGATTGTGGGGGTGAGTCTGCTGCTCACTATTTTGTTCACCTTGATTTATATGAATCTAACCAGCGTAGATTTGCAGCGGGTGTCCCTCGGCTCCTTTGTATTAGCGCTAGGGATGCTGGTGGATAATGCCATTGTGATCGTTGATCTGTTCCAAGCCAAGATCAAGCAGGGCATTGAGCGTACTCAGGCGGTTATCGATAGCATTAAAGAAATGGCCATGCCGCTCCTCGGTGCGACTGTGATTGCCGCTATGGGCACGGCGCCCGTGCTGTTATCACAAACCGACTCGGCAGAGTTTTCACTCTCGATTGTGCAGGTGTTGTGTAGCTCGCTGCTGCTCTCATGGATTATTGCCATGGTCGTCACACCGCTGATGTGTTGGTACTTCTTAGGAAAAACCAGCGAAGTTGATACTGAAAATGCGAAACCGCCTTCTCGCTACACGCTGATGTATCAGCAAGCGGTGGAGTGGGTTGTAGAAAACCCGAAGAAGACCATTCTCTTTACCGTGCCTTTACTGCTGGGCACCTTACTGGTCGCACCGTTATTGAAAGTGAATTTTATGCCGTCGTCCGATCGCGCCATCGTGTTCCTCGATTATTGGCTGTCCAATGGCGGGCGTATCGAGCAGACCTCGACGGATATGCGTAAGGTCGAGCATTGGTTGCTGGCGCAACCTGAGGTGGCAAGCATCTCCAGTTATGTGGGTGAGAGCGCACCGCGGTTCTCGGTCACGGTTGAGCCTGAACCTTTAGATGCGAGTTATGGCCAGATCCTCGTCAATATGCGCAGTTTCGATGATATCGACACCTTAGTGCAGCGTGGCGATGCTTGGTTAGCCAAGGAGTTTCCCTATGCAGAGCCAAGATTTAGGGAGTTAAAGCTGGCGACTAAGGATAAATATTCGATTGAAGCGCGTTTTATCGGGCCGGATCCCGAGGTGCTGCATAGCTTAGCCAATCAGGCTAAGGACATCATGCGCCAACATCCGAACTTAAAATACGTTCGCGATGACTGGCGACAAGAGAGCAAAGTCATGACGCCACAGGTGGATATGCATGCCGCCCGTTTAGCCGGCGTGACGCGCACCGATATTGCCAATGCCATCAATCGTGTCACCGAAGGCACCCATGTTGGCACTATGCGACACGGTGACGATTTGATCCCGATTAAATTGCGTAGCGCCGATGCCTCTTTGGAACATTTTGAAAATATTCCCGTGCGTTCATTACTCGGCACACACAGTGTACCTATGGGGCAAGTGGTTGAGAGTATTGAGATAAAAGGTGAAGAAAGCATGGTATGGCGTCGCAATCGCTTACCTGCGATCACCGCTCAAGCGGGCGTGAGTGGCGATACCGCATCGAACGTGCGCCAAAACATTGCGGCAGATATCGAGGCGATTGCGCTGCCCGAAGGCTATCGGATGGAATGGGGCGGTGAATACTACGATGAGCAGCGCTCGATTGACGACTTGATGCAGCAAAACCCTAAGGCAACCCTGTTGATGGTGATTATTTTGGTGGCGATGTTCAACGCCTTCCGTCAACCGCTGATCATTATGATTACTCTGCCATTAGCAGCTATAGGCATTGTCTTGAGTTTACTGTTATTGGACAAACCCTTCGGCTTTATGGCGATCGTCGGCATGATCTGTCTGTCGGGAATGATCATCAAAAATGGCATTGTGCTAATGGATCAGATTGAACTCGAACGCCGCAATGGCCGCAGAATTGCCGAGGCGATTAAGGCGGCGACGCTCAACCGCACTATGGCGATTTCGATGGCGGCCCTGACGACGGCGCTGGGGATGATCCCCTTGTTGACCGACAGACTGTTTGACCAAATGGCCGCGACCATTATTGGCGGTTTGACCGCAGCGTCTGTGCTGTCCTTGTTTGTGATGCCTGCCTTGTATCGACTCTTTTATCGTCGAGAAGAGCGTGAGGAAGATGCATTACTCGATGCTCAAACGGACAACACACCATCGGTTGTTAGCAGTGCCAAAGGGGCCTAAACATGAATAAACATCTATTAATGGCCTTTACGGCAATAAGCTTGCTTGGCGGATGCAGTATGTCTCCTGATTACACACCGCCAAAGGTGAAAGTCAGCGAGCTGTATTTAAATGCGGCGACGGAGGGCGTGAGCCAAGAGGCCTTGGCTTACCAAGCTTGGTGGCGTCAGTTTAACGACCCTCAGCTCAATGCGCTGGTGACAAAGGCGCAGCAGCAGAATATTAGTCTGCAGATCGCCAGTGAGCGCGTGCGCGCCGCACGGGCCTATCAGGCGGCGGTGTCATCGTTAAAAGTACCCACCATTTCGGTGGGCGCGGGCTACCTCGATATGCGCATCAGTGAAAACGATCCGCTGATGGGCAGTGCGGTAGGAGGTATCGATCTGCCCGCAGGTTTGGGTGGCGGCAACCTTAAGTTGATGAATCGTGACCCCAACAGTACAACCGTGGGCGCGACCATTGCTTGGGAAGCGGATTTGTTTGGCCGAATCGCGAGTTTAACTCAGGCTGCAGAAATCCGCGCCGAGCAGGCGCAATTGTACCGCGCTAATCTGACCACCCTAATGACGGCGGAGGTTATCGATAACTATCTGCAATACCGTGGTACGCAGGAGCGGATGGCGATCGCAAGGCAAAACATTGCCGAACAAGCCGAAGTCTTGGCCTTGGTGGAATCCTTGGAGCGCAATGGTTATGGCTCGCCGCTGGATGTCGCTAATGCCAAGGCGGCGCTTGCCGCCAGCGAGGCCATGTTACCCATGTTAAGTTCGGCCGAGCAGGCGCATTTGCATCGATTGGCGATTTTGCTCGGGGAAAACCTCAATGAGACGTCAGGGCGCCTTAGCACCGCGGTATTACCCGCAATGACGGAGTTAATCCCAACGGGCGTACCTTCAGAGTTACTGACACGCCGTTTAGATATTGCCATTGCCGAGCGTGAAATGGCCGCCAAAAACCAAGAGCTTGGCGCGGCGATTGCGGCTAAGTATCCGAGCTTTTTCTTAACGGGGGCACCGGGATTATCGGCCGATCATATTGACGATCTCTTCTCATCGGATTCCCTTACCTGGGCTCTAGGTGCGGGTGTGAGCTGGAATGTTTTCGATGGTGGTCGTACCCAAGCCATGGTGGAGATACAGGAAGCGGGTTTTAAAACTGCGGCGCTTAGCTACCAGCAGGCGGTGAATAACGCCATCAATGAAGTCGAAACCGTACTTAAGCATTATGGCAATAATCAGCAATATCATCGCTTTATTGCAAAAGCTGAAGCGCAATCTGAGGTTGCAGTACAAAAAGCGACTTCGCTGTATCGCGCCGGTTTAGAAAATCACTTGAGCGTATTAACTGCGCAGAATGTCAAAAACAATATGCAGGATGCGGAAGTGTTAGCCCGCCTACAAACGGCATCGAGTGTGGTGTCGCTTTATAAGGCATTGGGCGGCGACTGGACTCTGGCAAACACTGCGGATTAACGATTGTATGAGGTGCTCTTGTCGTTAGGTGGTACTACAGCGGCAGGGGCGCCTGATTTCATGACGATTATTCGTTGCTAATAATCCTCTTTAATCGTGACCAGAGTGAGGAGTTGCCGTGTCACAGAACATTTATTCCCGCCATGATGGCGTGTTACAGGCCTGTGAGGAGTGTGGTTTAGTCACGCCTTACACCGAGCCTCAGCCTGGCTATCGTGCCCATTGCCCAAGATGTCAGCATGGATTGCAGTCCGTGTTGGCCACTCCCTTTCAGCCGATTTGGGCCTATGGGGCCGCGACCTTAATCATGCTAGGGCTGAGTCTGGGGTTCCCTTTCTTATCCTTTAGCGTGCAGGGCTTATCCCAAAAGGCGAGTCTGTGGTCGGCGCTGATCAGTATGCACTATGCCAGTAACAGTCTGTTGGCCTTGGTCATCTTACTGTGTGTGGTGATCTTGCCACTGATTTATATCAGTTTTTCAATGCTGATTTATCGACAGGCCTATTTAGTCCAGCAAGGGAGAACGATTGAACTGAGCTGGCTTAAACGCGCTAGCAAGTGGGTATTTCGTTTTGAGTCTTGGTTAATGGCGGATGTGTTCCTTGTGGGGATCTTAGTCGCCATGGTGAAAATTTTGTCGCTGGCAGAAGTCGGCTTTGGACCGTCTTTCTGGGCGTTTTGCATTTATACCTTGCTGCTAGTGAAGTTTGTCAGCCTAGTCGACAGTTCATGGGTATGGGATAAATTAACCCCAAGAGTCACAACGCCGTACGTGAGGGTAGGTGAGTCGCACCTGCAACAGAATCATGGCGTTTGCCCTATTTGTGGTCAGTTAAATGCCATCAATGCGGCTGAATGCAGCCGCTGCGATGGCGCTGTGCACAAGTACTTACCCGCACACAGTATGCAAGCCGCGTGGGCATTTTTGCTGGCGGCAACGGTGTTTTATATTCCGGCAAACTTCTATCCGATTATGTACACCACCAGTGTCGGCCAAACCGAGGCGTCAACCATTATCAGTGGTGTCGTGCTGTTATGGCATTTGGGTTCTTACCCTGTGGCCTCAATTATCTTCTTTGCCAGCATAGTGATCCCCACGGCCAAAATCGCTTCTCTAGCGTATTTGTTCCGCCAAGCGGGTAAAGCTCACTCATCAGACCAATCCATTATAAATCAACAGTTATACCGCGTGACTGAATTTATTGGTCGTTGGTCGATGATTGATATTTTTGTGGTGGCCTTACTCACGGCACTGGTCCAGCTCGATGAACTAATGGCGATTAAACCCGGCCCAGCGGCACTGTCCTTTGCCATGGTGGTGATCTTAACCATGCTGTCAGCAATCACCTTTGATTCTCGCGTGCTGTGGCGACAATCCAGCACCACCAACTGCGAAAAATGACCCATTTAATATGAGTAGTAACATGATAAATAATGAAAATATCCGAGCGAAAGAGTCTAAGGTTAGACAGCTTTCGCCCGTGTGGTTGATCCCTATCATCGCAGCCCTGATTGGCTGCTGGATGTTGTATAGCTATTTCAACCAATTAGGGACCGAAATCCAGCTGCATTTAAAAACCGCCGAGGGCATAGAAGTCGGTAAAACCTTTTTAAAATCCCGCAATGTGAATGTTGGGGTGATAGAAAGCATTAAATTGAGCGATGACTACAGCGCCATAGTGGCGACGGCGCGGATCTCAAACGATGCCAAACGCATGTTAAAGCAAGATGCACGTTTTTGGGTGGTAAAACCACGGATTGGTATGGAAGGCGTCTCGGGATTAGATACCTTGCTCTCAGGCGCTTATATCGAACTAGAGCCAGGGAAATCTTCGACGCCCCAGTATGAATTTACTGTGCTGGACAATCCGCCAGTGGCATCGGCCGACGAGGAGGGGATGCGGATCACCCTGACTAGCCCGCAGGCCGGTAAGTTAAGTGTGGGCGATCCTGTGCTGTATGAAGGTTTTAGAGTCGGTCGAGTGGAAACCTTAGGCTTTAACACCGAGCGATGCGAAGCCTTTTACCAACTGTTTATCAATAAACCCTACGATGAACTCGTTCGGGACAACAGCCAGTTTTGGTTGACCTCTGGCATTAACATGCAACTCTCGGCCAAAGGGGTAAATCTGCAGGTGGGGTCGCTCGAAACCTTGCTCTCTGGTGGTGTGAGTTTCCGTTTGCCCGAAGGGCGCCTCGCGGGGGCAAAAATCACAGAGGATGGTCATGATTTTAGGTTGTATGACTCGCAGGAGCTTGCGAGCCAAAGCGTGTACGACAAGTACTTAGAATTCGTGATGTTATTCGATGAGTCTATTCGTGGATTACACGACGGTGCGACGGTGGAGTTCCGTGGCATCACCATAGGCGAAGTGGTGAAATCACCGCTCACTTTGCAGCAACTCGATCCGCATTTTGGTCGCTTTAGCCATGGCACGATTCCCGTATTGGTCAAAATAGAACTAGCACGTGTGTTTGAGCATGCCGAACAGGTCGGCTTGGACAATTTACGCGCTGAAATCGAGCGAGAGTTGCACTCGGGTCTGCGGGCGAGCCTGAAAACCGGCAATTTACTCACGGGTGCCTTGTTTATCGATCTGGATTTATACGCCGATGCTAAGCCCTATCAAACCGCCGATTTTATGGGCTATCCGGTATTCCCGACGCAGCGTGCGGGTGTGGCTGAGATCCAAAAGCAAGTTGGGCAGCTTATCAGCAAGCTTAATAACTTACCGCTGGAAAAAACCTTCTCTGAGGTCAATACCACGCTACAAAATACCGCCAGTGCATTGGCGCAGTGGGATAAGGTGGGCGCGAGCTTAGACCAAGTGTTACAGCAGCAAGAAATGATGTCACTGCCCGCAGAAATACAGCAAACCTTGAAAGCCGTAAGCTTGACGGCGAAGGGATATGGGCCAGAGTCGAGCGTTTATGCCGAACTTCAGACCAGTCTGCAGCAACTGCAAACCTTGATGAAAGAATTAGCGCCCTTGTCGCGTCAGCTGAATCAAAAGCCTAACGCACTTATTTTAGGGGCAGAACTGCCCGCGGATCCCATCCCAGTTAAAGGTAACTAATATGCGTATTTTACTGTTATTGATTGCATTTTTAATGGCGGGCTGTAGCAGTCAGCCCGCACCTCAAACCTATTTTATCGCCCTGCAACATACGGCAGTTTCAGGTACAACGGATACCCATCGTGACGTTATCCGTTCTGGCGAGCCGTGCGCATTAAGGGTTAATCGGGTGAACTTGGCTGACTATCTCAATACCCATGGTTTGATCTATCAAACTTCAGCACAGGAGTTGGTCGTAGCAAGGCAGCATTTATGGGCAGGTTCTCTGGCCGAGCAAATCCAATTGAGGTTAAACAATTTGCTAAGCCAGTCATGCAGCTTGCCTACTAGTTGGGCCTTAGCAACCGATAGCCCTGCTAAATCCGTCCAACTCGACCTAATAGTGACAGAATTTTATGGCAGCTATACAGGTGAGGCTGTTGTGGGCGGGCAGTGGCGCCTGATGGATAATACGCAGCTAGTGCTACGAGAGCAGGCGTTCCAATATCGTGTCTCTTTGCCTGAAGAAGGTTATCCGGCTCTCGTCAGCAGCCTAGATAAAGGCTTAATACAGCTTGCTGAAGATATACGCACAATGGCGTCGCCGCATACTACTCAGTCACAGCCTGTTGAGTTAGCGTCAGCTCAATAGGCAGCAATATTGCGCTGGCAGTGATAAGGCGAAATCACTGCTAAAGGGGACATTAAGCTAAGCTTTTGCCTAAGCTCAGGCATATGGGCTTTGGTCTGCGAGCTTTGGCATAACTGGCCAAAGTATAAATTGCTTAATGTCGCCTTTATCTTAACGTTTGTCGCAGGGAAAACCGATTAATGTTTCTGTGAGATAGTGCTAGCTTATCCATCCCAGTAAGTGCCACCAGAGGTAGTCGAGCGGCATCAGCACCAATAAGGTGATCAGCGCTAAGGGTAAAGTGACTTTCAGCAGATGGGCGAGGGACTCCTGAGACAATTGCATCGCCAAAATCAGCGGCGGCGCTTGATAGGGGAAAATTACCGTCGAAAAGCCGATCACTTGGGTCATCAATACCGCAGGGAGATAAAACCCTGTCGCATTCGCTAAGTCGGCAGCCATTGGGGTTAATACCGTGGGCACGCCAGGCACGGTTGCCACTAATCCGGTTAAGGTCGATATCAGTGATAAGGACATAAAGTTGAGGAAGGAGGCGCCTTGTGACAAGGGAAGGTATTGACTGAATACTTGGCCGAGTTCGCTGCCAAGCCCCGATTGATTGACTAAGACGCCGAGTCCGAGTGCGGCGGCAACAAAGATAACCGTTGAAAAATCAACCGATTGATTAAAACGCTTTGGCTCAATAATGCCCCATTTCGGTAGCAAAAGGATGATGGCGGTCGTTAGCCCCACCCATGCTGGATTGATCCCATGCCATGAGTCTGTTATCCAAAATAACAGGGTGATGATGAGTAACACCCCTAGTTTAACTTGCTTGACCACATCATACGTTTCGATATCCGTCGCTGCTGCCATCTGGGTTTTATCTATCTTGGCCGGAAACAAATACACCACGAGTGCCACTATGATGGCCGATTTGAGCAGACCTAAAATCGGAAAGTGCAGAAACAGATATTCTGCATAGCCAAAATGCACGTTAAACAGATTTTCGCTCGCACCAGCCAAAATCATGTTGGGAATATTGGCGGGCAGTACCGCAAGGCTTGGCATATTACAGGCGAGTGCTAGGGCGGTGGCTATGCCTATTCTACCATTGCTGCCGCGGCTAAACCCGAGTTGCTCGGCCAAGGCCATGCCGATGGGCAGCATCACAACCGCGCGCCCTACGGAGGATGGCATCACAAATCCCAGTAACATCGCGCTGATGACCAATCCTGCAATCATGCGCGGATAACTCATGGTTAACGCGGGGGCGATAAGGGCGGCGAGGCGGCGACTCAATCCCGATTCTGAAATGGCACTGCCAATCACAAAGCCGGAGATAATTAACCACACCGCCGCCGAACCGAATCCCGAGAACAACGCACTGGGATCGATCAGCTTGAAAATGGTGGCCAAGGCAAAAAAGATCAGCCCCGCCATAAAGGGCGGAATAAAACCCGTGCTCCAAAATAGCAGGGTAATGAGTACGACCGATGCGCTGTAGGAAAAAAGGGCCGGGTGCTGCTTGAGTGGAAACATGGCCAACAAAACGGCGACGAGCATGGCGCTAAACATCAACCATTTTTTAATACTTAACTTACCCATAGGGGATCACCTTAATATTGCGGGCATTGATATTGCGACCTAAGATAGCCCAGTTGATATGGCGTTTTAAGGTGGTAATGTGTCAGATGTTATTTCTAAAGCGACAATGTTGGCGCCCAGCCAATTTGCGTTCACGTTAGACGCAAATCGTCCCGTATTGAGTAATGCGCGCAATCTCGAGGCCGAAATGGGCGTCGAACCCCATTCTCACCCACGGGGGCAGTTACTTTGGGCGGCAAAAGGAATTTTACGGGTACAGAGCGACAATGCGGTTTGGGTGGTGCCATCGACCCATGCCGTGTGGCTCCCCAGTGGTTGTCGGCATCAAATTAACTGTGAAACCCATGCCCATCTTCGCAACTTGTATATCGATCCCAGTTATCGCGTAAGAGTGCAGGACACGCAGGTGGTGATGGTTACTATGACGCCGCTAATGCGCGAAATGGTGCTGAAGCTATGTCAAAACACCTCGATGGAACCCGCAAAGTATTTCCGCTTGGGCTTAAGTGCCATTGACGAGCTAGATACACTCGACAGTGTGAATACCTATTTGAATGCGGGCTCGGATCCGCGTCTTGGCCGAGTGATCCAACTGTTGATCAAAAAACCGCAGGCGGAGTATACCTTGGCCGAATTAGCTCAAGGCGCGGGGGCGAGTATCAGAACCATAGAACGACTCTTTAAAGCCGAAACCGGACAGACCTATAGACAATGGCGCCAAAGGTATCGATTACTCAACTCCCTTGAGCGGTTAACCCAAGGGGAGAGCACGACGGGCGTGGCCCATAGTCTGGGGTATTTGAGTGTCAGTAGCTTTAGCGCAGCATTTAAAGTCTTATTTGGTTGCACGCCTCAGGAATACGCCCAAAAAAGCGTGCAAGCCACGCGGTAGTATTACCATGTCTAAATCAAATTGTTACAAAGAAATCTGCATTGGATAGCTGCAAAGATAGTTCTTTAAGATAGTTCCTTAAGATTGCTCTTAAGGTTAGATCGTAGAGATAGCTCTTAGAAGTAGATCTTAGAGATCGACCTTAGAAATAGCCCCTTAAGAGCGTTCTTAAACAGAGTCCTTTAGTGCTAATCAGCACTAAAGGACACAATTAGATTGTCTCGAGTAGGATTTATTTCAACGCTTCTGGGACGATAGGGTAGTTATCCCATACTCGACCATCGCTCATTGAACGCACCAGCTTGATATATTCAGCGTGGGTCCAAGCGAGCGGGGTGGCGGAGTTAGTGCCTTGACCGAGTTGATATTGGTAGCGTGTGGCGTTACCCACACCGTCCCATGCTTGCTCGGGGAGCATCAGACCCGCGTTGGCGAAGGTTTCCATCCCTTGCACATAGGTATTGATAAGCTGCTGCTTGGTTTGCTGTGCGTTTGCACCCGTTAGCTCTCCCTTGGCGCTGGCGAGGGCCAGCTCAAAATGCCCACGCTCACCGGTGAAGAAGGGCCATATGCGGCCGCGTTGGTTGTCGCTATTACTGCCCGATTCGGCGTAGTTTGCGCCAGTGAGGGTATCTTCACCGTAGCCATCGTTACCGTAACGTCTAAAGCCGGGAACACTACTGCCATCTTTTGCAGTAAAGCTGTATTTGAGGCGTAAATTATCCTCAAGTTCGGTGTTATCCACCAGCGCAAGGCTTTGATTGATGAGCTTATCGGTTGCGCCACGTACGCCGTAGCGCACCAGTTCTAAAAAGCCGCCATCGAGGATCTGACGTTGGTCTAATCCCACACGACCATTATTAGCGGCGAGTGTCTCGGCCGTGTTTGGCTCACCGTTGGGGCTTAAGCGCAGATAATAAGGTGCCTTAATGCCTTGGCTATCCGTGAGCAAACCTTGAGTCGTCACTAAGTGTTTTTCAAGTTGTTGATTAAGCATTTTGGCGGTCGCTAAATAACGCTGACTAGCATCGCTGTCGTTTACTGCCTTGGCAATATCACTCGCAGCCACTAAGCCTGCGATCACGGCGGCCGTGGTCGATGGCGAATAACCTGCTTGTTCTTCCCAACGTTCTTGCTGGGTTTTTGGCGGTGTAATTTGGGTGTGGTTCCAGTCGAGATTGACCTCACCGCCGCTAACTAAAAAGTCCGCCGCGGCTTTTAACATCTCTTGATACCAGTGGCTCAGTTCAGCTTGACTCAGCACACCTGCCTGCCAGAGTTTCCAGCCGAGCATGATCGGCATCGCCGTTTGGTCGAGCTGTACGCCCACCCATTCGATTTGGCCATCCACATGGGTCTTTTGTAAGAACCAACCGGGCGTGCCGCTATAGCCTGGAGTTTTGTCACTCACTTGCACCTTTTTAAGGTACTCAAAGGCGACTTTAGGCGTTTGTGTATCGCCCATGGCGAGAAATGCCATGGCGCACTGGTAAAAGTCTCGGGGCCAAACGGCCTTGTAGCCCGTGCTGGGTGTGACAGCTGGGACGGTATCGCCCCAAGGATTAGAAAGCGACGCGATAAGGGCGCCCGCGTAGGTTTTATCTTCCTGCGCCTTGAGTACCATGGCACTGGTATACAGCAGTTTGCCATGATCTGTGGTGCTTTGCGCCATAGTAGGCATCGCAGGCAGCGATTGTAAATAACTGTGCCAACCTGCGTTGTATTGGCTCAGCACCGCATCATACCCCGCCGTTAAGCTGGCGTTGGCATTGGCTAAACTGTTAGTTTCATCATGGCCAAAACCGATGGCCAAATTCACATTAAGAGGTTGATTCGCTTGGAGTGTGGGATAACTGGCGGTAAAGGCAATGTTGCCTTGAGTCGGATTTTCGGCGCTGCTGGTGGCCTGATACAGCGTATCGAGCTTACCATTATCGGCTAAATCGGCCAAACCATCAGATACACCGACAAAGCCTGTGGTCGCCTGCGCAAAATCAATATCGGATTTAACCGTCATCACGCTGCTGTGTGGATCGGCGGTGCGAGCGATAAGGGCTTGATGATCGACTCGGCCAATATCATTCGCCCCCGCATTATCGATATGGGGGTTAACGTATAAATGCGGTGTGATGCCCGCTTCAAAGGCGGTAAACGTCACGCGCATCATCAGCGTATCGCGGTCGGGATCGGTAAAGATATGTTTTTCTATCTGATACTTACCTTCAACGTCGCGATTGATAATCTTATAAGCCAAGGATTGTGGGCGGCCATTAGCGTCGGTATCTAAGTATTCAATGCTGCTGATCGTGTTGTCTTTTTCGGTATCGACAAAGCCATTGCCGGTGATCACAAATTGCAACTCTTTGAGCTGAGCATTGTGAATAAGGCCGTACATGGTTTCGGTTAATATCCCCTGCGCGACGGAGAACCACACGCGGCTGATGGGATTTTGCGCATTATCTTGATATTGCCCTTGAGTATAAGGCTCATACGAGGTGCCAATCCCGGTTTTACCGGAGAACGCCCAAGTAGGCGCTTTGCCGGGGGCGCCGGGGGCAATCTGTACGTTTGCGTCTGAGGATTTGGCGACAGTCGGTGTGGATACGTCTGCATTGGGGGCCGAGGGTGAGCAGCCTGTTAAGCTGGCAACGCCGATAAGGCTTGCGGCAATCGCAAGCGCAATCGGCTTACGGTTTAAGTTGCGGCGGTCAGAAAAGCTGCGAACTGTTGTTGATTCCATATTCATCAAAATCTCCCCAATCAATAGATGGTGCTAATTGCGATTTATTCTTGTTGTAAGCTAAGTGGCTATACGTCTTGGCGTTTCGATGCCCAAACGCCTAAACGCCAAGTGTGCTGAGTTGTAGGATTTACACTTGAGTGTGCTGAGTATTCGGTTGCTCAACAAAGAGCACGGCAATCCCGGCGCAGAGCATCAGGACGCCACCGGTGATCAGGGCGTAGATGGGTTGACCATCAAACAAACCATTAAGAATTAAGCCTAAAACACTGGCTGCGAGCAGCTGTGGGATCACAATAAAGAAGTTAAAGATCCCCATGTACACGCCCATCTTTTTTGGTGGCAAGGCGCCGGATAACATGGCGTAGGGCACGGAGAGAATCGAGGCCCAGGCGATACCCACGCCAATCATAGGCAGCCATAACAGGCTAGGATCTTTGATAAAATAGAAACTGATCAAGCCAAAACCACCACAGAACATATTAAAAGTGTGGGTCAGTTTGATGCCGATACGTTTAGCAAGCAGTGGGATAAACAGGGCCGCAACGGCCGAAAATCCATTGTAGGAGGCGAACAGTACACCCACCCAATCGGCGCCATCGTTATAGGCCTTAGACAACACATCGCTGCTGCCAAAATGGTAGGACGTCACTGCCGAGGTGGTGTAAATCCACATCGCAAAGAGCGCGAACCAAGAGAAAAATTGCACTATCGCTAACTGATGCATGGCCTTCGGCATATGGAATAAATCATCGACCACATTAAAGACAATGCCCAGTTCCGAGCGTTGTGATGGCGTAGATTTGCCTAAACGCAGGGCGCAGTACAGTTGCAATGGGCCAAAGGCAAAAATCCCTAAGGTTAAAATATACAGCTGTTTATCTAAATCTTGTGCCCACACCGCAAGCGTCAGTAGTGCGCCTACGGCCATCCAAACGATAGCGGCAAATTGATAATTCTTATGGGTGCGAGTGCGATATTGTTGCTCATCTATGCCAGCGTCAGCATTGCCATGGAAGGCGGCGAGTTCATCGGGGGAATATTCTTTGGTGGACACAACAGTCCAAGCCACACTGAGAAACAGCACTGCGCCACCAAAATAGAAGGCATAACGCACCGAATCGGCGATCTCACCCGCGGGCGCGGTGTTGGCGACATTAAAGAAGTTACTGAGAATATAGGGTAGGGCCGAGGCCACAACTGCACCGATGCCAATAAAAAAGCTTTGCATGGCATAACCTTGGGTGCGCTGCTTGGGAGGCAAATTATCTCCCACAAAGGCACGGAAGGGTTCCATGGCGATATTGATTGAGGCGTCCATAATCCACAGCATGCCCGCGGCAATCCATAATGTAGGGGAATGCGGCATCACAAATATCGCAAGAGTCGTACAAATAGCGCCGATTAAAAAATACGGTCGGCGGCGACCTAAACGTCCCCAAGTGTTATCGCTAAGATAACCAATAATAGGTTGAACCAGCAGACCCGTTAACGGTGCGGCAATCCACAGGATGGGAATGTCATCGATAGAGGCGCCAAGGGTTTGGAAAATGCGACTGACGTTGGCATTTTGCAGGGCAAAACCGAATTGGATCCCCAAAAAACCAAAGCACATATTAAAAATTTGCCAGAAATTTAGCTCGGGTTGTAGCTTATGAACGGCGCGATGCACCACCTTGGGTGAGACACTTTCTAATGGGGTAATCGTTTGTTGATCCGTGGACATGCAACTTCCCTTCAGTAGCGGGCAGCGGGGCTGCCTTGAGTCATTTATCGTTATAATGTTTGGCCTATTCAATGGCCTTTGCTCAGTTTTACGCGTGTTGTGCTAGCTTCCACAAAAGTGCATTGGCGCTTGGCCGTGTGGGTGAAAAAATGGCGAATATACCTCTCCCTCAGAAGCATATTCGCCAATAAATTCATTTTCATACGCTATGATGCAAATGCTCAGTAGCAGAAAAGAACCTAAGCCTGACAGCTATCCTCAAAGGCAACCACCAGAAACGACCTCACATTGTTCAACCCCACAAGCAGAGGGTGAAACTAGCGAATTTATAGTAGCCGCAGCGCCAATTGACGCACAACCGCTTACAT
The DNA here is from genome assembly GCF_002196695.1 of Shewanella sp. Shew256. Lineage (NCBI taxonomy): Bacteria > Pseudomonadati > Pseudomonadota > Gammaproteobacteria > Alteromonadales > Shewanellaceae > Shewanella > Shewanella sp. Shew256. The sequence continues at coordinate 101,951 of NZ_NAJR01000004.1, read as the reverse complement.
ACGTATTCATCATTCCTTGATAACCCTAGCGAAACAGCCCTGTAACTAATAGTGTGTGGATTTTACGTGAGGCGTGGATGGGTTTAAACCCTCGATGTATCCAGTTATCACATCGGTGGGGATGAGTGCAGCGTCTTAGAATTGGGTTACTCGCGTTGTAATGAGGGGGAATGCGTTGAAATCTGCTAATTAGTAGGTAACTACATGGATCATTTTCAATTTAATTAACACGCCCTAGGCTATTGATAGCGAAAGCATAATGCATCACTATGTCGTCAGACTTTACGTACTGTTGGCTACTTGCCGCCATTGACGTGTGTGGCAAGTGCAATTGAATATTTATTCTGGCTTGGTATTACGCCCTTAAGGAACCCTATGTTTGTAATCACCTTAACCTACAAAAAACCGCTGGCCGATGTAGAACAGCATTTGGTGGCCCATATTGCCTATCTCGATGAATATTATGCCAAGGGGACCTTTATCGCCTCCGGCCGTAAGGTGCCCCGCACTGGCGGAGTGATCCTTGCCAAAGCAAATGGTCGCGCCGAACTTGAAGCCATTGTCAAACTCGACCCCTTCTATATCGAAGAGGTGGCCGAATTTGAGGTGGTAGAATTTGTCCCTACTCGAACCGCAGCAGGTTTAGAAGCTTTAATTGAGCAGATTTAAGTGTGCTTTCAATTTTTCTGATATCACCATTTATACCTATGGCTATATAACGAAATTTAAAGGTCCAAAGAATTTGCTCTAACTTGATTTGTTGGTAAATCAATGTGGGTGTATTTGTGTTAGTTAATTAATTTAAAGCGGATGTATATTTATTAAGCGAGTAAAGGTATTGCGATGAAATCTACAGATATTATTCAAGAAGTTAAAAAAGCTTTGGCTAATGCAAAGCAGAAAGGTGCTGTCTCGGTGTCAATTGATTCTATGGAAAAATTCATGCATCAACTTGATGAACGTGCTCAAAAGCAAGGTGATTTCAATCAACTTGAACATGCAAGAATATTAAAGGAGTTTGAAGCTGAAAACGCTCGAAATATTGCTCACTCTCAAAATGTTAACGCACATAGCGTTGAGATGTTCAAATCAGTCATAGCTTCAGGTCAAGGAGCCCTTAAATCGAGCATGATCATAAATGGCGGTGCAGCTGCGGCATTGCTTGCTTTTACGGGTAAAATATGGAGTGAAGGCTCAATTGTTCAAGTTACAAATGCGTTGACTCAGTCAATATTGTGGTTCTGTGTTGGCTTGTTAGTTGCCTGTGTGGCATCGGGAACAACTTACCTTTCCCAATTTGCTTATGCGAAAGGTCATGATAGGACTGGAGATGTCGTTAACGTGTTCACTGTTCTTATAGTTTTATCCTCTTACGTTATATTTGGTTTTAGCTGTTTCAATGCATCTAGTACATTCACTTTACATTTCGGTTCGTTATAAAAAGAGCTTAATAATATTAAGTATTGTGAGTATGGATCTCGAATGATGCGTTATTTCACGGCAGTCTTATTCGCACTGTTCTCTGAAGTCGCACTGTTTTCAGAAGTCACAGTTGCTGAGCCGCTTAAGTGGCAGACAAATTTTGCTGATCATGACGCGGTGATTTTTGCCTCAAGCACGGGTTTAGATAGCTTGAAAGACGTGATAGCCGCTGTTCCCAAGTCGGTGTGGATTCGCTCGGTACAAGTGTCAACCCTTGCACAGTTCGATGGTCTTCAGCACGAGTTGCACACTTATCTGCAGCGACATTACCCTCAGGAGTTAGCCGATGCTTTGGCTTCGGCGGGCAATATGCATAACCCCAAGGTGGTGGCCCTACGGGAGGGATTTAAGGAAGCCGTTCTCGCCTCAGATTTTGTTAAGCAGATGAATGCCGATTTTAGTGCGCGCTGCGAAAATATCACTTCCGTTGATATTGAGAAGTTTTTTATCACGACACAATCCGCAACGCCCCAATTTGAGGCCATGCTTTGGTTAAAGACCGAACAGTGCCACTAGGCTACAAAAATCCCTTATCTAGCGTGTGTCGCTATCAATATTTCCCTGACCAAACTGCTATCCCTCTATACTGAGTTAGCCAGTCAATGCTGTTAGATATTGGATACTCGCCAAAACATGACTGCTACGAGTACAGGTATTGAGGGCACTAGAGTAGGTGCCCTTGCTGGCTTTGAGGAACAGGCTTCCGATAAGCGTATTTAGCGCGATTAGAGCGGCTGTAGATGGAAGGCGATCGCGATGCGGTTCCAACCATTAATGGCGATGATGAGACTGGTCAGATCGACAATCTCCTTCTCTGAATAATGCTCGGCGAGCGCGGTATATTCACTGTCGTGCACTGGCGATATGGCGACGCGGGTTAAGGTTTCCGTCCAGCGCAGCGCTGCTTGCTCCCGTGCATCAAAGAGACCATCGACTTCGTGCCAAGCAGCCAGTAAATCTAAACGGCGCTGGGTTTCACCGTCGTTGCGCGCTTCTTCGGCGTGCATTCGCTGACAAAACGCGCAGCCATTGAGTTGTGATGCCCTCAGTTTGACTAAATGCACCAATAATGGCGAAAACGCCGAGTCAGCGGCTGCTTTATCTAGGCTAATGAGTGCCTTGGCGAGCTCGGGTTGGAGTTGGTAAATCTGTTGGCGCGGAATACGTTCTGACATAAAGCCTCCTGTAAGTTGAGGCTTGAATCTAAGGGATTAATCGGCCGTTATATTGGAGATTTGCGACATCTTGCGTTTTTTATATTGTCCCGGTGTTTGCTGCATCACCCGTAAAAAGTGCTGATGTAAATGGGCTTGATCGTAAAATCCACAATCGAAGGCCACCTGCGCTAGGCTAAGGGACGGCGATTGACTCAACAGGTTGCGGGCAATTTTGACTCGATTCAGCTGCAATAACTGCGCGGGCGATAAACCCGTTTCTTGCTTAAATTTGCGTTCAAATTGGCGTCGACTCATGGGGAGTTGCCCGTAAAAGGTCTCCAAATTGGCTTGGGTTTGAATGAGTCGAGGCAGAGTTGCCGGCACTAGGCTCATGCGCGTCGATAAGCTTAAGTCTAATTGCTGCGCTCGTAGCAATAGCCAACGTTCCACGAGGGCGATACGCTGGCTAGGCTTGGGCGTATCAACGAGTTGGTATAAGAGCGTTGTTAAACCAACGATGGGCCACTGCGTTACATCGATAACGCTTGCTGTCGTATCGGCCTGCATGGCGGCAAGCTCAACCCCCAGTAAATGGAAGGCGCCACCGGGCTGAAAACGCACCGTAATTTGCTCGGTACCCGGCGCGAAGCTGTGACAGTGCCGCTGCTGACTCGAGTAAAAATACACCGAAGGCGTGTCGCCAATACCGGGTGATGGCAAATAAAAATGCAGGCTTGTGCCGCCATCGGGATAGAAGGTTTGGTCGATTGGCTCGAGTAAATTCGCCGCGACATGCAAATGAAAATAGCGCTGCACCCAAGGGCGCAGTGGGGCAATGGCTTGAAAATGATTAAAGCCTAAGTGGGCAAATTGGGTCTCAAAACGCTTAAAACTGCGCATTTCGAGTTCATCGGCCGTGTATCGCAAGGTCGTTACCATTAAGCATTGGGGAGTTTAGCTTAAGCTAACTTAATGCAATTTGCATCCGTGTCGAGTGTGACTCAGTAGTGGAGGGCAGTGGTCCTGCTCAAATGAAATCCGCCAACGGTTGTTAGGCGCTGTAACTAAAACGAAGCAACTCAATAATAAAAAAATAGTCACTAAGAAGGGCTTCTTGGTGACTATTGTAATGGCCACTATCGCTTCGATTGCTGTTGCAAGAGTGACTGTCGCAAGAGTGACTATTGCTCGGGACTTTTAGCGTCCATTTAGCGCTTGAGTTTACAGCGCTTTAAAGCGGATCGCTGTGCCGCCACTGCTGGCTAGCTGTAATGTCAGGCTATCTTTGGAGATAACCTCTTTGGTTTCAATCACATAATCATAGGGATTGGTTTTCCAATCGGCTTTTGCGCCATCACGGTAGATCTGTGCTTGATAGCGTTTATTTGGGTCGAGGAAATCCAGTTTGACTTTAACCTGACGGGCATTTTCATCGGTCAGCGCGCCTAAGTACCAATCCTGTTGGTCCTTGGCTTGGCGGGCAAACACGACATAATCACCCACTTCACCAGCCAGTGCGATACTTTGATACCAGTCTGTTGGTACATCGCGAATAAACTGGAAAGCATCTAGATGTTTTTGGTAATTGCGCGGCAAATCTGCGGCCATTTGGATTGGGCTATAGAGCACCACATACAGGGCGAGTTGCTTCATCAAGGTGGTTTGCACGCGGTTTTCGGCATCTAAGCCCTTGGGGGCTAAGTCAAAAATCCCTGGGGTAAAGTCCATAGGGCCCGCCAGCATACGGGTAAAAGGCAACATGGCAGTGTGTTCTGGGCTATTTGGTGGACTGCCCCAGGCATTGTATTCCTGTCCACGTGCGCCTTCGCGGGTAAGCCAGTTCGGATAGGTGCGACGAAGCCCAGTATCTTTAATCGGCTCATGGCTGTTGATGCTGATATGGTGCTTGGCGGCTTCAGTCACGCTATGCAGATATTCGCCAACCATAAACTGACCATCGTGCCATTCGTGACGGGTAATACCGTTCTCATCGATGTGTTTGATTTGTCCACCGTCAGCCACATAGCCGGTTTTGACTTGGGTCACGCCATGTTTTTCATACAGGGCGAAGGCATCATCCATTTGATTACGGTAATGGGTTACTGAACCTGCGGTTTCATGATGACCAATCAGACGTACGCCTTTTTTCGCGCCGTAGGCGGTAATGGCGGGTAAATCGAAATCATCATAGGCTTTGGTAAAACTGAATTGATCGCCATTATGGAACCAATCACCATCCCAACCTTGGTTCCAACCCTCAACCAAGACACCATCAAACTGGTACTTGGCGGCGAAATCCATATAACGCTCTGTTTCGCTGGTGGTTGCGCCGTGTTTTGGGCCCGAGCCCCAAGTGTTTTCATTGAGGTGCATTCCCCACCAAATACCGACATATTTGCCCGGTTTAACCCAAGAGACATCCCCCAGTTTATTGGGCTCATTCAGGTTGAGGATTAGGTGAGAATTAAGCAGTCCCGTGGCCTTGTCGGCGATTTGAATCGTGCGCCATGGAGTATAAAAGCCCGCTTGGGTTTTAACCCGAATACCATCTGACCAAGGGGTGAGATCGGCCTTGAGCTTGCCATCGCGCTGTTGGTCGAGGGTCATCGAGGCAAAATCAACTAACGCCGCCTCGTGAATGCTTAAATGGGTGCCATCGACCAGTTTAAAGGTAAAAGGGGTGTGGGCTCGGTCGACCTGATTGAGCGCGCTGGTGCGATACAAATATTCGTAGCGGTTCCATCCACGAGAAGGGATCCACCAGGCGGTGGCCTTATCACTCTGACCAATATTAAATTCGGTGAGTTCATCTGTAATGGCAAGCGATGTATCAGCTGGCAGGGCGTTTTGAGCGGCTAAGTGATAACGAAAGCCGATGCCATCGTCAAAGGCTTTAAACTCGAGGTTTAAGTCGATTTTTCCGTCGGTTAATACCACGCTCAGTTGATTGTGTTGATCCTTTATCCACTCTTGTTCACCCCAAGGTTGCTGCCATTTGTCATCGGTGCTGGCGCTGTTGCTCGATTTGATACGTAGACCTTGGCCTAATTCGCCCAGTGAGGCAAAGACTAGCCCTAAGCGGCTCGGTTCGATAATGGTTTTGCCATGGAAACGGATTTGGTATTCGGGGCGGCCCGTATCATCACTCAGACTCAAGACGATTTGTTTATCGGGGGAGCTTAGGTTGAGAGTCTGCGCTGTGGCACTGGTGCTGAGCAGGCTGCCAATACTGAGTGCTAGCAAGCTGGGCGTAAATAGGCCGGCGGCCCAATGGCGGCTATTTCGCGTTGGCGAGTTGATGTGGCGTGCATGGGTAAGAGGATTGCTGAACATTCCCTGATCCTTGTTTTTATAGTGAATATGGGTCAATGCATACTAGTGGCGATGGGTTTTTGCTCGCAATGGTTTGCATACGTATTCACCATAGTGAGCGGTTAGGCGGCAGTCGGATAGTAAGGCGTAAAGAGATGGGTTTTAACCGCTGACTCGGGTAGAATGCGCGGCTTTCTTATTGTGTTTAAGGGGCTTTAGCTTAAGCCGATATGGGCAGTGATATAAACGCGTTTGGGAGTGAGCGGTGAAAATCAGTCAGCGATTACAGCAGATCAATCGAATGGTGGGCCCTGGATACGATCATATTTGGGACTGCTGCTGCGATCATGGTTTACTCGGCATGCTGTTACTGCAAAGAAATGCCGCACCTAAGGTGCATTTTGTCGATTGTGTCGCGCCCTTGATGCAGCAACTTAGCCTTGAGTTAGCAAGGTTTTTCCCCGAGCCGTCTATCTCAAACACTCAAAACGCTGAGCAACAGGCCAATCCCCAGAGTGAATGGCAAGTGCATTGCCTCGATGTGGCGGCCTTGCCACTGGCGCAATACGGAAAGCAAGCCAAGCACTTAGTGATTATTGCGGGTGTCGGTGGTGAATTATTGGTTGAATTGGTGCGCAGTATTGTGGCGAATCAGCAAAGTCAAAGTGATGCTCACAGTGGAAATGATTCGAGTAATCATGACCTTAGTCAATGCGCCTGCCAGCTCGAATTTATTTTGTGTCCCGTGCATCATAATTACCATGTGCGCAGCGCGTTGTCGGAATTGGGCTTAAAACTTAAAGATGAATATTTACTCGAAGAAAACCAACGTTTCTACGAAATACTGCATTTAACTCAGGCCAATGCCTGCTCAAAAACGAATACCTGCTCAAAAACAAATCAAGCTGTGCCCTTAAGTGCGACGGGCTCAATCATGTGGCAAGGGCTAAATGCGGATAAAACCAACCAAGCCAAGCGTTATCTTGACCAAACCATAGGCCATTATCAGCGTATTCCTGAGCATCGCATGCCCAACAAGTCGCAAATTGTGGCGGCCTATCAACACATTTTGCAGCAACTGAATTGTTAACCTCATAGGTCAACATGTGGTCATTGAGTACTTAGCCTTGGCGTTGAAACGGTTTTACTCTGTAAATCCATCGAGTTGGTTTATGCTATTAGGCCGTTAATCTTGAGTTTTATTATGCGTTTATTGAAGTCTACCCAAGCCGCCAATCTCAATCTTAAACAGGCGAAGATTTTTTATCGCCAAGCCGCCCGTGCCATAGTGCTGTCGGGGGAGGATATTTTGCTGCTCTATACCCAAAAATATCGAGATTATGGTTTGCCTGGTGGTGGAGTGGATAAAGGCGAGAGCCTCGAAGTTGGACTTATCCGTGAGTTGCAAGAAGAAACCGGCGCCATTGCCGCCAAAGTGTTAGCGCCCTTTGGTCGTTATGAGGAATATCGTTCCTGGTTTCGTGAGGGCGCAAATGTTGTACATATGGACTCTTACTGTTACCTGTGCGAAATCGATACGAGCCTTGGTGAGCGCGGCTTAGGTGAGCCAAGACTAGAAGCTCATGAGATAAAAAATGGCATGCGCCCAGGGTGGATCAATATTCACCAAGCGATTGCCCATAATGAAGAAATTCAGCGAACGTTTGCAAATAAAGGGCAATCCATTAACAGGGAAACCTTTCTGCTCAAACGAATCGTCGCAGAGTTGCTGTAGGTATAACCTGCTTGGAACATTAAGGAACAAAATTCACGCCATTTGAGACTATAACAAGAATTTTAAACTTTATTTAGCTAACCGATTCATTTTCAAATACGTCTCAAGTAGAGCTTCTACATTCAAAATGTTGACACACCAAAGCAATAAGCCGAAAATGACTTAACTTACTTAATTGTTTAATATTTTTGGTAAAGGACTTGCACATTGGCCATACCTAGAGTTTTCATTAGCTCCACATGCTACGACTTGAAGCATATTAGAGAAACCTAAAATACTTTGTTAAGACTATAGGTTATGAGCCTGTGCTATCCGATGATGGTGATGTTTACTACAGTGTCGATGCGCATACCCATGACGCTTGCCTTACCGAGGTAGCCACTTGCCAACTGTTTATCTTAATCATAGGTGGGCGCTATGGTGGAGAACATAAAGGCAAGGAAGGTTCAATTACTAACAATGAATATCGAGAAGCTGTTAAAAATAAAATTCCAGTCTTCGCTTTGGTTGAAAGTGCTGTGTATTCAGACCATTACACTTATCTATCTAATAAGAAAACTAATCCTGATTTCTACGAAAAAATCACCTACCCAAGCATAGATAACATCAAAATCTTTGGTTTTATTGACGAAGTTAGAAAAAATAGCCTCAACAACGCTATAGTTTCATTCAACGATTTTTCTGATATGGAAACATATTTGAAGAAACAGTGGGCAGGTATGATGTATGACTTGCTCGCTGAAAGAACCAGAAACGGTAACGCCAAAATAACCAATAGGTTAATTGATGATCTGACTATTGCTGCTAAGAAGTCTGAAGAATTAATTAAGGTATTACTTAGAACAACTAATACAGAACAGTTAGAGGTAGAGGATAAAATTAGCAAGATTGAGTTAATAGCTAAAGCAAGAAGTTTTCCTAATTTAGTTGAAACTTTGTACAATTCTCGATACTTGTCTGTGTTGGATCTTGGAGAGTTTCCTGACCCAAAAGAACACAAATATTGGTATGATTTTTTGGTTGCAACAAATGATTTCGTAATTCATGTTGATGACGATAGTGGTTATGAAACTTATTATTTATACGATAAAGCAAATACTTATATTGAACTTGGGCCAGAGCTTGACTCTAAGAAAGACGATCCTATGTTCCGCGAAATCCAATCAGCATTTGAAGCCTTAAAACAAGTTGACCCTGAGACAAGGAAATCTATATTAGAAGAAATGATTATTCCTTTTTAATCAAAAGATTAAGTTTTTTTTGGGTAAGATAAATTAAGCTTAAAAACTATTGTTACCCATTGCGGTGCTTGATGGTCTTATTGCACAGTGGTTTAAAGCGCAGCCATCAAAAAGCCATCCTGAAGATGGCTTATGAGGATCTGTTGTGCGAGTAGGCTAGCGTCTAGATCACGGTTGAATAAATACAAAAGAAATGGCTCATCGCGCCCGCCAATACAAATAAATGCCAAATCGCGTGATTGTATGGGATGCGTTTACCAACATAGAAGACCACCCCTAAGGTGTAAAACAACCCGCCCAATAGTAGAAGCTTAAATCCTAGCGGTGACATCGCCGCCGTCAAATCGCCCATTACAGTCACACACAGCCAACCCATCACTAAATAGAGCACTAGGCTCATTTTTTTAAAGCGATGAATAAACAAAGTCTTAAATAAAATCCCACCAATAGCCAAGGACCAAATCGCCGTCAGGATAATGGTCGAAAGTTGTCCTTGCAGGCTGATTAACATCAGTGGGGTATAGGTGCCTGCAATTAAGCAGTAGATGGCACAGTGATCGGCAATCTTAAGTTTATGTTTCCAGCCTACATGCGTCACGCTGTGATACAGGGTAGAACTTAAAAACAACAGGATAAGGCTTGCACCATAAATAATAACACCTGTGAGCTGAATGCTGGTGAGGTGGTCGGCGCCCTTGAGGATCATAAACACTAAGCCGACCACGCCTGCGATCACCCCTAGGCCATGGCTGATGCTATTGGCTATCTCCTCACTAAGGCTATAGCCACTGATATTCAATGGTTTTTCATGACTCATTTGCGGCTCTATCAAACTCTGGCTTGGCATGCTGTTGATCCACTCGATGGCGATAATGACTGAGTCTATCAGTTGATAAATTGGAAAGCCATAATTAGCTTACACGTGTAAGCTAATTTATTTTAAGGGTAACATCATCAACTGAGACTTAGGCGAGCTCTTATCTAGTTGTACAACATTATGGAGCCTGTTTACGACTGATTAATGTCAACGCCTTGGAACTTTGTGCGATACGCTTTCTCTAATCCCCCGTAGATGTCATGGATTTGTTAAGTACTTTGTCCATTAAGTACTAAGGGATGGATTTTGCCTGTTCGCTCGAATATAACCCCAGAAGATGATCTTAGTTTTGATGCGTACGGCCGTGTTAGAAACGACGAGACCGCACCATTTTCCGTTATGCCTTTTTGTGCAACGTCTTTCAGCGCTACAGCCCAGGGCACTACAGATTTAAACCCTAAGCCTTTTAGCGCTCATGCAGAGCCTTTGGGGAGCGATATAAGCCTTAATTTGCATGAAACTAACCCAAAAGATATCGATAGCACATTTCAAACATCTTCAAATCTAAGTGGGCGAGAGTGGTCGCAGTATTTCAATCTTAAGCCATTGTTTTGGGTCATCTTGGGCCATGGCTTACTGCTGTTATTATTAATTTTTTTATGGCGAACCCAGTCGGAACACTTAGGGCTGTCCTTTACTGAATCTTCAGCCAACACACGGACTACCACCAAGGCGTTAAAGGCATATTTTTTTTATGCGCCGCCAACGCAAACCGCTCCAACGGATCCGCCTCAAGATTCCTCCGTTGAAGAACCTACCGTTTCTAGTGAGCCGATCACTTTCCCGCCTAACACTACGCAGCTGAAAGTGGATGTTGAACCCGCCGCAAAAGTGCCACCAAAACCCGCGGAAAAGCTTGCGCCAAAAACTACAGAGCAGATTGCAAAACCTCCTGAAGTCAGCGCACAAGGGTCAAATAGAGCAGCTTCAAACACTTCAACACAGGGCCAAACCCAGCAGAGTGCAAAAGAAGCTATTAAACCTCAAAAGGCAGAAGTCCAATCAAGCTCGGCTGAAGCGGCAAGTACTGAGCAGTCAGATACTGGTGAGCAAAGCAGCGGTGCGGCTGGTAGCGTGGGGTTATTTACCCAGCGTTATTTTGAACGTCAGCGTGAGCAAGCCTTAGATGATTTAGTGCTAGAGCAGGCAAATCATTACACTAAACGGTCGACTATGTCTGAAATGAGCCCCGAGATGGAGGTGTTGATTGTGCCCAATGCCGACGATTTTAGCGGCCCCACCAGTTTAGATTTAGAGCTGGATCCCAATCGAATTGTCCGTAAAGGGGATACCTGCTATCGGGTCGTTAAAGTCGGCACCCAAATTAATCCCTATGCTGAGAATTTAGGGTTTCCCTTCAATTGCAGTGGCAAGAAAATGAATCAAGAAATTGACGATGCTATTAAGGCGCAACTGGATAAAATGATGGTAAAGCGGCCAAAAGGTTAAAAAGTAGTGATGATAAATTTTCACTGAAAATAGTTTTATCCATGAGCCATAAAACATATTTAAATTAAAAATGTTTAAATACAATGCGTTATATATTCTTTATTTTTGATTGATAATTTAATTTTTATTCTGAAATTACGCTTGTTTGTTCACTGCGCTTCTGCCTATACTTTTGCCCATCTTGTCGGAGTGCCTCTTGGCTGAGACCGTTTATTCGGGATCCGTTGAACCTGATCAGGTTAAAACCTGCGAAGGAAACAAGCATAATAACATCCATTAAATCGTACCAGCGGCCACCTTTTGCCCTGTATTAACCCATCGATTTAGTCGTTATTGAGTCCGCAAATCCGCTTCGGGTTTGCAGCGCTCAGCTTCAACACTCAAGTCTCCAGACAAGCAACCCCATTTTTATTTGTTAAAGTGAGATTGCTTATGTCCAGTTTAGAATCGTCCTCAGAATCGATTGCCGTGAACACCCAAGGGCAAACGAGCCGCCGTGCGGCGCGCGCCCAGGCCCAAGCCTTTATCGATACCCTTAAACCATTACAACACCCTAATTCGCAAAAGTTGTATTTGCAGGGAAGCCGTGAGGATCTCCGTGTAGGGATGCGGCAAATTCTGCAAACCGATACGCGGATTGGCGGCACTGCGACCGCGCCTGTAGTCGAGAAAAACCCTCCCATTCCTGTGTACGACTGCGCGGGGCCTTATTCCGATCCAGCTGCGCAAATTAACGTGCGCCAAGGCTTAGCCAAACTCAGATTACCTTGGATTATCGAGCGCCAAGATACCGAAGTGCTCGATTGTGCGACCTCAGATTTTACCCAGCAGCGCCTGAAGGATGATGGGCTCGATCATCTGCGCTTCGAAGCCGGCTCAAGTGCGATTGTTCGTCCTCGCCGTGCCTTACCGGGTAAGCGCGTGAGCCAATTACACTATGCCCGCCAAGGGATCATTACCCCCGAAATGGAGTATGTGGCGATTCGGGAAAATATGGCGCTCGCCGAGGTGCAAGATGAAATCTTAAACCGCCGCGGCCAAGGTGAATCCTTTGGCGCCGTAATCGGTAAATCGATTACCCCTGAATTTGTCCGCGATGAAATTGCCCGTGGCCGCGCCATTATTCCGTTAAATATCAATCACCCTGAAGCTGAGCCCATGATTATTGGCCGTAACTTTTTGGTGAAAGTGAATGCCAATATCGGCAACTCGGCGGTTACGTCCTCCATTGAGGAGGAAGTCGAAAAGTTAGTCTGGTCAACCCGTTGGGGCGCGGACACTGTGATGGACTTGTCCACTGGGCGGTATATCCATGAAACCCGCGAATGGATCATTCGCAACTCGCCAGTGCCGATTGGCACAGTGCCGATTTATCAAGCACTTGAAAAAGTAAACGGTGTTGCCGAGCACCTGACCTGGGAAGTATTTCGCGATACCTTGATTGAGCAAGCGGAGCAGGGTGTCGATTACTTTACCATCCACGCGGGCGTGTTATTGCGCTATGTGCCCATGACCGCCAAACGGGTGACTGGGATTGTATCCCGCGGCGGGTCGATTATGGCCAAATGGTGCTTGAGCCATCATCAGGAAAACTTCCTCTATACCCATTTCCGTGAAATTTGCGAGCTGTGCGTTGCCTACGATGTCTCGCTGTCATTAGGTGACGGTATGCGTCCTGGCTCTATTGCCGATGCCAATGATGAGGCGCAGTTTGCCGAGCTTGAAACCTTAGGCGAGCTGGTCAAAATCGCCTGGGAATACGATGTGCAGACCATTATCGAAGGGCCTGGGCATATCCCGATGCAGCTTATCAAGGAGAATATGGATAAGCAGCTCATTCACTGCGCAGAGGCGCCATTTTATACATTAGGGCCACAAATTACCGATATCGCACCGGGTTACGATCATTTCACCTCTGGGATCGGTGCGGCGATGATCGCATGGTATGGCTGCGCCATGCTCTGCTATGTGACGCCGAAAGAGCACTTAGGTTTACCCAATAAGCAGGACGTCAAACAAGGGCTGATTGCCTACAAGATTGCCGCCCATGCGGCCGATATTGCTAAAGGCCACCCAGGCGCGCAGATCCGCGACAATGCGTTATCTAAGGCGCGTTTTGAATTCCGTTGGGAAGACCAATATAACTTGGGACTCGACCCTGACACCGCGCGTGCCTATCACGATGAATCCCTGCCACAGGAGTCGGCCAAGGTTGCGCATTTTTGCTCTATGTGTGGCCCTAAGTTCTGCTCGATGAAGATCACCCAAGATGTGCGCGACTATGCGGCAAGTTTAGCGGCGGGTACGTTGTCAGTGGCTTCGTCAAGCCAAAATGTTGAGAGCGTTGAAGCGCTTGCATCGATAAATTCAGCTCCACAAGGGCAAGCTAGCAAAGAAGCAATCCAGCAGATCAGAGTCAAAACCCAAGATGAATTAGCGGCGGCCATGGCGAAAAAATCGGCCGAGTTTGCGGCCTCGGGCGCCAAACTGTATCTACCGCTAGGCGATGCTAATGCAGCCAATGAATCGGCAAAGCATCAGGATGGGACAGAGCTCAAACCCACAGTACAGGTTGCGGAGGTTTGATAATGACCCCTGCTATACATGTTAGCCACTTAGCGCCTAAACCTATCGTCTGGACCATTGCGGGTTCCGACAGCGGTGGCGGCGCGGGGATCCAAGCCGACTTAGCCACCATCAAGGATTTGGGCGGCCATGGATGCAGCGTGATTACCACGTTAACGGCCCAAAATTCGGTGGCGGTGGATTTAGTTGAGCCTGTGAGTGATGCAATGCTACTCACGCAGCTTTCGACCCTGTTCGCCGATCTACCGCCTCAGGCGATTAAAATTGGCTTACTCGCGAATCAGCAGCAAGTGCATTTAGTTGCCGATTGGTTGGCTGGTTTTAAAACCCAGTATCCACTCGTCCCCGTTATTCTCGACCCTGTAATGGTCGCAAGCTGTGGGGATGAACTAGGGGATAAGAGCACGGCGAGCCAGCCACTGGATTTTACTCCCTTTAAGGGTTTGATTAGCCTGATAACGCCGAATGTGCAGGAGCTGGCAAGGCTTACTGTCGCAAAAGACATACAAGCGTCACGACTGCACACAAAAGCAGAATTCGCCGCTGCGGCAATGCAACTCTCAACGCAATTAGCTTGCAGCGTATTAGCCAAGGGCGGCGATATTTACTTTGCGGCTCAGGCAAGTGTAGGCATTAATACAAGGGATAACTTTAGCGATCAAAAAAGCGATATCACAAGTCATCGCAGTGCCACAGATAATCAGGGTTTGGCGGAAGATTTGCTGATTTGTCATCAAGTTACTGGTTGCTCACCGCTCGACGCGAATGGCGGCTTTTGGCTCAGCAGTGCAAGGATAAACACGCGGCATAATCACGGCAGTGGTTGTACTCTGTCTTCAGCCATCGCCTCGGTGTTAGCCTTTGGCTTTGTGTTGCAGGATGCCGTTGTGGTAGCAAAAGCCTATGTTAATCAAGGTTTAACCCAAGCTCAGGGTATTGGCCAAGGCCCAGGGCCACTCGCGCGTACCGCTTGGCCGCAAAGCTTAACGGCGTTTCCTCATGTTACGGCTTATTCTCTAAACAGCTTGAGTGAATCCAGTGATGTGCAATGCGGCGCGTTTAAGCGCCTTGAGCCTGACTTAGGAATCTATCCCGTTGTCGATAACCTACTGTTACTAGAGCAGTTATTAGCGGCAGGCGTGAAGACGGTGCAGCTCAGGATAAAGTCTAATGCGCTAACGACAGATGTACTCGAGGCACAAATCCAAACCGCGATTGCCTTAGGTAAACATTATGATGCGCAGCTTTTTATCAATGATCATTGGCAGTTAGCGATAAAGCATGGCGCATTTGGGGTCCATCTTGGCCAAGAAGATTTGGTGGTGACGGATCTTAACGCCATTCATGCAGCAGGATTGGCGCTGGGCATCTCGAGCCACGGTTATTTTGAGTTGCTGCGTGCCCATCAACATGCGCCATCTTACATCGCCCTTGGGCATATCTTCCCGACGACCACCAAGCAAATGCCATCGGCGCCGCAGGGATTACTCAAATTAACTCATTATGTTGAGCTGTTAAAGGCGCACTATCCCTTAGTCGCAATTGGTGGCATAGGACCTTCGAATCTTGCGCAAGTCAAAGCGACTGGGGTGCGCAATATTGCCGTGGTGCGGGCGATTACCGAGGCAATAGACCCAATAATGGCCCTTGCCGAATTGACGCGAGCCTGGGAGTCACGCCTATGAGCATGACGCAGGCGCAATCCCTTGCCGATAAAGACTTTATTCGTTATTCGCGGCAAATATTCTTACCCGAGGTCGGCGAGGCTGGCCAGTTGCAGCTGAAACAGGCTCATGTGCTTATCGTAGGCCTAGGCGGCCTTGGACAATTGGCGGCGCAGTATTTAGCCTGCGCCGGTGTAGGACGCTTAACGCTTGTCGACAGCGATAGGGTGGAATTGTCCAATCTACCGCGACAATTGCTCTTTAGTGACGACGATATTGGCCATCACAAAGCCCTAATTGCTAAACAGAAATTAGCCGTGTTGGCGCAAGGTTGTGAGATTGATGCCGTTGCTGAGCATCTGACTCTTGAGTCTGCGAACGCGGTATTTGCTCGTCTGTTAGACCATAGCAAAGAAACGAGATTAGTACTTGATTGCACTGATAATCTTGTGGCGCGCCATTGCATCAATCGGCTGAGTGTTGAGCATGCCTTGCCTCTGGTGAGCGCCTCGATAGCCGCTTTCAACGGCCAATTGTTTGCCGTAGATCAGCAGCGTTTCCCTTTGGGAGGCTGTTATCACTGTATTTTCCCCTCGGATACTCGCGCGCCACAAAACTGTACCAGCCAAGGTGTACTTGGCCCCAGTGTCGGCGTGATGGCATCGATGCAGGCGCTGCTAGCCATGCAATTGTTGCTCCTAGCCACGCCGCCAACTTCTACAACACAACAAACGGGTAATCAATCTTTCGAAGAGACAAGTCCACCAATAGCCTCCACTAGAGCGTTACTTGGAAGATTTTGGCGCTTCGATGCCAAGTTGCTGCAATGGCATTCGGCCGCCTTAACCCGTGATCCCGAGTGCGAGGTGTGCGGATTAAAACCGAGTTCATTAAAGTCTAGTGCGTTAATGTCACGCGAACCAAGCAAGAGTGTAGAAAGAGCTAATGCTAACACCCATCATTCAACTACAGCCGTTTCATTCAAATCTGTCCCTAATCGAGGTTTGTTATGATTTTAATTCATCTCAATAATGTGCCCCAGACACTTCAACAACCGCTGAGTTTACAAGCCCTGTTAGAAGCACAAAATATTTGCCAACACTCGGTTGCCTTAGTGCTTAACGAAGCCGTTGTACCCAAACATAGATGGTCATCTATCCTCTGTCACCATGAGGATAAAATTGATGTATTTGCCGTTGTCGCGGGAGGTTAAGATGTTAACGATTGCGGGTGTGGAATTTGAATCACGATTATTTACCGGCACGGGTAAGTTCAGCTCAAGTCAGCTGATGCTGGAGTCAATTAAGGCGTCTAAATCGCAGTTAGTGACAGTTGCAATGAAAAGAATTGATTTAAAAACAGGGGCCGATGATTTGCTATCGCCGCTTAGGCAAGCGGGCGTGCGACTCTTACCTAATACCTCGGGTGCGCGTAATGCTAAGGAAGCGATATTCGCCGCCGAATTAGCGCGGGAAATGCTGGGAACACGATGGGTTAA
Organism: Shewanella sp. Shew256; assembly: GCF_002196695.1. Classification (NCBI taxonomy): domain Bacteria; kingdom Pseudomonadati; phylum Pseudomonadota; class Gammaproteobacteria; order Alteromonadales; family Shewanellaceae; genus Shewanella; species Shewanella sp. Shew256. The sequence continues at coordinate 84,950 of NZ_NAJR01000004.1, read as the reverse complement.
ACTTGAAATTCATCCCGATCCTAAATACCTGATGCCCGATGCGGTCGAGACGTTAGCCGCGGCCAAAACCCTGTGTGAACGTGGGTTTATCGTGATGCCCTATGTGCATGCCGATCCTGTGCTGTGTCGACGTTTAGAAGAGGTGGGCTGCGCCGCCGTAATGCCATTGGCAAGCCCAATTGGAACCAATCAGGGGCTGGTGACTGAGCCTTTTATCAAGATGATTATTGAGCAGGCAAAAGTGCCCGTGGTGATTGATGCGGGAATTGGCGCGCCATCCCATGCGGCCCACGCGATGGAGCTGGGAGCCGATGCCGTACTGGTGAATACCGCCATCGCAAGCAGTGCCTCTCCCATTGAAATGGCGCAGTGCTTTAAGGATGCGGTGGCTTGCGGACGACGCGCCTTTGAAGCGGGTCTTGGCCGAGTGCAGACTCAGGCTGTACATACCAGTCCACTAACAGGATTTTTGCAGCAATGAGTTTTGTCGACCAATTTGCCCGTATTGAACGGGATAAGTTATTGCTGGCGTTATATTCCTGCACCGCAGTAGAGGTTGAGCGCGCCCTAATGCAACCCGAGGGTAATCTAGAGAGTTTACTTGCCTTATTGTCTCCTGCAGCAGAACCCTATATCGAAGAAATAGCTCAACGCTCGGCGGCACTCACTCGGCAACGCTTTGGGGCCAATATCGGACTCTATCTGCCCTTATACCTGTCGAACCTGTGTGCCAACGAGTGCGACTATTGCGGCTTTAGCATGAGCAATAAGCTAAAGCGCAAAGTGCTCAATGAGCAGGAACTTGCGGCCGAAATGGCAATTATCAAATCCCGTGGTTTTGACTCCATCTTGCTGGTGTCGGGGGAACATGAAACCAAAGTGGGGATGGATTACTTTAAGCGTGTGTTACCCATTGTAAAACAGCAGTTTAGTTATTTGGCCATGGAGGTACAGCCACTTGAGAAGATTGATTATCGTCAGCTTGTCGAGCTAGGGCTGGATGCTGTGATGGTGTATCAAGAAACCTATCAAGCGGCGACCTATGCCAAGCATCATACCCGAGGCAATAAACAGGACTTTGCATATCGGCTGGCAACGCCCGACCGCGTTGCCCGAGCGGGTGTCGATAAGATAGGCCTAGGTGTGCTTCTGGGTTTAGATGACTGGCGGCTCGATGCGTTACTGATGGGCCATCATCTGGACTATTTAGAACGGCATTACTGGCGTACTCGCTTTAGTATTTCGTTACCGCGTTTACGACCTTGTACTGGTGGCATAACGCCAAAAGTGCATTTAACCGATCTTGGACTGGTGCAAATGATCTGTGCCTTTAGACTGTTTAATCAGCAACTTGATATCAGTTTATCGACACGCGAGGCGCCATCGCTTCGGGACAATTTACTGCCGCTTGGGATCACACAGATGAGTGCTGGGAGCTCAACACAGCCAGGCGGTTATCAGGCGCCAGAGAGCCAATTAGATCAGTTTGAGATAAGCGATGAACGCACCGTTGAGCAGGTCATGACTCAAATGCGGCTCAGGGGATTTAATCCGGTTTTTAAGGATTGGGAATCGGCTTGGATTGCGCGTTAATCGTGGGCTTAAAGTGATTTTAAAATGCCTTTATGGCGGGGGATAAACCTGTACTTTGCCTGAGGTTTGATTAATAATTAACCCAGTTATCATCAGATGCAGGAAAACTCCTATGCAAATCCAATCTGCTTATGCTTCCGGTCTGCAAGGCTTGCAAACAGCTCAATCAGGGTTAACGCAGGCAACGATTGATGTGGCAAAGCCTAGCCCTTCGCAAAGTGCTGCGCCCACAGAAACCGCTAAAGCGGTAGATGAGCCCGATAAAACCTCTGCATTACTGTCGGCAAATGAATCATTGCGACAAGGAGAGGCATCGACTGAGGTGCTTGAACGTGAATCTGAAGCAATAGGTTCGATAATCAACATCAAGGTATAGTTATGTCGGTTATGGCGCTGTCATCACAAATTGGCGCGCCATCCACTTCGTTTTTAGGTGTTGATAAGTCAATTGAGTCACCAAAAGGGGGAAAACCTCAAGGCGGACAGACTTATCAAGGAGGAATTGGTCAGGCGGTCGCAACGCTCTCCGCCTCAACCGTTAACCTGAATACACCAAAATTCGAAGCGAGTGGGGCACTTGCGCCATCATTAAGCAGTCTCGGGGCTGCGATGGACCAAGCTGTGCCCATGAGTACGACAACGCCCGCGTTATCGACAGATGTCAAACCTGCTAGTCCTCCGATTTCATCTAATGTTGATACAGTCTCTGTTCAGAAGGCTTTCACCGCACTCGGTGGAAACGCCACGGCACAGCTGAATTCAAAACAGTTACATTCGAATAAAGCGCCTTTACAAGCACTACAATTCAATCAGTCACATTCGGCTCCGTTAGATACAAGCCTACTAGCATCAAGTAATAGTAGTTTCAGCTTACTTACCGGCCCCCGCTCTATTGGTGGAATGAGGGAGGGGCAAATTGCTGCCATAGCCACTCAGCCATCAGTATCAGCCTTAAGTGCATCGGACGTCGGTTTTAGCGCCACAAGTGGTGCTATTACGCCTTTTGCTCCACCAGCCCCAAGCCTTGCGGCCACCATTGCTACTACTGGTAGTAGTGTTGGCTCCGCGAGTGTGGGGGTAGCCAATATATTCTCTACATCAACGCCAATAGATGCGAATATTGGCCCAACAGAGTCAAATGGCATATTGCCAAATGCGTCAAGTGCTGTAGTTACTCCTTTTACGACCGAATTTGCTGGTGCCGATGCGATGGGCAAAGCGTCAGATTTCAGCGCTTCAGCTTTTGCCAATTCAAATGCGCTTCCTGATAGCAATCAATCAAGCGGTTTAAGTGAGCAGTTAAGCCTTGTTTTTAATGAACCCTCGGAGGAAATTGGCCAAGTCGGTGCTGGGATAACCCCAAATGCTCAAACGCAACAGCAGCAGACTCAAGCGGAACAAATTCAAGCTCAAAATGCACGAGATGAACAAGCCAAGCAGGCAAGGGCACAGGCGGTACAAGAGCAGGAACAAAAGCAGCAAGCCTTAGCCGAGGTTTTTGCCAAAGCCGACCAAAGTAAACAAGCGCAGCAGGCTCAGGACGAGCAAACTCGTCAGCAAGATTTAGCGAAAGAGCAAGTCAAACAAGCGCAAGAAAAGGCAATTGAGCAGCAAAAAGCCCAACTGGACGCATTAAAATCAAGGGACACAGAAGTCAAAGCCCATGAGCATGCCCATGCGAGTGTGGGCGGTCAATATGCTCAAAGCCCCAGTTTCAAGTATGAAAAAGGTGCCGATGGTCAGCGCTATGCGACTGATGGTGAGGTGCAAATCGATGTGTCGATAGTGCCTGGCGATCCGCTGGCGACCATCAATAAGATGAAGCAAGTCTATGCGGCGGCAATGGCGCCAGTAGATCCCTCTTCGGCCGATATTCGTGTTGCCGCAGAAGCGCTACAGAAAATGAATGATGCCAAGGCTAAACTTGCTGAGGAACGTCAGCAGCAGATTGTTGATCAACCGACAACAGAAACCCTGATTGGCGCCGAGGCTCAGATTGACGGTTTACCACCGCTTAAGGTGCGCCAAATTCAAGTCACGGGCAAGATTGATGCTAATGGCAATATCACTGTGCCCCAAGAGGAACCATCGGCACCTGTGACAGAAGTGATTGATAAGATTAAGCAAGCCATTGCGGCGCAGGTTGCATCGAGTAAAACTTCAGATGCAGCAAGTACCCCTGAAGTTGATACGACAGAGACCATCGAGCCGCCAACGGCGATCTTAGCGATCGGCGCCGTATCAAATAAGGATGAAGCGCCAGAGGTTGCTATGCAGCGGTTGGCGTCGTCTCGTGACAACAAGGGCACATCGAGTCACACATTAAACGGCAGTAATGCGGTGCGTTTCTATGGCTCTGTCGCCGTGGCAACTCTAGCGAGTAAGGGAAACACTGAAGTTAATCAATCAGGTTCGAATGATGTTTCACTTGAGCGGATAAGTGATTCGTCTAGCTACGAGCCAGATAGTGTTATGTCCAATGGATTGGCGCTCGAGTCCTCAAGCGGTCAAAATACACGCGGTCTGTTCAATCCTCAAACCTTAGCACTGCACCGTCCACGCTTCTTAGATGTGAATGTCTAGCCTCTCGTTCTCGAAATGCCCGCAAATCTTAACTAACTAGCGTTTGGCCATTAAGACTAATCACTTAAGCCTGCTTTGTTTGGCAAGTTCAGTCGCCATTAAAGGATAAACCCATAGTGATTCCCTGCTAGCCAAGAGTTGGTTTTGGCGCACACGGTGGAAGAATGTGAGCGTGGTTACTCGCTTGTACTTACACCATGATGCTTAAGGAGATAAGAAGCCAGCAGTTTTGAAGCGGGCCCCTGTTGATCACGATTTGGGATCACAAGGCTTAGCATAATGCGCCGTTTTTGGCTGCCTTGGAGGTGTAAGCGCACCAGTTTGCCTGCGGCTAATTCTTCTTGAATCAGGAAAGATGGGATCCAACAGAAACCAATGCCCTGATTTAAAATGACTTTCGCCTCATGGAAGTTCGATACTGTCCAGCGCTGCTCGGCCTTTAACCAACCGATATCCACATTGGGTTGCAAGCCCGTGTCTTTGATGACCAGTTGCAGGTGCTGCGCCAGTAGTTTGTCATCGTCTAAGGTACCCATTTCAGCCAAGGGATGGCTCGGGTGGCAAACCAGATGCAGCTCCTGCTCACACAGAGGCTCGGATAAATAGCCCTTCGGTGGAATTCCGGCGCAAATCGCAATATCGACCTTATTTTGAAGGATTAATTCTTGAGTACCAGTGATGACTGAGTCCAACATTATGATGCGTGTGCCGCGGCTATGGGGTAAAAAGTCACTTAACGCGCACACTAGACTTTCCATCGGATAGACGATTTCGCGGGCAATGGTGAGTGTGGGCTCCCAACCTTGCTCGAGGTTGCTAGCAAGTTGTTCTAACTCATTCACCGCCTGAGTCACATGGCGCGAACGGCGCAATAATACTTCGCCCTGTGGTGTCAGGTAAGCTTTGCGGCCTCGAACTTCGAGTAGCTCTATGCCAAGCTGGTGTTGCAACTTTGCCACCGCATGATTGAGTGAGGATTGGCTCTTATTAAGCTTTTCCGCCGCCTGCGCGTAGCCGCCATAGTCGACGACAGCCTGTAAAATACGCCATTGCTCAAGGGTGGATTTCGCGCGAGTCATGGTTGTCCTCATGTCGAAAACGACAGGTTTCTAAAAAAGCGATAGATTGAGGCTTATAGTGGCGAGCTATGATCGTTTTTTCAATACTATTATCGTGTTAATTGAAAAAGAGGTTATCGCGTTGCAATGCAGCGGCGTGACAACCTCTTATCAGTAAGCTTTATGGGTAATGGGTTAATCGATAACCTTAGGCGTCACGCCCATAGGTAAATACTTTTTCGTCGCGTTAAGTTCGTTAAGATAAGGTCCGGGATAGAGGGTTTCTGGCCAATTAAGCAACATTATCGCAAGCACATTGCGATGCTCGCCAAGGGCTAAGTCAGGATTGCCCTTGGGTGAGGGGATAATTTGGCTGTCGGCATCAAACGAATTGGCAATATAAGCCCGAGTTTGAGCCACGATAGGATGGTCAGTTTTGCCTGCTAGCAGAAAACTAATGCCGACTTCGGCAATAATATCATCGGTCGCATCCTGTAAAATCCGCTCAATGTTGGCGTCAAAGTAATCCAAAATCCATGCAAATTCAGTGGTATCAACCCGATGCTGATAATATTCACTCGCGGCAAAGATAAAATGCGTCATGCCGTAGAGCTTATTGCGAAACTGTGCTTTGCTGAGAGTGGCATCGTGCGCGTCGGGGTAAACCCGAGTAAATGCCGTTTTATAATCCTCTAGATAATCTCCCACCCCCAATTGTTTGGCCCAATACACATAGTTAATCAGCTGCGCTGCCCAGGCTTTAATCATCGCGGGATCGGTCAAACCTTGGCGTAGGTCGGCCTTTTTGAGGGCTTGGATCATTTGACTATGGCATGGACCTGTAAAGCCTAACTCATCGATTCGACTGGCAAATCGCAGTAGTACATCGGAATAAAATAAAAATTCAGGAAAGGGCGCGAGGGCTTTTTTTCGGGCCTTGGCTCTGGGACCATTACCCAGTTCGGCGATAGCGTTCTGTGAGGCTTGGCGTACAAACTCAGGGTTATCCATTTGGCAGGCATAAAACGCTTGAGCTTCGGTTACCGCATAAAGATCGACTAATGCGGCGTTGGCATATTGCTCATCGCCCGTCAGGCGATAGAGGCGGATCCCATAATGCCCCTGTACCCGAGGCGGGAGTGTATAGAGATGGGTTTCAAGGTTGTGTTGAATAAGCTGCGCAACGTCGCTTTGGCTTAATTCAGTTTTATCCGCTGCGTTTGGCTTGAGAACGTTTTGTGAGTTCTCAAGCCCAACGTGACTCGGGGGCGTACTTTGTGTGTTGGAAAAAGCACTCTGTGCTGTAAAGAAGGCTAAACCGCTAAAAAGCGCAATGGATAGCGTGAGTTTGTGTTTCGGTTGTGCCGTGTGGGTGATTTTCAGATCCTGAGACATGGATAATCCTTTGGATAAGCGCAGCGGCATCCACGGGTTCGCCAAGTATGGCGCGCAGTTGCTCGCTCAAGGTGAGTGCGGTCTCATTGACCACGAGTAGATTAAAAAGCCCAAGTTTATCTTGGCAGTCTTGGGTGGATTGATGGACAAGCGTTGCGAGTTTGGCTTGCCACAGGGATTGATAATAGCGTGGGCCTTCGCTGGCGATAGCATTGAAACTATAGGGGTAATCAATCGCTTGCGCCCAGTTCGCCCCAAAGCTTTTGCTAAATTCAGCAGGTAAATCCGGATAGCTCTGCTGGTTTAAGGACTGGTAAAAGTTAAGTGCCACCTTAGCGCGAAAAACTTTAAGCTGAGTCGCATAGGCGCTTGCGAGCGTTTCCCTCGGTTGAATATATTGGGTATCAAATTGGGGAAATAGTGCTTGGCGTAACACCTTAGCGAGCCAAAGGCTTGGTAATTGATTGGTATCGAGAGTCGGGCCTAAGGTGTTGTTAAGGTAAAAATGACTGCCGCGTGCCAGCGAGGTCATCGCATCGGCAAGGGCTTGGGTAAAGCGTTCAATATCTTTGAAATTATTGAGTGTCGCGGGCAGCTCGAGCGCCTGTTGACCAAATTGCTGCCCAATCACACTTTGCCTGAGGGTGTGTTGGTTGGCATTGCTAGGTTTGTTCACTTTATCTTGAGCGCCTAAAGCCAGATACACTTCTCCTAATAATCTATCTGTATGGTAAACACGGAGGATCTGTTGCTGCGCTTGTGCTGGTGCCGTTTGAGAAAGTGCCGTTTGAGAAAGTGTCGTTTGCGTGGCTGTTGAATCTAGATGCTCGCCAATCACCTCAAAACGTAAACCAAACTCGCCTAAGGTTGTTAAGGCCTTGTCGAGTAGTTCACGGGTATTGAGGGCGGTGGTTTGTGCACTGGGTAATTGCGATAAGGTTCGGCCAAGATCCCAAGGGGCAACTTGAATCGCTTCGGTTTGACTGTCGAGAAACGCTTTAACTAATTCAGGGGTATTGAGTAGCTGATCCTTGAGGCTATAACTGGCGTAATCGCTAAAGCCTGCGTCATTGGCAATACGTTGGCGCAGCTCGGCAATACGGTGTAAGGCGACTTGATTATGCTCCCTAGCTCGACCTTGATAGGCTTGCCACAGGGTTTGACGGCATTCGGCATCGGGTTGCTTTAACAGATAACTGGCAATAGTCCCTGAGAAAGTGCCTGAATTTGCCGTTTCTTCCTCGTTATTGGCTGTATTCACTTCGGCTACTTCATCTGTAAGCTGGCAGTTAGCCGCTTGAATATCCAGTTGAAACTGCTGATTGCCCAAGCCTTGGCGAATGCTGGCCTGCGCCGTGTGCAGCTTAGCTTTATCCATAATGGATAGATGCTGGCGCAACAAAGCAGTTAGTTGCTCACCGAGTAAAGCCTGTTCCTGACTTGCTGCAGCATGATTTTCTAAAGCTGCTTGCGTCAGCTCAAACGCCAGTTGGCTAAATTCAGCTTGGTTTAGTAAGTGGCTCAGAGTGTCGGCCAAGCGCAACTGACACTGTAGTAAACCTTGGCGCTCATCCCCCGACAGCGGCAAACCTCGGTAGTAGGTGAGTCTGTCGTTGACGTTATTGAGCCCTATGGTTTGCTGCTCTAACACTAGGACCTTATCCGCCAGTGTTAAGGCAGATAGATTGCGGGTGCGAGCATAACTGGCGAAGGCGCCAGCCAAATCGATATTGGGTTGGCGCAAACACTGCTCAACCAGCAGCGGCACAGGACTTGGCGCAGCATAGGCTGCACCGAGGGAGGATAAACACCAGCCAAACAGGCTAGCCGTTAAAATGGATTTTTGCATAGGCTACACGTTCTGCAACTGTCATTGAATGGGATGACATGGCTTCGACATGCTTAAGTCTAGGCAAAATGCCTTTTCCATTTGCAATCTGGATCGCCAGTCCCGGGCGTGCATTGAGTTCCAATAACAGCGGGCCTTTAGTCTGATCAAGCACCATATCCGTGCCCAAGTAACCCATCTCACACATTTCAAAGGCGCTTGATGCGGTATGCAGCAAGCTGTCCCAGTGGGGGACGACGATATCGGTGAGCTTTTTGCCTGTATCTGGATGAAACTCAATTGGAGCATCAAATTGCACAGCATGTAACCCTTTTCCCGTGGCAATGTCAACGCCCACACCCACGGCGCCTTGGTGCAAATTGGCCTTGCCATCGGAGGCGGCGGTGGAGAGCCTGAGCATCCCCATCACCGGAAAACCTTTAAAGACAATCAAGCGGATATCGGGCACGCCTTCATGGCTGTAACCGTCAAACACGGGATCGAATTCAATCAGCCCCTCGACAATCGCCACATCGGGTTTGCCGCCAAGGGAGAATAATCCGCTGAGGATATTGGACACGTGTCTATCCAATTCCGATGGGCTGACCTCGTGTCCGCTGGGTTTATAGTAACGGCCATGTTCGATATGAGTGATCACTAAAATGCCTTTACCACCAGAGCCCTTGGCGGGTTTGATCACAAACCCCGTGCGGCCTTTCACGCGCTCGGGAATGTGCACGATTTCGTGCTGTTCGCGCACAACGGCGATTAAATCGGGCACGGCAATATCATTGGCCAGTGCTAATTGTTTCGTCAGCAGCTTATCGTCCACTCGTTTATAAAATTTACGCGGATTATAGCGACCTATGTAATCGATATTGCGCTTATTCATATTGAGCACGCCGCGCGCGCGAAGCTCCCATGGCCAGGCAATATTCATTAGGCATCTCCCGCGAGTGGTTTAAAGCGCTTGAGTTCCAGTAGGCGATAACCTGTGTATTGGCCCATTAATAGCACTAGGGCCAAGATCACTAAGTGGATCCCAAGGAAGTTAAATACCCAGTGTTGTACCCAACTGGCGCTCATGGCTAAGTAGGCGAGGGTGGCGACCATTAGACTGCCACCGCCTTGCACTATCACTTCTTTCGGGCCTTCTTCCTCCCACAGGATAGACATACGTTCGATGGTCCATGCCAAAATAATCATCGGGAAGAAGGTAATTGTCAGTCCTTCGCTTAAACCGAATTTATAAGACAGCAAGGTAAAGACGCCGATAATACCGATCACGACGATGATCACCGCCGATATTCGCGAGATCAGTAACAGATTTAATTGGGATAAATAGGAGCGGATCATCAGGCCGCAAGCAACGATCAGTAAAAAGCCTACTAAGCCCGTGACTAAACTAGTCTGAATAAAGGCGAGGGCGATAAGGACTGGCATAAAGGTGCCCGAGGTCTTGATCCCAATGATCACCCGTAAAAACACCACCATCAGTACCCCGATAGGGATCAATAAAATGCCCTTGAATAGACTCTGCTCCTCTAGCGGTAATTGGTAGAGTGAGAAATCCAAGGCATTGTTATTCATCATCATATCGATGGAGGTCGCTAATGCTGAGCGGGTGTCTTGCAACATCGAGAAATGCACCTGCGAGTTCACTCCGCCCATCACATCGAGCACGGAATGGCCCGAGCGTTCCCACAGCAGTAAGTTCTCTGGACGACCTTGCTTGCCTTTAACCAAATCGAATAAGACCCACTCGCCGTTATGGAACACTTCAACAAAGGGCGAGAGGGATTGACGGCGGCGTTGATCTTCAAGGTAGAGCCCGCTGACTTCACGGGCGGGAATGCCCTTAGTTTGCAGCATATGCAAAAACACTTGCGTCGCGGTTTGGCTCGACAGCAACAGCTCCATATTCTGACTGCGCTTAGTGGCCGTGATTGCATTCATCAATTGCTGGGCGAAGGATAAGTTCGATGCACTGCGCACCCAGGTTTCGTTAATCACTTGCTCTGCGGCGGTTTTCTCGGTCGCGGGCCAGAGGTATGGCTCTGGTTGACTAGGAATATCGTCGCTGTGGATTTGGGGCACGCCCGTCGGCACTAGGGTCACTTTATAGTAGAGATCTTGGCTGCCATAGGCCTCGCGAATCGACCAAATTGCACGGCGCGCGTCCTTATCATCACTCACCGATAACCCAAACCCCGGGGAACTGGCGTTCTCGACCAAGACTTCATAGGCGGGATCCTGCGGTAAGGAGAAGGACACTTCGGCCGCATCGCCAGTGCCATCGAAGCTTATCTTGGCGTCTACCGCCCAGCTTTGCACTTGCTCGCCGGGTAGAAAAGGCACTTGATGCTTAACGCCGCGGTAGATGCTGGCGCTTAGACCGACAATAAAAAGTAATGCCACCAAAATGTAAAAAGGTTTACGTGAATGCATACGTGTTTCCCATGTTGCGCCAATGGCCGAAAAGCGTGGGATTTCCCAGGGCATTGGCGGTTCGAACTCGACGTCACGCGTTAGATTGTCGCGTGGCGGGTTTTAGCTATGTCAGGCTCCGTCAGATTGAGCGTCGATGTCACAAGCTGGCAGACCAATGAGCGCAAGCGGCTCTATGCTTAGCTTGTGAACGGCTTTAGACCAAGCGGTTATTTTTTGCCGCTGGAGACGATAGCCGACTCTGCTTTAGGTTGCTCAGGATCGGCTTGTTTGGGTTTGGGCTGTTTGGCTTTACCGTGCACATAGCGCTGGCCGACATCGACAACGGCGATATCTTTGATAAATTTACGGCCGAGCAATAAGGGATAGTCGAGGTGACTACGGTCGGTGAGGTTAAGATCTGTCTCTGCGGAATATTGGCCAATCTTAAGGTGCGCGTGGATCACGGGGCGGCGGTCGTCCTTTTCATTGGCGTCCTGCTTGATGCGTACAAAACGCACGACCTTAGATTCGAAATTTGTCGCAGGCTGTTTTTCCCCTTGGGTAAACACATCGAAGCGTACCCATTGGGCGCCATCGCGCTCAAACAGGGTGATATTACGGGCATCGATGGAGGAAGATTCTGCGCCGGTATCAATGCGAGTGGCAAAACTGGCATTGAGTTCATCGATAAACACATTTTCGATTTCACCGAGTAAAAACTTGTCCCCAAGAGCGGATTTAGGGCATTGGCTCGGCGCTGGCGTCACCACCGCGGCTTGCTTTTGCGCGGTGAGATTTTTCGCCGCTTGATTTAAGTGATTGATTTGCTGACTTAACTGCTCGACTTGGCTGCTCAGGGTCGCAAGCGAGGTTAAATCTGCAGGCTGGCATTGCTGATTAATCGCAGCGACTAACTGATCTTGCTGCTGATTAAGACGGGTATTAAAGGTATCAGTATCGAGTGGTTTGGGGGCGTGGGCGGTCGGTTCTGTCGCTGCGCATCCCATTAAGCTGCTGGCAACGGCGATAGCGATCAACTGCTTTAGCATAGTACTTCCTATTGGCGTTAAAACGGGTTTTATGCCTAGGGTTTACCTAGGCATAAGCGTATTAGGCCACTGGAGTTAACTCGTTAGGTCAAATCTTGATTGGGTTGATTTTTCACCGCAATAATCGTTGCGCGTTTCGGCGCGGGGTAACCCTCGATAGTCTTAGTGATATCGTTAGGGTCAAGATATTCAACCAGTGACTCATTCGGCATCCAATCGGTTCGGCGCTGTTCGGCTAATGCGGTGACATCGGTGTCGACACAACGTATGTCTGTGAAATCACACTTCTTTAGCCAGAGCATCAGCGCCGCGACGGATGGAATAAACCATACATTATTCATTTTCCCATATCTATCTTGAGGGACGAGTACGGCGTTTTCATCACCATCTATTACCAAAGTCTCTAACACTAACTCCCCACCCATACGTAACTGATCACGTAATTGTAACAAGTGATCAATAGGCGAACGTCTGTGATACAAGACGCCCATGGAGAAAACCGTATCGAATGCATCCAGCGGTGGTAGCTCTTCAATGCCTAGCGGCAATAAGTGTACGGGGTGATTTTCACCGCTCAGGCGCTTAACCGCTTCAAACTGGCATAAAAACAATGGTGAAGGGTCGATGCCCACCACGCGCTTGGCGCCCGCGCCAAGCATGCGCCACATGTGATAGCCGCTGCCACAGCCGACGTCGAGCACAGTGCGGTTTTGCAAAGGAGAAATATGTGGGCTCACGCGATCCCACTTCCAATCGCTGCGCCATTCGGTATCGATATGAATGCCGTGAATATGGAAAGGGCCTTTGCGCCAAGGCATAAACAGGCGCAGTAGGTTCTCAAGCTTTTCCTTTTCGCCGGGCGTGAGTTGCTCACCTGTGCCGACGGTGACACTGCTGACAAAGTCCACTTGGTCTGGGGCGGGATAGTGCAGCTTATTGAGCACTTTTTCCCACTTGGGTAAGTTGCCGTGTTTATGTTCTCTTTGCCATTTGCCGAGAATGGCAGGCAAAGTCTCGAGCCAATGCTGCAAATTGGAGTCGGCAATTTGTTGGTAAAAGGAGCTGAAACTGATCACTTGATGGCCACCATGGAAGAGAAGTTAAAACATTGGAACCACAAGCTAAAGTGGCTAAACCCTTGGCGAGTCAAACGTTGCTGGTGGAGAGTTAAGGTATCGGGCTTCATCACGTTTTCGAGTGCGCTGCGCTTTTGGCTGATTTCGAGCTCGCTGTAGCCATTGGCGCGTTTAAAGTCTAAGTGCAGCTCTTCGAGCACACTTTGAATCGGCGCATCATCGAAGCGAATTTTTTCCGACAGCACTAACAGACCGCCGGGATTCAAGCCGTGATAAATCTTTGCGATCAGCGCTTCTCTGTCCTCTGGCGGTAAAAATTGCAGGGTAAAGTTAAGCACGACTAAAGAGGCGTTTTCGATGTGAATATCGCGAATATCGCCGCAGATCAGCTCAACCTCGGTATCACTCACATAGGCATTGAGGTTTTCTTGGCAGCGGGTCACCATGGATTCGCTATTGTCCACGGCGATAATGCGGCAATCGCGGCCCTGGATTTGACGGCGAATGCTTAAGGTAGCTGCACCTAAAGAGCAACCTAAATCATATACTTGGGTATTAGGCTTGACGAAACGATCCGCAAAATCGCCAATAGTATTGATAATTTGCGTATAGCCAGGCACCGAGCGGCGGATCATGTCACTGAAGACACCCGCGACACGGTTATCAAACTGGAAATCGCTAATGTGTTCGCTCGCTTGAGCGTAGATAGTATCTTGGGAAGCGTTCATCTGGGAATATCTCGAAAATTCAGCCATGCATTTTAACGAATCCCGTCGACTAGCAGCAAGTCTCGGCTAGTAATTTGCCCGAAATTTCTGTCTAATATGCATCAATAACAAAGTATTTACATTGTACATCAAGTACTAGGGACCCCAGTTGAAGTTAGTGCTCCAGCTTATCGTGATCCTGTGTTGCAGCATGTTGAGTAACGCAGTAAACGCCAGTCAAGGACAGACTGAATCGCTTATCGTGGTGATGGGGGAAGACAGTTTCCCCTATCAGTTTGTCGACAACGACGGCGAAGCCACGGGTTTATTAGTCGATCTCTGGAAGGAATGGGGCAAGCGCACCAATACACCACTAGTGTTTGTGGCGCGGCACTGGAATGAGTCGCTACAGCAATTGCAGCAGGGCAAAGCCCAAGTGCATATCGGTATGGGCCAGACGCCTGAGCGTGAGCAGCTGTTTGATTTCGCAGAGCCTATCGCCGATGTCAGTACCTATCTTTACCTGCATAAATCCTTGCAGGGTAAAAAGTCCATCAAGGAACTTGTTCCTTATCAAATCGGGATAGTGAGTGGTTCATCCCATGAGGCTGAGCTTCGCCGTATCGAGCCTAGTTTAGTTTTCAAATATTATGAAAGCCGTGAAAAACTGCTGGCGGGGGTTGCGGCGGGCGAGACGGTTGTATTTGCCGGGCTCGACGGCTATTTGCGCGATCCCGCATCAAGCCAAGCGATTGCGGGCAGTTTTCCCATCAGTGCACGTATTCCAATTAAGGCCATGCAGTTTGTCCCCGCCGTGATGAAAGGCAATCAGGCTTTAATTGAGAAGATTAATAAGGGTTTTGATTCACTCGATGCTCGTTTTGTGCAACAAACCGAGCGCCGCTGGTTAGGCTATCACGGGCAAAAGGCGGGACTTGTGGTGGCGATGCAGTTAGGTGTTGAGCCCTTTGTCGATTTAGGTGTTGATGGCTTACCCCATGGATTTTATGTGGATCTCTGGCAATTATGGTCGGCCAAGACGGGCATCAATGTGGATTTTATCTCGGGCGACATGAATGCCAGTGTTAACGATGTGCGCCAAGGTTTAGCCGATGCGCATATTGGTTACCCTGAAAGTGACGAGTTAAAAACCGGTTTAACCCGCGCTTGGCAACTCTATACGGTCAAGAGTCGACTGTTTTTATATCAACAGCAACTGACCGATTTGCAGAGTCTAAAGGGCAAACGCATCGGCGTTGTGCCGACCGCGCCTTATTTAGTTGCGCTGCGTAAAGCGCTGCCCGATGTTACGCTGCGCTATTACGAAAACATGGATAACATGGTGGCAGGCGCACGGTCTGGTGAGATAGCCGGTTTTGTTGCGGCAGGAGCATGGACTTCCCACTATTTACTGCAAAATAAGGCTTGGTCCGAATTTCACCAATATCCTGAGCTTGAGTTTCCGACCGATGTGTATGTACTGACCCGCAGTGACGATCCAGGCTTAACCCAGCGCATCGCCAATGGTTTTCGCAGTATCAGCATGCAAGAGTTTGCCGAGGTAGAGCAGAAATGGATGCTGAACCCTAAGGATCGTATTTTTAACCAGAAGGGATTACACGGCATTCAGCTTTCAAACAGTGAACAAGATTACCTCTCACAATTAGGTGAACTTAAACTCGGTTACTTAAAACAGTGGCCGCCGATGGAGTTTAGCGATGAGCAAGGTGAGTTTGCGGGGATCAACAGCGACATTGCCCACATTTTGGCAGAGCAATTACGGATCAAGATAGAACCTGTTGGCTTTGATGATTGGCAATCACTAATAAGTGCATTACGTTCAGGGGACATTGCTCTGGCTGGCAGCGTGGCGCAAACCGCCGAGCGCCAGCAATTTTTAACCTTTAGCGATCCCTACTGGCCATCGCCGTGGGGAATGGTGTCGCAGCTTGAGCAGGTGTCGGTGTTTAATCTGGCACAATTGGCGGGGCAGAGAGTCGCTGTGGTGGAAGGCTATCATCTGGTGGCACAACTGATGGCATTACAACCTTCGCTCAAGCTGGTGTTAGTGCCCGATACCCAATCTGGGCTCGCGGCGGTCAACGATGGCCATGCCGATGTGTTTATTGATAAGGTGGTGACGCTGGCCTCTGAGCTAAAAACGGGCCAATATCCGTTGCTGAAAATGTCGTTACTCAGTGACTTAGCCGATCAGCACAGCCACTTTGGGCTCAATCCGCAATATGCTCAGTTAATTCCGTTAATCAATCGCGTGTTAGCGCAAATCGATCAACACACCCAGCAGCAAATCTATTCCCATTGGGTCAGTTTTTCCCTCGACTCAGACAATAGTCAGTATCTGCAATGGATCCGTTATCTATTAATGGGTGCACTGGTGTTGTCTGTGGTGATGGTGGCGGTGTTAGTGGTCAATCGTCGCTTAAATGTGGAGATCACCCGCCGACTTGCCGCCGAAAAACGTTTGCAACATGTTGCCAGTCATGATGCGCTAACTCAGCTGCCGAATCGTGCTTTATTAGATGATAGGCTGTCACAGGCCTTACTTGCCCATCGTCGGGATCATAGCCATTTCGCCTTATTGTTTATCGATTTAGATGGCTTTAAACAAATTAACGATCAATATGGTCATCCTGTGGGGGATGCCTTGCTATTAAAAGTGGCGGGATTATTGAGCAAAGCCATTCGCAATTCTGATACAGTGGCAAGATTCGGTGGTGATGAATTTGTGATCCTGCTAAATCGTGTGCAAGATCTCGATGCCGCGACCCAAGTAGCTGATAATATTCTGCACTCGCTTGCATCGCCTTTCAGTGTAGAAGGGGTGATGGTAGAGGTTGCCGTCAGCATTGGTGTGGTCATTTATCCCCGCGATGGCGATACGGCTATCGAGTTAATGAAGCAAGCCGACCAACTGATGTATCAAGCTAAAATGGCGGGTGGCCGTTGCTACCGCGTGGCTTGATGGTTTTTTGAACGCTTATACGCAGATAGTGCGTTCGCCTCTAGTCAAGGGCGTAAAACTGTTTGATACTTCACCGCCTAAAAGTGAAGTACTTTGGTAATCGGCATTATTTGACTATAATGCCGCTTTTATCTCGTTTTGATTATTTCCAAAGCACCGGTTTCCGGATAAAGGATAGAGTTAGATGCGCAGTCATTATTGTGGAGACGTCAATAAGTCTCACGTTGGACAAGAAGTTACCTTGGTAGGTTGGGTTAATCGTAGCCGTGATTTGGGTGGCGTGGTCTTTTTAGATTTAAGAGACAGAGAAGGTCTGGTCCAAGTGGTTTACGATCCAGATTTACCTGAGGTGTTCAATGTGGCCAGTACGCTGCGCGCCGAGTTTTGTGTGCAGGTAAAAGGTGTGGTTCGTGCCCGTCCTGATAGCCAAGTCAACGCGCAAATGAAGACCGGCGAAATTGAAGTATTAGGTAAAGAGCTGACGATTATCAACAGTTCTGAGCCGCTGCCGCTGAGCTTAGATAACTATCAAAACAACAGTGAAGAGCAGCGTCTAAAGTACCGTTATTTAGATTTACGTCGCCCAGAAATGGCGCAGCGCTTAATGTTCCGCGCGAAAGTGACCAGTGCTGTGCGTCGTTTCCTCGACTCAAACGGCTTCTTAGATATCGAGACGCCTATCCTGACCAAGGCGACGCCAGAAGGTGCCCGTGACTATTTAGTGCCAAGCCGCACCTACAAAGGGCAATTCTTCGCACTGCCACAATCACCACAGCTGTTTAAACAGTTACTGATGATGTCAGGGTTTGACCGTTACTATCAAATCGTAAAATGCTTCCGTGACGAAGACTTACGTGCTGACCGTCAGCCAGAATTTACTCAAATCGATATCGAAACCTCATTTATGACGTCTGAGCAAGTGATGGCTAAGACCGAAGAGATGATGCGCGGACTGTTCCTTGAGATGCTGAACGTCGATTTAGGCGAATTCCCACGTATGACCTATAACGAAGCCATGCGTCGTTTCGGTTCAGATAAGCCAGATTTACGTAACCCATTAGAACTGGTTGACGTAGCTGACTTACTGAAAGAAGTGGAGTTTGCGGTATTCTCAGGCCCAGCTAATGACGAAGAAGGCCGTGTTGCGGCGCTGCGTATTCCTGGTGGCGCGAGCTTATCCCGTAAGCAAATCGATGATTATACTAAGTTTGTCGGTATCTACGGTGCTAAAGGTTTAGCGTGGATGAAGCTAAACGATCTGACTCAAGGGTTAGAAGGCATTCAATCACCTGTGCTGAAGTTCTTAAACGAAGGCATTGTGAACGAAATCATCAGCCGCACTGGCGCACAAACGGGCGATATCATCCTATTTGGTGCCGATAACGCGACTGTGGTTGCCGAATCTATGGGCGCACTGCGTCTAAAAGCCGGTGAAGACTTTAACCTGCTCGAAGGTCAATGGCGTCCACTGTGGGTGGTTGACTTCCCAATGTTTGAGAAGATCAACGGCAGCTTCCATGCGGTTCACCATCCGTTTACTGCGCCACGCGGCGTGACACCACAAGAGCTGGAAGCCAATCCGGCTAACCGTGTGTCAGATGCCTACGACATGGTATTAAACGGCTGTGAATTAGGTGGTGGTTCAGTTCGTATTCACAACCAAGAAATGCAATCTGCGGTATTCCGTATCCTTGGCATTACCGATGAAGAAGCGAAAGAGAAATTCGGCTTCCTACTCGAAGCACTGCGCTACGGTACGCCACCACATGCGGGTCTGGCATTCGGTTTAGACCGTATTATCATGCTGATGACGGGCGCAAGCTCCATCCGTGATGTGATGGCTTTCCCTAAAACCACCACAGCGGCGTGTCCGTTAACCAATGCCCCAGGTTTTGCTAACCCACAACAATTAGCTGAACTAGGTATTTCCGTGGTGAAAGCCGCGAAGACTGAAGACTAATCTTTAGTGATTATCGAGTACCGAGGCGCAAGCCTCGGTCTATTTTTACCCCGTCATTTCATTTCTTATCAATATCTGCGTTATCGACGTCACTGAATTTGCCGTCAATCTTTGTGTAAAGGAACATTGGCTGTTGGAACCTCACAAGAGGCGCCGTCAAGGTTACCTTAGGCTATTGATAAGATGTGCAATGGCTATGTGTAGAGGAGAACTCCCATGGCAGGTCATAGTAAGTGGGCCAACATTAAACACCGCAAAGCAGCGCAAGATGCCAAACGCGGTAAACTCTTTACTAAATTTATCCGTGAGTTAACGGTTTCTGCCCGTGAAGGTGGCTCGGATCCCGATTCAAACCCGCGTCTGCGTATCGCCATTGATAAAGCACTCGGCGGAAACATGACCCGCGACACCATTGAGCGCGCAATCAAACGTGGCGCCGGTGAGCTTGAAGGGCAACAACTCGAAACCATTATTTACGAAGGCTATGGCCCGGGTGGCACCGCTGTGATGGTTGAAACCATGACAGATAACCGTAACCGCACCGTGAGTGGCGTGCGTAATGCCTTTAGTAAATCGGGTGGGAATTTAGGTACCGATGGCTCGGTTGCCTATTTGTTCACTAAGCGTGGGGTGTTGTCCTATGCGCCGGGTACAGATGAAGACGCCCTGATGGACGCGGCGTTGGAAGCGGGCGCCGAAGATGTGGTGAGTTACGATGATGGTGCGATTGACGTATTTACCGAACCGACCGAGTTTTATGGGGTGAAAGATGCCCTCGATGCGGCGGGATTTGTCAGTGATAACGCCGAAATCGCGATGATCGCCTCAACCAAAGCCGAGTTAGATGCCGAGACCGCGGAGAAGTTTATGCGTCTTATCGATACCCTCGAAGAGCACGATGATGTGCAAGAGGTGTATCATAATGCCGAAATCTCCGATGAGATTATGGAAAGTTTAGGTTAGGTCTTAGCATTAACCTGAGTTAGGTGGCCTAAAGTCAGCTGACAAACTTAGCTCCATAGCTTGATACAGCGATTGAGCTTAGCGCCAGCGTTTTGCTTTAGGGCCACCCTCAGTTAGATTTATGATTTTTTGCACTGTTGCTAGTGCTTAAGTTATCCGTTGAATGGATTGTCTTAAGTCGGGAACAGGCATTAGGGATAGCATGGCAATTATTTTAGGGGTTGACCCAGGTTCTCGGATCACAGGTTACGGCGTTATCCAATGCCAAGGGCGACAGCAACTTTATTTGGGCAGCGGCTGCATTCGCACCTCGGGTGAGGATTTACCATTAAGACTCAAGCAAATCTTTGATGGGATTAGTGAAATTATTCGCCAATACCAACCCGATGAATTTGCGATTGAGCGGGTGTTTCTCGCCAAAAATGCCGACTCGGCCTTGAAATTAGGCCAAGCCCGTGGTGCGGCTATCGTGGCTGCGACAGTGGCCAATTTGCCCGTTGCCGAATACAGTGCCACCCAAATTAAGAATGCGGTGGTCGGGACGGGGCGGGCTAAGAAAGAACAGGTTCAACATATGATCCAGCAATTGCTTAAGCTGCCCGCGGCGCCACAGGCCGACGCTGCGGATGCACTCGGCGTTGCGGTATGTCATTATCACACCAATCAAAGTTTGGTCGCCTTAAGTGGCCGAGCGACAACAAGAACATATGGACGGTACAGATGATAGGTCGTTTACATGGCGTGTTAATTGAAAAGCAAGCGCCAGAGGTATTGATTGATGTCAATGGTGTGGGCTACGAGTTACAGATGCCCCTCACCAGCTTTTATGAGCTCCCCGAGGTCAATCAACCGACCACAGTGTATACCCATTTTGTGGTGCGTGAAGATGCCCAGCTGCTTTACGGCTTTATCACTAAACAAGAGCGCTCACTGTTTCGTTTGCTTATCAAGGCTAACGGTGTGGGCCCTAAACTGGCGTTAACTATTCTTTCAGGCATGACCGCCAGTGAGTTTGTCGGCTGCGTCGAGCGTGATGATATAGTGACGCTGGTGAAATTACCCGGTGTCGGTAAAAAGACCGCTGAGCGTTTATTGGTTGAGATGCGCGATAAACTGAAGAGTTTGATGGAGGCATCCGTAGGCTCTGAGCGTGAGTTTGTGCTGCAATCCAACTACTCACCGGCTCCGACGGTCAACAGTGCCGAAGAGGATGCGATTTCAGCCTTGATCTCCCTCGGTTATAAACCACCACAGGCGAGTAAAGCCGTTTCCGCCGCCTATAAAGAAGGCATGGACAGTGAGACCTTGATTAAGGCCGCGTTAAAATCGATGCTCTAATGGCATGGTTTTTATTGAGGCGAGTGTTATATTGCGGTACGCGATTTTTGCAGCCAGTTAGGTTGCAACAGCGCCCAAATTGCAAGTGCCGTATGCCGATGCGGTAACAGGAATAGGTAAATGATTGAAGCAGATAGACTGATCCAGCCGCAGCTGCAAGGTCAAGACGATGTTATCGACAGGGCGATGCGCCCTAAATTACTCGATGAATATACTGGGCAGGATGATACGCGTGCCCAATTAAAAGTGTTTATTCAAGCGGCAAAGAATCGTGAAGAGGCATTAGATCATATGTTGATCTACGGCCCGCCGGGTTTAGGTAAAACCACCTTAGCCATGATCGTGGCTAATGAAATGGGCGTAAATATTAAATCGACGTCGGGGCCTGTGCTTGAGAAAGCTGGGGATTTGGCGGCGCTGCTCACCAATCTTGAGGCGGGGGATGTGCTTTTTATCGATGAAATCCATCGCTTAAGTCCCGTCGTCGAAGAAATTCTGTATCCAGCGATGGAAGACTATCAGCTGGATATTATGATCGGCGAGGGGCCTGCTGCACGTTCAATTAAGTTAGATCTACCGCCTTTTACCTTAGTGGGCGCGACCACGCGGGCAGGGGCGTTAACCTCTCCGCTAAGGGCGCGTTTTGGCATTCCACTGCGGCTCGAGTTTTATAATGTTAAAGATTTAAGCACCATTGTGACCCGCTCGGCGCAGGTGATGGGATTGGCGATTGATGCTGAAGGGGCCACCGAAATTGCCAAACGCTCACGGGGAACACCGAGGATCGCCAACCGTTTACTGCGTCGAGTGCGTGACTATGCGGAAGTGAAACACGACGGCGCTGTGACGCAAAAAGTCGCGGAGCAAGCGCTTGATTTGCTCGATGTCGATGGTGAAGGTTTCGATTACATGGATCGAAAACTGCTGCTTGCCATTATCGATAAGTTTATGGGGGGGCCTGTGGGGCTTGATAACCTCGCCGCAGCTATTGGTGAGGAGCGTGAAACCATCGAAGATGTATTGGAGCCTTTCCTTATCCAACAAGGCTTTATCCAACGAACGCCACGCGGTCGCATTGCCACAACCAGAGCCTATCTGCATTTTGGCATGATAAAACCAGAGTAACATCCAAGAAGGATGACTTTGTTACCAAAAAAGCGGCCTTGGCCGCTTTTTTGTTTTACCGATTTTGTTATTGCTGCTTTTTGTCACCAGATTACTTGCCGCTAGGAGTATCCACATCTATATCGTTAAATGAATATTATTTAATGAATAACGACTTAATTAAATGGGCTGTGGAGCAGGTGTGTCACTTGAATACTGTTTTTATTTAAATTTATTCGGCTAAATAATGCTCTTATTTTGGTTTGTAAATAATATTTAATCTAGTTGATTAACAATAATAAAACAAATGTATTTATATGTTGAGTTTAAACCGCTCGAAATGACATTTGTGTTGTTTGCAAAATAAGCATTCTCATAATTCTTTTACATTGTAATGGTTCGTCTTATGTTCACTTTTTAGCCCTTATCCCGCTCTAAAACACCTAGAACTTAAGCTTGATATTATAATCGACAATGAATTGTTGCATTTGTGTTTATTGCACACTTGCGGTGCATAAAAATCACAAGTTATTCATTTTGTATCAATGTGCGATGTGAAACCCATGATATCTACACGATTCTTTCTGTTGCAATGATTACCAATATGCATATTTTTTCATAATTAATCGACATATTATTCTGTGCATCAGATAGTCTTCTTTCAAAAAAGTGTGACATGCATCACATTTTTGTGGTAATCATATGTTTTCTTAATGTTATTTTTTTAACAGTTTTTGTCGCTGAAAATTATCGTTATATATGGTTTTTAATGCTAACAATAGGATTGAAATAGCATTCAAGATTTAAATAAAACAATCGATTTACAATATTGATAAAAATACAGAACAAAATGATGCTCAAGGTTAAAAAAATGAACATTGACTGAATGAAAGTGAATCCTCAGTATCAAGCGCAACAGTCGTACAGCAAATTGTTGTACAAGCTGTAAGCATAAAAATAATAGTAAGATCTAGGGAGCATTCATTCATGATCAAAAGAACCAAAGTTGCGTCGGCTATTAATTTAGCTGTCGTTAGCTCAATTGCTGCTGGTACCTTTGTAGCATCAAGCGCATTTGCAGCTGAAGAGACTGCAAAAGTAGAACGTATTGAAGTCACGGGTTCACGTATTCAACGTCAAGATATGGAAACAGCTTCTCCTGTTACCGTTATTGATGCTGCTGCAATTAAAGCCGAAGGCTTTACCTCTGTAGACCAAATGTTGCAAGTTCAAACCTCTATGGCGGGTGCTGCGGTTGGTTCAACCACCAACAACGGTGCGGACGGTGTTGCACAAGTTGACTTACGTGGTATGGGCTCACAACGTACTCTCGTATTGCTAAACGGTCGTCGCATGGTGAACTCAGGTTCAGGTGCTGACAGTGCTGTGGATTTAAACTCTATCCCAGTTGCTATGATCGCTCGCGTTGAAATCCTGAAAGACGGCGCTTCAGCGGTATACGGTTCTGATGCGATTGCCGGTGTAGTGAACATCATCACTAAGAAAGATTTCGATGGTTTCCAATTAGACTTCAACGGCAGCGGTACCGACAAAGGTGACGGCGAAAACGGTGACATCAGCGCGCTGTATGGCTTCAATACTGAAGGCGGTAACTACACTTTTGGTGCAGCTTACTCAGATCGTCGTGGTGTGATTCAAGGTGACCGTGATTGGTATGATCCATTGGATAATACCAGTTCAATTATTCCAACAGGTGCATTGAACCAAAAAGTTATCGATGCCAATGGTAATTGGGTTAATCGAACAACAGGTTATAACTACTCTGATGACGTTTATTTCCAAACACCAAGTGAGCGTCGTAGCTTATTTGCCAATATGACACAAGAGTTAGGCAATGATGTTGTTCTGACTGCGGATGCTATTTATACCAATCGCCGTTCTAACCAACAACTTGCAGCGCAGCCAGCTCAAATCAAATTGAATGTGTGTGGCGATCCAAGAGTAACAGATCCAACTGCTGGTTGCCTAACCCTTGACCAGGGCATGATTGATGCGGGGATCAAGGCTGATGCCCGTGGACAAGTGCAATACAACAGACGTATGAACGATGTTGGCCCGCGTATTTATAACCAAGATACTGATACTTGGCGTTTATCAGCTGGTTTAGCAGGTTCTTTAGACGTTCATACGGGTATGAATTGGAATGTGGATTACACATTTGGTAAGAACGAAGCTAAGACAGGTGTTGCTAACTCTATTAACGCAACATTGATGGCTAATTCAATCTATGCTGACCCATATGCTTGGTTTGAAGGTTCTCCTTTGACTGATGAGATGAAGGATGTTTCTTATGACCAGCAAGAGACGGGTGGTAATGAGCAGCAAACATTATCTGCAGGCTTAAACGGTGAATTATTCGATCTGAGTGCTGGAGCCGTGGGTTTCGCTATTGGTGCTGAATACCGTCGTGAAAGTGGTTTCTACAATCCAGATGCAATTGTTGTTGCAGGTGACAGTACTGCCGCTCAACAAGATCCTACAAGTGGCAACTACAACGTTATTTCTATCTTCCAAGAAGTGAGCGTACCATTTACTGAAAAACTAACGGGTGAATTTGCGCTGCGCTTAGACGATTACTCAACTTTCGGTAAAGCAACCACTTGGAAAATTGGTTTAACTTACACTGCGACTGATGAGCTGATGGTTCGTACCGTAGCAGCGACCGGTTTCCGTGCTCCTAGCGTTGCTGAGCTGTATGGCGGTAACTCAGGTTCATTTGATTATTTAACGAATCCTTGGTTACCTCTGAGTGAGCAAACTGGTCAGATTTTAGTGAATCGTACATCTGATCCTGATTTGAAACCGGAAGAATCAGAGTCTTATACAGCTGGCTTGGTGTATTCGCCAAGCTATATTGATGGCATGTCAATCACCCTTGACTACTGGCGTTTCAAAGTCACTGATGCAATTGCTCGTGCAGACGTGCAAGTTGGTTTAGACGCGTGTCATGGTGGTGATGCGGAAGCTTGTAGCACATTCAATATCACAGCTGATGGTGACTTATTCAACTTAACAAGTGCACTGACTAACGTAGGCTCACAGGACACCAGCGGTGTTGACTTCAACTTAGCTTATAACTTTGAGCTACTTGGTTTAGATTGGAAAGTGAGTAACGATACTACTTACTTGATTAAGTTCGAACAGGATGGTGAAAACTATACTGGCACAATCGATGGTAATACGGGAGCTTATGCCCGCGTACGTAACAACTTCAGCATCTCTGCAGGTCAAGATGATTGGAGCGTGATGTACTTCAACCGTTATATCAGATCAATGGATGATGTTTACACTGACTATGATGCGAACGATAACCCATTCGTTGCAGTAAGAGGTGTAGATTCAATTCTGTATCACAACATTTCTGGTACTTACCATGTAAATGACAGCACAACTGTTAGTTTAGGTGTGAAGAACTTTACTGATGAGAAACCTCTTTACGTCACTAACGGCAGTGATGCTGGTACTGTTCCAGAAGTTTACGACACTATCGGCCGTACTATTTACGGTGGTGTAACAGTTAAGTTCTAATCTAAAATAGAACCAACCTTTAAAAAGCGCCTTCGGGCGCTTTTTTGTTTTGGTGCAAAAGGTTACAGGCCATTATCTATCGCTGCCAACTTGATCACAATTAAGCGAATACTGATTTTTAATCATCTTCTAATGCTAGAGACAAATTTTTAGTTATGGTAACATAAATGATATTGATTCTCGTTTGGTGTTTAGGGATGAGTAAAATACTGCTAGTCGATGATGATCCATTATTCAGAGTTTGGTTAACCGAGGCGCTTAAAGCACAGGGACATGAAGTTGAATGTGCCGTAAACGGCGTTGAAGGGCTCAAACGTATTCGCAGCTTTATGCCCGATATTATTATGCTCGATCTGGTGATGCCGCAAATGGATGGTTTCTCACTATTAGAGGCGAGGGACTGTATGACGCCTATCATGATGCTCTCTGCCCGTGATAATGAGGCTGACAGGATCCGAAGTTACGAGCTTGGTGCGGATGATTTCTTAACGAAACCCTTTAGCATTAAAGAGTTATTGGTGCGTTTGCATGCCTTAGAGCGGCGATTAATTCCGCGCGCCATAGAGCCAATGGCAATCGAGCAGGCGACAATCCAGCCAGTCAAATTCGATGAGGCTGCCTATAGGATCACTATTGGTAAAAATGCCGTGGAGCTCACCCAAACCGAGTTTAGGTTGTTTAAGTATCTGTTCGAGCGTAAGGGGCAAGTGATCACTAAGCAAGAACTGCAAAAGTCAGTATTGCAGAAGGACTTAGGCCGCTTCGATCGTAACTTGGATATGCATATCAGTAATACAAGGCGCAAACTGGCGAATACCCGCTTACCGCGGACATTAATCAATACGGTCCGTGGTCAAGGATACAGTTTTTCCGCTTGATGTGTTGTTAGAGGTTAACAAACTAGGCACTGATGAATTACAGCGCGACTGCTGGCTTCTTAGGCAATTTTAGTCGCTTTCATTTTCCCCTGATACGGATTTGGTTTATTCTAACGGGCATTATAGTAGATGCGTATTCAGCATCATTACCCTCACATGAATAACCAAGTAGGAATCATTATGCGGATCAGTGCCAATTTTGATGGCGGAAATATCCAAGTCATTAATCTTGATAATAAAGACGATATTCAACTGGCAATACGTCCCGATGCGGGCGGTGAGTTTTATCAATGGTTCAACTTCCGATTCGAAGGTGAGGTGGGTAATCAATACACCTTAAATATCATCAATGCGGGCACCGCTTCCTATCCTAAGGGCTGGCAAGATTATCACGCTGTCGCCAGTTACGATCGCCAACATTGGTTCCGTGTGCCAACCCAATATATCGATGGCAAACTGAGCATTCAGTTAGCACTTGATTGTGATGCAATTCAAATCGCTTACTTTGCGCCCTACAGCTACGAGCGTCACTTAGATCTTCTCAGCAATGCACAATTGCATCCCGATGTTAATCTTGAGCATTTAGGTCTGACCTTAGATGGCCGCGATATCACCCTGATGAAAGTGGGCGATGGCAATCCTGATAAACGCAATATCTGGATCACTGCAAGACAACATCCCGGTGAAACCATGGCGGAATGGTTAGTCGATGGCTTAGTGAATCGTCTGCTGGATAATGATTGTCCAACGGCAAAAGCGCTGCTCGATAAAGCGAACTTCTACATAGTGCCTAACATGAACCCGGATGGCAGCGTAAGAGGCCATCTACGTACCAATGCGATTGGGGTTAACCTTAACCGTGAATGGCAAACTCCGAGCTTAGAAAGAAGCCCTGAGGTTTACCATGTAGTGCATAAAATGCAGCAGACGGGCGTAGATTTATTTTACGATGTCCATGGCGATGAAGGCCTGCCCTATGTATTCCTCGCGGGTTGTGAGGGTGTGCCTGCTTACAATGAGCGATTGACACAGCTGCAAGCTGATTTTAGTCAGGCATTAACCTTGGCCAGTGCCGATTTCCAAACTGAGTTTGGTTACGCTAAAGACGAGCCAGGTCAAGCCAACTTGACCGTGGCCTCTAATTGGGTGGCGCAAACCTTTGATTGCTTATCGAACACCTTAGAAATGCCTTTTAAAGACAACAACAACCTGCAGGATCCGTTTGTGGGTTGGTCGCCAGAGCGCAGCATTTATTTAGGCGAAGCGTCATTGATTGCCATGCTCGCCGTGGTTGATAAGTTAAGATAGGTGCGACTATGGCATTAATCGAATGTCCAATCTGCCGTAAACGGATGTCGAGCAAAGCACCAGCTTGCCCGCATTGTGAGGCAAAAACCAATGGTGACAATAGCTCGCTCGCACGGATCAGTCATATCCAAAAATCCAGCAGCTTAATGAACCAAAGCTTTGTCGCCATGACGCTGTTTATTGCGGGGGTGGTGATTTGGTTTTGGGGCGGCGAGCCCGCCGAAGGCTTGCGCGCGACCATTGGCGCCATCTGTTTTGTCTTTGGTTTTGTGGGCTATTTAATTACCCGCGTTAGAATCGTATTACATAAGCGAAAGAGTGTATGACCGACATTAATCAAGTGATCGACCAAATGCCCGAAGAAGTCTATGAAAGGCTGCGTAGCGCCGCTGAATTAGGCAAATGGGAAGATGGCACTGTATTGACCGAAGCCCAGCGTGAATCGACTCTTCAAGTGGTGATGCTCTATCAGGCGCGCCGCTTAGATCAAACTGAGCATTTCACCATAGCGGCCGGTGGCAAATTAAATGAGCTGTCGAAGGCGGAGTTGAAGAAACAATTCCGTGGCGAGTCGATTGCCGAGTTTAAAGCTGACGAACTCTAATTGTTGTGTTAATGCTTAAACAACAAAAAGCCCACGAATGTGGGCTTTTTCATGCGTAACGTTTCGATACTTAGTCGGGGCTGAGCTCACCAACCAAGTTTTGCAGCATGGCAGTTTTAATTTCGCTCGGCTTTAAGTTTTTCGATAGCAGATAATGCAACTTAGCCAGTGCGGCTTCAATGGTCATGTCTGCACCACTGATCACCCCCGCTTTGGCGAGGGCATTGCCCGTAGCGTAACCGCCCATATTCACTTTGCCTTGGAAACACTGAGTTAGGTTCACTAACACAATTCCACGCTCATCCGCTTGCTTTAGGGTATCGAGTAATGCCGCATCCTGTGGTGCATTGCCCACGCCAAAGGTCAGTAAAATGAGCGCCTTTACGGGTTGCTGTAGAATGTTCTCAAAAATTTGTGTCGAAATACCAGGGTAGAGCGTCACTACACCGACGGGCTGCGGGCTGATATTCGCCACTTCCAACGGCTTATCGCTTGGCGTGGCAATTTTACCTGCACGCAGATTAATTTTAATCCCCGCTTCAAGCAGTAAGGGGAAGTTTGGTGAGGCAAAGGCATCGAAGCCATCGGCGTGGGCTTTTGTGGAACGATTGCCGCGAAACAGTTTGTTATTAAAGAATAAACACACTTCAGCCACCGGATAATTGGCGGCGATATACAAAGAGTTGAGCAGATTGGTTTGACCGTCGGATCTCAGTTGTGCCAAAGGAATTTGAGAGCCGGTGACAATAACTGGTTTTGACAGGCCTTGGAGCATAAAGGATAAGGCAGATGCGGTATAGGCCATGGTATCAGTGCCGTGGAGGATCACAAAGCCATCGTACTTGTCGTAATTGGCCTTAATATCATCGGCGATCATTTGCCAGTCGGTCGGTGCCATGTTTGATGAGTCGATGAGCGGGCAGTACTCATGGATCACAAATTCAGGCATTTCGTCATGGTAAAACTCGGGCATGGATTGGACGCATTGGGTCAAAAACCCTGCCACCGGTGCAAAGCCATTCGCGGTTTTTTGCATGCCTATGGTGCCGCCCGTATAGGCGACGTAAATGGAGCGTTTAGTCATTCTTGTCGTTATCTTAGCTGCAAGTGAGCTAATTATACGATTTTGCAGGCATAAACCCAATAAAAAAGCCCGAGGCAATCGGGCTTTTGTGTCCTTCATCTTGAGTCTGCGTTAGTTGATCGCACAGCTGTCACAATATACATACACATGGTTTGGATCGTTAAAGGCCGCGATGGTCTTTAAGCTGCCCGTCCATTGCGCCAGCATTTGCTCAAGCAGTGTTGAATGGCTGAGAGACGCGGGTAAATAGGCCGACACTGAGGCAAACATTTGCTGCACAAAACGCTGCTCAGGCGTGAGCTCTTGTTCAATTACGCGGGTATCGAATAGGCTTAAATCCGCGAGTTTAGCGGCTTTGGCAACGGCTTGGTCGATATCGCCAAGCTCGTCCACTAAACCTAACTCTAGGGCTTTTTTACCACTCCACACACGGCCTTGGGCGATGCTATCCACTTGTTCTAAGGTCATTTTACGTTCCTTAGCGACCAGTGAAATAAAGTCTAAGTAGCCACGCTCGATATGGCGTTGGATAACCGATTCAATTTGTGGAGAGAGGGTACGAGTTACAGACAATCCCGCCCATTCAGAGGTCGATACACCATCGGTATGAATACCTAAGCTAGCGAGTGAATCTTCGAAAGTGGTGATCATCCCGAAGATCCCGATAGAGCCCGTCAGCGTGGTTGGCGTTGCGAAGATATAATCTGCGCTGGCCGAAATCCAATAGCCGCCGGATGCCGCAAGGCTGCCCATACTCACCACCACAGGTTTACCCGCCGCTTTGAGGGCGAGTAATTCTTGGCGGATTTGCTCTGAGGCAAAGGCGCTGCCGCCAGGGCTGTCGACTCTAAGCACCAGCGCTTTGATATGTTTATCAAATCGTGCCTTGCGTAACAGCTCAGCGGTGCTATCGCCACCGATTTGGCCGGCGGGTTGGCTGCCATTTAAAATGGTGCCGCTGGCAACGATAATGCCGACACTGTCTTGCTCAACAAAGCTTGGCAAAGGCGTCACTAAGGTTAAGTAGTCGTAAAAGCTGACCTGCTTAAAGCTGTCACCTGACTTCTCTTTCCCCAAGCTATCGAGCATGACTTTACGGAACTCTTCATCGGTCGCTAGGGTATCGACCCATTTCATATTGATCGCCATAGTGGCGGAGTCGCCTTCGGCCTTATCGAGTTGCGCGAGGTAGCTTGCCGAGTCGAGCACTAAGGTATTGGCATCGATTTGGCGATTTTCTGCCACTGTTTGAGTGTAGCTCTGCCAAACATCGGCGAGTAGGGCGCTGCTGGCCTCTCTGGCCGCATCCGACATATCGTCACGCATGTAGGGTTCTACTGCCGATTTAAAGGTGCCAACGCGGAAAATGTGTGCCTTGATCTTGAGCTTCTCGAGGGCGGATTTGAAGTATTGGTTATACATACTCAAGCCATCGAGAGAAACACTGCCTTGTGGATTGAGGTAAATAGTATCGGCAAAGCTGGCGAGAAAATATTGGTTTTGCTCGTAATAGTTTCCAATTGCTACCACCTTTTTGCCGCTTTCTTTAAAACGATTCAGGGCATCGCCAATGGATTGTAATTTGCTGATCCCTGCGCGTTTCAGCTCGGCTAAGTCTAAGACTATGGTGCTGATCCTGTTATCGTGCGTCGCGTTATCAATCACATAGATAATATCCGCCAGCAGGATTTCGCCATCGCTGCTGCCGTTATTGCCTTGCTTAAGTGCGGCTTCAATTGGGTCGACCTGCTGTTTTTGATCGACAATGGAACCCGCCAGATTAAGTACCAATGCTGAGTTCTCTTCGACCTGAATATCTTCACTGCTACCAATAGTAATGAGGATGATGGCGAGGAAGCCAAAAAAAATCAGGTTGAGTATGAATTTACGGATCCCGTTGAGGGTGTTCCATATAAATAAACATATTCTCTTGAAAAACGATGGGTTAGCGGACATTAGCCACTCCTTTGCTTATCGAATCTGCCAATGCTAACTGAAAATCCCCTCACTGGCTAAACACAATTGTAAAGGATTTTAACTTTTAACCCCCTAGCAACAGTTGAGCTTACATTTGACTCAAGGTATGCTCATTTAAATCACTTGTTTAAAAAGGATGTTTGAATGTCGTTTCCCCATTTATTAGAACCCTTAGATCTGGGATTCACCCAGCTCAAAAATCGTGTGTTAATGGGCTCCATGCACACGGGTTTAGAAGAAGAAAAGGGCGGATTTGAGAAACTGGCAGCGTTTTATAAAGAGCGCGCGTTAGGCGGCGTCGGTTTAATTGTCACCGGCGGTATCTCACCAAACCTACGTGGCCGCTTGACTCCCCATGCTTGTCAGCTGAGTTTCCCTTGGCAAGTAGGTAAACACCGCATTGTGACTCAAGCGGTGCATGAGTCTGGCGGTAAGATCTGTATGCAAATCCTGCATGCGGGGCGCTATGGTTACCATCCTTTTTCGCAGGCGCCGAGTAGAATCAAGTCGCCTATCACTCCCTTTACACCTTCGGCCATGTCGAGCCGTCAAGTTCGCGCCACCATTAAGGATTACGCCAGTTCTGCCGCCTTAGCGAAAAGAGCGGGGTACGATGGCGTAGAAGTGATGGGCTCTGAAGGCTATTTGATCAACCAATTTATCAGTTCGCGAACCAACACCCGCACCGATGAATGGGGCGGCAGTTTTGAAAAACGTGCGCAATTCCCGATTGAGGTTGTGAATGCGATTCGCGCCAAAGTAGGCAAAGATTTCATTATTATCTTCCGCTTATCCATGCTCGACTTAGTCGATAACGGCTCCACCTGGGACGAAGTAGTGCAATTGGCCAAGTGGCTCGAGCATGCGGGCGTGTCGATTATCAATACTGGGATTGGCTGGCATGAGGCCCGTGTGCCAACGATTGCGACCAGCGTGCCCCGCGGCGCCTTTGCTTGGGTGACTGAAAAACTTAAAAAGTCGGTTTCAGTGCCTTTGATTGCCACAAACCGTATCAATACGCCTGAGATTGGCGAGCAAATCATCGCCTCTGGTCAAGCGGATATGGTGTCTATGGCGCGGCCGTTTTTGGCCGATCCTGAATTTGTGAATAAAGCGGCGGCCAACACGCCAGAGCTTATCAATACCTGTATTGGCTGTAATCAGGCCTGTTTGGATCATACGTTCTCACTCAAACGTGCCACTTGCTTGGTCAACCCTCGCGCCTGTTATGAGACCGAAATTAACTTTTTACCCACCAGCAACAAGAAGCGTATTGCGGTGATGGGCGCGGGCCCTGCGGGGATGGCATTTTCGGTGTATGCGGCGATGCGCGGCCATGAAGTGGTGCTCTTCGAGGCAAAATCCGAGGTGGGTGGGCAGTTTAATCTGGCACGTAAAATCCCAGGAAAAGAAGAGTTTAACGAGACGATTCGTTATTTCCTCAATCAAATCAAACTGCATAAAATCGATTTACGCTTAAATACCCGTTTAGATGCTAAGGTGCTGGAAACCGAAACCTTTGATGAAATCGTTATCGCCTCGGGCGTGGTCCCGCGCGAGTTAAGTTTGCCAGGATTTGATAGCCCCAAAGTGGTGGATTATCAACAGGTACTGACGGGCCAAGCTTCGATTGGCAACAAAGTGGCCCTGATTGGTGCTGGCGGCATCGGGTTTGATATGGCGCATTACCTCTGCGAATCTGAGTCGAGTACGCTCAATCCTGAAAAATGGTTGAAGCAGTGGGGCATTGACAAGCAATATCAGCATGCGGGTGGTTTAGCCGAGCCTGAAGTCGATAATGCCGATCATAGACAAGTCTACTTGCTACAACGTAAAACCTCTAAGATGGGCCAAGGCTTAGGTAAAACCACCGGCTGGATCCACCGTTTAGTGTTAAAACAGCATGATGTGAAGATGAAAACCGGCGTCAACTATGACAAGTTTGACGATGCGGGTCTGCATATACGCGTTGGCGAGCAAACCGAAGTGTTGGCCGTGGATAATGTGATCCTCTGCGCCGGACAAGAATCTAACCGCACCTTAGTCGATGAGATGGAAGCAACGGGGATTCCTGTGCATTTGATTGGCGGTGTCGATGTGGCCGCCGAGCTCGATGCAAAACGCGCCATTCGCCAAGGCGCCGAGCTTGCCATGCGACTCTAGTTGTAAAGCTATTTCACCAATAAAAAGCCTGAGTTTAACTCAGGCTTTTTTGTTGATTGATATGAAGATAAGAGCCTATCTGCATGAGTGGGTCATTTGCTTAGTTGGGTAAATGCCCATAACTGACGACCCGCGTGACTTGCCACTGGTTATTGGTGCGTTGCCAGAGCATTAAAAATTTGGCTTTGCCATCACAACTGCCTGTTTCTAGACTGCAAAATTTATGAATGCCCTCAGTTATCGCGCCAAAGTCTTTGATCGGATAGGCTTGAAAGCTTTCTTCAACCAGTGACCGAGTGTATTTGCCGCAGGCATAGTTTTTAGTGTTGTTGATCATCGATTGTCGGTCCCAAGTGACACCACCATTGTCGTGGTAAAACTCGACTTTCTCTGCAAAGTAACTCTCGTGCAACTTGAGTTGTTGCTCATCGGCACAGTGATTAAATGAATCAAATACCTTGCTATCCATGTCTTTCATCTCGGCAACGAGGTTATCTTCACTCGAAAACGCACTCATTGACACAAGCAGCAAGCTGATTGCAATTAACTTATCCATAGCTCTCCTTGGCATAAACGGGCCACCTAATACAAAGTAAAAGTAAGTCAAAAGCAATAACATAATGATCTTTTGGCAAGCTAACAAGGGCGAGTGGTAAAGCGTTTGGGATGCTGTAAAGATTTGTCTTTTGCTAATCAGTAAGCGTTATACAGGGAAGAGGGTCGTGAATACCCATTTGTTGCAGACGACTCTGTTAATCTTCTACTACTTCTTGCTGTGGCACGGCTTTTAGATTGGCGGTTTTACGCGTCGATGGGGTTTGGGCGCGCCTGTTACCGCAAGAATAGGTCACCATGGCAGCACCTTCGGGGGATAAATCGAGTTCTAAATCTTCGCTAGGAATACAGCAGCAGGGCAGGCATTCGTCGGCATTAAGCTCGGCTAAAGGCTCGGTTAAATAGCTGACGCTGCCGCTAATAATACGGGTCTTGCAAGCGCCGCAAAAACCACTGCGGCACTCAGAGAAAATGGTCACTTTTTTGGCTTCGAGTGCTTGTAACAACGAATTGTGCTGCTCGGTAAACAGCAGCACAGGTTGCCCTTGAAGGCGCACAATGGGCGCCTTGGCAAAGGGGTTGTTTAACAGCAGGTTCGATTTAGCCATAAGCAATCAAATCCCGTTAGAGATCGAAATCGAGGAATTCGTCACTGTCGACGGCCGAATCGATTTGACCGACAAGATAAGATGACACTTCGACTTCCTGTGGCGCCACTTGTACCGCGTCACTCTCTAACCAGTTCTTCATCCAAGGCAGTGGGTTAGACTGCTCGGCATAAGGCAGTGGCAGGTTAACGGACTTCATCCGTTGGTTGGTGATGTACTCAACGTATTGGCAGAGGATTTGCTCATTGAGACCGATCATCGAACCGTCTTTGAACAGGTATTTTGCCCATTCTTTTTCTTGCTCTGCGGCCTTGAGGAACAGGTTGTACGCTTCCTGTTGGCATTCTGCGGCAATCTCAGCCATTTCAGGATCGTCTTTGCCGCCCTGCATAATGGTTAAGATATGCTGGGTGCTGTTTAAGTGCAGCGCTTCATCACGAGCGATAAGACGAATAATTTTCGCGTTACCTTCCATGAGCTTACGCTCAGCAAATGCAAATGAGCAGGCAAAACTGACGTAGAAGCGGATCGCTTCGAGGGCGTTAACTGACATCATACATAGGTACAATGCTTTCTTCAGGGTACGAGTGTTGACTTCAATCGGCTCGCCATCGATCACATGGGTGCCTTCGCCTAACAGGTGGTAAACCTGCGTCAGCTTGATCAAGTGATCGTAGTATTCGGCAATGTCAGTCGCGCGGCGCAGGATCTCTTGATTCACCACGATATCGTCAAAAATCACCGAAGGATCGTTCACGATATTGCGAATAATGTGCGTGTAAGAGCGCGAGTGGATGGTCTCGGAGAATGACCAAGTCTCAATCCAAGTTTCTAATTCGGGCAGCGACACTAAAGGCAGAAACGCCACGTTAGGCGAGCGACCTTGGATAGAATCGAGCAGCGTTTGGTATTTCAGGTTCGAAATAAAAATATGCTTTTCATGATCTGGCAGTGAGTTGTAGTCGATTTTATCGCGGCTCACGTCAACTTCCTCTGGGCGCCAGAAGAAAGACAATTGCTTTTCAATCAGTTTTTCAAACACTTCATATTTTTGTTGGTCATAACGAGCGACGTTAACCGATTGTCCGAAGAACATAGGTTCACGGGTGGCATCGTTGGGTGTTTGGCAAAAAGTAGAGTAGGTCATGGTACGAGTATTCCAATAAGTCGGGATCCCAAAGGGATCCCGCAACCGTTAACATTGAAGATTAGATTTTGCAGGCGCCGCCAGCACAGCCGTCATCTTCTTTCTCTATGTTGGTAATGTCATCGTGTTGATCCGATGCACCATCGCGAGTGTTATGGTAGTACAGCGTTTTTACACCTAACTTATAGGCATTGAGTAAGTCTTTCAGCAGAGTCTGCATCGGAACCTTACGGCCTTCGAAACGCGTTGGGTCATAGTTAGTGTTGGCCGAAATTGCTTGGTCAACGAATTTTTGCATGATACCCACGAGCTGTAAGTAACCTTCGTTGCTTGGCATTTGCCATAGCAGCTCGTAGTTGTATTTCAGCTCATCAAAATCAGGTACCACTTGCTTTAACTGGCCATCTTTACTCGCTTTAACGCTGATCAAACCGCGTGGCGGTTCGATACCGTTAGTCGCGTTTGAGATCTGTGATGAAGTCTCAGACGGCATCAATGCAGACAGGGTCGAGTTACGTAAACCGTGTTGTTTGATGTCTTGGCGCAGTGTTTCCCAGTCTAAATGCAATGGTTCGCTGCAAATCTTATCTAAATCACGTTTGTAGGTATCGATAGGTAAAATACCTTGAGCGTAAGTGGTCTCATTAAATAATGGGCACGCACCTTTCTCTTTCGCCAGATTCATTGACGCCTTGAGCAGATAGAACTGAATCGCTTCAAAGGTCTTGTGAGTCAGGTTGTTCGCGCTACCATCGGAGTACTTCATGCCATTCTTCGCTAAGTAGTTAGCGAAGTTGATAACACCAATACCTAAGGTACGACGGTTCATCGATGAAATTTCGGCCGCTTTGATTGGATAATCTTGGTAATCCAGTAGGTTATCCAGTGCACGTACCGCTAAATCGGCTAATGGCTCAAGCTCGGCTAAGTTTTTGATCGCACCTAAGTTTAATGCTGACAGTGTACAGAGCGCGATTTCACCGTTTGGATCGTCAATGTTGTTCAACGGCTTAGTCGGCAGCGCGATTTCAAGACAAAGGTTAGATTGTCTGATCGGAGCGACTTTCGAGTCGAACGGACTGTGGGTATTACAGTGGTCAACGTTTTGGATGTAGATACGGCCCGTTGAAGCACGCTCTTGCATCATCAATGAGAACAGTTCGACCGCTTTCAATGTCTTCTTACGAATGCTGCTGTCTTGCTCATATTGCAGGTACAGACGTTCGAATTCGTCTTGATCTTCGAAGAAGGCATCGTAAAGACCTGGTACGTCCGATGGGCTGAACAGGCTAATGTTTTCGCCTTTGATCAGACGTTGGTACATCAGCTTGTTGAGCTGCACGCCGTAGTCTAAGTGGCGAATACGGTTATCTTCAACACCGCGGTTGTTTTTCAGTACCAGCAGAGACTCCACTTCTAAGTGCCAAATAGGGTAGAAGAGGGTCGCAGCACCACCACGAACGCCGCCTTGCGAGCAAGATTTTACCGCCGTTTGGAAATACTTGTAGAAAGGTAAGCAACCGGTGTGGAAGGCTTCGCCGCCACGGATTGGACTACCTAATGCACGGATACGACCGGCGTTGATACCGATACCCGCGCGTTGGCTGACATACTTCACGATAGAAGAGGCGGTCGCGTTGATGGAATCTAAGCTGTCGCCACATTCAATCAGTACACATGAACTGAATTGACGTGTTGGCGTACGCACACCCGCCATGATTGGCGTGGGCAGCGAAATCTTAAAGGTCGATACCGCATCGTAAAAATCTTTAACGTATTGCAGGCGCGTTTCTTTTGGATAACGGGCAAACAAACAGGCCGCCACCAGAATATAGAGGAACTGGGCGCTCTCGTAGATCTCGTGGGTCACACGGTTTTGTACCAGATACTTACCTTCGAGCTGTTTTACCGCCGCGTAGGAGAAGTTCATATCGCGCCAATGGTCGATATAGCTGTCCATGATATCGAGTTCTTCGCGGGTGTAATCCTGCAGAATATGCATATCATACTTGCCTAGCTCGACCAGTTTAGTCACATGGTCGTATAACTTTGGCGGCTCGAACTGACCAAAGGCCTTCTTACGTAAATGGAATACGGCTAAGCGCGCAGCAAGAAACTGATAATCCGGTGATTCTGGGGAAATTAAATCCGCCGCAGATTTGATGATCGTTTCGTGGATAGCTTCGGTTGGGATCCCGTCGAAAAACTGTAAATGCGTGCGAAGTTCAACTTCAGAAACAGAAACGTTTTTTAATCCCTTGGCTGCCCAAGTAATTACGCGGTGTATCTTATCGAGATCGATTGTCTCACGTGCACCACAGCGTTTTGTGACTGTCATATTGCTATTCATTGAAGAGAGGCCTTGGTTCTGATATCTGTTCAGGTGAACTAAGTCACCGTACGTTTCCTTGTAAAACAATCAACCTGAAAACCCTTAATACTGCTGACTATGCAGGAGATAGTCGATTTAACGGGGAACTTCTAGTGTGTCTGATTGCTACCTATACACAAGATATGGTGTTTTAAATAATCTGAGATACAAGATAGTGAGGTTTGCCGCTATTTGCAAGTCTCAATTCAGGGGGTATCTTGTGGATATCTTGAGGATAAAGAAAAGCGTTAGTGATGACTAACCCTGAAGCTCAAATTGAGATTAGCGTGCGACATTGATGACGTTTTTTTGCGCAAATTTCACCGTGTGATCGATCGCTAAAATAAGCAGCGATCGCGATCGCAAGGATTGACCCTTAGCCTAAATTGCATTACCCGCAAATGGGGCAGAATTTCGTCATTAATGGTTCAGTTGAGCAATTAGCACGAGTCAATTCGTAACTGCTATTTCGCTAATGCTTGGCTTAAGGCCGAATGCAAACTCGATGGCGAGGTAAACTGCGCATAGGCAGGCCATGCATCGGGTGTATCGGCCTCACCTAAATATCCCCACAACGCCACACCGCCGAGCATGCCCGCCGCTTGGGCCGCGAGTAAATCCCGCTCTGCATCCCCTAAATAGAGGATGTGCTGTGGCCGGCATTGCAATTGCTGCGCGCCCAATAGCATAGGTGCGGTATGGGGCTTAGGGTGTCGAGTCGAATCGCCACTGATCATCACCGGCATACGCGAGCTGAGCTTCAGCTTATGCAATAGAGGTCGTGTAAAGCGGGCGGGTTTATTGGTGATCACCCCAAATGGCACACGGCATAACTCGAGCCAGTCGAGTAGGGGGGCGATACCATCAAACAACTGGCAATGGTCGCCATTGATCCTTTGATAGTGGGCGAGGAGTCCTTGCTGTACTTGAGTGCGCAGGGCGTCATCCGCACCCGGAATCGCCGCATCGACTAAGGCAAAGCTGCCATGGGAGGCGGCGCTACGCATGTCAGCGAGAGGTTTTGCCGCGATACCGACATCAAACAAACTGAGGTTAAGGGCCTGAACCAGATCCGGCGCGGTATCGGCAAGGGTACCGTCAAGGTCGAATAAGACCCCTTTAACCTCATCTAAGCTCATCTTAATCTACCTTTTGCGTCGCGATCATATAGTTAACATCGACTTTTGGGGTGTACTTAAAGATCCCCGTCAGTGGATTGTAGGTGATCCCAAGTGCATCTTTACAGAGAAGTTCGGTGTTATCGACTAAGGCCATGAGTTCCGATGGCTTGATGAACTTATTATGGTCATGGGTGCCAATGGGCAGCATCTTTAATAGGTACTCGGCGCCGATAATGGTCTCGACGAAAGACTTAATATTACGGTTGATGGTTGAGAAAAACACAAAACCGCCGGGTTTAACCATATCGCAGCAGGCTTGAATCACCGATTGTGGATCAGGCACATGCTCGAGCATCTCCATGCAGGTCACCACATCATAGTATTCGCGGTGTTCTTCCCTATGGGCCTCGGCGGTGTTTTTGACATAGTTGATGCTCACGCCTGTTTCCAGTGCATGTAAGCGCGCGACTTCTAAAGGTTCTTCACCCATATCTAGGCCGTGAACGATCGCGCCGATGCGCGCCATGCTTTCGGATAAAATGCCACCGCCGCAGCCGACGTCGAGCACTTTCTTACCAAAAATCCCGCCTGCCGTTTGATCGATATAGTTAAGGCGCAGGGGATTTAATAGATGCAGCGGCTTAAACTCGCCGTTGAGATCCCACCAAGTTTCGGCCATACGTTCAAACTTTGCGATTTCCTGCGGGTCTACGTTGGTATTCTGTTGCATGCTATTACCTATTACGGCTGTCATTGTGCGGCTATTATAACGACAATGGGGGATAAACACAGTATTGGCTGATCCTAAGTCTTTGTGGTTGAGTGAAATTTCAGCAATTATCATTAATTCTTAAACACTTTGTGAAGCTGAGCGGTTTTTCTGCTCGGATATTAATCAAGTCTTGGCCTCAATTTCGCCATTAACAACGGATTTTATCGGGTTTAAAAGGGCAAATTGACAGTGTTTTCATCTATTAAGCCACATCCTTCGCAATTCACGTAGGATAGGTCTGGCGACATTAAATAACTGTGTTAGAATGCCAAATCACGTTTTTGGGCCGCTCAATGATACGGATTATACGTTGTCGGCTAATTTTCAGGGGAACGAGCAGTTTATGACTGATCTGGCATCATCTATTTCGCCAATTAATATCGAAGACGAACTAAAGAATTCGTACCTTGATTACGCCATGAGCGTCATCGTGGGACGTGCATTACCAGACGTGCGTGATGGCCTTAAGCCTGTGCATCGCCGCGTGCTGTTTGCCATGAGTGAATTGAAGAACGATTGGAACAAGCCGTACAAAAAGTCTGCCCGTGTGGTTGGTGACGTGATCGGTAAATATCACCCCCATGGTGATTCGGCGGTTTACGATACTATCGTACGTATGGCTCAGCCTTTCTCTCTGCGTTATACCTTAGTCGACGGTCAAGGAAACTTCGGTTCGGTTGACGGTGACTCCGCAGCGGCAATGCGTTATACCGAAATCCGTATGGACAAGTTAGCGCACCAGCTCCTCGCCGATCTTGAAAAAGAAACCGTTGACTATGTGCCCAACTACGATGGCACAGAACAAATTCCCGCTGTATTACCGACACGTGTCCCTAACCTGTTAATCAACGGTTCATCGGGTATTGCGGTAGGTATGGCGACAAACATTCCGCCTCACAACTTAACCGAAGTGGTCAAAGGCTGTTTAGCGCTGATCGCCGATCCTGCGCTGTCTATCGAACAG
This sequence comes from Shewanella sp. Shew256, assembly GCF_002196695.1. Classification (NCBI taxonomy): domain Bacteria; kingdom Pseudomonadati; phylum Pseudomonadota; class Gammaproteobacteria; order Alteromonadales; family Shewanellaceae; genus Shewanella; species Shewanella sp. Shew256. The sequence continues at coordinate 43,782 of NZ_NAJR01000004.1, read as the reverse complement.
TTAATGGAACATATTCCAGGCCCTGACTTCCCAACGGCTGCGATTATCAACGGCCGTAAAGGCATTATCGATGCGTATAAGACGGGCCGCGGCCGCGCAGTGATGCGCGCACTGGCTGAAGTCGAAACCGAAGATAACGGCCGTGAACGCATTATCGTTACCGAAATCCCTTATCAGGTGAACAAGGCGAAACTCATCGAGAAAATCGCTGAGTTAGTGAAAGATAAGAAGATTGAAGGCATCAGCGGCCTGCGCGACGAGTCTGACAAAGACGGTATGCGCATCGTTATCGAAATCAAACGCGGTGAAGTAGGCGAAGTTGTCCTGAACAACCTCTATGCCCAGACACAAATGCAATGTTCTTTTGGTATCAACATGGTGGCCTTGACCAATGGTCAGCCTAAGTTGTTCAACCTAAAAGAAATGCTCGAATGCTTTATCCTGCACCGCCGTGAAGTGGTGACTCGTCGTACCGTATTCGAACTGCGTAAGGCCCGTGAACGTGCCCATATCCTTGAGGCATTAGCGGTCGCACTCGCCAATATCGATCCGATTATTGCGCTGATCAAAGCGTCGCCAACGCCAGCTGATGCTAAAGTCAAACTGGTTGAGCAGGGCTGGGCACTTGGTCATGTGCAGGGCATGCTTGAAAAAGCGGGTGACGATGCGGCGCGTCCTGAATGGTTAGAGCCAGAATTCGGCATCCGTGATGGCTTATATTACCTGACCGAGCAACAGGCTCAGGCGATCCTTGAGCTGCGCTTACACCGTTTAACTGGTCTTGAGCACGATAAGATCATCGCCGAATACGAAGAGTTGCTTGAATTCATCGCGGGTCTGCTGTTTATTCTGCGAAGCCCAGAGCGTTTGATGGAAGTGATCAAAGAAGAGCTAGAAGAAATTCTGGCTGAATACGGTGATGCCCGCCGTACTGTCATCAACGCCAACGAAATTGATATGAGTCTTGAAGACTTAATCAACGAAGAAGACGTGGTTGTGACCCTGTCACACTTAGGTTACGCCAAGTACCAACCGCTGAGCGATTACCAAGCCCAGCGCCGTGGTGGTAAGGGTAAAGCTGCTACTAAGGTGAAAGACGAAGATTTCGTTGAAAAACTGCTGGTTGCCAACACCCACGATACCATTCTGTGCTTCTCAGACTTCGGTAAGATGTACTGGCTCAAGGTCTATCAATTACCGCTGGCAAGCCGCACATCGCGCGGGCGTCCGATTGTTAACTTACTGCCGCTGTCCGATGGAGAACGCATTACGGCGATTCTGCCGGTGCGTGAATACGCAGAAGATAAGTACATCATCATGGCGACCTCTAACGGTACCGTGAAGAAAACTGCGCTGACGGCTTACAGCAACCCACGTGCTAACGGCATTATCGCCGTGAACCTGAAAGACGGTGACCAACTGATCGGTGTCGATATCACCAATGGTGATGATGAGATCATGTTGTTCTCGAACGAAGGTAAAGTGGTTCGCTTTAAAGAAGGCGAAGAAGTCGCCGTACTCGATGAAAACGGCAACCCAGTGCTGGACGAAGAAGGCAACCCACAAATCAACTTCAAGGGCGTGCGTCCAATGGGCCGTGGCGCGACCGGTGTTCGCGGTATCAAGCTTGAAGAAGGTCAAAGAGTGGTGTCTCTTATCGTACCTAAGGGCGATGGCGCTATCTTAACCGTGACCGAAAACGGTTACGGTAAACGTACCGAACTGTCTGAATACCCATCGAAGAGCCGCGCGACCAAAGGTGTGGTATCGATCAAGGTGAGCGAGCGTAACGGTGCAGTGGTTGGCGCGGTACAAGTTGGCGGCAATGACGAAATCATGCTGATCAGCGACAAAGGTACCTTAGTCCGTACGCCAGCGAACGGTGTGTCTATCATCGGCCGTAACACCCAAGGTGTGACCATTATCCGTACCGCAAGTGACGAGAAAGTGGTTGGTCTGCAACGTATCGATGAGATCCAAGGCGACGAAGATGAAGTCGAATTGGATGAAAACGGTATGCCAATCGTTCCAGTTGTCGCTGAAGGTGACTCTGTTCAAGAAGAGCCTTTAGAAGATGAACTGGAAGAAGAATTAGACGAAGACGAAGAGCTTGACGACGAGCAAGACGAAGACTAATTCGAGAGTATGAAAACGAGCGTCCAATTGGACGCTCGTTTTTTTCATGGCAACGTTTTATTTTATGAATTCTAATATCATGGTTTGTAAATAAGGAGAGTGGCAGTGAGCGCGATTTATAATTTCTGTGCAGGTCCTGCGATGTTACCCGCAGCGGTAATGAAAAAAGCACAACAGGAATTACTCGATTGGAATGGGCTAGGTGTCTCCGTGATGGAAGTCAGCCACAGAGGTAAGGAATTTATCGCGCTGACCAAGCAAGCTGAGGCGGATTTACGCGAGCTGATGCATATTCCACAGAACTATCATGTGCTGTTTATGCACGGCGGTGGACGCGGTCAGTTCTCTGCCGTTGTGAATAATTTTTTAGGCAACCAAGGCCGTGCCCTGTATTTAGTCAGTGGTCAATGGTCTTCTGCGGCATTAGCCGAAGCACAAAAGCTGGCGGGCGATGCGCAAATTGATAGCCTTAATATTGTTGAAAAACATAATGGGCTCAATGCTGTTGTGCTGCCTGAACTGCATAAGATTGATGCCGATTACCGTTATGTGCACTACTGCCCAAATGAGACAGTTGATGGTATCGAAATTTTTGATGAGTTAGACAGTCCATGGCCGATTGTCGCCGACTTATCATCTACCATTATGTCGCGTGAAATCGATGTCAGCCGTTACGGCTTAATCTATGCTGGCGCACAGAAAAACATTGGTCCTTCGGGCTTATCTATTGTGATCGTGCGTGATGATATGCTGAAACTGCCGAGTTTAACCCAATCATCCATTATGGATTACCGTTTAGCCGTCGAGCATGACTCTATGTTCAACACGCCACCAACCTTTGCTTGGTACTTAGCGGCTGAAGTGTTTGCTTGGCTCAGATCCTTAGGTGGTGTGGCCAGTATCGCGAAAATCAATCAGCAAAAAGCGCAAATGCTGTATGCCTGTATCGATGCTAATCCTTTCTATAAGAATGGTGTGGTGGCTGCGAACCGCTCACAAATGAACGTGACTTTCCAACTGGCGGATGAATCCCTTGATGGCGCCTTCTTAAAAGAGGCTGAAGCGGCGGGTCTAGTGGCCTTAAAAGGGCACCGAATCGTCGGTGGCATGCGTGCAAGCCTTTACAATGCAATGCCACTGGAAGGCGTAGCCGCACTGGTGAGCTTTATGAACGAATTTGCGGCAAAGCATAGTTAAGCTTTGTGCATAGAGCTTCCCTTGCTTAACTAGCAGATTGATACCCGTCGAATAAAGTCAGTTTTAACCGCGTAAAGTGAGACAAAAAAACGAATGCCTAGGCATTCGTTTTTTATTGGTTGCATAAACCTATAGGTTGATATGAAAGCGGGTACTTATGTCAAAGCTAGCACTAAGCTATAGCGAAAAGAAAGCTAGGGGACTTAGGCGCTTTCATATCAACAGTCTCGTTATAGTACTTTAGCAATCGACTTAGCTAAGTAATCCACATTGTCTTCGCTAATGCCTGCAATGCTAATACGGCTCGAACCCACCATATAGATGCTGAATTCTTTCTGCAGGCGTGCCACTTGCTCAGGATTAACCCCTAGGAAAGAGAACATGCCTTTTTGGCGAGCGATAAAGCTAAAGTCGCGCTCAACACCATTGGCCTTGAGTTTTTCCACTAAAATCGCGCGGTTACCATTGATGCGGTCGCGCATCACTTTGAGCTCCTCTAACCACTCTTGTTTTAATTCTGCTGAACCGAGAATGGTTTCGACAATTGCCGCGCCGTGGGCTGGCGGCATGGAGTAGAGGCAGCGAACCACGTAAAGCAGCACAGAGTGCGCAATGTTTGCCGTGTTCGCATCCTTTGCAACCACAGAGCATGAACCGATACGCTCACGGTACAGACCAAAGTTTTTCGAGCAAGAGCTACACAGGATCATATTATCGACAGCAGCGGCCATTTTACGCACGCCGTAGGCATCGATATCGACACCATCACCAAAACCTTGGTAAGCCATGTCGATAAGCGGGGTAAAACCTTGCTCCTTGGTGAGGGCAACCACGTTATCCCATTGCTCAGTGGTTAAATCCATCCCGCTCGGGTTATGGCAACAGGCGTGGAACAGCACCACATCGTTCGGACCAACTTGAGCAAGCGCGCTGAGCATCTCATCAAACTTTAACGATTTAGTGTCGTAATCATAGTAAGGGTAGGTTTTAACGGTAATGCCTGCCGCTTCAAACAAGCCTGTGTGGTTCGCCCAGGTGGGATCGCTTACCCACAGTACCGCATTAGGATTGCAGCGTTTAATAAAATCACCTGCAACGCGCAGGGCGCCCGTACCACCAGGAGTGGATACAGTACGAATGCGGTTGGCGATAATCGCGCTGTGATCACTGCCAAAGGCTAATTCTGTTATCAGGGTATTAAACTGAGGCGAACCAGTTGGGCCGATATACACTTTGGTGGTTTCAGTGTCTAAACGGAATTTTTCGGCTTTTTTCACGCAATTAAGGATGGGAGTGTTTCCAGCGGGATCCTTATACACGCCCACACCTAAGTCGACTTTTTGAGGATGTGAGTCTTCACGGTACTGGGTTAATAGGCCGAGGATAGGATCCGCAGGCATTGCGACGAGTGAGTTAAACATGGCTCCATCTACCTTTTTGGTTATATTGCGACAACAGGAATTGCAAAGAATATGCGTGATTTATCGTTTGAAACCTAGAATAGCGTGGATAGATGAAAAATTTAAAGCAAAAACTGTGAACTATGGCCAATTAATCTGGCAAAAAAGCCTGCCAAAAAACGCTTTAGATCACAATTTAACCGCTGATATTTTGTATTTTTGTTATTTTTAGACTGACTTGAGTAATTTTCCGGTTTAAAAAGCCGTTTTTTAGTAAAAAACGGTTGAATCCTGCGTCACTATCGGTAATTTTATAACGACGAAGCACCAACAAGGTCCCCAATCTCCTTTAATTTGTAATCTTAACTTGACGCTATGTAGCGTGAGGTTGCCATTTACCTATTTTCAATCAGCGTGCCGTCGATGGTAACGCCCTAAGAGAAAGAAGATTTATTCATGAAGCAATTACGTCTTGAACCTGTTGTGCAAGTCCGCGGTGAGATCAACATTCCGGGCTCAAAAAGTATTTCTAACCGCGCGTTATTATTAGCGACCTTAGCCAAAGGCACCACCACGCTAACCAATTTGCTCGATTCCGATGATATTCGTCATATGTTGGCGTCTTTAAAGCAGTTGGGCGTCGAATACCGCTTATCGCAAAATAATACTGTCTGTGAACTGACTGGCTTAGGCGGCGTGATTTCATCAGATACCGCGCAAACGCTGTTTTTAGGCAATGCGGGCACTGCTATGCGTCCATTGTGCGCTGCGCTCACCTTAGGCCGTGGCGAATTTACCTTAACCGGCGAGCCGCGCATGGAAGAGCGTCCCATTGGCGATTTGGTCGATGCCTTAAAGCAATTGGGCGCCAATATTGTTTACCTTAAGAATGAAGGATTTCCACCACTGACCATCAATGCAACCGGTCTTAACGGTGGCGATGTGGAAATTGCTGGCGATCTGTCTAGCCAGTTCTTAACCGCGCTGTTAATGGTTGCGCCCCTCGCGAAGGGCAGTGTGAATATTCATGTCAAAGGTGAACTGGTTTCAAAGCCTTATATCGACATTACTTTAGCCCTGATGACGCAGTTTGGCGTTCAGGTGATTAACCATGACTATGCCCGCTTTGAAATCCCAGCCGGGCAGCAGTATGTGTCTCCGGGTAAAGTGTTAGTGGAAGGGGATGCGTCTTCTGCATCTTACTTTTTAGCGGCGGGAGCCATCAAAGGTGGTAAGGTGAAAGTCACGGGTGTTGGCCGTTTAAGCATTCAGGGCGATGTGAAATTTGCCGATGTGCTGGAAAAAATGGGCGCCGATATTGAGTGGGGCGATGATTACATTATTGCCCGTGGAGCACCGTTAACCGCAGTTGATTTAGACATGAATCATATTCCCGATGCGGCGATGACCATTGCCACTGCGGCTTTGTTTGCTAAGGGCACGACCACTATACGCAACATCTATAACTGGCGCATTAAGGAGACCGATCGATTAGCGGCGATGGCCACCGAGCTGCGTAAAGTTGGCGCGTTAGTGGAAGAGGGCCATGATTATATTCAAATCACCCCGCCAGTGGTGCTCAATACCGCAGAGATTGACACTTATAACGATCATCGCATGGCGATGTGCTTCTCCATGCTGGCTTTTGCCGATTGCGGGATCACCATCAATGATCCCGATTGTACCTCGAAAACCTTCCCAGACTATTTTGCCCAATTTGCCAGTCTCAAAGCCTAACCGCTTCCTGTAACAGACTCACTTTGGGTCATATCAAGATGATGAAGCCGCATTTGAGCGGCTTCTAAACTTCATAAAAAATCCACGGATTTTATTTGTATTGTATTGTACAATGCGGCGCGCTCATTTTCGGGGCTCTAGTTAAGAACTCACGGATGATGATTATTTTTTGCGGAGGAATGTATGTCTGAACGGGCTCCTGTAGTCACAATCGACGGCCCAAGTGGTGCTGGTAAAGGGACAATTAGCCAATTGTTGGCTAAGCATCTCGGATGGCAACTGCTTGATAGTGGTGCTATTTACCGAGTGCTGGCGTTAGCTGCAATTCACCACGATGTAGAACTGGAAAATGAAGAATCCATCACACTCCTTGCTGCGCACCTTGATGTGAAATTTTTAACCGGCAATGAGAAAGACCCAGTTCAAGTGATCTTAGAAGGTGAAGACGTCACTACTGCGATACGTACTCAAGAATGCTCAAATGCGGCCTCTAAAGTGGCGGCATTTCCCCGTGTGCGGGAAGCCTTATTACGTCGTCAACGTGCCTTTAGAACGGCACCCGGATTAATCGCCGATGGCCGCGATATGGGCACGGTTGTTTTCCCAACGGCATCGGCTAAATTATATTTAACTGCTTCTGCAGAGGAGCGGGCTCAAAGACGCTATAATCAGTTGCAGGACAAGGGCTTCGATGTTAATATCGAGCGCCTTTTAGCTGAAATTATCGAGCGTGACGACCGCGATATGAATCGTCCAGTGGCCCCTTTGGTCCCTGCCGAGGATGCGCTTGTTATCGATACTAGCGATAAAGGTATTGATGAAGTACTTGAGCTTGCGCTCAACTACATCAACCAAAAATTATCCAACACTAACTAAATTATTGTTTGGATAGGTATTCGTATTAAGGATGATACGGATAATTTGACTGACTCCACGTCTAGGATTGACTGTGGTTTATTACATTAAAGTAACTTAAACATGACTGAATCTTTTGCTGATCTATTTGAACAATCCCTTCAAACTCTGGAATTCCGTCCAGGCTCTATCGTTCGTGGTACTGTAGTTGCTATCGAAAACGGTATGGTTCTGGTTGATGCAGGTCTGAAGTCTGAAAGCCCAATCCCAGCTGAACAATTCAAAAACGCTCAAGGCGTTTTAGAAATCGCTGTTGGTGATGAAGTTGACGTAGCTCTTGACTCTGTTGAAGACGGCTTCGGTGAGACTCAACTGTCTCGCGAAAAAGCGAAACGTCACGAAGCTTGGATCGTTCTGGAAAAAGCTTACGAAGATGCTGAAACTGTAATCGGTATCATCAATGGTAAAGTGAAAGGCGGTTTCACTGTTGAATTAAACGGTATCCGTGCCTTCTTACCAGGTTCTCTAGTTGACGTGCGCCCAGTTCGCGACACCGCTCACTTAGAGTACAAAGAATTAGAATTCAAAGTTATCAAACTAGACCAGAAGCGTAACAACGTAGTTGTTTCTCGTCGTGCAGTTATCGAATCAGAAAGCAGCGCTGAGCGTGATGCACTGTTAGAAAATCTGCAAGAAGGTCAAGCAGTTAAAGGTATCGTTAAGAACCTGACTGACTACGGTGCATTCGTAGATTTAGGTGGCGTTGACGGTCTGTTACATATCACTGATATGGCATGGAAACGCGTTAAGCACCCATCTGAAATCGTAAACGTTGGTGATGAAATCAACGTTAAAGTTCTGAAGTACGATCGTGAGCGCACTCGTGTGTCTTTAGGTCTGAAACAACTTGGCGAAGATCCATGGTTAGAAATCAGCAAGCGCTACCCAGAAAACACTAAGTTAACTGGTCGCGTAACTAACCTGACTGACTACGGCTGTTTCGTTGAAATCGAAGAAGGCGTTGAAGGTTTAGTTCACGTTTCTGAAATGGATTGGACTAACAAGAACATTCACCCATCTAAAGTGGTTAACTTAGGTGACGAAGTTGAAGTTCTGGTTCTGGACATCGATGAAGAGCGTCGTCGTATTTCTCTAGGTCTGAAGCAATGTAAGACCAACCCATGGGATGACTTCGCAACTCGTTACAACAAAGGCGACAAGGTTTCTGGTAAGATCAAGTCAATCACTGACTTCGGTATCTTCATCGGTCTTGACGGCGGTATCGATGGTTTAGTTCACCTGTCTGACATTTCTTGGAACGGCACTGGCGAAGACGCAGTATCTGAGTACAAGAAAGGCGACGAAATCCACGCAGTGGTTCTGTCTGTTGACCCAGAGCGCGAGCGCATCAGCTTAGGTGTTAAACAAACTGAAGACGATCCATTCAACGCTTACTTAGCTGACAAGAAGAAAGGAACTATCGTAAACGGTACTGTTTCTGCTGTTGACGCTAAAGGCGTGACTGTTGAACTAGCTGACACTGTTGAAGGTTACATCCGTGTAGCTGACATCAGCCGTGAGCGCATCGAAGATGCATCTACTGTTTACTCAGTAGGTGACGCTATCGAAGCTAAGTTCATGGGTGTTGACCGTAAGAACCGTTCTATCAGCCTGTCAATCAAAGCGAAAGACGAAGCTGAAGAAAAAGAAGTAATGGCGACCTTGAATAAACAAGAAGACGCTGTTATTAGTAATGCAATGGCTGAAGCGTTTAAAGCAGCTCGCAAATAATCGCCTGTTGTATGGGGAGTTTTTTCTCCCCATTAGGTGACTGTGTTTGGCTTGATAATAGGGGATAGCTAGGATGACAAAATCCGAACTGATCGAAAAACTCGCCACCAGGCAGTCGCAGCTGTCGGCGAAAGAGGTTGAAGGCGCAATCAAAGAGATGTTGGAGCAAATGGCAACAACATTAGAAAGCGGTGATCGTATTGAAATCCGTGGCTTTGGTAGTTTCTCGCTTCATTATCGTGCACCGCGTACTGGCCGTAATCCAAAGACTGGTTCATCAGTTGAATTGGAAGGCAAATACGTCCCGCACTTTAAGCCAGGCAAAGAACTGCGCGAACGCGTTGACGCAGTTAATGTATAATTGACCGCATTACAAAAAGCCTCCGTAAGGGGGCTTTTTTATATCTAATGCAAGGCAAAGCTGGTCAGCTCAGTAAATTTCTTGGATAATCAGAAAATTGAAAGGCGTTTAAGGGAGTGCGACGTGAAATCTTTTGTAGCGACAGTCCTTGTGGCACTGTTATTTATCGTGGCATTGATTTTTGGTGCGCGTAATGAACAAGTAGTGACGATCAGCTACTTTGTGGCTCAGGGTGAGTACCGTTTACCCGTAGTCTTGGCCGTGGTTTTCTTTGCAGGCTTTATGTTGAGTTGGCTCGTGGCCAGCTATTATATTGTCAAACTGAAATTGGCTTTAGCGGCGACCAGAAAGAAATTAACGGTTCAAACCGCTAAAACTCCTCAAGGTGTAGACGCCTAATATGCTTGAGATCCTCTTCCTGTTGCTTCCTATTGCTGCCGGTTACGGTTGGTATATGGGGCGGCGGAGCATAAGGCAAAACCAGAGTAATCAGCGTAAGCAATTAAGTCGTGATTATTTCACCGGCTTGAATTTCCTGTTGTCGAACGAGTCAGACAAAGCGGTCGACTTGTTTATCAGTATGCTCGATGTGGACGATGAAACCATCGATACCCATCTTTCCCTCGGGTCGTTATTCCGCAAACGCGGTGAAGTTGACCGATCCATTCGTATCCATCAAAACCTAATCGCACGCCCAACGCTCACCAATGAGCAGCGCGATATCGCGATGATGGAACTGGGTAAAGATTACCTTGCGGCGGGGTTTTACGACCGCGCAGAAGAGATTTTCCTGAATTTGGTGAGTCAAGATGACCATAGCGAAGAGTCTGAGACGCAGCTGATTGCCATTTATCAAGTCATTAAGGAATGGCAAAAGGCCATCGACATCACCAAGCGCTTAAGTCGCAAGCGTCAGCAGGTGCTTAAACCGATTATCGCTCATTTTTATTGCCAGCTTGCGGATGAAACCAGCGACGATGCCGACAAGATCAAGTTATTACAACAAGCATTAAAACAAGATCCTAAGTGCGGCCGAGCCTTACTCACACTCGCTAAAAAATTCCTCGACGCCAAAGATTACAACCAGTGTAAATCTATGCTGATGGCACTGAAAAAGGCTGATATAGAACTCTTTGCCGATGCTTTGCCGACGGCGAAGCAAGTGTATCGCGATACTCAAGATAAAGAGGGCTATCAAGAATTATTAGCAGGTGCTATGGCCGAAGGGGCGGGCGCTTCAGTGGTGGTAGCGCTTGCTCAGCATATGATTAGTCTCGATGAGATAAAAGCTGCTGAAAACATGGTGTTGGACGCCCTGTATCGCCATCCCACCATGAAGGGATTTCAGCACTTAATGCAGATGCACCTGCGTCAAGCAGAAGAAGGGCAAGCCAAACAAAGTTTGACTATGCTTGAGCAACTTGTTGAACAACAAATTAAATTCCGTCCCAGTTATCGCTGTAAAGAATGCGGTTTCCCATCCCACACCCTGTATTGGCATTGCCCCTCCTGTAAAAAATGGGGCACCATTAAACGGATCCGTGGCTTAGACGGTGAATAACCTTTAGAAATACCTTGTTAGTGTAACTCAGTTGGAGAGATGATGACGACCAAACCTATCCTCGTAGCGCTTGATTACGATAATAAAAACCACGCCTTACAACTGATAGATCAACTCGATCCCAACATGTGCCGCCTCAAAGTGGGCAAAGAAATGTTTACCCTATTTGGCCCACAATTGGTTAAAGACATTCACGACCGCGGTTTCGATCTTTTCCTCGACCTAAAGTTTCACGATATTCCCAATACGGTCGCCAAAGCAGTCGCGGCCGCGGCAGAACTTGGCGTGTGGATGACAAACGTGCATGCCAGTGGTGGCTTGGCCATGATGGAAGCAGCGAAAAAAGCGTTGCAGCCCTATGGTAAGGATGCACCTCTGCTAATCGCAGTAACGGTTCTCACTTCCATGAGCGATGAGGATTTAAAACTCATCGGCATTGATGTTCCAGCTTTTGAGCATGTGCAACGTCTCGCGAAACTCACCAAGCAGGCAGGTCTTGATGGTGTGGTCTGTTCGGCGCAAGAGGCGAGCGTACTTAAATCGCTCTTAGGTCAAGATTTTAAACTTATCACCCCGGGGATCCGCCCCGTGGGCAGTGACGTGGGTGACCAACACCGGGTGATGACGCCACCGGAGGCGCTTGCCGCTGGTTCTGATTATTTAGTGATTGGTCGACCAATCACTAAGGCCGCCGATCCTCTGGCGGCGTTGCAGGCGATTCATCAATCTCTCGCTAGAGAGGCATGATGACAACCATTGCGGCTTAAGCACTTGTTCGCACGTTAATTTGACCGTTCACGGAGAATGCCCATGCTGAATACTACGATGTTTAATTATCAAGGTAAGAATGTTGTCGTTGTCGGTGGTACGAGTGGAATTAACCTCGCGATAGCCAACGCCTTTGCGCAGGCTGGCGCGAATGTGGCGGTGGCGAGTCGCAGTCAAGACAAGATTGATGCCGCCGTGTTGCAACTCAAACAGTCAAATCCAGATGGGATCCACCTCGGGGTGAGTTTTGATGTCAGGGATTTGGCTGCGGTTGAGCAGGGCTTTGAAGCCATAGCTTCCGAATTCGGCTTTATCGATGTGTTGGTCAGTGGCGCGGCAGGCAACTTTCCGGCGACTGCGGCAAAACTCTCTGCTAATGGCTTTAAGGCCGTGATGGATATTGATCTCTTGGGCAGTTTTCAAGTGCTAAAGACGGCTTATCCTTTACTGCGTCGCCCCCAAGGGAATATTATTCAAATCTCGGCGCCGCAGGCATCCATAGCAATGCCAATGCAAGCCCATGTTTGCGCCGCCAAAGCGGGCGTAGACATGCTCACTCGGACACTGGCGATAGAATGGGGCTGCGAAGGGATCCGTATAAACTCCATTATTCCAGGCCCAATTGCGGACACTGAAGGATTTAACCGTTTAGCACCGAGCGCCGCGCTACAACAGCAAGTTGCACAGTCTGTACCGTTAAAACGCAATGGTATCGGGCAGGATATTGCTAATGCCGCGATGTTTTTAGGATCAGAGTATGCCTCGTACATTACAGGGGTTGTGTTACCCGTCGATGGTGGCTGGTCGCTTGGCGGAGCGAGCATTGCAATGACGGCATTAGACGAGTTGGCGATTAAAGCTCAGCTGTAATCGCACAATATATGAACGTTGTAACTTATTTATTTGATAGAGAAATCGGGTGAAAATCCATGGCGAATGCATTACAAGAGCAGCTGCTTAAGGCTGGCCTTGCTAGTAAACAAAAAGTACGTGACGTGAAGACGCAAAAACGTCGCGATAAAAAGGCGCGGGTGGATGATGGTTCGAGCGCATTGAAGAGTGACATCGCCGAGCAAAAACGACTCCAAGCTGAAAAAGATAAGGCATTGAACGAGCAGCGCTTTGCCGAAGCGACGGCCCGTGGGCAAGTGCGTGGTTTAGTGAGTGAATTCACTCAATTTGCGATTAAGATCCCAAGCCATGCCGAGGTGAAGTTTAACTATACCCTCGATAATAAAATCTATTCAGTCTATATTGATGAAAAGATCCAATCAGAACTGCTAAAAGGTCTATTAGGGATTGTTCGATACGAAGATAAGAGCTACCTAGTCCCCCATAAATTAGCAGAGCGCGTCAATCTACTGGTGCCACAATGGTGCGGTTACTTGTGGCAACAAGATGAAGGCAAAGCGGTTGAGGTCGAAGATGACCCCTATGCTGATTATGCGATCCCAGACGATTTAATGTGGTAATCAATGCGTTAATCGTGAGCTAAGCCGACGACGCATCGCTTATCTCTGGCTACACTAAAACCCTTAAGGCAACTTAAGGGTTTTTTATTGCCCGCATTTCACATTAACGGTTTTGCTGGTTCTGAGTTGCAAAGTGAATTTGTAATGAGATTGTTTTCTGTATTGAACTGGTATAAATTAAAACAACTGTTTAAATCCTACGTTTAAGAGTCTACCCATGAATCCTTACCAAGCTCCGTTAGCGGATATGCGTTTCTTATTGGAACAGGTTTTTGATGCGCCAAATACTTGGGCACAACTCCCTGATATTGCTGAAATGGTCGATATGGATACGGCCAGCGCGATTCTCGAAGAAGCCGCGAAAATCAGTGCTGAATTAATCCATCCGCTTAACCGTGCTGGCGATGAGCAAGGCGTTCTTCATCAGGATAATCGAGTGATTACCCCTGATGGTTATAAAGCTGTTTACGATCAATATTCCCAAGGCGGCTGGGTGGGCCTATGTGGTGAACCCGAGTTCGGTGGTATGGGCATGCCGAAAATGCTGGGTGTGTTAGTCGATGAAATGGCTTACAGCGCCTGCAATGCATTCACTCTGTATGGCTCACTCACGGCGGGGGCGGCATTATGTATTAATGCCCACGGCAGTGAAGAGATTAAAGAAACCTATTTGCCGAAGCTTTACAGCGGGGAATGGGCAGGGGCCATGGACATGACTGAGCCTCAGGCGGGCTCAGATCTACGTAATATCCGTACCCGTGCTATCCCACAGGATGACGGCAGTTATGCCATTAGCGGCAGCAAAATCTTTATCACGGGTGGCGATCATGATTTAACCGAGAACGTCATTCACTTAGTGCTGGCAAAGCTTCCTGAAAGTAAAGGGATTTCACTGTTCCTCGTGCCTAAAATCACGGTTGATGCCGACGGTAATTTAGGCCAGGCTAACGGCGTGAGCGTGGGTTCCATCGAGCATAAAATGGGGCTTAAGGGTTCGGCTACCTGTGTGATGAACTTTGATGAGGCAAAAGGTTACCTAATTGGTGAGCCAAATCGAGGTTTAGTGTGTATGTTCACTATGATGAACTACGAGCGCTTAGCCATCGGTATTCAAGGGCTTGGCAGTGCGCAGGCCGCTTATCAAATGGCCGCCGATTATGCCAAAGAGCGCAACCAAGGCGTTGCCGCTGGCGGTTCACCTACGGGCAGCGATTCCGATCCTATTATTGTTCATGGCGACGTGCGTCGTATGCTGCTGACCATTCGTGCGATGACAGAAGCGGGGCGCGCACTCTCGGTATTTACTGGTAAACAACTCGATTTAGCAAAATATGCCGAGGGTGAGGTTAAAGCTAAGGCCGCTCGTTATGTGGGCTTGTTAACTCCCGTGGCAAAAGCGTTTTTAACCGACCGCGGTTTAGATGCCACTATCATGGCGCAGCAAGTGTTTGGTGGTCATGGCTATATTCGTGAAACAGGTATTGAGCAGTTAGTACGTGATACTCGTATTGCCCAGATCTACGAAGGCACTAACGGTATTCAGGCTATCGACTTCCTCGGCCGAAAAGTCACTGGCGATAACTTGGCAACGCTCAAGGAGTTTGTGGCCGAGTTAAAGGCGCAAATGCGTGAGTTTACTCAGGTCGATGCGGTGAAAGTGTCCGCTGTTTGTGCCCGTTTGGATGCCTTAGTCAATGTAGCTGAATCCATCAATGAGCAAAAGCTGACTCAACCAGCACTCATTAACGCCAGTGCGGTCGACTTTTTGGATGCCTTCGGCTTCACTCTCTATGGATTCTATTGGTTAGCCATGCTGGATAAAGCGGTGGGTGCTGAAGATAAGCAGTTTGCCGAGCAAAAATCCTACCTCGCCAAATTCTATTTCGATAAGCTGTTACCTAAAGCAGACTATCACTTAGCGCAAGTGCGTGCGGGGGATGTCAGCACTATGGCGATGCCTGCAGAGCTGTTCTAACGTAAACTTAATCGCGTTAAACGTTCGAATTAACCCAATAAAAAAGCACTGATATTCAGTGCTTTTTCTTTTTAATACTTTGCATATTGCTATGCACGTATTGGGAGTTAATCACTTAACTTAACGGTGCTCTGCTCTGTGGTCGTTGTTTGGCTGGTCTGAGTTTGAATTTCGACAGCGCTCAGCAGCCGAGTTAAAAAGTCGGCGCTAAAGGCGGGCTTACGTTGCTTTTTGGTCTCAGGGCTTATGCCATTCTCGAGCACGACAAAGAGAATATCCCGCTGCTGCGCTAAACGCATAAAGCCAGCTAAATTGGCGACACCCTGCATCGAGCCAGTCTTGGCAAACACTCGATGTTTTAAGGGCGGTTTAGTGTATCCCAAGCGATATTGCAGTGTGCCGCTGACACCGGCTTCGGGCAAACTGTCAATGAGGCTGTGAAAGCGTGCATCTTGGTAAATGAGCACCAGCACATCGGCTAATTGTTTTGCGCTCAACAGGTTATAGCGAGAAAGCCCTGAACCATCGACAATATTGGCGTTGGTTAAATCAATTCCAAGCTCAGTCAGTATATGCCGCATCGCCGCAGCTCCATGGGTAAAGCTACCTTGGGTTTTGTAATAACTTTGCCCCACGCGCTTAAACAAACTGTCGGCAATCAGGTTATCCGACTTCAGCAGCATGGTTTTGAGCAGCTCAGGCAAAGGCGCGCTACTATGGCTGGCAATGAGTTTTGCCTTGGAAGGGATGGCGTTGCCTATCTTCACTTTACCAGAGAGTGACATTTCACCCTTGAGCGTTGCTGTTAGGGTGTCCATGGCAAATTTTTCGGGATCGCTAATGGCAATCGCCAGCGGTATCGCTTCACTGCCAGGATAGCACCCCCGTAGATGATACTGATTCTGGCCAAGGCGTACTAAATCGAGTTGGCAAAAATCATGGCCTGCTTTGGGGGAGAATATGGCGTCGCTACTCACTTTCACCCCAAAACTCGATGCCCTTAATTTGACCTCAGAAGCATGCTTGGTTGAGCTTGGGGCAAACTGCCCGTACACGCAGTTTTGGTTGATGATATAACTCGACACTGGCGCGGCAAAGCAAATCCCGAGATCATCCCACACCCAGCCAGGTGCTTGTAATTGCTCTTGTTTATCCCCGATAAGATAGAGATGCCCCTCAATGCTTGTTATGCCTTGCTTTTGTAGATGAGCAAACAAGGCCTTAAGATCGTCCTGAGTTAGCGTCGGATCGCCGCTAAAACGCAGATAAACACTGCCCGCAATATGACCTTGACGAATAGGCGCATCGCTCCACAGCTCAGTAACATAGCGAAAATCTGGGCCAAGGCTAGCCATAGCGGTAACGGCGGTCAGCACTTTTTGTGTGCTGGCTGGGATAAATAAGGTATCGGCTTGCTGGCTGTATAACAGGGTATTAGTACTTAAATCACGGGCCAACAAAGCCACTTGCGAATGGCGCGGAGCAATATCGGCGATTTGCTTGGCCAATATCGACTCATCCATCGGATGAATTGCCGCATGGGCTTGGGTTGACAGCAGCATGCTTACCAAGCCGCCTAAGAATAACCCTTTAATCTTGGGCCGAGTGAATGATGCCTGTAACTTATCCTTGTTTAGCGAGTGCGTCATAGGTGTCCTGAATATCATTTTTACCATTAGCGGTCATTGTTGCCATCGTCTTTTTCCATTAGACGATACAGCCTTAGGGTGACAAATAAAACCAATCCGATAAAAAGCGGCAAAATGAGTAAGCCGAGTTGCGCTTTAAAATGAAAAATGCCCCAAGCTAAGGCTAAGGTGAGGGCGAGGGTCAGTAGGATTTTTTTGTTCATGGTGTTAGGCAATGAGGACTTAAGATGTTTTAGTTTACGCTAAAACAACGATCACAGGCACGCTTGCCTGTTGCTGAAGCCCTGTTTTGTGACTCACACACCATTTTGTTTATGGCCTGATTAGTGTTGGTTAATCGTCATGGACAAAAGATTCATAGAAAAACAGAAAAAGCATTTAGTTAGCCGTGAATAGAGGCATAGAAGCCTGCCATTTGCGGACTAAATTGCTGCATTTTAGTTCCATCGATGTGGAATGCGTCGTTTCAGGTCAAATTACCAGCAAAATAGGCGCTATCCCACGTGCTTTTCGCCGAAAAGTCTTGCCGAGTTGCAGTGAAGTCGGTAATTTCTACCCCTTACGATTTTAGGATCTCAGGTAACCACTAAAACCATGCCTCATATTAGTATGCGCGGCTTGCCACAGGCAGTTGTTGCAGAGCTTAGCCAAACATTACTGCAGTCTTTGGCGGCTATATGTAAAGGTAATGCAGAGAGTTTTACATTAGATTGGATCCCAAGCATCAGCTACCGTAATGGCAGAATTGATCAACGCTTTGTCCAAATCGAATTGCTTTGGTTTCCGGTCGACCCTGATATCCATCTTAAAGTAGAACAAACGATCAGGCTGGCAGTGACAGAAGCCTATCCAGAATTAACCCAAATTGCTGTGATGTTTTTGTCACTGACCCCAAGCGCTTCCTATCGGGGTGGTCAGCATGTTTAAAGGAGGATGCCTTGCTAGATAAGCTTGGTGGAATAGCCGTTCAACCCGAGGCTTTAACGTGGTTGCTTACGCCATGCCGATTTAAGGCAGAATTGCTTAGCCGTATTGAAAATGCCAAGGACAGCATTTATATCGCTGCACTCTATCTTGAAGACGATGAGGCGGGGCGCGAAATTTTACAGGCCTTGATGACGGCTAAGGCAAACAACCCCGCGTTAGATGTCAAGATTTTGGTGGATTTTCACCGCGCCAGACGCGGTTTGATTGGTCACAAGGGCGATAGCGGTAACTATCTGATGTACCGTAAGGTTATGGCCGAGGCAGAGCATCCTATCGACATTATGGGCGTGCCAGTAAAATCCCGTGAATTTATGGGCGTACTGCACCTTAAGGGTTTTGTGATTGACGATGCCGTGATTTACAGCGGTGCCAGCCTGAATAACATCTATCTGCAGCAAAACGATAAATACCGTTTCGACCGTTACCATGTGATTGAGTCGGCCGAGTTAGCGCGCAGTATGCGCACTATGATCCAGCGCTATATCATTGCCGATCCTGCCGTTGCATCACTTACTCAAGATGCGCAGCAAGAAGTCTTGCCACCCAAAACCGATGTGCGCAGCTTTAAACTTAGGTTATCGCAGGCACAGTATGAGTTTAACGCTACCCGCAGTGGTAATCGTGTCACCCCTTTACTGGGATTAGGCCGCAAACATAACCTGCTGAATAAAGCCGTGATTGCCATGGTGGAAGAGTCAAAAGACAGGCTGTTTATTTGCACGCCTTATTTTAATCCTCCCTATATTCTGGTGCGTGCCTTGGCAAAGCACCTGCGTAAAGGCAAACGTATCGACATAGTGGTTGGGGATAAAACGGCGAATGACTTTTACATTCCGCCCGAGCAGGATTTCTCTACCATTGGTGCTTTGCCGTATCTCTATGAGCAATCGCTGCGTAAATTTGCTAAGCGTCAGCAATGGGCAATCGATAATGGTCAGCTTAATATTCATCTGTGGAAACACGGTATCAATAGCTATCACCTCAAGGGTATCAGCGCCGATGGTCGTAAGCATTTGATCACGGGCTCAAACTTAAACCCAAGAGCATGGGCGCTGGATTTAGAGAATGGGTTACTCATTCACGATGAAAGCGGCAGCTGGAAGGCACAATTTGAGGCCGAGCAAAGCCATATCCTCGAACACACGCAAAGACTGTATCACTACAGCCAAGTGGATACCTTACAAAGCTATCCCGCGCCAGTGAAGAAGATTATGACTCGCATTAGAAGATTAAAGGCAGACTTCCTACTCAGACGCATTCTCTAATCGAAGCAATAAAAAAGCCCACCAATGTGGGCTTTTTTATTGGGTGTTATATGTCTGCTATGGATTTTGTGGCAACAGGGTGTGATGGGTATCGTTTTGGTCTTTTGCATAATGCAAGGCGACAATCACTAACAGCACCATCAGCGCGCTCAGCAAACCAATACTTAACTGGCCGCCCATTGGCACGAGCGACATGGTTAAGGCGGCAAGCCCCGCATCGAAGTTTTGTAGGCCACCGAGTAGGGCGCCCGCAATGCCTGCTTGGCGTGGGAACGGCTCTAGCGCCGCCGAGGTTAATGTCGGAAATAACATGCCTGCACCACTGAAAAACAGAATCGAGCCTATCAGTAAACTCCAGCCCACGACCAGCTGAAATATACCTGGGATCAACATAAACAAGGCGCCTGCGCCCAAGAGCGCAACCCCTTGTAACACCGTGCGCTGCGCCTGTTTTTGTCTACCCGCAATCAGGGCACCGAGTAAGTATCCAGGGATGGGCGCGACAAAATAGCAGCTCACCATAAACGGCGAGAGTTGCAAATATTGGCCATAGAGTACGCCAGCAATGGCTTCGAAGGCGGCAATGCCGGCAAAAGTCGCGATAAGCGAAAGCAAATAGGCCCTAAAACTGCGGTGGCGCAGTACATGGCGATAGGATGCCAAAATGGGTTGTTGCTCTCGCTTATCCTTGGGTAAGGATTCTCTAAAGCCAAAGCAGAGCAGTAGCCAAACCAAGGCGCCAAATCCAAACAGCACCCAATAAACGGCCTGCCAACCCCAGTAAGCGGAGGCAAAACTGCCTAAAAAGGGCGCGACCAAGGGCAAGAACACCACGGCCATGGACACATAACTATTAAATTTAACTAAGTTATCGCCGAAGTAATGATCCCTTGGAATACTTCGGCACAAGGCGCCCGCACTCGCGGTACCTAGCCCCTGTAGCAGGCTTGAGAAAATCAATTGGCTAAAACTTGTGGCATTTGCCGCCATCAAGGCGCCAAGGATAAAAATCCCAATGCCAATGAGCAGCGGCATTTTACGCCCAACGCGGTCGGATAATGGGCCATAGATAAACTGACATAGGCCGTAGGCGAGCAGATAGCAAGCCATAACTGCCTGCAATTTACTGGCATCCACAGCTAAGCCTTGGGCGATAAATGGAAGTGCAGGGACAAAAATAGTTTGTGCCATCTGCCCACAGGCCACCATAAAAACCAGCATAAAGAGTAACTGAGTGGCGCTGCCTGCGGCGGGTGTCGGCGCTTTTTGTGAGATTAAAGACGGTGTGTCGTCTGACATCATAATTCCATTAAAAAGCAGAGTTGAACGATGGCGCGCATCTTACGCCCAAAACATTTCAGTTCAAGTGGCAATCATATTGATTTACTGGAATATTTTTTAATCTTATTCATAAGTTTTTCTATCGAACTATCATTGTCAAACTAAGCTTACACTTAGTGAGTAACTTGTTAATTGGGTTTTGATTTTGATAAATAGCGGCAGCTTAAATTAATCAACACAAGTTATTTATTAACAAGATTTTTTATATCCGATGTGGATAAAAGAGTTATCGTTCAGATAAGTACAGAGATAGAGACGTAAAGCAGTATGCGAGTTAACAATTAAAAAGATGGAAAGCAGAATCTGCCTTCCATTGAATGAGGGGGCTAAGGGGTCATTTTGCTGGCAGTGCTGCTAAGCCCGTTAATATCTGGTAGCCAACAGTCACCCGAGGCGGTACGGGATAATTTTTATTGCTCAGTAACACCATGCCCAGTTTTTTAGCGGGAATATAAGCCACATAGGCGGCAAAGCCACCAGTTGAACCTGTCTTATTTATCCATAAATCAGGCTGTGGTGCTTGCGGCGGCTCGATTGGTTTCACTGGCAGACTGCCAAACACCACTTCTTGGGTATGTCCCGTAAGCAGCTTATCCAGGGCTATAGGATAGGGATAATGCTCCCAAATCATCTCTTGGGTCATCATACCGACATCAAAGTAGCCAACGTGAGTTGCATCTATGGCCTGCTGTAGTGCGGAAGGGAGAGGATGTTGCTGCATATTGGTTTCAACAAAACGCAGCAAATCCACGGCCGAGGTTTTTATCCCGTAAGCCTCGTCGGCTAACACACCGGGATTCAGGCGCACGGGCTGATCTTGCTTATTATATCCTTGGGCATAATCGGCCATCTTGTTGCTTGGCACTTGAAGATAGCTGTGAGTCATTCCCAGTTGTGGAAATAGGGTTTGCTCCATTGCGTTTGGAAAGCTTTGCCCTAACTGTTTAGCCGCAATTAAACCGAGTAATCCAATGCTGGGATTGGCATAATTTCGGTGTGTTCCCGCGGCATAGGCGGGTTGCCATTCTTTAAAATAACGCATCAATTCTGCATTGTTGGTCACTTTATCAGGCACTTGCATGGGCAAGTCGCCCGCGGTATGGGTCGCGAGATTGATAAGATTTATCTGGCCAAAGGCACTGCCCCTTAATTCGGGCAGGTATTGGCTTACCTTGTCAGTCAAAGTGAGCTTACCTTCGACTTGAGCATAGTTTGCGAGTGCCGCGGTAAAGGTTTTGCTGATAGAACCAATCTCGAACAGGGTATTCACGCTGACATCTTGCCCAGTGGTTTTTGAGCTAACACCATAGGGGAAGAAATACTGTTGACCATTCATACTGATCCCAACAATGGCTCCAGGGATCCCATATTCCTTCATTAAGGGATTAACCGCGGAGTTGACAAGGGATTGCATGGCTTCTGTCTGAACCTGTGATGCAGCATTGGCCACTAATGGCGCCGCCGTAATCAGCATTAAACCGAGAAGGGGTAATGGGTTCGATAAGCGTAAAAACCTCGCTGTTTTTACGGCTGGCTGAAGAGACTCTGGCATACAATTCCTTTCGGGATGATGGGATGATTGAACGGCACGGATTAACAATCTGCGCCGTTTGAAACTCGATAATGATGAAAGGTTTAGCATGATTTAGGCTCGACTCGCCATTTAATTTCGCTTGGGTGATAGGATTAACGGCAATATTTTAGTAAAGGGTGAACAAGAGGTTGATGCCTATATTGCAATGCTGAGTTTTTGATCTGATTTAATGGTGTTTTTGTTGTGTAGGGTCGTGAAATACCCAAAGGAAAATTTAAAGGCAATGCCACTTTTACTCTAGGCTAATTGCGCCTTTCACGGCCAAAGGATACACTGCGCCACCGCACGCAAGTACACGCATAAATGGCGTATACTGAGTCGCGCCTCTAAAAACAAGTTTGACCGAAATAGACTGAGAATTGGCTGCCATGGCTCTAGCCCCCCACGCTGTACATCGCTTATATGAATACCGTAAATCCATATCGACTAAGCCCTTTGGCGCCCGCGGTAAAAAACTGATCCGCTGTCATTTTTGCCTATTGGGCGAGCAATTTTGTACCTGTTCACTGCGTAAACAGTTGACCACTCAGGCCAGTTTTCTGCTGCTGATGTATAACGATGAGGTCTTAAAGCCGACCAACAGCGGTCGCTTAATTGCCGATCTTATCCCGGATACCCATGCCTTTCTCTGGTCGCGCACCGAACCCGCCCCTGAGCTGTTGGCGCTATTAGCTTCAAGCGACTATCAGCCCTTTTTAGTCTTTCCGGCGCAATATGCCGACCAAGGGCAAACCGTATTGACTGAGGTGCCCATGGACAGTCTTGCCGAGGGTAAACGACCACTTCTCATTATGCTCGACGGCAGTTGGCGTGAAGCGATTAAGATGTTTCGCAAAAGCACTTATTTGCAGGGGTTGCCTATGCTGTCCTTCGACCCCGATACCTTAGCCACCTATGCCTTACGTAAGGGCAGTCATGACTTTCAATTAGGGACGGCAGAAGTTGCCTCACTTGCGCTGGCGGCAATGGGCGAGGAGGCTAATGGTAAGGCACTAACGGCTTGGTTCGATCTGTTTGTGGAGTCCTCATTGCTCGGGCGCAATCGCCGCTGCCGCGAGGATATTTTACCCATCAGCGAGTTTACCGACGCCTTCGAAGCGGCTTACTGCGCCGCAACGCCAACCAGTGTTTAACACTAGATAGTTTTTAATCCCCCAAGAGTACACTGACACTCTTGGGGAGTGATTTCACTTGTTCTCATCCGCTGTAAATCCTCGCTTTAGCATTCCCATCACAAATCATTGAACTTATTGATTTTAAAATTTCAATTTTATGCTGTTTGCCTTACACTGAATTTGCATTGGTCACAGGACGTTACCTAGAACCGACTAAAATTGTTAAAACCACTTTGCCCATGCGAGTGGTTCCACTGTCTTTAGAGTGCGGGATTCGCATATGCCTCAACCATCTGTTACAGCTCGTTTTTTTGTTCCACGCTTAGGCTCATTTCCCCTTTATCTGAGTGGGCTTTTGCTCTGTCTCTCGGTGAGTGGCTGCCAAGATCCTGAAATTAAAATCTCCCCCAAAATGGTGGTGGTGGAAAAAGTCACCACGGCAACCGTACCGCTCTATGGCAATTATATTGGCGTGACCCAAGCTTCCTTAGATGTGGAAGTTCGGGCGCGTGTCGATGGCTTTGTGGAGGAGAAGCGTTTTGTCGAAGGTAGTGCTGTCAAAGCGGGTGAACTACTGTATCAGATTGATAATAAACCCTATGTGGCGGTGGTGAATCGTTTAAAGGCCAAGCTGTCTTCTCAGCAGGCTATTCTCGATAAGGCCGAGCGAGATGTGAAACGCTTAAAGCCGCTGTATGAGCAGGATGCAGCCAGTCAGCTCGATTACGATAATGCGCTCTCCACCTTGGCTCAGGCGCGTTCTAACCTCACCGCGAGTCGCGCCGAGGTGGAAGAGGCCGAATTAGAACTCAGCTATACCGAAATTAAGGCGCCAATAGCCGGACTGGTGAGTCGCTCCGAGGTCGATATTGGTGCACTTGTGGGCAGTAAGGGCCAATCGCTACTGACCCGCGTTAAACAGGTCGACCCGATTTATGTCAGCTTTAATATGTCGGCACTGGATTATTTAAATGCCCAGCGCCGCCTGACCAGTTATTCGGCGAAAAAAGAAGCCGAGGTCGAAGGTAAAGCACTCGCGGGTTTTGTGCGGATAACGCTCCCCGATAGCAGTGAATATCGCTACCTTGGGGATGTGAGTTTTACCGATCCCCAGGTGAACCCTAACACTGGCACCTTTGAGGTGCGCGCCATTCTGCCTAATCCTGAAAAAGAGCTGTTGCCCGGCCAATATACTAATGTGCGGATTAAACTGTCCGAAATCCCCAATGCGATTGTTATCCCGCAAAAGGCCACCCAAGTGGATCAGGGCGGGGTATACGTGATGGTGGTATTGCCCAATAACACGGTCGAGCGGCGCTTTATCGTGATCGATCATCAAGGGATTGAAGGGGTTGTGGTTAAAAGTGGTCTCAAGGCTGGCGAGATGGTGATCACCGAAGGCATGCACCGTGTACGCCACGGCCAGATTGCCGAGCCGTTAAGCGCGAAGGAATACGCCGAGAAGGAAGATGAGATGTCAAAAGCCGAGGCACTTAAGCGCCAAGCCTTGGAGCAGCAAAAGCAGGAGCAAAAATAATGGCGCAGTTTTTTATTAATCGGCCGATTTTTGCCAGCGTCATCTCGATTGTTATCGTGCTGCTCGGGGTGATTGCGATGTTTAAGCTGCCCGTCGATCAGTATCCTTATATCACGCCGCCACAGGTGACCATTTCTGCCTCATACCCTGGCGCAAGCTCTACCACAGCCGCCGAATCCGTCGCCACACCGCTCGAGCAGGAAGTGAACGGTGTGCCTAATATGATTTACATGAGTTCCAAGAGCACCAATTCGGGCGGCACCAGTGTGACCATTACCTTCGATGTGGGCACCAATGCGGACTTGGCGGCGGTGGATGTGCAAAACTCCGCTCAGCAAGCTTCGGGGGGGCTGCCAATCGATGTGCAAACCGAAGGAGTGACAGTCTCCAAAGATGCGTCGGTGGAATTGCTAAAACTCGCGTTAACTTCGAACGATGAAAGATTCGATGAGATTTACCTGAGTAATTACGCCACCATCAATATCGAATCGGCGCTGAGGCGTATTCCTGGCGTGGGCCGTACCCGTAACACGGGTTCACGCAGTTATGCGATGCGGATTTGGTTAAAACCCGATGCCATGGCGGGGTACAGCTTAACGACCACAGATGTGATCAACGCCATCAAGGCACAAAACAAAGAATCCCCCGCAGGCACCATTGGTACTCAACCTAATAATGACGACATCAGTTTAACTTTGCCCATCAGTGTGGCGGGCAGATTAAGCTCGGTGCAGGCTTTTAATGAGATCATAGTGCGCGCCAATCCCGATGGTTCGATTATCCGGCTGCGGGATATTGCCGGCGTAGAACTCGGCTCCTCCGCCTATACCTTACAATCCCAGTTAAATGGTGAAAATGCTACCATCTTGCAGGTCTATTTATTGCCAGGCGCGAATGCGTTAGAAGTGACCCGCAAGGTGAAACAGACGATGGCAGAGTTGTCGCAAAAGTTTCCCCAAGGGATAAAATGGGAAGTGTTTTATGATGCGTCCATCTTTATCCAAGAATCTATCGATGAGGTGATCCACACCCTGATAGAAGCCTTGGTGCTCGTGGTGTTGGTGGTGTACTTATTCCTGCAAAATGTGCGCGCCACTTTAATCCCGGCCATTGCCGTACCGGTTTCCTTGATTGGAACCTTAGCGGCCATGCTGGCCTTTGGTTTTACTATTAATACCGTGAGTTTACTCGCGCTGGTTCTCGCCATCGGCATTGTGGTCGACGATGCCATTGTGGTAGTTGAAAACGTGGAACGTTTAATCCATGAGAAGGGCATGAGCGCGATAGATGCAACCCGAATTGCGATGAAAGAATTGTCGGGCGCATTAGTGGCCACCAGTTTAGTGCTCTGCGCGGTATTCGTGCCCGTGTCGTTTTTAGCGGGGATCACCGGCATCATGTACCGCGAGTTTGCGGTGGCGATTACGGTCGCTGTGTTGATCTCCACCCTAGTCGCGCTGACCTTAAGTCCGGCACTGTGCGCCTTATTATTAAAACCCAGCAAGGCACCAGAAAGGGGATTCTTCCATTGGCTGAATCGTAAACTCGACCTAGGTACCAACCAATATGTCGGCTTAGTCGCCTTAACCAACAAATACGCCAAACGCAGTTATTTAGCCTTTGCGATTATGTTTGGTGGCACCTATTTCATCATGTCCCATTTGCCGAGCAGCTTTATGCCCGATGAGGACCAAGGTCGGTTCTTTATCGATATGACATTGCCCGATGGCTCAACGGTGAATCGTACCGAGACGATTTTAAAGAAAGCCGAGCAATATGTGCGCGCCAATCCCGCCGTGGCCTATTCATTTACCTTGGCGGGGGAAAACCGCCGCTCGGGGGCGAATCAGGCCAACGGTCAATTTGAAGTGGTACTCAAGCCTTGGGCTGAGCGCGAAGCCAGTCATGCTACGGTACAATCCGTGATGAAGGCGATAGATAAGGAGCTGAAAAACGTCTTAGAAGCTGAGTTTAACCTGTATTTGCCATCGGCCGTCCCCGGCTTAGGCAATGGCTCTGGGGTGGAAATGCAGCTCCAAGACACCTCTGGCACCCATTTTGATGGCTTAATAGAAACCGCTAACGAATTAGTCGAACAGCTAAAACTGCAGCCTGAAGTTGCCAGTGCCAGCGTGTCACTGCAGAGCGCAATTCCACAGTTGCATTTGACGGTCGATGAGGCAAAGGCGATGGCGATTGGGGTGAATGTTAGTGATATTTACAGCACCATCAAAACCTTAACGGACTCCTCAACCGTGAATGACTTTAACCTCTTTGGCCGTGTCTATCGGGTGAAGATCCAAGCGGAAGAAAGCTACCGTCAATTTCCGCACCAGATCAAAGATTATTATGTGCGCTCATCGAGCGGCGCTATGGTGCCGATTGGCGTGCTGGCGAAGTATGATTACACCGTTGGGCCATCTTCCGTGACCCACTACAATTTATTCTCCAGCGCCTCCATCAATGTCACGCCTGCAACGGGCTACGCCACTGGTGATGTTATCCAAGCCATAGAGCGGGTCGCAACGCCGATCCTGCCCGATGAGTTTAAATACGAATGGACAGGCATTACCTACCAAGAGGTGCAGTCGGCGAACCAAACTGGCATTGCTATTGGGTTAGCACTGTTATTTGTATTCCTGTTTTTAGCCGCGCTCTATGAGAGTTGGAGTATCCCAGTCGCGGTATTGCTGATCGCGCCCATCGCACTCTTAGGGGCGGCGGTGACGACCTTAATCAGTGGGATGCAGAGTAACTTATTCTTCCAAGTGGCATTTATCGCCTTAATCGGTATGGCGGCGAAGAATGCGATTTTAATTGTCGAGTTTGCCAATCAGTTGCACCAGCAAGGCCGGACGCGTATTTCGGCGGCGCTCGAAGCTGCGACCATGCGCTTTAGGCCGATTTTAATGACCTCCATGGCGTTTATTCTTGGGGTGTTGCCGCTGGTGTTATCCGAAGGGCCTGGGGCCGTGAGTCGGCAATCGATTTCTTTACCCATCCTGGGTGGCATGGTGTTGGCAACCACCATAGGCATAGTGTTTGTGCCGCTGTTCTTTGTAACGACCGCTGGCTGGGTTAAAAAGAAAGTCGTTAAACAACCCATTAAAACAAAAGAGGAATTACTTCTAGATCAAGAAACCGTCGAGGAGGTGAGCCGTGGTTAAGCATCATACTCTCTCCAGCCATCCATCATCGGCGACTCGGCCTGTGATCCAGTATTTTTCAGTGGGTTTGCGTTTAAAGCCGCTTTATTTGGGACTCGTGACGGCATTGAGTGTTGCAGGCTGCGCCATGGGGCCAGATTACCAGCGGCCAGAGCTGGCGTTACCGAGCCAGTATCAAGCGCAAATGTTGTCGCAAACTACTGCCGAGCAGGGGAATGTAAAGGAGGTCTCGGCCCTATCTTGGCGGCATTTTTATCAAGATCCTGTGCTGATTTCCTTGATTGAACATGCGCTTGCGAACAATCTGGACCTACAAATGGCGCAGTCGCGTCTTCTCGCTGCACGTTCAAAAATGACAGTGGTCGACAGTGCGCTTTGGCCTGAGGTTTCAGTCAAGGCGGGGTATGAACGCAGTTTAGATAGCGGTGCAACTAGCGCTAATCCAAGTCCGAGTACCACCTTAGATTTAGGCGGCGCGGTTTCGTGGGAGCTAGATCTTTGGGGCGCAAACCGCAGGGCGAGCGAGGCCGCTATGGCCGATTATCTTTCGGAGGTTGAAAAGCTCAGGCTCAGCCATGTCAGTCTTATCAGTGATATTGCTAGCCGTTATTACGAATGGCTCGATATCGAGCAGCGTTATAGTGTGTCTATCGACACCGTGGGATTACGGCAGAAAGAGCTGGATATCGCCAAGCTTCGCCATGCCAATGGCGTGATTTCGGGCCTCGATGTGCGTCAGGCAGAAGTTGAGCTTCAAAGCACCAAAGTGACCTTGCCGACATTAGACTACGAAAGAAAATATAAAATAAATCAGTTGCATATCTTACTCGGTGAATATGATTATGCATTACCATCTCCCCAAGGCTTACCCGAAAATATGGGGTTACCCTATGAACTCAATACAGGTGTTCCCTCTGAATTGTTGACATTGAGACCCGATGTCAACATTGCCGAGCAGCAGATGATTGCAGCGAATGCGGAAGTGGGTATCGCCAAGGCGGCCTTTTTCCCTAAATTTACCATTTCGGGTGTGTATGGTCGGGAGAACAATCATCTTAAAGATATCTTCGACAGTAATGGTGTCACTTGGTCACTGCTTGGCGGCATTAGTGCGCCAATTTTTAACCGCGGAAAGATTGCTGCTGAATATGATATTGCCATCGAAGCAGCTACACAGTCGATGCTGAATTATCGCAATGTGGTGCTGACCGCTTACTTTGATGTGAACGATGCGCTGAATAATCTTAAACGCGCCCAAGAGGCCATCAAAGCGCAAAAGGAATTAGTTGAATCTTCATCGGCTTATGCACGTCTTGCTAGACTGCGTTACCAAAATGGTGTGGCCACTTCGCTGGATTTAATGGATGCGCAGCGGCAATTGTTTAGCGCCCAATTGGCCTACAGCGAGATCTTAAGGGATAAGCAATTGGCCAAAATCGCCCTGTATCGAGCGCTGGGTGGTGGTGCCGTGAGTGAATAAAAAATCCCCGCTGGCGGGGATTTTTATCGGGTTTCGGTAGGGTGAGTGATTAGACCGCCACTTCTTTACCATCGAGTTTGCGGATCACAACAGTTGCCGCACGTGGACGCAGTACGGTACCAGCAGGCGTTATTTCGGCCGCATTATTCGAATAGGGCCAGTTACCCGGATGCTGGATGTTGGCAAAAACCGAAGTGTAATCTGGGCTGATAGCAAAGCCTGTGACTTCGCAATCGTTTGGCCCGACAAAGAAACGCTTTAATTCCATTTGGTTTTCGGCCGTGACACTGGCTTGTTTATTAGCACTGTCGACTAAGGTTGATGGCACAATCGCCAGCATTTGATCGTTGGTTTCTTCGGCGACTTCTTTGGCACCATTATCGGTTTGCACCCATAAAATACCGCGGGCGTCGAAGGCCAATCCATCGGGGCTGGCAAATTGGTTAAGGTCAGTTAAGCCCGACAGGTTGGTCTCGGCATTGCCATCACTCGGTGAGCCAAAGACAAAAATATCCCATGTGAATTCAGTGTCTTTATCACCTTCATCCCAACGAATAATGTGCCCAAAGGAGTTTTTAAGCCTTGGATTAGCTGGGTTTGCCTCGGTACGCTTAGAGTTGTTGGTCAGGGTTAAATAGGCTGAACCTGTGAAGGGGTCAACCGCACACCACTCTGGGCGGTCCATAGGCGTTGCGCCGACTAAATCCGCCGCACCAGCAGTATTTAAGATAATCTCGGCCAGACTGGCAAAGCTATCGCCTAAGGTTTTACCATCTGTCGTTTGGCTGTCTAAGGTCAAAGGCAACCATACACCAGCGCCATTTTCATTAAACTTAGCGGCATACAATGTTCCTTCATTCATATATTTATCACCCATTTGCAGGCGATTTGTGCTGTTTGCATCCTGTGGATCCCACACGGCATTCGACACAAATTTATATAAGTATTCGAATTGAGAATCGTGGCCAGAGTAGAACACCACAGGTTTACCTTCGGTTAATTTTCCAAAGGTACATCCCTCGTGGCGGAAGCGACCAAGGGCAGTGCGTTTGATGGCGCGTGAGCTTGGATTGTAGGGGTCAATTTCAACGATATAGCCGTGACCATTAGCCTCGTTGCGGTAATCATCTTGTGCACTATTCCCCTTTGGCGTGACATCAAAACGCGCGAATTCATCGAGACGCTCCTCGGCGTGACCCGCTAAATCATCCCAGCCATAGCGGGTACTGCTTTTGCTGATCCCAATGCGAGCTTGATCGGCGGCTAAAGTGCCACGGTTGGCAAAGTAACCCGGCCAGTTTTCTTCGCAGGTCAAATAGG
This sequence comes from Shewanella sp. Shew256, assembly GCF_002196695.1. Classification (NCBI taxonomy): domain Bacteria; kingdom Pseudomonadati; phylum Pseudomonadota; class Gammaproteobacteria; order Alteromonadales; family Shewanellaceae; genus Shewanella; species Shewanella sp. Shew256. The sequence continues at coordinate 13,074 of NZ_NAJR01000004.1, read as the reverse complement.
TGCCCCAAGGCGTGAAACCATTACCACAGTTATTTAAGGTGCCACGAGCCTGACTTCCATCGGGCGAATAACGGGTTTCTAGTAGTGGCGAATAAGCGAGTGGCCCGGCGATATCCATCACAGTTGCGCCGGTAAAGCGGCGGTTATGACTGTCGTTGTAAACAACTTCCCATTGATTATTAATGAGTTTAATTCTTACCACCGACACGCCGTGGGCATTAATTTCCTTACGGATTTCATCGATGATGGTACGTAATCCAGTGGTTTCATCTACGGTTGGGCCATTAGGATGCAGGGCTATCTCGTCGATATATTCATGGTTGATACAGAGTAAACCGTCATCGCCGGCATCATTCAATGGGAAGAAATGCATACCATCATGATGCATACCGACAGAGTTTGCTTGGTCATCGGCGGTATTGCTGCCATCGGCTTTCCAAGGTGTGGCCTTTGCATTTAATGGTGTTCCCCAAGGGGCGAGTACTTGCGCGCTGTAACCTTCGGGTACCACAACCGCATCCAGGCGGGCGCCGGCGACTGATGTGAAGTTTAATTTGGCGCTACTTTGGGTCGGTGGTAATGGCGGTACGGGATCGATAGGTGTTGGGGCAGGGGAATTGTCCGAACCACAACCGACTAATCCCATGCCTGCAAAGGCGGTCATCGCACCTAGGCCTAATCCGCTTTTCACAAAATTACGGCGGGATAAATGTTTATCCAACACTTGGTTAAAAGGTTCGTTATTACTTTTATTATAAAGTGTTGGATCAAAGGTGGCCTTGCTCATATTTCACTCCAGCTAGTTCGAAGAATTAAATTTCGAAGCTAAGCCTAAAGTAGCAATATGACACTAAAGCTGAGTTTATATGACAGTAATACTGCAATATAATAATTTTTCTTATTTATTAAAAATAGCTTAAAAATAAAATTATTCTTAACATAAATATTAAAAACAGTGTTGTTAATTAAGTGCTAATGCTGCGGTTAATCTTCTTTAGGTTTGAGGTAATGGCGTAATGAACGGGGATCCGTATGTCCTGTTCTTGCCATAATATACAAGGTATCTTTATTATTTTCATGTAGTTGTGTTACGCATCCGCTGCGCAAACTGTGGGCGCCATAATATTGCGCCGGTAATCCCGCCTTTAAACAATACTGCTTAATGATCCGATAAATATCATCACCATTTAAGAATCCACTATTTCGGACGAGTGATGATTTAGATGTGACCTTATCACTGACTTGATAAGGTCTTAAGGTTTTTCCATCTCGCGAAATTGAGCGGAATAAATGACCTTCGGTAATTTTACTTTCATGTAACCAGTCCTTGACGGCATTATAGGCGGCAAAGGGTTCTGAGTCGGGTAAATTCTTCCATTCCCTTAATCCCTGTTGATTGCTTTTAGAAAAAGGCAGCCGTACTTTTAATTTATCCCGCATAAAACTTAAATATTGTACTTTTAAGTTTGCCAATTCAGAGCGGCGAAATCCGCCCTGTAGTCCGAGTTGAATGATGGCTTTATCCCTCAAGCGTAGCAGTGGATGGGGTTGTTGCTCTATCGCTTGGATCAGTAGTTCGACCTCATCGTACATGATTGGTTGCTGATCATAATCTTGAACTTGTCTATGGTGATTACGACTAAGACCACGCATCACACGGATCACTAGCGGATGTTCAGTGGGGGATGGAAATCCTGCTTGAATATGATAGTAACGGATCGCGGCTAGCCGAGTCGTTAAGGTTTGCTTTGATAGCTGAGTCCCATTGCTTGCTTGGAGCAATTCTTTTTGATGACCGATAAAAGAAATAATACTGCGCGGATCGGCGGGTAACGACTGCAGCTGATGCGTCGCGCAATATTGCTCAAATAGGCCAAAGCTAGTCCGATAAACCCGACGGGTATTGATGGAGATTTCGTATTCAGTTTCGGCGGCCGCATTAAAAAAATCACTGTGAACCGATTGGGGTAGTGAGCTTTCCTCAAAAAACGGCGGATCCATTTGTTTATCGCTTGATGTGATATTCGATGTTATGCCAGAGGAACGGCTAGGAGCACTTCCACCTGTGGAATAATGGATAATCGATTTAGACATGGGAGTATTTTGCCGCCGATAAAACTGCCGCAATTATACGTAAAACCAACCTTTATCTACCAGTGATAATCGTCATTATCACTGGTAGAGGTGTTATTTGTGTTTTAATTGATCGTATCGATTAAAAAGAAGGCATTATTTAACGTGGAACTGTTGGGAAGGCGGGCACAAAACTAACTCGAAGTATGAGATGCGTTCAAATAACACATTAATAATAGATAAAGAGGAGCTTAGTTTTGTTGTTTGTTATTTAGTCAACTTCAATAATCTAAGTTAAATTTGGCGAGAAAATAACCTGCATTTATTTTGCTAGTCGGCTAACTCTGTGGGTGAGTAACTTTATTTTTAAAAGGTGGTTTAACCATTTTATGTGGTTAAGAACTAGCAGCCAAAATTTATCTTATGGTTTAGTGATGTCAAACTGATGTCGATTTAGCCATGCGAAAACAGGGGATAAGTGGACAAGATAAGTATGTGCTCAAGCTCGTGTGTTTCTGGGGTGGGACGTTTAACCTTGTGCGGTAAAATTGAACTTATAAAATGGTGTAACCATTCTTTTAATCTATGCTGTTTATCGGTATCATGAGTTTATTCATAAACCAATATTAGAAAGTATAAAATCATACCAATGACGACAAACACGCTATGGGAATATCATCACACCGCGCCTACCGCGGGCCGAAAATTATTACTGTTAGATAAAACTGAATTAGTGTTTGCCTTACCGTTAATTTATCGCATGGTTCATCCCGAGATTGTCGCCGAACGGGCAGAGTGGTTTCAGTTAAATCAATCTCAATCCAGTTATACCGAATTAATTGCGAATTTAAATTTGCTGGTTCAACTGCGTAAAAAAAATCAGCCCGTTAACCAACAACTACAATTCGTAAATCGAATGCTGAATCAATATTTCAGTGATTTGGGTTGGCGCATGGTTCGAAAAGAACTTTCACAAATTAAGAAACGCCAGAAAAAATCCCATATCGAAGTTAGCAAAGATATTATTTTGCGTTTGAAGCGTTATATGGAACTCGAACGTTTGGACAGTTTTGATCAAGCGCTCGATACGTTATTATCGGAACATGCCTCTGCCATGGCTGATGACGATAGTGAGGCTTAAAATATCGATGTGTGATTTTTAACCTTAGCGTACGTGACTTCTTACGCGTGTCACATACACTCAAAGAGAGGGAGCTTAAGCGCAAAAATGACTTATTCGCTTTCGCTATCTCTTATATAACTATCTATTTTTAATGCGTTTTATACAGGGAAACAGCATGTCACAGCATAGAAAGGTTGCCGTCCTTTGCCGCGTCGAACCCGGGTGTTTGGGGCCCGATGGGCGTGAGCATATTGAAGCTTTTTGTGCCTTAGCGCAGCAAGCGATGAAGCACTTTGCCGCCGATGTAGTGACTTGGTCGCTTGTGCCTAGGTACGATAAAACTCTGCCAGAAATGGAATACAGTGTCGCCAATAAAAGCCTGTCTCGCACGCAAGTAACACAGTATTTCAATACCTTAGGTCAGGATGTTGATGCCTTTGAAGAAGCCTTCAACGACAAACTCACCGCCTTTATCAATTTATATTTAGCCAGAAAATCATAGCGACACGCTTACTCGCATTCACTAATTCAGTCATTTGTTTGCGTGGTCGCCTCCACCCTTGTGGTGGCATAAGGATTTGTTTATGTCTTATTCAATAACGCCGTCAGCTAACGCCACTGATTATGCGTCATTATTACAGCAACAGTTTGGTTTTGATGGATTCAGGCAAGGGCAGCAGGAGGTTGTCTCGCAACTGTTGTCAGGCCATTCGAGCCTTGCCATTTTCCCCACCGGCTCAGGAAAATCACTCTGTTACCAATTTACTGCGCTGCAACTTCCCCATTTAACCTTAGTAGTGTCACCCTTACTGGCATTGATCAAAGATCAACTGAGTTTTCTGCATGAGAAGGGTATTAAAGCGGCAAGTATCGACTCGACCTTAACGCCTGAATTAACCCAACAGGTCATGCGTGATGCTCGCTCTGGCGAGTTAAAACTTCTGATGGTGTCGGTTGAACGTTTTAAAAATGAGCGCTTTAGGCAATTTATTCAATCCATTCCTATCTCTATGCTGGTTGTTGACGAAGCACACTGTATCTCGGAATGGGGACATAATTTTCGCCCCGACTATTTAAAGCTTCCCGATTATCGCCGCGAATTAGCGATTCCATTGGTGCTGTTACTCACGGCCACGGCGACACGTAAAGTGAAACTGGATATGGCGGCGCGCTTCGATATCAAGCCACAACATATTGTGCAAACAGGCTTTTATCGTTCAAACCTCGACTTGACTGTCTTGCCTGTGGCAAGCCAACACAAACTGACTGCACTGCAACAACAGCTTAATCACTTTACTGGCGCGGGGATTGTATATGTGACTTTGCAGCATACTGCGGAGGATGTAGCGGCGAAACTTTGCCAAATGGGGTTTGATGCGAGTGCCTATCATGCGGGGTTTGAGGATGAAAAACGTCAGCAAATTCAGCAAGATTTTATGCAAGGTAAGATCCGCATTGTGGTTGCGACCATTGCCTTTGGAATGGGCATAGATAAAAGCAATATTCACTTTGTGGTCCACTACGACCTACCTAAATCCATCGAGAATTATTGCCAAGAAATCGGCCGTGCAGGAAGGGATGGCCAGCTCTCCCACTGCGTGACCTTGGCCAATTTAGATGGCATAAACACGGTCGAAAATTTTGTCTACGGCGATACGCCGGAACAGGCCAGTATTGCAGCCGTGATCGATAACATTCGCGAAGAAACCCACAATGGGCGTTGGGAGCTGCAACTTCATCAGCTGTCAAATGTGAGTAATATCAGACAACTCCCCCTTAAAACCTTGCTGGTTCAGCTTGAAATGCTGGGCGTGATTAAACCGCTTTATGCATATTACGCCGATATCAGTTACCGTTTTATTGAGCCACAAGCGCAGATCTTGAGTCAGTTTTCCCCCGAGCGTCAGGCATTTTTAAATGACATTTTTACCCATACTCAGATGAAGCGGGTATGGGGCAGTCTAGATTTTTCCGCACTGTATCAAGCCACAGGTGCGGAACGTACGCGGGTATTAGCTGCATTAGAATATCTTGCCAGTCAACAGCTTATCGAATTGGAAGCCAAGCGGGTGACGGATGTTTATCAAGTGGATGCTGATGCGTTAACGCAGGGGCATTTAGCCAATGAACTCCATCAATACTTTACCAACAAAGAGGCGAAAGAAGTCGCACGTATTGCCCAGTTAGTGCGATTTTTTGAGCTAACGACTTGTTTAAATTACAATTTGGCCCGCTACTTTGATGATAACGCCGCGCCTCAATCCTGTGGTCATTGCAGTGTATGCCGTGGCCAAATGGCTAAATTGGCGTATTCCGAAGTGCCAAAGTGGCCTGATGATGCGCAGCTTAAGGCCGATTTACATGAACTGGAACGAGCGGCGGAGTCGAAAGGTTTAGCTTTATTATCCCTAGATACTCGTTGTCGGTTTTTGGCTGGCATGACACTACCACTATTTACTCGCCTACAAGTACGGAAATTATCGGGTTTTGGTCGCTGCGAACACCTTAGATATGCCGAGATTAAAGCCAAATTAGTGCAGTTAGCCGACGAAGCTTGCTGATAAAAAAGGGCATATCTCGTGAGATATGCCCTTTATATCACCGTAGTAATACAATTAAATAAACAACTTATATTGATGCGAGTTTATTTAGCGTAGTGATACGTTGAATCGACTTTCCAGGTTCTAAAGCGCAGCTCTGTGCCTTCCGGTAGATAAAATACCTTAGGCAAACGGCTGTCGTAACGCATTTTAAGTTCACCTGGAATGCGGACAAAGGCTTCTTTTTTCGCCATATCTAAACAGGCCATCATAGTGCTTGGGCCTTCAGAGACTTCTGATACTTGATAATAGCTATAACCCCAGCCCTTAACCGAGAGTTCTTTTAACTCGCCGTTCAGACCATGCTTATTACAGTCGACTAATTGGGTCTGGCCAATTTGGATTTCGACCATGTAGTCGTCTTCATTCTCAAGTTTTGGTAAGGTCAAAATATGTTGCACCATACCCGCCTCAGGTGCCGGAAACATTTTCGTGGCTTCTTGCTCGGCATAATTTTTATGGTTGAAACTCGCGACACTGATCATAGGTGCATTTAATCCTGTTGGATGTGGTGGGCTCACTGCTGCGGCATTAAAAGACAATAATGCAAAGGCAACGGGAAGTGCCGCAGTGTTAAATAGGTGAGTCAATTTCATAATAGTCTCCTAGTGATGTTGATAAGGCATAGCACAAATGGTTGTACCATCATTTGCTGTATTCTTATCTTTGTAAACGTAGTAGCAGCAAAAAAGGGTTAATCTTTTTGAAAATTTTTTCAAAAAAGATCGGATTTTCCTACAACGTTATGAAAATAATAGCTTTTAAAACTTAAGCTCTGCGTGAATTTCTGGCGCTATGATACCCGCGCCGCGGTTAACCTGAGCTGAATAGCGCGGGAATATCCACCGAATGATTGATGGTAATATCTCTAAATGGCTTAAATTGTTGACTATAATCTGTTCAGAAATAATAAATATCGGGTTGAAATAGGGCATGAATGAATTTGAGCCATGGGATCAAGAAACGCTAGATCAGATTAAACAGGATCCGACCATTCTCAAGTTATTGGCCAAATTACCGCCACACATTGCCGACAGTTATACAAAAGAACAATTAATGGGGATACGTGTTGCCTTGGGGGATAGAACTTGGGGTAAACACTTTATAGATAACCGAGGTACGTTTGCGCTGCCTTTTATTAAATGGCGCTTTTATTATGTATTTCTTTTAGGCAAAAACAGACGCGCTTATACCCGCCGAGAAAAACGCTTCTCCTTGGTGATGTTTAGCCTGTTCTTTATTGCCTTTATCTTTCTGTGTACGCTGTTTGGCCTCTTGTTGTTATACCTGCTTAAATCGGCGCTCGGTATCGATTTATTACCCGAAACCTCACTCGGGATCTGGGATTGGTTTAAAGACACCTTCTAATAAATGGCTTTAAACCAAGTGTGATGGCGGATTTATTTATATCAGAGCTTTTATACCAGAACCTTTATATCTAACTTTCATATCCGAGGCTTGATATCAGTACCAAAGGCAAGCTTAAATGACTGAGTTTGCCCTTGGCGCAGGTGCCGCTCTAAACGTGCAAAACTGTCATCATGCCTTTCATCCACAGATATAGCATCTGTCGCTAAGTTATCCGCTGATAAACCGCTAGTGTGCTGCGACCAATATAATCGCTTTAATTGCAGGTAAGCCTCACTTGGCTGCGTTTTGGCGTTAAGCTGACTCATTTTCTGCAGCAATGCCAATAAGTCATCGAATTGATAGGCAACCTGACCAATACTGAGCGGTTCTTGACCTATATCGTAGCAATCGCGGCTCTGATTGAGATACTGCTCATGGTCAAAACGGTAGAAGAGAACAGGGATCTCAAGTGGCAGTACATCGATAAATAACGACGAATAATCGGTGATCAGCAGGTCGACACGATGCAAAATCCCGTAAACATCGTCCCAATCGCTGATATCGAGCACATTGGGATAGGCACAAAACTGCGCTGCGTAGTGGCGTTCATTGGGATGCAGACGTAACAGCAGCAAGGAATCTGTATCGACTAAATGTTGGGACAGGATTCGAACCACCGACCCCTACCATGTCAAGACGTTAATCCACTTATCCTATACTAACAGTTTAAACCTATAAAAACCAGTAATTCTTTTAAAAACAGGTGATTTATCAAAGATACCTTTGTCTTTAAAAACGATTTTGTTTGATTTTTGAGCTAAATAGAGCTTGATTTTGGCACGTTTTAGGCACAATCTGTAAATGTCATTTTTGACCACTATTCCATCGTAGGGCAGGTTTGCAGATGAATTATCAAGTTGAAATCATACGACGTGAATTGGAAAAACTGCTGGACGGTGTTCAGCTTGTGATAGTCAATTTGAAGTTCATCAGTCTTGATAAAGATGTGGAGGAATTTGCTAAGAGCTTTAATTTAATCAGCTCATTGAAGCCAAGTTCAGATGATTCGTTCGAATCACCAGTGACAACTTTACTCGATGCCTACCAATCCCCTTTTTTGGTTTGTAAAACCGAAGCAGGACATTTTAGGGTGCTATCTGGTTTATTAACTTATCAGAAGTTATGCAAGGCAAAATATGCAAAGAATGTGGATACAAACGTCCCTTGTTTAGTTCTGTCTCGAAGACCCAAGGCGCAACTGAGACGATTAATATTAATGAACGATGTAGTAAGGCCGCTGTTAAAAGAATTTGTGGATATTCGCGCCGATACCATCAACCATGTATTGTCCCATTTGTTTACCAGTATTGAGCAGCCGTCGGTATTTCGGTCCTCTGAATGGCAGACATTATTTCCGTCGATTAGAACAAAAACTGAACTATGCCAATGGCTACATATCAGTACTAAATCGGTAAAGTTGAAATGACAGCACTTAAACAAAAAATCCTAGAACATATAGAAGGATATTGTAAGAAAAACGCTATTGAAATTGAAGCAGAAAGTATCTTATCTGACCTCAATGAGTTTCTTGAACGAGTTAATGCGCCTGATGATCTGAGTGCTTTTTTCCAATTAATCGGGTTAATTACCCGAGTGAATAATGTTTCTACTGAAGTAGCGAATTTCATTCAAAAAATGCTGTGTCTTGCTCCTTACATTTATAATGCATTCCACGCACACCAAATGGTAGTCAACGATTTATCAATAAACAAAGAGTTTTATCGAAACACGTATCGTAAGGGATGGTGTCATGAACGCCCATTTTATGTGCTTTTGATTTGTTCTTGGAAATATAAAACTGATTATCATTCAATAGCTTTACTTGCTGCCTTCATCAAGCAGTATTTTGATACTATTGATTCGCTGACCGATCCTGAACTTGCAACTCAAACGACATCAAGAGAAGAGGAGGCATGCAGTAGTTTTCGATTAATGATGGAATTGAGATATAAGACGTTCGACCCTAGTCGAGCACACATATTGCATACTCATCTTGATACCCCAGAATCAATCGCAGCTAATCTCGATAGCATTTTTGCTGGAAAATATAGCAAGCTTAATATTTATCCTACATCCCATGTTAGAGTTCTGCGCCATTTTTTTCGGAATAGTTGGTGTCCCGCGATTAGCCGTACTCGTGGACTTGGCGATAAAGATAGAAGACCTAAGAGATATGGAGATCCGGTTACCTACCCTATAGTGGGGACTGATGATGGTTTATCTGCGATATTGCCAAAAGATAATCTGATTCCAGATAGTGAAGGTTTGGACGAAAATGATTTCTACCCATCGCAATCATTTGTGATGGCTAATGCTGATATGTCTGAAAAGCGAGACAGAAAGGCGTTGCTTGACGTTTCAATTAATTTTAATCCAATGGTAAAGCACCGGACAGAAATTGATGTTACTAGCCGAGTAAGACGATCTCATAACATCGGCATGCAAAATACTCAGTTATTGATGCCTGCCGAACTTTACCTGCTTGCTAATAAGTTATTGGTTTATGGTAGTCGCGACTCAAGTCGAGAAACCGCCATAATTCTATGGATTATGTTACTCCTTAGTAAATCGGTTTCAGAAGTCAAAAATCTGTGCGTCTTTCGTGAGCTAGCCTGTAAAAAGCAAGGTCTTTATATCGATCCTAACGGAAATGGATGGTGGTGTTTTCCTCTGTCACACTCAACTGGACCACGTCTGAGCCACATAGGGTTAAGAAAAACGGTTGAAGATGTTTTTACTGCATGTCCAAAATTTTTAGTTAAATTAATCACCACTCATATGGGAACACGTTTAGTCGGCAGTCTTATTGAGGACGCTAACGTTGAAATAATTGAGTCAACATTGGCCCAAAAACTGGCAAAAATTTCTGACAACTCAGGTGGTAAGCGTTTAAGTCTTAAAAGATTAACCAACTTTGTGAGCAATTACATCAACTCTACAAACGTCATAGATCCCATTTATATCGATTTTAGTTATGCAGTTAATATGTATACAACTCGAGTCGCCCGCAGTTATTCAAGCGTAAGAGATCAAAAGCGCTGTGATCAGCTATTGCACTTTTGGGATGATGTTGAAAAAGGGATCTCCGCTTACAGTGGGAAACCATTTGCTGTCAGCTTATTTGAGTTGAGATACTGGCAGCAAGACGAGCAATATTTGGGCTCAACATATACTCCTACACTAGCAACTATTAAGCAGTTGATAATCGATTTATCTTTGCAAACAAAGGCTTCATCCCCAAAAACTCTGCACAGGTTCGAGGAGATTACATACTTCCACAATGCATTTGTAGCATATACAGCATGGATGTTGCTATTCGGAACTGGTTATCGAGCAGCGTGGAATCCATTACCTTCCTTGGCTTTGTTTCTACCTTCTTTGAATTTAATGGGTATAAGTGACAAAGACGATTGTGACTTTACTCATTCACGTATTGTCGCAATCCCATCAGTGTTAACAGTTCAATTAATTGAATATCGGCGGCATCTAGGATGTTTACGCGGATTATTGCGGCTATTAATGCCTCAATTCTGTAGCGAACTAGATAATATAATCGATGTTGATCGGCAAGTATTGAGTTATGACAATTTACAAGCCTCAGCGTGGTATACAAAGATAAGAAACTCCCGCAGTCAGCATGGTCCATTTTTTTTCTTTCAAAAGCAAAAGTCTGGAATTGTCACCCGTAGCTTGTCTCCTTCACAACTAGTTAGCGTTCTAAAGGAAAAAAATTCCATACCAGCTAATGCTGGTCGTCATTGGCTAAAAAGTAGTTTATTAGATCGGGGTGTCGACCCTGAGTTAATCAACTTTCAGATGGGTCATTGGCAAGTTGGTGAAGTGCCGATAGGGAACTACTCAGCGTTAAGTACTATTGAAGCGATTACTGAATTAGTACCAATTTTAGATCTGTTATTCAGGGAGTTGGGATGGCAACCACTAAAGTCTGTGCTTTCATAATCCAGCTTTCAACACAAGGGAAGCTACATCCATTATACATAGAATGCCTCGCTGCATATTCAAGCAGTGTATTTCCATCAATCGCGGTAAAAAACAAAAAGTCAAAAAAAATTGAAAAAGAATTTTTTGCATCCTATAACAATTTGCTCGGACATCTAAAAAAGGAGATTAAACTTTCTGATAACGCTTTTTTATCTGAAGAGTTAGGAAATGTGCTTGCTGCATTGAAGCCCGAAGTGCTAAGCAAACAAGCACAACTTATCATACTGCAATCTATACTCAACTATGCCAAAAAGTTCTTAGACATAGACTCGCCAAACATTCCTTCAATCATCACGTTAAAACGTGATAAACCGATGTTGACTCCGGTAGATTTGACAAAATTACCCATAGTCGAGCTCATTAACACTCAATTAAGCAGGGAGTTGATAGCGCCCCATAGAGATTTAGATCAGAAGGCTAAATTGGGAAGGCTATTACTCATCTTATATTACACAGTGAACATAGAGAAAACCGAACATTTACAGCTTATGGTTAAATACCCACAGGACATATTCTACGTGGGAGGAATTTGTTATTGGCAATGCCGGAATATCAGAATAAATTCGCCACGATATGTGCTAAGTGATATGGCTGTCATGGCTTTACAGCAATGGCATAATGTTCACTATGGCGCGTCTTTCGCAATAAAGCCCAGTCAATTCAAAGCAGCTTTAGTGTATTATCTAAATTACGGATCTTGTTTCGATTGGTCAGATATATCACTATTGAAGCTAAGGGTACTGCGACGAATTGAAAATGTCCTTAGATATGGCGCGGTTCAATATCGTATGTACATGTTACCTGGCGTTTGCCAGCCATTGCCCACAAATGCGTTTGTACGTATCCTGACCGGCAAAGTTTCTGCAAACGCCGAACCGTACCTTTCAGAAGCCATTTCTGATAAAACTAAGGCTTTTCGTGATTGGTCCACGGTCGCGAACGAGAATACTTCTTTTGTGTCGATGGAAAAGACGCTCGAACAATTAGATAAGGTATATACCGAACTCTGTAAACTTTTAGAACGCAACAAACCTCGATCCGATAGTCTCATGGCTATAGCAATCATTCTGGATCAACCATCATCTAAGAGTAATCCATACTTTTGGATTTTATGTGCCTGGCTGTATTCTTTACTAAAGACAGGGGGGACGCACAAGCGGCGACTAAAAGTATTGACAACTATTGATTATGTCAAAAGTTTGAGCCGGCCATTTCTAATTATTTTTTGTACAAGTGATATTTACTTATTGTCAGGCGAAGATTGGGCTGAAAAGTTAAATGATGCCGCTGATCATTTCTCGTCGGCGCAGAGGAAAAAATATATTTATTATTTCGCCCAGTTTCTGATCGATTCTGGCTTTGTTCGAGATTTATGTTTGTCTGATATTGAGGTGCTAGGGAGTTCCAGCGAGGTAGATAGCAACCTCATTTCCCATGAGCATGTGCAAGTCATATTATCCTATTTAGACACTCAATCTGCATATTGCCCTGTACATCGTGATGCCTACTTTCTTTTGTGTTTCTGTTTCTTCACTGGATTACGTCGTAATGAAGCCGCCAAGTTAACCTGGGGAGATTTTTCATTCTCCCTTATTGAACCTAACCAGTACGACTTTGATTATGTACAACTTTCAGTGAGACCTAATAAACATAGGACATTAAAAACGACCTCTGCCAGACGGGAGTTACCTTTAGACGCTTTATGGCCGAAAACAGTATTGAGTAAGTTGCGATACACTCGGTGTTTTTCAAGGTAGTTGTCACTCTTTGCTTAAATATTAAGCTGCATTTATTACCCCTTCTATTGGTGCTTTATCTGGGTTTAGGGTCACGGGCCCAACTGCCTCACAATTTCTCACGTCTTTA